>CAKASQ030000039.1 GCA_916988195.3 Oscillospiraceae bacterium
GTCGCTAGTATAGTCGCTATGGTTTTCTTACGCCGTATTTGCAGCTCGCGCCCCGGCGATGGGGAACAGCGCGGACAGAGCTTGGCAGCTCTCACAGCTCATGGAAGGGGTCTTAACTGCTTTCAACCCCAGCCACGGCAGCCTGTCTTGCGTCAAAACAAACTGCGTATCTTTCGCTTCCGCGCAAGCGCGAAAGCTCAATCGCTCCGTTTGTTTCTCCTTTCCCCACGAAGTAAGCTACTTCGTGGGAACCCCAACTATGGCCGGACATTGTGTGTCCAAACAGATTGGGCGGCATGATGCAGCCTGCCAAGGCTGCCCACGGTGCGTCTCTCGCTCGCCCGTCTTGGGGACCCCGCAAAGCCGGACGGCTTTGTGGGGAGAGGAGAAGCAGCGTAGTGATTGAGCTTTCGTGCTTGCACGGAAGCGAAAGATACGCAGCTTGCTTCGACGAGGTCGTCGCGCGCGCCGTGCGCGTTTCCCAACCTGCGGTGTTATCCGCGTTGCTGGCTATTCAGTTGTTTGGGATTATGATCCCACCCCCATTTCCCCTAAAGAGCACCAAAAGGAGCGCTGCGGCCATTTCTCGGTCGCAGCGCTCCTTCATTACTTTTTCATGATGCGCTTCGGAATATTCTGTTGCCGGCAGGATTTCCTGTCACGATTCATATGATAGCACTAGAACAAACGTTTGTCAATGGCTCTTTGCAGAAAATTTTCTCTCGCCGATTTCACTCCTGAATCGATTCCATCAGCAATTCAGGATTTCTACTTTTGATGACAATAATAGGATCACTGCGACTAATATACTTATAGTTGTAGCCGTCCTCATGTAAATTATATTCGCGCTATACTTTATAGGTACTCCCCCCAAACAAATGAAATCTCAATATCCATTAGAACGGACGATCCCCACACTGACCAGTGTGGGGATCGCCTTTGATTTCGGGTCTTATTCTGCTTCAACTAATGCTCTATAGAAACAGGCGCAGGAAGTTATCTTGCCCGGTAAAGGAACGTTACAATCTGAGCACGCGTGCACGCGGTATCAGGGTCAAATGCACCGTAATCCATACCGGTGGTGATGCCATTTGCAAACGCCCAGTCAACAGCCTTGGCATAGTAGGCGTTGCTGCTGACATCCACGAAGCCGCTGTTGCCAGCTGCGGGCTGACCGTTCGCTCTCCAGAGGAAGGTCACGACCTGCGCGCGTGTGACGGTCGCGTCGGGGCTGAAGGTCTTGGCGCTCGTGCCGTTGGTGATGCCGTTCTGGACGGCCCACAGGACTGCGTCATAGTAGTAATCGCTCGTGTGAACGTCCGTGAACGGATTCTTGTTCAGCATCGGTGCAGGGCTTCCAGCCGCTCTCCACAGGAACGTCACAACCTGCGCACGGGTGCAGGCTACATCCGGGCTGAAGGTATAACGGCTGGTGCCGCTGGTGATACCCTTGTCGACAGCCCACTTCACAGCATTGTAGTAATGCTCATGTGCGATAAAGTAACACCACAATATGACAGGCAGCCGCCCTTGCTATTCCGAACAAAGGGACACAGTATTAGAAGAGTTCACGACTTTATGCTATACTTAAAATACTAAAAAAGTTTGTAACGATTGCTTGTTTCCGCAATCTTATTTATAAAGGGGGTGAGATGGTGAGTGATTTTGACGCTATATATCAAGAATACGGAAAGACCGTATATTGCTTTCTGCTTTCATTATCACGAGATGAAACATTATCAGAGGAATTGACGCAGGAAACAATGTTTCGAGCAATTATGAATATCAGCTCTTTCCGTGGCGATAGCAAAATCTCCGTTTGGCTCTGCCAGATTGCAAAGAATTTGTATCTTGAATGGATGAAAAAGAACAAACGAATAGTCCCCATTGATGAAAGCATAGACCTTTACGATAGCGGCAGAGATATTGCGGCTGAGTTAGCAGACAAAGACATTGCCGACAGAATCCTGCAACATCTGCATGAACTTGAAGAACCATATAAAGAAGTTTTCACACTTCATGCATTGGGAGATATACCACTGAAACGCATCAGCCAGCTTTTCGGAAAAAGCGATAGCTGGGCGCGAGTTACTTACTATCGAGCCAAAGCTATGATTACTGCCAAGTTAGAGGAGGGAGAAAAATGAAAAAGATTGAGTGCTACATCGTTCAGGACTTGTTGCCTCTCTATATAGACCATGCTTGCAGCAAACAGACTACTGAGGACATTGAAGGTCACTTGCAGTCTTGCGAAAGCTGCAAAAAGCTATATGAGGAAATGAGTTCAGATATTTGTTCTGCATTGCAAACTCCGGAGTTTGACAGCCGGAAAATATTTCGTCATGCAAAGAAAAGCGTTCTTGCTATCATCCTTGCTTTGGCTGCTGTCATAAGTTGTTTCGTGATTAACGCAGGCGGCGCTTGGATGGGTGGAAGAGCAGACATATCAAACCTGATTGTTACCATCCTCTATGTAATCTTCTGGAGTGTTTTCTCCGTTCGGTCAAGGGGATATGTACCACTTATCAAGGTTTCATTTGCGATTAGCTGTATTACCTTTGTTTCTGCCGCTGCCGGACTGATTGCACGGGCGCTGCATATCGGGGGATTTATCACTGGAATACTCAGTGTTTTTTCCTCAATTCCCTTTTATGGACTCAGGTTCTTTATGGACTGGACTGGACTGTATGTAATTGCAACGGCATTATCGCTTGCATGGCTTATCTACACTTGGCATTCCAAACGCAAATTGGAACATACCACAGATTTGAAAGGAGATTGAACTATGAGCAAGAAAGTATCAAGAATCGTCGGAGGAATCATGTTGGCAGTCGCTGTTGTCTTTGTTGCCGTAGCACTTGGACATCCCGAAATGAGTTTCCCATGGAGTAACACCGTAACTTATTCTCTGTACGCTGTTTATCTTGTAGCTGCGATAGTCTTATTAATCGCACCATTTAAAAACAAGTAACTATCAAGTAGCAAAGCCAGCCGAGCCAGTCAACGGTCAAGATGAACGGCGCATAGTGCGCCGCCGTTGACAGCCCCGCCCGCCTTTGCTGGTAGGCAATCAAGGGGCGACAGCAAGGAATGCTGCCGCCCCTCACATTATTCAGAAAGGGGGATTTTCCATGACCGAATTTGAAGAATACCAAGAGCATACCCAATACACACATAATGCTTTTTGCAGGATTGTTATTCGCCATGCGTCCATTGACGCAGCTCGCAAGCTGTATTCAAAGTGGAAGCGGGAAATCTCCCTTGAATATTTGTCCGAAGAAAAGTTCATGCCGTTTGCTGCCACCGATGAATACTTTGCACAGCCGCCGTCAAGCGAGGAATACCCGTTCACAGTCTGCGGTCAGACTGTCATGTTGAGCAATACAGATCTTGCCGCCGCCCTGTCCTCTCTGCCGGAAACAGAGCAGGAAATCATCTTCCTGTACTTCTTTGAACATCTAACCCATGCGGAAATCGGCAAGCGGTACGGACGGACACGCAGCACAGCCGGACGGCACATTTACCTTGACTTGTGCCGACTGCGGGAGGAAATGGAGGTGTTAGCCCATGAGCAGACTTCTCCCCTATGAAACAATCATACAGGCTACCAACGGAGAGCCGGAAGCGGTCAACGCCGTCCTTGCCCATTATGCCGGATATATCCGCTATTACTCCCACATTTACGGGCATTACAACGTGGATATGGAGGACTACATCAAGACGAAACTGATAGAAAGCCTATCTAAATTCCGGCTTGACCGATAACCCCACAACTGAATAACCGCCGCCATGCAGCGGCACACCGAGCAGGAAATCAGCTAAAGGTTTCCTGCTTTTTTTGCGCCTTGCGGTTGCCGGAATCGCCTTTTCTGCATTACCTATGCGAAGCAAACCAGAGAAAAATTCCTGTTTCATTCGGCGTTTTCGGAAAAACCCTGTATTACCCAGCGAAAAGGGAAAGGAAATCAAAAAACATCTGAAAATCTCCGTCCATTTTGCCTTGCCCCGTGTTGAAGGTAGTGAGGGAAGATATTTCACAAAATGCCGTCCATAGAGTTGGCAAAAATTTTTCTTCTCCGTGGAGGGAAATAGCGGGCAGAAAAGCCATTTTGATTTGTCTTGTTAGTGAAAAGCGGGCAGAAACCGCCGCTTTAATCGCTTTGTTATTGGAAGCCGGAGAAGCCAAAACGCCCCGCCGGAATTGTAGTATTGGCAGACGCAGCCGAAAGCATCACTTTTTTAGAGCAAGATTCTACCGCAGTACCAAAATTCGCTTTTCGCTCATTTTGCCCCTGCGGGAATCTTGTTGGGGAGTGCCTTCCCCAAACCCTGCTTATGCGGCTTGCGCCGCTTAAAAATCCCTCAAAATATTTTTTCGGATTTTTCAAAAACAGTTCCGCTTCACACCCCGTTTTTCTCCTATTAGTGAGAGGACACCACGCACAGAAAGGAGGTTTTACCATGCGAAAACGATACAACACGCCGCACCGCAGCCGGGTAGTCAAGACACGCATGACCGAGGAAGAATACGCCGAGTTTGCGGAAAGGCTTTCTGCCTACAACATGAGCCAAGCCGAGTTTATCCGGCAAGCCATAACCGGGGCAACCATACGCCCCATCATAACCGTTTCCCCCGTCAACGACGAGCTGCTTGCCGCTGTCGGGAAGCTGACCGCCGAATACGGAAAAATAGGCGGCAACTTAAACCAGATAGCCCGGACGCTGAACGAGTGGCACAGTCCCTATCCGCAGCTTGCCGGGGAAGTACGGGCGGCGGTTTCCGACCTTGCTGCCCTAAAGTTTGAAGTCTTGCAGAAAGTGGGTGACGCTGTTGGCAACATTCAAACATATCAGCTCTAAAAATGCCGACTATGGCGCAGCGGAAGCCTATCTCACATTTGAGCATGACGAGTTTACCATGAAGCCCACCCTTGATGAAAACGGGCGGCTGATACCGAGGGAGGATTACCGCATTTCTTCCCTCAACTGCGGGGACGGGGATTTCGCCGTTGCCTGTATGCGAGCCAATCTCCGCTATGAGAAAAACCAAAAACGGGAAGATGTGAAAAGCCACCACTATATCATCAGCTTTGACCCACGGGACGGGACAGACAACGGCTTGACCGTAGACCGGGCGCAGGAGCTGGGCGAGCAGTTCTGCAAGGCACATTTCCCCGGACACCAAGCCCTTGTATGCACCCACCCGGACGGGCATAACCACAGCGGCAATATCCATGTGCATATCGTCATCAACTCCCTGCGGATTTATGAAGTCCCGCTTCTGCCCTACATGGACAGACCAGCCGACACACGGGAGGGCTGCAAGCACCGCTGCACCAATGCCGCTATGGAATATTTCAAGAGTGAAGTCATGGAGATGTGCCACCGGGAGGGGCTTTACCAAATCGACCTCTTGAACGGCAGCAAGGAACGGATAACCGAACGGGAATACTGGGCGGCAAAGAAAGGGCAGCTTGCCCTTGATAAAGAGAATGCTGTCAGAGAAGCCGCCGGACAGCCGACCAAGCCCACCAAGTTTGAAACGGACAAGGCGAAGCTGCGCCGGACGATACGGCAGGCACTTTCCCAAGCTGGCAGCTTTGACGAGTTTTCTTCCCTTTTGCTGCGGGAGGGTGTGACCGTCAAGGAGAGCCGGGGGCGGCTTTCCTACCTCACGCCGGACAGGACAAAGCCTATCACAGCCCGGAAGCTGGGGGACGATTTTGACAAGGCTACTGTCCTTGCCCTGCTTACACAGAACGCCCGCAGAGCCGCCGAAAAGACCACACCCATACCCGAATACCCACACACCCAAAAGGAACGCTTGCGGGAGGAAAAAGCCGCAAAAACCACCCCGGCAGACAACACCTTGCAGCGCATGGTTGACCGGGAAGCCAAGCGAGCTGAGGGCAAGGGAGTAGGCTATGACCGCTGGGCGGCAAAGCACAATCTAAAGCAAATGGCGGCTACCGTTACCGCCTATCAGCAGTACGGCTTTTCTTCCCCGGAGGAACTGGACGAAGCCTGTTCTGCCGCCTATGCCGCCATGCAGGAAAGCCTTACAGAGCTGAAGCAGGTGGAAAAGACGCTGAACGGGAAAAAGGAGCTGCAACGGCAGGTGCTTGCCTATTCCAAGACCCGCCCTGTCCGGGACGGGCTGAAACAGCAGAAAAACACCAAAGCAAAAGCAGCCTACCGACAGAAGCACGAAAGCGACTTTATCATAGCAGACGCAGCCGCCCGTTATTTTAGGGAGAACGGCATTTCCAAGCTGCCGAGCTATAAAGCCCTGCAAGCAGAGATTGAAACCCTTATCAAAGAGAAAAACAGCGGTTACAACGATTACCGGGCAAAACGGGAGGAATACCGCCGCTTACAGACGGTCAAGGGCAATATCGACCAGATTTTACGCCGGGAGCGCAAGCCTGTGAAAAAGCAGGAACAGGAGCGATAAAAACCGCCCCAAAATGTACCCGAACCCATACAGAACAAGGGGGCTGCCCCGTACCCTATCCGCAATACCAAAGGATTTTTTAACGGGCTTACAGGGCAGAAAAACCCCGAAAATGATACCGAGATGATACAGAATTACCGCCGATACCGCCACACCAGCGGAAACGGCAGAAAGGAGCGCACCCATGCCAAGAATGAGCAAGAAACGGCGGCTGGAATGGTCTTTTTTCCTGCGGCAAGTAAAAGTCGGGAATACCACCTGCGACCGTATCACATACAACGACCTCTGCCGGGGCTGTACCCATAGCTGCAAGCAGAGCTTCCGGGCGATTATCATACTCTGCCCCCACTACTACTCCAAACGCCGGAAAAAGGAGGACAGGGACAATGGCAGATAACCGCAAGTATTACTACCTCAAGCTGAAAGAGAACTTTTTTGACAGCGACTCCATTGTGCTGCTGGAAGATATGAAAGACGGGATTTTATATTCCAATATCCTCTTGAAGCTGTACTTAAAATCGCTGAAAAACGGCGGGAAATTGCAGCTTGACGAGCATATCCCCTACACAGCGCAGATGATAGCGACACTGACCCGCCACCAGATAGGGACAGTTGAGAGGGCTTTAGAGATTTTCCGGCAGTTGGGGCTTGTGGAGCAGCTTGACAGCGGGACTTTTTATATGACCGATATTGAACTGATGATAGGACAATCCTCTACCGAAGCCGAAAGAAAACGGGCTGCAAGGCTGGAAAACAAGGCACTTTTACCGCCCCGGACAAAAGGTGGACATTTGTCCGACATTCGTCCACCAGAGATAGAGATAAAGAAAGAGATAGATATAGAGATAGAAAAAGAGAGAGAGTTAGAAACGGGACAAGCCCCCGCCCGCAGCTATGGCAGATACAACAATGTTTTTCTTTCCGATACGGAACTGGACGAGCTGAAAGCGGAACTGCCCGACAAATGGGAGTATTATATTGACCGCTTATCTACTCATATAGCGTCCAAAGGAACGAAATACCGCAGCCATGCAGCCACGATATACAAGTGGGCGCAGGAGGACGAAGCCAAGAAACCGCCGAAAAAAGGCATACCCGATTATTCATGCAAGGAGGGCGAGAGCTTATGAGAAACGGGATTGAAGCTATGATTACGGACATTACAGCCACTACCGCCGAAGCGGAGGACTACACAGGCGAGGACGGGCTTTTATACTGCGGCAAGTGCCATACGCCCAAAGAAGCCTATTTTTCAAAAGAAACCGCCCAATGGTTAGGGCATGACCGACACCCGACAGAGTGCGACTGCCAGCGGGCAGCCCGTGAAAAACGGGAAGCCGCTGAAAGCCGACAGAAGCACCTTGAAACAGTGGAGGACTTGAAACGCCGGGGCTTTACCGACCCTGCTATGCGGAACTGGACATTTGAGCATGACAACGGCAGAAACCCGCAGACCGCAACCGCCCGTTTTTATGTGGAGAGCTGGGAAACCATGCAGGCTGAAAATATCGGCTACCTGTTCTGGGGCGGCGTGGGGACAGGAAAAAGCTACCTTGCCGCCTGTATCGCCAACGCCCTTATGGAAAAAGAGGTTGCCGTCTGCATGACAAACTTTGCAACAATACTCAATGACCTTGCCGCCAGCTTTGAGGGCAGGAATGAGTATATTTCCCGCCTTTGCAGCTACCCCCTGCTGATACTTGATGATTTCGGTATGGAGCGAGGGACAGAATACGGGCTGGAACAGGTTTATAGCGTGATTGACAGCCGTTACCGAAGCGGCAAGCCGCTGATCGCCACGACCAACCTCACGCTGGAGGAATTGCAGCACCCGCAGGACACGCCCCACGCCCGTATCTATGACAGGCTGACTTCCATGTGCGCCCCCGTCCGCTTCACGGGTAGCAACTTCCGAAAGGAAACCGCACAGGAAAAGCTGGAACGATTAAAGCAACTGATGAAGCAGCGAAAGGAGAGCCTATGACAGAAACCAAACAGACAAGCACCACCAAAACAGACCGCCGCCCGGACTGTGTAACGGAAATCCGCATGGGCAACTCCGTCCTTACCGTTTCCGGCTTCTTCAAGCAGGGCGCAACCGACACCGCAGCCGACAAGATGATGAAAGTGCTGGAAGCGGAAGCTGCTACACAAAAAACGGCGATTTGACCGACCATAAAGAAGCAGATTTGACGCTTTTGCCGCTATACAGACAGCCGCCCCATGTGGTACAATCAAGGTACGGAATAGTGGGGCTGGCTGTCGGAAACGGAGGATTTTATGTTAAGACAGACCAACCAACAACCAATTACCGCCCTTTACCCAAGACTTTCCCATGAGGACGAGCTGCAAGGCGAGAGCAATTCCATTTCCAATCAGAAGCGTATCCTTGAAACCTATGCAAAGCAGAACGGCTTTTCCAATCTGCGCTGGTACACGGACGACGGTTATTCTGGTGCGAACTTTCAAAGACCCGGTTTTCAAGCCATGCTTGCGGACATTGAAGCCGGAAAAGTCGGGACAGTTATCGTAAAGGATATGTCGAGGTTAGGGCGAAACTACCTGCAAGTGGGAATGTACACGGAAATGATTTTCCCACAGAAAGGTGTCCGCTTCATCGCTATCAATGACGGAGTGGACAGCGCACAGGGCGACAATGATTTTGCCCCGCTGCGGAATATCTTTAACGAATGGCTGGTGAGAGATACGAGCAAGAAAATCAAAGCAGTGAAACGCTCAAAAGGCATGAGTGGCAAGCCTATCACAAGCAAGCCTGTGTATGGCTACCTCATGGACGAGGACGAAAATTTCATCATTGACGAGGAAGCTGCACCCGTAGTCAAGCAGATATACAATTTCTGCCTTGCCGGGAATGGTCCGACCAAGATAGCCCGTATGCTCACAGAGCAGCAAATCCCCACGCCGGGAACGCTGGAATACCGCAGGACGGGCAGCACCCGCCGCTACCACCCCGGCTATGAGTGCAAGTGGGCGACCAATACCGTTGTGCATATCCTTGAAAACCGGGAATACACGGGCTGTCTGGTAAACTTCAAGACAGAAAAACTTTCTTACAAAGTCAAGCACAGTGTAGAAAATTCCCCGGAAAAGCAAGTGATTTTCGAGAACCACCACGAGCCTATCATAGACACGCAAACATGGGAACGGGTGCAGGAGCTTCGCAAGCAGCGCAAACGCCCCAACCGCTATGATGAAGTGGGCTTGTTCTCCGGCATACTGTTCTGTGCGGACTGCGGCAGCGTCATGTATCAGCAGCGATACCAGACAGACAAGCGCAAGCAGGACTGTTATATCTGCGGCAACTACAAGAAACGCACCCATGACTGTACGGCGCACTTTATCCGCACCGACCTCTTGACCGCCGGTGTACTCTCCAATCTGCGGAAAGTGACAAGCTATGCGGCAAAGCATGAAGCCCGGTTTATGAAGCTCTTGATTGAGCAGAACGAGGACGGGGGCAAGCGCAGGAACGCCGCCAAGAAAAAGGAACTGGAAGCCGCCGAGAAACGCATAGCCGAGTTATCCGCTATCTTCAAGCGGCTGTATGAGGACAGCGTGACCGGGCGCATATCAGACGAGCGTTTCACAGAGCTGTCGGCAGACTATGAAGCAGAGCAACGGGAACTGAAAGAAAGAGCCGCCGCTATCCAAGCGGAGCTTTCCAAAGCACAGGAAGCCACCGTGAACGCAGAAAAGTTTATGAATGTTGTCCGGCGGCATACCAGCTTTGAAGAACTTACCCCTACTCTGCTGCGGGAGTTTGTAGAGAAAATTGTTGTGCATGAGTGCAGCTATGACGAGAACAAGACCCGCAGACAGGACATTGAGATTTATTATTCTTTTGTTGGCAAGGTGGACTTGCCCGAATAACCGCCCGACCTATCCGACACAATGCGCAAGTGCCGGATAGGAACGGCAAAATTTTTTACACTTCTATTGCTTCTTTATCACACATCAATAAATAGTTGCGGAATGAAACATCGGTAAACGGCAGATCGTCGCCGCCGATACCGGAGATGATTACACCGCCAACGAGGATGGCATCGTCATTGTCCTTGGCGGGCGTGACGGTAACAGTGCAGGTCGCAGTGATGTCAACGTTTTCGGTGCTGGTGACAGTGATGCTTACCTCACCTTCTGCAAGGCCCTTGACACGGCCGTTTTTATCAACCGTCGCGATGGTCTCGTCGGAGCTTTCCCATGTCACACCGCGCTGCGTTGTGTCTGCAGGGGTAAATTTCGGCTTGAGCTGAATAGTGCGTCCAACCGAAACCTCTACGTCATCCAGCGAAATGCCGGTAACGGGAACAGGCTTTGCGGTGACGGTCACGGTGCAAGTCGCGGTTTTGCCGCCGGCAGTCGCAGTGATGGTCGCGGTACCCTCACCGACAGCGGTAATCTTACCGTTTTCGTCGACGGTCACAACATCCTCGTCAGAGCTTGTCCATTCCACCTTATCCGCCGCACCCTCGGGCTCAACCGTAGCGGTCATGGTTTCCTCATCGCCGACGACCATGCTGATCGCCTCTTGATTCAGAGAAATGCTTTCCACCGTGGGGGCAATCGTAAGGGTTTCGGTGACATTCTCGCCTTTGATCGCGTGCTGCGTATATGCTCCCGTACCGGCGCTTGTTACCTCAAAACCAAATGTATACGTACCCGCCGCAATTGCGTCGCTCTTTTCAAAAACGACCGTATACAGGTTCTCATTTGCAGCAATGTTGTCACTGCCCTCCAGCTTACTCGTCATCCAGGATGGCGTGCTGCTCTCCGCAAGCGTTCCGAGCGTGGTCAGCACAGAGGTCATGCTTTTGAAAGAAAAGCCATCCGGAACCGTAAATTTTGCATTTAAGCTCAGAATGTCATCAATCGGCTGAATCGTTTTTACAGTTACTGTGACTTCTGTGTCGCTTGTTTTCTCAACATGCAGCGAAACATAGTTTCCATCTGCTGCATAAACAAAACCGCCTAACGCTGAAATGAGCAGAGCTACTGTCAGCAGGACAGTCCCTAATTTTTTCATCGATGTTTTCATGTTTTCTCCTTTACCAAGCAATTGTATACTTACCTGCGGCTGAACGATTGATCAGCAATGCATCCAATCCATCCAGAGCGTCGCTTCCGCCAACGTGTCCAATCTGACTCTGCAGTTCGTTGTGCGGCAGCAGTCCGGCGGCTGCTCGGTTAACCATCACCGCGTCCAATGCATCTACAGAGCCATCCATGTTAAAGTCGCCCTGGATGGCGATCTTGATGACCGCGTTCGCAGGAACATTCGTAAGGTCGAAGTCATAGCCGCCTGCTTCGTTCGCAGTGGCAGCGAGCTTCGTGTAGGTTTCGCCGTTGTCGATGGTGTAAAGCACCACACACGCCGCGTCGTTCTGCACATTCAGCGTGTTGCCGGTAACCTTGTAGGTCGCACTGCTGTTCCCGCCGACCAGCTCAACCATATGCTCCGAACCCGTCGTAGAGCCGCCCGTCGTAGAGCCACCCGTTGTGGAACCGCCCGTCGTCGAACCGCCCGTCGTCGAGCCACCGGTTGTGGAACCGCCCGTCGTCGAGCCGCCCGTCGTCGAGCCGCCTGTCGTAGAGCCGCCCGTGGTGGAACCGCCGGTCGTCGAGCCGCCTGTCGTAGAGCCACCAGTCGTCGAGCCGCCAGTCGTCGAACCGCCGGTCGTTGAGCCACCCGTTGTCGAACCGCCAGTTGTGGAACCACCAGTCGTAGAACCACCTGTAGTCGAGCCACCGGTCGTGGAACCGCCAGTGGTGGAGCCGCCAGTCGTCGAACCGCCAGTCGTCGAACCGCCAGTCGTCGAACCGCCAGTCGTCGAACCGCCAGTTGTGGAGCCACCAGTCGTGGAAGCGATGGTTACGCCGCCCGCAATGTACTGCGCATCGATCGCTTCGACCTTTTCAGGAACATTTGACAACTTCTTGCTGCTGATCTTCACCTCAGACAGCCCATCTGCCGCGTCCTGCTTTACGAGGAACGTCACGACAAGAGCCGTTCCGTCTTCCGAGACCGGCTGCGAATTCACAAGACCAAGGAATACCGTTCCTGCCTCCTCGCGGGTATCGAAGAGGCCGTTCAGCTTATTTTCGACCTTCTTCACTTCCAGCGAATCCGCGTCGTATTCGAGCGTCCATTGGTAGTTTGTAAAGCCGGGGTTTCCTGCAATGCTTACAGCCAACGACACCTCATCGCCAACCTGTACCGCATCCGCCTTAGTTTCCACGGTGACTGTCATCGGCTCTGCTGCCAGCACGGCGGCAGAAAACAAAAACACCAGCAGAACCGCAAGCAGAATACTCAGCATACGCGTTCTTTTCATTTCATCAAGTCCTTTCTGTTGTTTCGATCTATCTCCACCTGCATCCCGCCATCACGCGGGATGCAGGCAAACCGGAGTTCAGGAGAAAGCGTGCGCCTTCTCAATCCGTATAGCCGAGCGCACGGCGAAGCGCCAGCACCGCATCCGAGGTATCCACAAGGCCGTCGCCGTTGAGGTCGCCATAGAGAACGTTGAAGCCCTCGTCCTCGTATCCAAGCGCATAGCGAAGAATCAGTACCGCGTCGGATGTGTCTACGGTGCCGTCCATGTTCACATCGCCCGGTTCAAACTCCGGCTCTGCGAAGGTGCTGTCCAGATAGGCGATGCGCCTTATGAGCCAGCTGCGCATGTCGGCCAGGACGGACGTGTAGGTCGCGTTCTGCCAGATATGTCCGGCATTGTCCGGCTCGCCGACGCGGATATACGGCCAGAGGACGAAGTTCATCTCTGCGCTCTTCGCCAAGAAAGCGGAGTACTCATCGACCATTCCGTTTTCCGCAATCAGATCCTTTGCCAGCGGCGCGAAGGTTTTCGTGTAGCAGCGAAGAACCGCCGCGCGGAAATCCGGTATCTGGATCAGCGCCTGTGCCAGATAGTGATAGTCCGTGGTCTCCGGGCTGATCTGCTTCGTCCAACCCGTACCGAGCGTCATGTCCTGATCCCAGATGGGGCCTGCATACATGATATCGTCGGCATCCTTGTAGAAATACAGCGAGGAAACGAAGCCATCTGGGTTCAGTGCAAGCTCCTGCATCAGGAAAATCTTCACAAGGGAATCCCGGTCGACATAGTCGTAATAATGCTTGCCCTCTGCGTTGACGCCGGTGTAATTGCCGTTCTCGTCCACAGCATAGACCGCGTCTTCAAATGCCTGATAGTATTCGCTGATGTACCGCATGGCCGCGTCGCCGCACCATTCGGGGCTCTTGACGTTCATGCCCTTGCCCCTGCGGGTGATAAATCCGCTGACCTCGTCGGGCTTATCATGATTCAGCTCCAGCAGATAACCGCCCGTGAGATTCTCCGGCTCTGTAAGGTCCTTCGTATAGAAATACGTCATGCCGTAGGCATTTTCGCCGCTTTCGGTCCGCATATCCTTGCCATAGTCCGGATTCAGCGCCTCATACGCCGCTTCCATGTCAGAGATCGCAACACCGGTCGACTTGACGGCGTTCTTCTCGCTCAGCAGATACACGCCGCGGTATTCGCCGTCGTAGTACAGGTTCACCCAGCCGCAGCTTGCCGTGTAGGGCATCTGCAAACCGGCCGCCAGGTCCTTAAAGAGCTTGTCGTGCATCAGGGTCGCGTCAAAGTAGTTCGCGAGCAGGACCCACGTCTTCACGTTTTCGCCGGTTTGCAGCAGATCGGCTGCCGTTTCCAGCTTGATCTGATAGGACTTCTTCTGTGCGTAGGTGAAAGTGGAATTACCGCGCGCCTTGAGCTCCATGATGCTTGCCGCGCTGATCTCGCTTCCGTCCGCTCCGATCATCCTGAGCGCTGCGGCTGTGCTGTGCGCCTTGCTCGCATCAATGTAGGCGCGATCCTCCGCGCTCGCGTCCGTGCTTGTCAGATAAACGGTCGGCAGTTTTGTCGCCTGCATGACGCGGACGGTAAAGGCTGCGCCGTTGCCGACCTTCGCGGTGAGAGTCCGCGCGCCGTCCGTCAGAGATGCCAGCGCCGAAACGTTCAACGGCTCGGCGTCCGACACGGTCTGGCTGCTCAGATCGCCGGTGAGCACCAGATCTCCGGCATCAGACGAGCGCGTGAATGTGACACTCAGGCTCGTAAGCTCCGCCGAGGCGGGCAGGAACAGGTAATTCGCGCCGTCCACATGGACCGCCGGGATCTGCACACCGTCGACCGTCGCGGTCATTGCCGTTACGTCAGCCGACAACGGCAGCGCACTGACGGTGCAAACCGGGGATTTCCCGCTGCTGTATTCCTTATTGTTTTCTGCGGACGCTTTCGCGCAGCTCTCGACGAAATAATAGGTCGTTTCGTCCGGCACAAGCCCGGTCAGCGCAAATTCGCATCGGTCGGTCGTGCCGAGCATTTTGCTGTCTCCCCCGCTCTTATTGCAGGAATAGATCTTGTAATACGTTGCGCCAGGCGCGGCGGACCACGTCAGCTTTGCCGTCATTTCCGTGATCTCCGTCACGTTGAGATTCTCAACACGCGCTGGGATGATCACATACGTCAGCTCGACCGTCCCATAGTAATTGCCCTTGCCCTCGTAGACGATCTTTGCCGTGCCGATGTCCTTATTGTTCGGCCATTGCACATAGAGGTCCTTCATGATGCCGTCACTGCCGACACCGGCGTCGTTCGAGCTCGTCAGAACATAATTGCCGTGCTTTCCGAAGCTGCTTGGGCGGACGCCGCCGGGCAGATATGCATATTTCGGGATTGGATCCAGATCGCGCGGGTTTTCCGGTGTTCTGAACTTAAACACAACCGCGTCGCTCGCAATGTTGATACCCACATAACCGCACTTGCTGCACACATGGTTGTTGTCCCATTCGTGACCAAGCGGGTAGAGGAACTGGCTTACGTTCTTCGCGTCGCACGCGGGGCACGTGTCAGTCGTGCGGCCGCCCTTAATGCAGGTTCGCTCATCCGTACGCACGGTCACGTAGGCATAGCCGTCCGCGCAGGAGTGATAGTTCTCCTCGCCGAAGCTCGAAAATTCGTCTTTCTTCAACTTGCCGTCCGCTAGGATGGTATGCTTTCCGTCCGTCGTTGCCAGCACACCGTTATAATCCGTGATCGCCGCATCGACAGGCGCTGCGCACCGGGCGCAGGTGATCGTGCCATTGTGCATATCGTACAGGCTCGTGGAATTGAAGGTATGTCTTCCAAGCTCGCAGTCCGTGCGCTTCTTGGTATAGGTATCGAGCAGGGTGCCGTCGTACTTGTAGGCGCGGATCGTCATGGACTCCCGCGTTGCCTCGGCGGTCATATACAGTCCCTGATACTCCGTGCGCTCGATGACCTTCGCGTGGCAGTCCAGTCGCGTGCAGGTCGCAGTCTTGCCGGACAGGTCGCCGCAGATGTAATAGACAATGCCCTTGGAGCTGTTCTCCGGCTGCTTCACGTTGCCAATCATCGGATAGGTTCTCGTATACGAGTTATCGTCGCCGCTGAACACGAAGTCGATGCCCGCCTTTTCCAGATTCGCCGCGATCGCCTTTATGGACGCCTCGGGCAGAACACCCTCCGTGCCATAGACCGGCATATGCGTGACCAGTACCTTCCAGCTGCAATCCGTCTTCAGCTTCTCTGCGATCTCCGCGGTCGCGTCGACGAGACTGCCGTTCGGCACGCCCTCGCTCTGGTGGTTGACCACCACGACGCAGACATCACCGTATTCCACCGCATACCAGAGGTTCGGTTCGCTCTGCGGCAGGTCAAAGATGTTGCCGGAAACCTCGCCGTCGCTGTCGCCCATATATTCGTGGTTGCCAAGCGCATGGACCAGCGCCGTGCCGTTCAGCTTTTCCTGATTGACCACGGTAAAGAAGCTCTGCCAGTTTTCAAACTTGGTGACATCGTCGATTGCGTCGCCGGTCTGGATGCCGAAGTCATAGCTGCCCGCGCGCAGCTCCTGCAGCGCGCGTTCCAGATTGGCAGTACTGCTCGTCTGAATATCGCCGAGGATGAAGAAATTCGTCGTCTGCTCCGTGGGGTCCGCCGTAGTAAAATGGAAGACTTCAGACCACGTCGTGCCGTCGCCGACCTGATAATAATAGGTCGTTCCGGAACTCAAGCCGCTCAGCCGTGCGATATTGCAGCGAAGCGCATTGCCAGATGTGCTTTCCACGAAGAACTGAATTTTGGACGTTCCGGTAAATTCCATCGCGCCCGTCATGTCTGCTTTTTCCGCATAGCGGACGAGCGCTTTTTCTGCCGAGCCGTCAATGCTGCTCAGCCAGGTGATGCTCTGAGCGGTGGATGCGCCCGCCACGGCGTTATTCTGCACGCCAAACGGTAAACCTCCGTTTACATACGGCTTGTCGCAGACCACGGCGCTTGCGTTCTGTGAGCGTCCGGCGGAGGATACCGCGTGGAGCGTTTGCAGACCCGTCGTTGTAAACGTATATTTGAGTGTTCCGTCCGGACCAGTCTTGCCGAGGAGGGTCTCGCCTGCGTAAATGCTGGCGCGTGCCTGCGGCTCGCCGCTTCGGTCCGTGACGCGCAGCGTCGTCTTCGTGCCAACGAGGAGCGTTCGATCGACGTGCAGCTCGCACGCCGTCTCCAGTATCACCCGCTGTGCGCTCCCGACGAAGGTATTGCGCCCGGACGGCATCTGATACGTCGCCTGCGCGATGGAATACTCAAAATACTTGTCCGAGGCGGCGCTCTCCGGGATCGTCAGCACCAGACACGCCATTTCATGGTCATACTCCTGCACCGTGCGCGCCATCTGAGTTGCAATGGGAGAAGCCTCAATGTGGACCGGAACACGATTGCCAGAAACTGTACCGAGCGAAGCCGTATAGCCGCTCGCAGCCTCCACCGTAACACCGGCAGCCAGATAGCTGGCGGGGAACTCGATCTCCAAGTCGGCACTGGAGACCATCTCGTTGGTCACGTTGACCACATAGAGCGCAAATTCTTTGCCGATCTCTGGCGCTGCCTGCTGCGGCACAACGGCAATGCCAGCCTCCGTACCCTCCGGGTCGGCCACGCGGAAGTAATATGTCGTGTTCGTCTCGTTGCCGTACAGATCCTTGAGATAGACCGTCAGCGAATGCTCGCCGTTGCGCAGGTTCAGATTGCGCAGATAGAGCGAGCCCGTATTGATCTCAGCGTTTGCCGTTTGGTTGACGCCGTCAATGTAGACGCGCGTCGAAGCCGTATCGATGCCGCTGGCATATTTGTCGGTCGCTTCGCTGTCGGAGTAGTTGACTGTGAAGTTCAGCGAGCTCCCGGTCACCTCCGGCTCCTGCCCGTCATAGAGCACCGTATTGGTCGTCGTCTCCGTCACCGACTCGATGGTGGGGTTGTTGATGTCGTTCGTGTTGGTGCCGTAGATGAACTGGATATTGTCGATCAGAATGTATGCGTCTTTGCAGGCATCCTTCGTCGTGCTGCCTTCTGTGAGCTTACCGGCATTCTGCGGCGAAACAAGATGCACCGCATAGCCGCGATAAAGGTCGATCGGCATCTGCATACTGGAAATATCGGCTTCCACCCAAATCCAGCCGCGCCCTGCCATGTCGCTCAGTGTGCTGAGAATGACAGTGTTGCCTTTCTCATCCACAGCAGAACCGTAATACTGCGAATACATCGTCACGCACGACGGTATCTTACCTTCGACAAAGGTAAATGTGCCGTTCGCGTTCAGCTTATTGTAGCCGTTCCCATCCACTGTGCTGTTTGCACCACCGGCGGAGATGACCTTCAAGATGGAATCGTCATTCTTGCGCGCTGCCGGAACGTTGACCCACATACCGATCTTGGTCGGCTGCTGCATATTGACCAGCAGGTCACAGGAATAGCCGAAATCTGCGGCAATGGGTGCTGTAGCGCTCACCTGGTTGAAGTCATACGCCAGCTTATACGCACCCTCGCCAAAGCGCACGCCGTTTTCCTTCCCGGTCACCACGCCGGATCCTGCATAGTTGGCTCCGACTCTGCCTGCTCCGGAGCGAACCCACAGACGATATTTCTGAATTTCATCCGCGCTCAATTGCCCGCCGTGACCATTATTTGCCTCATGGTTGTCAGAACCTGGTTCTACGTAGGTATTCCAGTAGTTCTCAATGGATGTCGATGCGTCAAGTGCTTCAAAGTCAAAGAGCACCAGCGGTTCCAGACCTACTACCAATTCGATTGAGCCGGAAACAGACGGGTTAGCCTTCAGCACAACCTGTGCCATTGCACGAAGAGAGTTTTTCTTGTCTGCAACGAATTGATTATTCTCAAACTGACCGATGGTGAATGTATGCTCCAGATGCACCAGCTTTGTGTTTTCGTCCTCAGTGCATTCTTTCCAGCCATCGTCTGTCAGCTTTTCAGCCTTATCGTGTGTCAAAAGCTCTTGCACAGTGATCGTTCCGTCCGCACCGACCTGATAGCTTGCGCTTTTCTCGGTGAAATAGGTTTGATAGGTGCTTCCGTCGCCAGCGCCCCATTCGATCATCTGCGTTTCGCCGATGTTACCGGTCAGAGACATGAAAATTTTGGGTGCAACGCCCCACGGTGTTTTTTCCTGATCCAGATTCGGACCTGTCCACTTGAAGGGCTTACCTCCGCTCCATTTTTTCGAGAAGCCATAGCCCTTTTCTTCGACCAGCGCCGTGTATTTATAGCTGATCTCTTCGGACTCGTCGAGCGACCAGACAAAGTCCCCATCCTTATACCGCACCTCGCGCCCGTTCCACGTCGGCTTGAAGGTCATATCGCTCGTCTTGCCGAAATCGAGCGAGACGCTGTTGTTCGTAAAGCCGAGCGTATCTGGCCAGTGCAGTTCAATTTGCGTCGTTCCGGCAACTGCACCGTTTACCGTCAGGGCTGCCGAGACCGTGCCCTCAGCGCCTTCGTTCGCGGTAAAAACGCCCGTCTGTGCGTTGATGGAGCCAAGCGCCACGCCCTCTGTCAGAGACCACGAAGCTCCCGCCGGGATATCCATCGGGAAACCACCGCCGTCCACGCCGCTCGCCTTAAATGCGACCGTGCTGCCCGGCGTATATATTTCGTTGTTCGGCATCAGAACCGCATGGTCAAATTCGCCGGTCGCCTTCGCGCTGGAAAGCACCATCAACGTGTTGGACACGCGCCGCTCATAGCCGTCGGATGGGCGGCATCGGAGCGTCAGACCCGCGCTTTTGCCGTTGGGGTCGACCTCTGAGACCACGTCGCCCTCGCGCTGCGTTGCGAACGTGGACGAGCCACCGCCATCCAGATTAATTGCCCTCTCGCAGCCGAGTTCTTCCATCGCCGCCGCCAGCTCTGCCATGGTCATGCCGGCGGAGTACGGAGACTGCCTCCCGTCCACCATGAACAGCACAACGCTGCCGTCCGGCTTGATACCGACCGCCGTGCGTGAGGCGCGGGTGCTGTTGTCAAGCCCGGTATACGCCTTACCATCGCTGAGGATATCGCCGAAGCTGGAGATTGCTTCGCTGACGCGCCCATCGGCGACCGCCTGAGTATATTCCGTGCCATCTGTGATATGGGCGACATTCTCTTTGTCGACCCAGAAAGTCGTGCTGTTCGCGGACTGGATCACAGTTCCGTCCAGCACCAGCGCACCGGAAGGGCGACCGTTGCTCATGTCGAAGCCGCCGCCGTTGATCGCGCCGACCACGTTCACCTTGCGCCGGGTCTCCATTGCCTGCGCCTGCTCGGTGGTCTTGACCATCGCCCATTGGTTGTTTTTGATGTCACCGATGTTGTAGTCGCTGTAGCCCGCCGCGATCGTCGCGGTAGAATCCTTTCCTACCTTGACCTCCATGACGTGACCCACCATCTGCTTGGTCAGTGAGCCGTTGTTCAGTAGCCACTCATACTCCTTGACATCCTTGGAGATTTGGTACTCTGTTCTGGATATCTCCTGCATATCCAGCGCAACCATACCTGCGGTCACCGCATTCGCTTGCAGCGGCAGCAGTGCAAGCAGCAGTGTCAGCAGCAGAAATATGGAACAAATGCGTTTTTCCATTCCCTTTCCTCCCGATTTTCCTTTTGAAGTCATACCGAAGGAACAGTTCTAGCCAGAATATTTCGGATACAAAAGTACACATTTTTATCGATATTAAAGTAGAATCAGGTCTTGCAAAATACATATGAAAATGTTATTATTTAGATGTATCCAAAGTTGCCGAGGAAACGGTTTGCCTCTGGTTAACAAACTGTACTTATGTATCCGCATTGTCCCTTGCCCACCGAAGGAAGGTCCGGTGGGTGATTTTTAATGCCTTGGCCGCTTGACAGGCAGAGACTTCACCTCTGCTCCACCGCTCTTTCCATTCCGGGAATTCCGCCGGTTTTGGAGATGGCCGTCGACCAAACTGAACGCCTCGCGCCTTTGCCGCCGCAATGCCCTCTGCCTGCCGCTGCCGGATGAATTCGCGCTCCGTCTGCGCAACATAAGAAAGAAGCTGCAAGACGATATCCGCGATCAGCGTGTCGGTCAGGTCGCGGTTTTGCCGCGTGTCCAGCAGCGGCATGTCCAGCACCACAATTGCAGCGCGCTTCTCTTTCGTAATGATGCGCCACTGCTCCAGAATCTCCTCATAGTTCCTGCCCAAACGGTCGATGCTCTTGACAACAAGCGTATCGCCGTTTTTCAGTTTGCGCATCAGCCGTCGGTACTGCGTCCGCTCGAAATCCTTTCCGGACTGCTTGTCCACGAAAATTGCGCTTTCCGCAATTCCAAACCCAGTCAACGCAATCAGCTGCCGCTCCTCGCTCTGTTCCCTTGTAGATACACATGCATACCCATACTCCATTTTTCAGACCTCCAATCTATTTCGGATACGATAGATTGTAAGTCAGCTGTTAACCATACCGTTCAAGTAAGCGTTTCTGTGTTCACCTCGCTCAAAATATTAACGTTATTATAACTCTATAATAACTCTGTTTCGGATTTTTGACAAGGTGAAAAGTTATTATGAGTCCATAATAACTTTAATTGGAGATGGTAACATGGATAAAACAAACGAAAAGCACTTCGGCTTGCGCGTGGACGGCGATATTTTGGCAAAGTTCCGCTATGTTTGCGGGTTCGAAGGACGTTCAGCCAATGCGCAGATTATTCAGCTCATGCTGAAGTTCATTGCAGATTACGAGAAAGAGCACGGAAAAATCCAGTTGGACTGACAGATAAACAAAAATCCGCTGCACATCAGAACAAGTTTGATGTGCGGCGGGTTTTAAAATGTTTTGCAATCCAAATGCTTGATATCATATAGAATCTAACAGCTCAAAACGAAAATGTTCGATTTAACCATGTCTGAAAATGAAAGCCAGCAGTCAGCTGCATTTCTTCTCTAAAGAATCAACGGTGACCTTCTTTCTTTCAGGAAGGTCACCGTTTGCTTCTGAGCGGTATTTCGTTGTTGTCCTTATGCGTGTTCGCCATTGCCGCGCCGGTTTTTTTTATTCGCAGAACAGTCCCCGCTCCTCACGGAAGCGGCGGATCTCCGGATTTATGATCTTTCCGTTTTCAATGTCAATCGCGCGGCGGAGATTCTCAGGGTAGCTGCCGCTTGCCAGCGCATCGGCATATTTTAAAAAGTTCCGGCTGAAAATTTTAGAAGTTGTGTAGGGGTACATCGCAGGGGTGTTGTCGACCGCGTAGTGGATCACGCCGTCCACGGTGTAGACCGGATGGTCGATCGTCGTCGGGTGGGACGTTTCGATCTCCAGATACGGGTCGCAGCTCACATCGATGATCATCGTCCCGGGGCGCATTCTCTTTAAATCCTCGCGGTAGATGAGCCGGTCGGTGCGCGCGGTATCCCAATAGACGCAATTGACGATCACATCGTACTGGAACATGAGCTTGCGGAACGTCTTTTCCATCTTCCGCCCGAAGATATCGACCTCCGCACCGAGCCCCGTCAGCATCCGCATCGCACCCTTGGCCGTCTGGCCGTTGCCGACGATGCAGACCTTGCAGTCGTAGGGCATTTTGCCGCAATAGCGGAACGCATGCAGAATTGCAGCCTCGCCCGCAATCTCGCGGTTGCGGTAAAAAAGGTACCGCCCGTTTTCCCGCAGGTGCTCAAGCGCGATGACCGTATGCCCCGCGCGGATGGCTTTTCCGGCAAAGTCCGTCTTCTGCACCGTGTGCGCCCAGCCGCACAGGATCTTTCCGGGCACAAGCGCGTCCAGATACTCCGCATCTCCGAGCTTCACGTCTACGATCACATCCGCCCGCAAAACCTCCTCCCGGGAGGCAATCTTCACGCCCGCGCGTTCATAGTCCGCGTCAGAAAAGCCGAGGCTAAGACCGTAGCCCGTCTCAAAAATCGCCTGCCCCGGAAATTTCAGCTGCGTGCACTGGGCCGGAAAAAGTGCTCTTCGGTTTTCCCCATTCTTATGGCTGATGACATATCCGACGGTTTTCAATGCGCGCATCTCCTTTCAAAACATTTTATAATCGTATCATACTATAATGTTTGACGTTTGTCAACTATTGATGAAATTCAAGTGTTGACATTTGCGGAGCTCTGTTGTATGATGCGGTTGCTAAAATGTTGGGAAGGAGGGGTTGCCGCATGCCGGTTCCTGTTTCGGATGATACGCCGTCGCCGCTTTTGTTACTGCTGCCGCTGCTTTCCCGGTTCCTTACGCCCCCGGCGCATCTGTCCGCAAGGCTGACGAAGACGCAGCTTCTGATCGTGACAGCGCTTTCGTACCACGAGAGCTTCCACATGTCCCAACTCGCAGCCTATCTCTCGTTTTCCAAGGAGCAGGCCACGCGCGCAGCCGCGCCGTTGGTCGAGGCTGGTCTTGTCGAACGCTTTGCGCAGTTGGAAAACAGGACGCGGGTCTTTCTGCGCCTGACGGCCGACGGAAAAAATCTCGCAGACGAGCTTCGCGCGCAGTTCTCTTCGCAACTGAAAGCCCGTGTCAGCGCGTCCCTGTCAGAGCCCGAGCAGCTCGAGCTCCGCGAGGCCGCAGAAACGCTGGTGCGGCTGCTGTCCAAAATTTAACCCCGATACTCTGCTGCACATGCGGTTTGCAAAGGAAGGATCTTCATGAATTGTTCTGTCAGAGCCTATACTGCCGCCGATGTTCCGGCGATGGTTGAAATATGGAACGAGGTCGTCCGCGACGGCATCGCCTACCCGCAGGAAGACGAGCTGGATCTGGCCACCGGCACAGATTTTTTCGCTGCTCAGTCCGTCGGGCTTGCGGGTATTATCCAGAAATGACATGGAAGATTCCCCTTTCCATTCGGATTCAATGTAAAATCAGCGCCATCACGCCGGAGAGAATCGCGGAAATGGCGGCCATGCCGAGCGTCCCGAAGCACCATTTTTTGCGCTTGTCCTGCGCCGTAATGTAGGGCCGGAGATCTTCCGTGCCGGGAATGACCCACGCGTCCGTGTGCCCGACCCAGTAGTCGTCGATCAAAAGCCGGTCGATGACGTTCATGATCGACAAAATCACAAACAGCTGCCAGAAGCCCGGCAAAAAGCCCCGCGCGCCGTTAAGCGCATACACGCAGACGAGCACGTAGGCGAGGTATCCCGGGATGCACAGGCGCTTAAATCGGAGGCTGTTTTTCCGGATTTGTTCCTTCGTGATCAGCCCCTGCGCGATGGCGCGCGACTGCACGTCCTCGTGGTACAGGTGCACCCTCCCGACCGCGCCCTTCCGGATGCCGAGCGCGCAGATGAGCACCAAAAGCGCCCCGAGTCCCAGTCCCTCCAAAAGCAGCCGAAGCAGCATAAAAATCCCTCCCGCGTATCTATTTTGGTTAGATGCATTTAACTAATATTCCGGTAAAACGCCGCTCCTGCGGCGCTGTTATTATACGCCCCGCATGTGTTCGTGTCAAGGCACGGTGCTTGACAGGCCTGGGCGTTTCCGGTATAATACTATCAATTTACATGAAACAAAAGGAGGTTTTCTTCGGGTATGGATACCGACGGCGGCGACAATCCCGGTAACACGTTGATCTGTCATACGGTTTTGCGAGCATATCTGCGCTGCGAGAGTCAGGGCGGACGTGCTTTTTTGCGTCTATAACGGCTTGATTTTACACAAAACGTTGACAGAAAAGGAGTTACCCACATTGTCTACCACAACCTGTTTGATCATCATGGCGGCATGTCTCGTCCTGTCCGCCTATTTTTCGGCCACCGAGACGGCGTTTTCCTCGGCCAACAGCACGAGGCTCAAAACCCTCGCGGAGAAGGGCAGCAAAAAAGCAAAGCTTGCCTGCGAGCTCCTGGAGCATTACGACAAACTGCTCTCCACGATCCTGATCGGCAACAACATTGTAAACATCCTCATGGCCTCCATCGGCACGGTGCTCTTCGTCCGGCACTATGGCGACGCGGGCGCGACGATCTCTACCGTCGTGGTGACCGTCGTTGTGCTGGTCTTCGGCGAGATTTCGCCCAAGAGCGTGGCCAAGGACTGCGCCGAGCGCTTTGCGATGTTCTCCGCGCCCATTCTGCGGGTCTTCCTCTTCGTCCTCACGCCGCTGAATTTTCTGTTTTCGCTCTGGAAAAAGCTGCTGGCGAAGGTGTTCCGCCTGAACGGCGAGAGCAAAATGTCGCAGGAGGAGCTCTTGATGCTCGTCGACGAGGTGCAGCAGGACGGCAGCATCGACAAAAATGAGGGAGAGCTTTTAAAGAACGCCATCGATTTTTCCGAGCAGCAGGCGCAGGATATCTTGATCCACCGCGTCGACCTCGCGGCACTTCCGATCACGGCGAGCAAGGAAGAGGTCGCGGCTCTCTTCACGGAGACGAAATATTCCCGCCTCCTTATTTATCAGGATTCCATCGACCACATTCTCGGCACGGTGCACCAGAAGGATTTCTACGTCGGCTGCGGGATTACGGAAAAGCCGCTGGAGGAAATTATCGTGCCGCCGCTTTTTGTGCTGGAAAATGAGCCGATCAGCCGCCTTCTCAAGACGCTCCAGAAGGCCAAGACGCATGTGGCTGTGGTCGTCGACGAATACGGCGGCACGTGCGGCATTGTGACGATGGAGGATATTTTAGAGGAGCTCGTGGGCGAAATCTGGGATGAGCACGACGAGATTGAGGTCTTCATCCGAAAGACGGGCGCGAATACGTTCCTTGTCGACTCCAGCATGGACTTTGACGAGTTCGCGGCTTATTTCCAGCTCAAAGCCGACTCGGAGATGACCTCCGTCAGCGGCTGGGTCATGGAGCAGTTCGGCCGCGTACCGGAAAGCGGCGAACGCATCACCGCAGGCCCACTCGACGTGCTGGTAACGAAGGTCGACAACCACCGCATCGAGGAAATCCAGATCACGCAGCATGCCCCCGCGGAAGCGCCCGCTTCCTCCGCAACGTAAAACGTACAAACCGCCCGCCGACTTTTCGTCGGCGGGCGGTTCTTCATGCAATACGGCATTTCCTTCGGTTAACGCGTAGGGGTCGCCCCTGTCTGCCCAAGGGAAGTATCAAATTCGCCAGTGATTTTCGCGTTTTGAATGTGTAATTTGTCGGGTGGACAGAGGCGCCCGCCTCTACGAGGGCGTTGAAGCTGCAAAAGTGCTGGATAAATGGGCGCTTTCGGTTGCAATTGGCGGGAAAACTGGTATAATATTTCGCATAGGCTTGGCGGGAGTTCCGCCTGAATGGAGAACGGGACATGAGACGATCTGGACGGGTTTTGCTGATTGTGCTGGCAGTGCTGGTTGTGCTCGCAGGTGCGGGCGCGGCAGTCGTGCTGCGGCTGGATACGAGGGCGAAGGAGCAGCACGAGATGCTCTCGCGCGCGATTCTGGCGCGCGAAACGTGGCTTTCCGACACGCGCGTACGCTTGCTGGAAAACGGCGCGGAGCTCGGAAGCTATACGCTGGAGGACCTCGGTCTCGCGGAATCCGCGCGTTCGTACATCACCGTGGGACTCACGCAGGTTGACCTTCTGCCGCAGGAGAAATTTGAAGCGCTCGGTCTTCGCGAGCGGATCTCGTGGAGCCTTGGAGGGCGCGGAAGCGCGCAGAATGTGACGCTGGACGTGACAAAGCTCAATACGACGAAGCCCGAGGCCGACGCAAATCGCGTGGAACGCACCGCGCCGCAGGATGCGCAGGTTTCGTTTGAGGACGGCAAATTCACGCTGCAAGCAGAAACGGGTGGCAACACCCTTAGAGACGGCGCAGTACACGACGCGATCGCGCAGGCGCTCACGGGCGTGGTGGATATGGGGCAGGAGCCGCAGACCATCGAGGCAGAGTTGACCGACATCGACTGCTACGAAATGCCGGAGATCACGGAAGAAAATACGGCGTTTGATATTCAAACGAGCTTTGAAGAGGCGCTGGACGGTTTTTCACTGACCATCAATTTTGAAAAGGCAGCGCCGCAGCTTTCTTTTGAGCAGCCCACGCAGACCATCTCGCAGGAGCAGGCGCAGGCGCTTGTGACCCTGAACGCCGATGGGACTTTGACGGTCGACGAGGCAGGCGTGCGCGTGCTTGTGGACAGCTGGGCAGCGATCTATGACATCCCCAACACAAAATATCAGTTCAAATCCGAGGTTGACGGTTACGTTCCGATTCAGTTCCTGAATGTGAGCTACAAGGTGGATCGCGACGCGCTGACGAAGCAGATCGTCGAACGGCTGCGGACGCTGGACGATGAGGAAGTCGTACCGGAGATCGCCTGCTACCGCGACGGCGAGCCGTTCGACATCAAGGATACGTACATTGAGGTCGACATCACGAACCAGAAGGTGACGTTCTACAAAGACGGCGAGCGCATTGTCTTCACCGACGTTGTTACCGGCCTTCCTGACGGGCACCAGACCATTACCGGCCTTTACTACACGTATTATAAGGCGACCGACATCTGGCTCGACGGGCCGGACTATCACGTCTTCGTCAAATACTGGGTCAGCATGACCGACCTCTATGGGCTTCACGACGCGTCGTGGCGCTCGAACTTCGGCGGGGACTACTATCTCTACGCGGGCTCGCACGGCTGCGTCAACACGCCGGAGGAGGCCATGAAGACGATCTACGACAATGTGACCGACGGCATCCCGATCCTCAGCTATCACCACGAGCGCCCTGTACAGGAGGAACCTGAGGGGATGGCGGATGCGCAGGAAACATTAGAATAGCTTATAGCAAGCTTAATTAAAAGTAATTTTTCTTATGAAAAACGCGAAGCGCCCGGGGTGGATGCTTCGCGTTTTCTGTGAAAATTACGGCTTGCGGGAGAGGGCTTCCTCTGGTATACTATTCGGCGGAGAAAATGAGAGAAACAGGAGAATATTTCCCTGATTACGACAAAATTTTACGTAAAATCCGGAAGGAGCATCACCATGCGAGAAAGCTTTGACGTTGTGATTCTCGGCTGCGGCGAGGCAGGTATCTTCGCCGCCTACGAGCTGGAAAAATTGAACCCCGGTCTGAAGCTGCTGGCCATTGACCAGGGCCCCGACATCTACCACAGAAGCTGCCCGATCGTCTCCGGCAAGGTGCGCGAGTGCATCCACTGTCCGATCTGCCACACGATGTGCGGCTTCGGCGGCGCGGGCGCATTTTCTGACGGCAAGTTCAACTTCACGACGGCCTTCGGCGGCTGGCTGACCGATTTCATTGACCCGGGTACGGTCATGGAGCTCATCGAATACGTTGACGCGATCAATGTCGCCCACGGCGCGACCGAGGAGGTCTACTCCACCGAAACCGCAGAGGCCAAGGCGCTGGCAAGACGCGCGCTCGGCTACGATCTGCACCTTTTGCAGGCCAGATGCAAGCACCTCGGCACGGAAAAGAATCTCATGATTCTGCAAAATATCTACGAGGACCTTAAAAATAAGCTCGAGTTCCGCTTCAACACCTCGGCGACGACGATTGCGCAGGCCGACGGCGGCTATCTCGTCACGCTCAAAAACGGCGACGAGCTGTTCTGCAAATACCTGCTGGCCGCCCCCGGCAGAAGCGGCGCGGAGTGGTTCTCCGACGTGTGCAAGGGTCTGGGGCTGCATTTACTGAACAATCAGGTCGACGTCGGCGTGCGCGTCGAGCTCCCGGCGACGGTCTTTGAGCACATCACAAACGTCGTCTACGAGTCGAAGCTCATCTACCGCACCAAGCAGTACGGCGATCAGGTGCGCACGTTCTGCATGAACCCGTATGGACATGTCGTCGCGGAAAATGTCGAGGGCATCAATACCGTAAACGGCCACTCGTACGCGGACCCCGCGCTCCGGAGCGAAAACACGAACTTTGCCCTTCTCGTCTCGAACCGGTTCACGCAGCCGTTCAACGAGCCGTATCGCTACGGCAAGCACATTGCGTCCCTTTCGAACCTGCTCGCGGGCGGCGTTCTTGTCCAGCGCTTCGGCGATCTCGTCGACGGCAAGCGCACGAACGAGCACCGCATGAAGCAGTCGACCGTCCGCCCCACGCTTACGGCGGCCGTTCCGGGCGACCTCTCGCTGACGCTTCCCAAGCGGCAGCTCGACAACATCATCGAGATGATCTACCAGCTCGACAAAATCGCCCCGGGCACGGCGAACTACGACACGCTTCTCTACGGCGCGGAGGTCAAGTTTTACTCGGCGCGCCTCGAGCTCGACGAGAACCTCGAGACCAAGCTCCCCGGCTTCTTCGCGGCGGGCGACGGCGCGGGCGTAACCAGAGGTCTTGCACAGGCCGGCGCTTCCGGTGTGCAGGCTGCAAGAGCAATCAGTGAGAGACTGAAATAAATCAAAGAGCGGCTGCAAAGCAGCCGCTCTTTGATTTATTTCATAAGGATACAGTCCAGTTGCGGATAGCAAAACCTTGTCGAGTCTGCTCAGCCCTTGAGCGCTCTGACAAAAGCGGCCTTATCGGGGGCTTTGAAATACGCGCTGCCGGCAACCAGAACGTTTGCGCCTGCGGCGGTGCAGATTTTGGCGGTCTTTTCGCTCACGCCGCCGTCGACCTCGAGCTCGCAGTCTAAACCGTCCTTTTCGATCCAGCTCCGGATGGTCTGAACCTTCGGCATCATGTCTTCCATGAACGACTGCCCGCCGAAGCCGGGCTCGACGGTCATGACGAGAATGAGGCTGCAAAGCGGAAGATACGGAAGCACGGCCTCCGCAGGCGTTTTCGGTTTAACGCTCAGCGCAGCCTTCACACCGTTCGCGCGGATTTTCTCCAGCGCCTTACGCGTGTTTTCCGGCGTGTCGGCTTCTTCATGAATCGTCAAGATGTCTGCGCCCGCCTTGCAGAATTCATCTACATAGCGAAGCGGCCGGTCGATCATCAGGTGCACGTCCAAGGGCAGCTCGGTAATTTTCCGGATAGCGGCCACGACCGGAATTCCGATCGTAATATTGGGAACAAATTCGCCGTCCATCACGTCAATATGAACATAATCGGCTCCCGCGGGAGAAAGCGCGCGGATATCGCGCTCGAGATTGACAAAGTCTGCGGACAAAATGGAAGGGGATACCTTGATCATAGGATTACCTCCGATACGAAATTTGTTGAAACCGGCACCAGACCGGGTGCGCGCGCATAGGTATGAATGTGCGGCGGAGACCGGGCAGAGCTCTCGTCCCGCGCGACTGGAATCTGCCGCTTATCATAGGGGCTGCCCGCGGGCAGCCCCATCGGAACCGGGAATATTATACCGGACGGGCGCAGGGATGTCAATGCGGGCGGGGTTTGCCGCACAACGGATTTGCAGTTCTTGACATTCTATCCCGCACGCGATAAGATGGAAAAAAGAAGACAAAGAAGGGCTTTTGCATGGATACAAAAAAGAAACAATCGGTAATTCCCATTTACGCGGTGGGACTTGTGTGGCTGTCGCGGGCCATCAGCGGCCATCTTTCAAGCTTCGGCGGAATTATCAGCACTATCGTTTTGTCGGCTGTAGCCTTCGGCGTATTGAAAATCTTTTTCCCGGACAAGGTAGAACAGACGGACGGCGCAGATAAGAGCGCGCCCAATGCGGCCAAGCCCGAGGAAAAGAAGCAGCCGGAGCCTAAGCAGGATTCCACGCCAAAGCCGGAAGAAAAAAAGCAGTCCGAGCCCTCGACGGGTAACCCGGAGCTCGACGCGATTTTGAAGCAGGGGGCGCAGTCGGTTTCCAAAATTCAGGCGCTCAACGACGAGATCCCCGACTTCAAGCTCTCCGCGCAGATCAAGCAGATCGAAATTCTGACGGAGAAAATTTTCGCCTACGTCAAAGAGCACCCGCAGGATATGGGGCAGATCCGGCAGTTCCTCAATTATTATCTGCCCACGACCATCAAGCTGCTCGAGCAGTACGTCGTACTGCAGAATCAGGGTATGCGCATGGGAAACATCGACGAGGGCATGAAGAAGATCGAAGACATGCTGGACAAGGTCATCGTCGCCTTCCAGCGGCAGCTCGACAGCCTGTTTGAAAGCAGCGTCGTAGACATTACGGCGGACATTCAGGTCATGGAGCAGATGATGGCGAGCGAAGGCCTGACGGGCAAGGATTTTTAAGGAGTGAGTACGATGGAAGAAAAAATTCCCCAGCTGACATTGACCCCGAATTTAGAAGAAGCGCCGGTTCTCGAGCCGGTCAAACAGGAAGACCTGATTGAAAAATCGGAAAAAGCGCCTGAGGCTGGCCCCGATCTTTCGATGCTGAGCGAGGCCGAGCAGCAGGCGGTTCTGGCGTTTTCCAAGCAGATCGACCTGACCGACACGGCGCAGGTGCTCCAATACGGCGCGGCGGCGCAGAAAAATATTGCGGACTTCTCCGAGACGGCGCTGTCTAAAGTGCAGACGCGTGACCTTGGCGAGATCGGCGACATGGTCACGAGTCTTGTCGTGGAACTCAAGGGCATGGACGAGCCCGAAAAGAAGGGCATCGCGGGACTTTTCCGTAAGGCGCAGGTCAGTGCGCAGGAGATGAAGACGAAATACTCCAAGGCCGAGGCCAACGTCGACAAGATCGCGGCGGAACTGGACAAGCACAAGCTGACGCTCATGAAGGACGTCGCGGTCATGGACCAGATGTACGAAAAGAACCTTGCGTATTTCAAGGAGCTCACGATGTACATTCTGGCCGGCAAGCAGAAGCTTGCCGAAGAGCGGGCAACGACGCTGGTAAGCCTCCGCGAAAAGGCGCAGACGAGCGGTCTTGCCGAGGACGCGCAGGCGGCGAATGACTTTGAAAACAAATGCGAGCGCTTTGAAAAGAAGCTCCATGACCTCGAGCTCACGCGCGTCATTTCCCTTCAGACCGCGCCGCAGATCCGCATGATCCAGAACAATGATACGCTCATGATGGAAAAAATCCAGACCTCCATCATGAACACCATTCCGCTCTGGAAAAACCAGATGGTTTTGACCCTTGGCATTCAGGACTCGCAGCGCGCCATGGAAGCGCAGCGGAAGGTCACGGATATGACAAATCAGCTCCTGCAAAAGAACGCGGACATGCTCAAGATGGCGACCGTCGAGACGGCGCGGGAGGCCGAGCGCGGCATTGTGGACATTGAGACGCTCAAGCACACGAACGAAAGCCTCATCTCCACACTCGACGAGGTGCTGCAAATCCAGACCGAGGGCGCACAGAAGCGGCAGGAGGCCGAGCAGGAGCTGCGCCGCATCGAAGGAGAGCTCAAGCAGAAGCTGCTTGAGACACGAAAGGTTTCAAAATGAAAGATTTTTTCAATCGCAAAAACGTTGCCGTGACCATCACGCTGGTGGTGATTGCCATCGCGCTCGTCATCGGCTTTACCTCCGCCCCCAAACAGGCAGCAACGAGCACCACGTCGCAGATGGCAGCCTCGGTGTCCTCCGACGCGGCCGGTTGGGCAAAGAAGAACTACGGACAGTATGAAGATTTTCTGGAGGATGACGCAGACCTGTTCAGCGATACCACGCTCGAGACGTTCGCGAAGTACAACGCGCAGCTGGACTATACCTATGGCAGCATCATGGGGCTTGTGACCACAGACAGCCTGGACGGGAAGACCATGGAAGATTACGCCATGGACGAGAGCGCGGATCTGGAGCTCGGAGACAGCGATATGCTGCTGCTCATCGACACAGACACCGAGCAGTGGTATCTTGCCTATGGAAATGATATGGCTTCGTACGTCGACAATGATCTTTCCATTCTCTTTAAGGAAAACCTAGGGAGCCTCTTTACCGGAAACGCCGGAAGCAGCGTGACGGGGCTTTACAAGGGACTTCTCAGCTGGTACGCTTCGAACATCCCCGCGGCCTCGCACGAAGAGGCGCAGACGCAGCCGGTATCCTACCGGCAGGAGGAACGTATGAGCTTCGGGTCTGTTTTGCTGACGTTATTTATCATTCTGATCGTGCTTCGCATCCTTTTCCGCCCGAGACGGCGCTATTACGATGACGGCGTGTACTACGGCGGCAGCCATCCCGGCTTCTGGAGCGGGCTGTTTGTCGGCTCGATGTTCGGGCGCAGCCGCGGCCATCGCGCGCCCCCGCCTCCCGGTCCAAGACCCGGCTACCGTCCGCCCTCCGGCGGCGCAAGACCCGGCGGATTTAACACCCGTCCCGGCGGCTCCGGCTTCAAACCGAGCTCGCGCGGCTTTGGCGGCGGCAGTCGTGGAAGCGGCTTCGGCGGCCGAGGCGGCGGCTTTGGCGGAGGTTCACGCGGCGGAGGCTTCGGCGGCGGTCGCAGATAAAATACGCAATCGGCACTTCCTTTTTTGGGAGTGCCGATTTTTTGAAAAATTTTTCCTGATTGAACTTTTGCACGCGGGCCATACTACTCCTGCAAACCAAAAAGGAGGTCTGTATTATGGATCATGCAAACAAGGCAATTGAATGCAACGTCGTTTCCTGCCGCAACCACTGTGCTTCGCAGGACTACTGCTCGCTCGACCACGTGAGAATCGGCACGCACGAGTGCCATCCGTCGATGGACCAGTGCACCGACTGCCTGTCGTTCATCCAGAAGTAAGCACCTGGTTTCGCGAAAGAAGAGACTGCCTCCGCTGGGAGACAGTCTCTTCTGTTATAATCGGAAAAGCCGCGTCCTTCCGCCGGTTTAATACAAATCCATCCACTTGACGGTTTGGTCGATTCTTGCAAACGTGATGCTCAGGACATGGCCGCCGGGAGAGACAATATCGAGCACATAGTAGCTGTCGGCCACGAACTGGAGGTTCGCGCACGCGCCCGATTCGTCCGTATAAACCTCCTGCCACGCCCACTTTTTGAGCGTCTTGTCCCCGTCCGGGAGCTTTTCGAAGACCGACTGCATCGTGTCTCCCAGCGCAATTTCGCGCGCGGCGGAAAGCGTGGAGGTCACGCCGGTCGAGGTGTCTTCTGCGAAGCGGAAATTGATCCCGCGCAGACGAAGGATCAGCTGCTCGTCGTAATTGAAAACATACATTACGCCGCCGGCTTCCATGCCGACGCCCGCCATCGTATCCGACCAGACCTGATTGGGCTTGCCGATGAGCGCAAGTACCGTGTTATAGTCCATCCCGGTTTCCACGCCGTTTTCCAGCACGAACTCGCCGTCCTGTACAGGGGTATCCCGGCCGCGCACGCAGCTGGCGCCAAGATGCGCGTTTTCAGAAGGAAGCTCCTCTGTTTCGCCGTCTGCCTTTGTCCAAAGAAGCGTCCCGAACCCGTTCAGGATGCTCTCGCGCTCGGCTTGGTTCGAAAGATAACGGAGCGAAACCGTTTCCCCGGTATCGGGGTCGACAGCAGTCAGCGTCACGTCGTCGGTTTCCGCTTGAGAAAGCGTCCAGGTGGTCGTAAAATCGAAGCCGTTTTCTATTCCGTCCGGCCAGGGCGCAAAGCCGTATGTATCTTCATCCCGCCCCTCGAGCGCAGCGGCAAAGACCCGCTTCGCGTTTGTGAGTGCCTGCGCGTTGGACATGCCCTCGCAGGCCGTCATGTTGAGCCGCAGAGAAGGCTTCGTCTTCATCGAGGCCGCGCAGAGGCCGGTCAGCGGCGCGTTTTCTTCAAACCAGCCGCTGTCTTCCAATTCGTGCTCGCTTACAAACTGGATGAATTCGGCCAGCATGTCCGATAAATAGCGGTAGCTGTCTGCGTCCCACGAAAAGGGCTCGCCCTGCAAGATATCCTTGAACAGGCAGTATAAAAGCGTCGTGCGCGAGGTGTCGTCGCTGTAGCACTCGAGCGCCTCCCGGTCGGACAGCAGCTCCGGCAGAATCAGCGGAAGAACCTCCTCCGGCCGCTGCCGGAGCTTCATATAGGCTGAACGGTGCGCCTGCACGTAATCCTGATAGAGCGCGTCTTCGTTCTCCAGCGGCTCTGCAAACTGCTCGAGCAGCGTTTCAACCGGCTCTTCCATGACGACTGCCCGCGATGCGCTGACTGCGGCGCTTTTCATCATCGGCGCCATTTCGTCTGTACTGGCAGTCTCGCCCGTGTCTGCGCTTTCAGCCGTAAGCGAAGCTTGCAGGGGAGCGGCGGGAAGCGCAGGGCGGCGGTTTTTCCGCGCGCAGCCTGTCATGGAAGCAAGCAGCACGAGCGAAAGCAGCAGCGCGATTCGTTTTATGTTTCTCATCTTGTACCCTCCGGGAATTACTGAGCCTATTTTAGCAGAAATTTTTCTGAAAAGGCAGCTGTTTCCGGCATTTTAAGGATTTTTAAAAATTCCCGTTAAAGCGCGAACGTGCGGTAGACCTCGCCGGTCTCAATATTCTTCCACGAGAACACGCCGCTTTCAAAAACCATGTAGCTGTGCGGCGAGTTTTCCTTCGGAATCGACACCGAGCCGGGGTTCAGATACATGAAGTCGCCGCAGTCTTCACACGCGGGAACATGCGTGTGGCCGTGGAGCAGAATGTCGCCCTTGGAAAACGGCAGCGGATGGGCTTTGTTGATCACGTGCCCGTGCGTGAGATAGACGGCTCTGCCGGAAAGTTCTAAAAAGCCGTAGTCTGCCAGCACGGGGAACGGAAGCACCATCTGGTCAACCTCGCAGTCGCAGTTGCCGCGCACGCAGAGGATTTTCTCCTTGAGGGGGCTCAGCTGCGCGATGACCTCCTTCGGCGCGTACTCCTTCGGCAGATCGTTTCTCGGGCCGTGGTAGAGAATGTCGCCGAGGAAAATGAGCCGGTCGGGCTGCTCTTTTTTGTAAGCTTCCAGCATGCGCGCGCACCAGTAAGAAGAGCCGTGCAGGTCGGACGCAATCATCAGTTTCATATCGGGTTCCTCCTTGGGATGTTTTCTCTATTCTACCGCATCCGGGTGAAAAAGAGAAGCGCCGGTTTCCGTTTTTTTGCCCGGATGCGGCAATTCTTCTCTTCGCTGCTTTGTCGTAATTCACACTTGATTTTGCTCCTCCTGCGCCGTAAAATATCCGTATATTTGAAATTTTAAGCATTTGTGCGCGGATTGCGCGCGGAAAAGGAGGATGCAGACATGAGTGAACTGGCCAATCGAATTCCTGCCCTGTTTGGCAGCTGCGTATTTAATGAGGAGACGATGGAGCAGTACATCCAGTCCTCCGCCATGGACGCATGGCGCTCGTGTTTGCAGGAGGGCAAGGCGCTGAGTCTCGCCGTCGCCAACGACATCGCGGACGGCATGAAGGCCTGGGCCTTAGAGCACGGCGCGACGCATTTTACCCACTGGTTCCAGCCCATGACCGGCTACACCGCCGAAAAGCACGACAGCTTTATTTCTCCCGCCGGACACGGCCGGATTGTCATGGAGTTTTCTGGCAAGGAGCTCGTGCGCGGCGAGCCGGATGCGTCCAGCTTCCCCTCGGGCGGCCTGCGTGCAACGTTTGAGGCGCGCGGCTATACCGCGTGGGACCCCACGGCCTACGCCTTTTTGAAGGACAACACGCTCTATATCCCGACGGTCTTCTTCTCCTACTCCGGAGAGGCGCTCGATAAAAAAACGCCGCTTCTGCGCTCGATCGACGCGATGAGCCGGCAGGCGGTCCGGATTCTCCGCCTCTTCGGCGACACGAAGACCAAAAAGGTTTCAGCAAACGTCGGCCCCGAGCAGGAATATTTCCTTGTTGATAAGGAGCTCTATTTAAAGCGCGAGGACCTTCGCATGTGCGGCCGGACGCTCTTCGGCGCAAAGCCCCCCAAGGGGCAGGAGCTGGACGATCATTATTATGGCTCCATTCGCCCGCGCGTGACGGCCTATATGCAGGACCTGGACGAAGAGCTCTGGAAGCTCGGCATCTACTCCAAGACCAAGCACAACGAGGTCGCCCCCAGCCAGCACGAGATGGCCCCTGTGTACTGCGACTGCAACACAGCCTGCGACCAGAACCAGCTGACGATGGATATCATGAAGAAGGTCGCTGACCGGCACGGCCTCGTCTGCCTGCTGCATGAAAAGCCCTTCGCGGGCGTGAACGGCTCCGGCAAGCACGACAACTGGTCTTTATCCACCGACTCCGGCGAAAACCTCTTTGCCCCCGGCAAAACGCCCAGCCAGAACGCGCAGTTTTTGCTGTTCCTCACGGCCTTCATTGAGGGCGTCGACGAGTATCAGGAGCTTCTTCGCTCGACAGTCGCGTTCGCCGGAAACGACCACAGACTTGGCGCGCAGGAAGCGCCTCCCGCCGTCATTTCCATCTATCTTGGAGACGAGCTGAGCGACGTCATTGACTCCATCATCGGAGAGACCGACTACACCGACCGCAAAAAGGGCGCGCTTCGCATCGGCGTGGACGTTCTGCCCACAATTCCGCAGGACACGACCGACCGCAACCGTACCTCGCCTTTGGCTTTCACAGGCAACAAGTTTGAGTTCCGTATGCTGGGCTCGAGCCAGTCCATTTCCGGACCCAACATCGTCCTCAACACGATCATGGCAGAATCGCTCCGCAAATACGCGGACGTTTTGGAAAAGGCCGACAACTTTGAGTCCGCGCTCCACACCCTGATCCGCGACGCGCTGCGCGAGCACCGCCGGATTTTATTTAACGGCAACGGATATGAGGGAAGCTGGCTCGAGGAAGCCGCGCGCCGCGGCCTTGCAAACCTTGTCTCCACAGCCGACGCGCTGCCCGCGTTCATTCTGGAGAAGAACATTGACCTTCTGTCCCGGCACGGCGTGTTCAGCCGCAGCGAAATGATGGCGCGGCACGAGATCCACATGGAAAACTACAGCAAGGTTATCAAGATTGAGACCTCTACGCTCATCGACATCGTCCAGCACACGCTGTTAAATGCCGCAACGGCCTATACGCGCGACCTTTGCACCACGATTTTGCAGAAGAAGGCCGCGCTTCCGGGCGAAACCTGCCGGGTCGAATCCGCGCTCGCTGCGTCCGTCAGCCGCCTTGGAGAAGACCTTCTCGACCGCTGCGCCGCGCTCAAGACCGCGCTCGACACCATGCCCAAGGGCCTTGACGCGGAAGCTGAGATGCACTACTGCCACGACCAGTTAGTGCCCGCCATGGGCAAGGTCCGCGAGACGATCGACCATCTCGAGACACTCGTTGCCAGCCCCTATTGGCCGGTGCCCACCTACTGCGACTTACTTTTCTCTGTTTAAGAAAGCACTTTCCTTCGGGCTCGTAGGGGTCGATGCCCACATTGGCCCGGCAAACCGCACCGTTTTTACGGAAATCTGCGGCGAATTCGTAACTTCCTCAGGGCGGGCAGAGTCGTCCGCCCCTACGAGATTTCTGAAATCTTCCCGGTCACGCGTAGGGGTCGATGCGCATTGAATAGCAGAAAATCTCCCCGAAAGATTCGCTCTTCCGGGGAGATTTCATTTTTACGACTGCAAAATTCTTGTGGTCTCGGGGTCTGGCTCGAACCACTTGTTCTTACCGAAGAGGATGATCGCGTCACCCACCTCGACGGTCTCAAAGATCGTCGGCATCGCGTCGACGGGGATATTGACGCAGCCGTGGCTGCCGCCGTTGACGTAAAAGTCCTTGCCGAAGTGCGTCCGCCACGACGCGTCATGCAGGCCGTACGCGCCGTCGATCCCAATCCAGTATTTTGAGAACACGAGGTAATCCTCGCCGCTCATCCACTGGTCGGTCTCCTTGTTGTACGCGTAGTAAAGGCCCGTGATCGTCTGGAAGCCGTTGAGGTTGCCGGTCACAACGTCGGTCGAGATGACGACCTCGCCCTCTTTGTAGACCGTCAGCTTCTGGTTGTCGATGTCGACCTCGACGTACACATCCGTAAGCGGTTCATACGGCTCGCCGTTTTTATAGAGCAGCAGCTGCGCGCGGATATCGTCAAACGTCAGCGTCGTGAGCGCTTCGGTGAGCGTCTGCTTGAGGCTCTCGGTGTCCAGCTGATAGTCGACCTTCAGAAAACCCATCGGCTTCGGGCCGTCCACATACGTATTTAAAATGAACGACGTATTGCTCACATCCGCCAGCGCCTTCCAGCCCGCGATCAGCACATCCAGCTTGTCCTCGTCGACCTGAATGCTGCCGTCTTTCTTCACCGACACAAGCGGCAAAAGCTCGGCTTGCGTCAGCGTGACGATTTTATTCTGCTCCGTCTGCCCCTCGAGATTGAGGTCCAGCTTCACGGAGACATCGGCCAGCTTTTCCTGCAAAAGCTCGTTAAAGTCAAAATTCGTGTTCTTTGCCGTGATCTCCGGCTGCGCGTAGCACCCGGAAACGCCGGTCACCTCAAAGCTCACGCTCTGCGGCGCGCTGGCGTCGACCGTAAGCGCTGCAGCCGCCTCCCGAAGCGCCGCGCGCACGGGCTCGAGCTCCAATTCGTTCCCCTGCACCGCATCCACGACGCGGAACTTTTCGCCGTCAAACTCCATGTACGCATCCTGTGCCCGCCTGCGGGACATGGCCTCTAAATCATCCACGACCCGCTCGTCGGTGTACCGCACGAGATCGGCGCGAACCGTGCCCGGCTGCGTGTGCGTCTGCGCGCGCCATTCGAGCTTTTCTGTCACACCCTTCTGATCGAAAATATCCGGGTTCATGCGTTCATCCGCCGTAAACCCGGCTGCGATTGTCTGCTTCGTCGCATCGAGAAGCCCAAGCGCATCGAGTGTATACACGCCGACCGCCTCGCCGTTTTCCGTCACGGTGAGCGTCGTCTGCTCTGCGTTTTGCAGCATCGCCTCATACTGCTCAAAAATTGTCCGCTGCATCTGCTCCGCGTCCTGCGCTGTGCTGTACAACCGGTAATACGCAAAACCCGCGCCCGCGCCAAGCACCAGCAGCACACAAAGCGCAATGATCAGTCCTTTTTTCATATGTTCTTTTTCTCCGTCTCTTTCGTCCGCCGGCTTCCCCGGCAGCTATCTCCCATAGTATACCATACCGGGCGCGCGATGCAATCCCGACTTTCGACTTTTTCCGCTTATTTTTCGATACCCCACTGGGAAAGCGGATAGCGCTGCATCGCGCCGAAGATTTTTGTCTTGAGGTCGGGATACTGCGCCTGCAAGCCGGAAATCAGGTCCTTGACCTCCTGCCGCTTCGTGTGCTTGTCGGCAGGGCAGACGTTGTGGATAACGGGAAGGTCCTGCGCCGCGGCAAAGTGTGAGATGGCCTTCTCGCCCACGTAGAGCATCGGGCGGATCTGCGTCACACCGGAGCGGCTTAAATACGTCACCGGCTCAAAGCAGCCGATCCTTCCTTCATATAATAAGCTCATCAGAAACGTCTCGACCGCGTCGTCAAAATGGTGGCCCAGCGCGATTTTCCCAAAGCCGAGCTCGCGGATCGTATCATTCAGCGCGCCCCGGCGCATCTTCGCGCACATCGAGCACGGGTTCTTTTCCTTCCGGTAGTCGAAAATAATCGGGCCGATCTCCGTTTTCTTGCAGAAATAGCCCACACGCAAGTTCTTGCAGTACCGCTCGACAGGCGAAAAATCCATGCCGGAGAGCCCCATGTCGATGGTAATCGCCGCGAGCTCAAAGGGCGCCGGGTAATAGCTTCGCAGCGCGGCGAGCACGGTAAGGAGCGTCAGCGAGTCCTTTCCGCCCGACACGCCGACAGCGATCTTGTCCCCCGGGGAAATCATATGGTAATCGTCGATGCACTTTCGCATCAAGCCCATCATTTTCTGCATCTTTCCGGCCTCCAGATGTGTAATTTGCGTTGCGAGTATTTGAGAGATTTTAAGAGGATTTAGGAGAATTCACGAACTTATCCCGCGCGTCGTTTATTTTTCAAAAAAAGCGGTTGACAGAATTTTTCGCGTGTGATATAAAATACTGGCGCGCTCAAAGCACTATTGTATGCGCGCGCCTGAGATTTGTCAAAAATTTTTATCATAGAAAGCATCCGCTTTCCAATGGAGGAAACAAACATGACCACTATGGCTAAGAAGGAGACCGTCCAGAGAAAATGGTACGTTCTCGACGCAGCTGGCAAGCCCCTGGGCCGCACGGCTGTCACCGCCGCCAAGCTTCTGCGCGGCAAGCACAAGGTTGATTTCACCCCGAACGTCGACTGCGGCGATTTCGTCATCATTGTCAACGTTGACAAGGCGATTCTCACCGGCAGAAAGCTCGACGAGAAGCACTACTATCATCACACCGGCTGGATTGGCAACCTCAAGGACGTCAAGTACCGCACGCTGATGAACGAGCGCCCCGAGTTCGCCATGGAGCTGGCTGTCAAGGGCATGCTCCCCAAGAACACCATCGGCCGCGCCGCTGCTACCCGCCTGAAGCTTTACAAGGGCGCCGAGCACAACAACGCCGCACAGAAGCCCGAAGCTTGGACTTTGGACTAATCAGGAGGTAACAGACTATGTACGAGAGCAAAAGACAGTATCAGTACGGCACCGGCCGTCGCAAGTCTTCCGTCGCCCGCGTTCGCCTGTATCAGGGCGGCACCGGCGCTATCACCATCAACGGCCGTGACATCGACGACTACTTCGGTCTCGATACCCTGAAGATGGTTGTCCGTCAGCCTCTGGCTGCTACCGACCTTCTGGGCAAGGTCGATCTGGTCTGCACCGTCGAAGGCGGCGGCGTCACCGGCCAGGCAGGCGCCATCCGTCATGGCGTCGCACGCGCACTTCTCGGCGTGAACCCCGAGCTCCGCGCCACCCTCAAGGCCGCAGGCTTCCTGACCCGCGACCCGAGAATGAAGGAAAGAAAGAAATACGGTCTCAAAGCAGCTCGTCGCGCTCCGCAGTTCAGCAAGCGATAATCGACTGCTCAGACTATATCAAAATGGTTCAAAAAGCCCGGAAAATCAAGGTTTTCCGGGCTTTTGCTATATCTAAACGGGATGATATGGTTTGACCAAATTTGGCAAAACGAGAGCCGTTTTCACCCAATTTTTAGTGGTCCGCAAGTGGTTAACCGGCCAAAAAGAGGGCAAAAAGAGGGTCAAGTGGTGCCCAAAGTGGTTAACCGAGAGCCGATTTTTGGGGTGCTTTTCAGCCCTCCTTCCCCTCGTTTTTTGGCTGTGGCAGTTTGGCATAGTTTGAGCTAATTTGAATAATTGAATATGAATTTGATGTAGCACACAGTATAAATGCTGGGTGCTTTTTTCATTTCAGGAACTCGTATTCCGGCGATAGAAAGAGCCGTCACTTCACTGTTAATTTTGAAGTGGCGGCTTTTTCTATTTCCAGAAACAACAGCAACAATCAGAAATGAGGTGAAGTCATGAACACACAAATCATCGCCATCGCAAACCAGAAAGGCGGCGTTGGCAAAACAACAACCTGTGCGAACTTGGGAATAGGTCTGGCACAGGCCGGAAAGAAAGTGCTTCTGATCGACGGGGACCCGCAAGGAAGCCTGACAATCAGCTTGGGAAATCCGCAACCAGACAAGCTGCCATTTACACTGTCGGATGCAATGGGCAAAATTCTGATGGATCAGCCTATACGCCCCGGAGAAGGTATTCTGCATCATGCAGAAGGCGTTGACCTGATGCCTGCGGATATTCAGCTTTCCGGTATGGAGGTTTCTCTGGAAAACGCCATGAGCCGTGAGACTAAGAGCAAGAAAGCGGCAAGTCAGATCATGCAGAGCAGTTTGGAAATCTGAGCTATCCCCCAAAAAGCTCTATCCGGTTGCGCTACGCAGCAAAAGTATATAATTGGAACAATTCTATGTAAAAATTCCGTAAAATCATATGATTTTACGGAATTTTTGGTACGACCGACACGATTTACCCCTCCGGGGCATAAACTTCGAACCGTATTGGGCAATAAAAATGCCCACCCCGGTGGGGTGGGTATTTTTATGGTACGCCCGACACGATTCGAACGTGCGACCTACAGAGTCAGAGTTTTCAGGCGCATCCTGATAAAATGCTGTGTTTTCAAGGGTTGTACGGTTTTTATCGAAAACACCCGGTTTCGCTGAATTTCTTGAAAGCCATGAAAACACAGGGCAAACCAGCTTTTGAGACTTCGCGGACAATAGTAGTCAAACAGTAGTCAGGCTCTTTTTTTGGTCTGGTCATGATAGGCTGCGAGGTAGCTGAAGCAGAACCAGAAGCCGTCGTGCTTAAGTAGTTTTTCACGCAAGGCATCGGCCTTTTCCGCCTCGCCATGCGTTTCCAGCAGTACGCAAAGGCCGTAAGCCGTCATGGCAAACTGTAAATCGTCCGGTTCCGCGTCCAACTCTGCCAGCATATCCTCCATCGGCGCAAAGCCCGCCGCCACGCGCATGGCTTTTTCATACGCCGTGTGGTGGCCGACGTACATATCGGGACGATAATGCTGCTGCAAGGTCTTTTGCGCCTCGTCTGCCTTTCCGGCACGAAGCTGCGAAAGTACCAGCCAGTAGACGTCCGCAATATACATATCATCGTCCTGCGGCGCGATGGCGAGAGAATCTGAAAACGCGCAGATCGCGTCTCCATACTTCCCCATCAGATAGTGCGCCATGCCGATGCGATAGCGCGACATCACACTCACGCCGTCCGCCTGTTCGCAGTGCGTATAATCCGTGAGCGCCTGTTCAAATTGCAGCGTATCGAGATACTTTGGCCCGCGCTTGCGGTAAGCTTCCATGCGTTCCGGTTCAAGCGCGATGGCCTGCGTCAAAGCGTCAATTGCTTCCCGGAAGCGCAGCTGCCAGCACAGCGCGTCCGCCAGCTCCAGAAGCGTTTCATACGTCTGCGGCTTTGCGCGGCAGGTGAGAATTTCGTCCGTGTCAGCAAGCCCATGCGGCAGATTCTGAAGCTGACTTTCGTGCGACGCATGAACGTCTGCAAAGTACTTTCCCATGTTACCCCTCCGAAATGGTTTCTTTTCTAGCAGTCAGCCAGAGACTGATCAGGTAAAATGCCAGGCATAGCAGCATGACGCACACGCCGGGTGCCAGCAGATACTGATACGCGCCCCGCAGAAATGCGCCGCGTTTATACGCAAAATTGACCATCGTGCCCCACGTCGGGCGATAGAGATCGCCAAGCCCCAAAAACGAGAGCGTCGACTCCATCATAATGCAGCTGTTCACCCCGAGCAGAAAGCGCGAGAGCAGCACGTCCGACAGGTTCGGCAGGATGTGCCGCACGGCAATGTGGGCGCGGCTGTATCCGAGGATCCGGCAGCTTTCAATAAACGGCTGTGTGTGCAGCTGCAAAACCTTTGCGCGCACCGCGCGTGCCGTGCCGACCCAGCTGAACGCCGCGATCAGGACGATCAGGTGCACGGCAGAGCTTCCAAAAAACGTCGCCAGAACGATGAGCGTAATGAGCTTTGGAAGCAGCACAAAAATCTGAATGAGCCCGTTGAAAAGCTGTCCGATCCAGCCGCGGAAGCTCCCCAAAATCCCGATACCCGCCCCCAGAATCAGCGTCAGAATGCTGCTCAAGACGCCGACCAGCAGCGTCTGCCGTGTGCCATAAACAAGCTCGGTAAAAATATCATAGCCCATCGCGTTTGTGCCGAGCAAATGCTCCCGGCTTATGGGAAGCCACTTCGTGAACAGCTCTTTTTGACTGTAACTTGTAAAAAACTCGGGTGCAAATGCAGCCAACGCAAACATGAGCAGCAGCAAAAGTCCCAGAATGAGCGGCAAAAGTCCTTTCTTTCTCATCCTTTGCCCTCCGATCTCCGCTTGGGGTCAAGGAGCAGACACAAAAAATCGGTAAGCAGAATCGACAGCACCATGATGCACGTCGTCACAAACAAAATGCCCTGCATGAGCGGATAATCGAGCGTATAGACCGCCTCCGTCAGAAGCGACCCCATCCCGCCGATGGAGAAAATCTTCTCAATCACGACCGAGCCGCCCACGCAGAGCGACACGCTCATGCCGAGCATCGTGAGAAACGGCTGCGCAATCGAGCGCAGGAGATACTCCCGGCGAATGACGCTGTCCGAAAGTCCGCGCTGCTTCGCGTATAAAATATCTTTCCCGTCTGACGCGCTTGCCGCCATGTTGCGCACCAGCAGATACCGGCTGGGAAGCGCCGCCAGCGTTAAGGTTCCGACCGGCAGCAGCAGATGCAGCGCTCTGTCCCATACATACCCAGCCGTGCCGCGCACAGCCTCCGGAGAATTGAGCCCGGTATAGGGTAGCCACCGGTTTTGAAAGCAGAACACGATCATCAGTCCCAGTCCAATTAAAAACGTCGGCACGGCGTTGAGGATAATCAGTGCTGTTGTAGAAAATCGGTCGGCAAGCGAATCCTTTTTGTACCCGCACCGAAGTCCCCAGAGAAGGCCAATCCCCGCCGAGAGCAGCACCGCCGGAACCGTAATTTGCAGCGTATAGCCGATTTTCTCGCCGATGAGCGCCGAGACAGCTGCGTCCTTTTTATACGAATATCCGAGCGTCCCGTCCAGCAGCGACCGCAGATAGAAGCCAAACTGCGCTGCAAGCGGTTTGTTCAGATGCAGCGCTTCCTCATAAAATGCCACCTGTGCGGGCGTCATATCCTGCTCGGAAAAGCCGGTTAAGTACGCCACAGGGTTGCCCGGCAGCAGACGCGGCAGGAAAAAATTCAGAACCACGACCAGCAGAAAGCACACGAGCGCAAGCTGCATATTTTTTCTGTAATCCTTCACGCCCGCACCTCTTTCAGCCGGTGGTCTTCGTCAAACGCATAGACCGTATCACAGTAAAAATCCGTCAGCGCCCGGTCGTGGCTGATGAACAGCACAGACCCGCCATTGGGCAGCATCTGCGCCTTTACAAGCGCCAGAAGATTTGCCTGCGTGGACACGTCCAGCATCGACGTTGCTTCATCCAAAATCAGAAGCTTCGGACTTAAAAGCAGACAACGCGCCAACGCCACGCGCTGTGCCTCGCCGCCGGAGATCTGTCGCGGCAGATGGGCAAGAATTTTAGACGGCAGCTGCATCTGCGCCAGAATGTCGGCGATCAGCTTCTCCGTCTCCTGCTTGTTTTTCGTCAGACGATGATAGGAAATCAGCTCCCGCAGCCCTGCGCCGATTTTCTGCGAAGGGTCGAGCGTGGCATACGGCTGCTGATAAACCATCTGGATGGCAAGACCCCATCTGCGGTCATAGTTGCTTTTTTCGGATACGAGCAGCTGGCCGTCGAGAAAAATCTCCCCCGCGTCGGGCGCTGTCACACCGCAGAGAATTTTTGCAAGCGTCGATTTTCCGATGCCGCTCGCGCCGGATACCCCGATAATACTTCCGCCGGGAATGGTCAAGGAAACATCCTGCAAAACCGTCTGGTTTTCGAACGATTTGCAGCAGTTTTTGATCTCAAGCATGGCAGCACCACCATTCTGACATTCCAACCGTATGTTTTTGCATCGCGCCGTTCAGACAGCCCGCATCCGCCTCCGGGCAGCGGGCGTAAAACGGACAGCCGGATACACCTTCGCGCAGAATGGGCGACGGCTGCATCCCGTTTGCGACCTGCGCGGCAAGAAGCGCCTTCGTGTACGGATGGCGCGGCGCGCTTAAAACAGCAGCTGACGTGCCCGTTTCCAGCATCTGCCCACCGCACAGAACCAGAACCCGGTCACAGCGCGCGGCGACGGAAATGTCGTGTGTAATAATGAGCTTCGCTGCATCTGGGAAAATCGAGTCCAGGAGCGCGAAAAACTGCGCCCGCCCGGCTTCGTCCAGTCCGTTTGTTGGCTCATCCGCAATCAGAAGCCGCGCCCGGGAGCAGGCTGCCAGTGCGATCGTCACACGCTGCGCCATACCGCCGGAAAGCTGGAACGAATACTTGTCCAGTACGTCCTCCGGCCTGTCAAACCCCGCCAGACGCAGCTTTTCCGCCGCAAGCTGTGGAAACTCCTTCTGCGGCAGGCTGAGTTTTTTCAGGCTGTCATAGAGCTGCTTTCGCACCGTACGCGCAGGGAGCAGAAACTCCGCACCGTTTTGCGGAATATAAACAAGCTTATCTCCACGCAGCGTTTGCAGCTGTTTGCCGGTCGGAAGCGCTGTGCCGTCCATCTGGATACAGCCACCCTGCATCCGCACGTTCGCCGGGAGCAGCCCCAGAATCGAGAGTGCCAGCATCGTTTTGCCCGAGCCGGTTTCCCCGATGACCGCCAGCCGTTCCCCAGAAGAAAGAGAAAAAGAAACATCCTGCAAAAGCACGCGTTCGCCGCGCGAAAGCTTCGCGGAGATCGTATCGCAGGCGTAAGAGAACGCCGAAATGATTTCAGTTGCAGCCATTGGCGTTCCCTCCCTGCGGTGATTTTGATTATTGTACCGTATTCCGGCAGGGTTCGTAACCCTCCCTGGGGGATGAAATTTGATAAAAACGCGGAGATCTCCGAAGAAATCCCCGCATTTGAAAGGAACCTTGATTATTTTGCCGTGATCGAGAACCAGGTGTTCGCGTTGTTGAGTCCGAACACAGCGTCTACGGTGAAGTTCTCATATGCCGCGCTGTGGACAAGGATCTGACTGTCCCAGTAGAGGGCGATCAGCGGGATGTGTGCGGCATACCAGTCCTGCAAGTCGCCTGCCGCAGCAGTGTATTCCTCCACGGTTTTCGCCTCGCCCATCGCAGCAAGGATGGACTGGAATTCTTCGTCAAACACCTGGCAGCCGCCCTGTACGGGATGTGTGCCGTCGACGTAAATGGAAGCAAGACCGTTCTTCATGCCCATACCAGCGGCGGTGAAGCCGTAGATTGCCGCTTCCATGGTGATATTGTTTTCAGAGAACTTGTTGCTGGTCTTGGCGTTGTAGCTGTCCGCGTCCAGCGTTTCAAGAACGACCTGAATACCGAACTGCTCAAGCTGCGTCTTGACAAGCTCCGCGTAGCCGACATGGGCTTCCTTGCCCGCGTTGCAGGTGAGGGTAAAGGCGCAGGTCTCGCCGTCCGCGTTCACATAGAAGCCATCTGCGTTCTTTTCTGTGTAACCGGCGTCTGCCATGCACTGCGCGGCTTTCGTCAGGTCCTGACCGAGCGCTTCGGTCTCCTTGTATCCAACGGTCACGGGCGGCACGAAGCCGCGGTTGGGGTTCGAGGCATAGGCGCTGCCGAATACGGTGCGGAAGCTGTCATAGTCCAGCGCATAGGAGACTGCCAGCCGGAGATTCTCATCTGCAAACAGGCCGTTTTCGTTGTTGAATGCCAGCACAGCCGGGGCATTTGCCGCCGCGACGGACTCCAGCGTCAGCGTATCGCTTGCCGCCAGCACATCCTGATACGAACCGGAAACGCCCGTGGAGTATGCCCACGTCATGTCCAGATCGCCGTTCTGGAGCGCCAGATACATGGTATCTTCGTTGCCAAACAGCCGGTAGACGATCTTGCCGACGTTCGGCTCTAGCGGGTAGTAGGGGTTCGGAACGAAGGTGAGCGTCCCGGCCTCCTTGTTGAAGCTTTCGAGCATATACGGCCCGCAGGTCACGCGGGCATCTATCTCCGTGACAGAATCCTTTCCCTCGTAGATGTGCTTCGGCATGACGCGGAAGGACGTCATGTTGGAAAGCTCACGCACGTTGGCAGACGAGAGCGTCAGGGAGATGGACATTCCATCGTCGGAAATCGCATAGGATGCGTATTTTGCCTCCGTGACCTTGCCGTCTTCATCCGTTTGAGAGACAAAATTGGCGCTGCCGTTTGCGTCGTCATAGTTCAGTGTGAACAGAATATCCTCTGCCGTGACCGGTTCGCCATCCGACCACGTCATGCCCGGCTCGATGGTGTAGACCCATGTGACGGAATCCTCCGTTTCATAGGAAGCAAGCAGCGGATGGTAACTGCCCTCCGCGTCCTGCCAGACGAGCGGCAGCTCACTGACGCCGCTGGCAAGCATATCGAAGTTATACTCGCCGAACGTCGCCGTCTCAATGGCAGCCGTCGTGCCGACCGTGAACTGCTCGATCGGGTATGTGAGCGCTTCCGGTTCCGACGGCTGCTCCGCCTGTGTCGGTTCCGTCGGCTGATCCTCAGCCTGTGCCGGCTGCTGCGTCTGAGATTCCGGTTTGCTGCACGCGGCGAGCGCAAGAATCAGGCTCAGGCAGAGCAAAATTGCAAGAAGTTTTTTCATCATTATTCCTCCGGATCATTTGCCTCACACAAACGCGCGGCGCTTTCTTCCCCAAGAAACGCCGCGCGTTTGTATTTGGATGGGATTGGGTTCGCGTATGAACTGATGGTTGTATTGTATCAGACCGAACGTTCCAGCGGAAGCTCCCCCGGGGGATGCTTTTTCCCTCAGCCAACTCAAATGCGGAACCCTCCGCGGGGGATTTGAAGCAAAAAAAGCTATGAAATCGCGCAAAATATAAGAGATTCTTATGCAAATCAAATGATATGGGATTTCGATTCTTGTGAAAAGTTCATAATCATTTTTATAAAATCCCCCATTACTGCTTCAGCCACTGTGTGAATTCTTTCTGCGAAATCTTGCCGCTCTTGCATTTTTCCTTTTCCTTCTGTGCTTCCTTACTCTACGCGGAGAATGTCTCCTGTGAGATTTTTCCTGCGCGAATCCACGAGAAGCGACGTTTGTACTCGCGGCGGTATATTTTCAGAAGCTCATCCTGTGCATGGCTTTGCATATGCGTACAGCGGTAGAGGATAGCTGGCTGGCTTCTCATCTGTATGCGGGGCGGTCGCTATTTGACAAAAAGGGGGGTATTCGATACAATAAACGCAACAAAGAACGCATAGGAAAAAGGAGGTTGACCGATGAACTTATGGCACGATATCAGCCCGGAACGGATGCAGCCGGAGGATTTTCTGGCGGTGATCGAAATTGAAAAGGGCTCCAAGAACAAATATGAGCTGGACAAGCAGACCGGTGCGCTGCGGCTGGACCGGATCCTCTACACGTCGACGCACTACCCGGCCAATTACGGTTTTATTCCGCGCACCTATGCAGACGACAGCGATCCGCTGGACGTGCTGGTTTTGTGCAGCGAACCGATCCGTCCGATGAGCCTGGTGCGGGTCTATCCGGTCGGATATTTTACCATGCGCGACAATGGCGCAATGGATGATAAAATTCTTGCGATCCCATTTGGCGACCCGATGTATAACGGATACCATGATCTGTCCGAGCTTCCGGTACATATTTCCAACGAGATCAGCCATTTTTTCAGCGTCTACAAGCATCTGGAGCCGGATACCAACGCGGAGGTCGATAGCGTTCATGGCCGGGCTGAGGCCGTGGCGGTGATCCGGGAGGCCTTTGCGGCTTACCGGCGAAAATTCAATCAATAGATTCAGAAAAGGTTCCTGCGGCTTAGGCTGGCAGGAACCTTTTTCTGAATTTGCCTTGCCAGAATCGCGGCTGTATGGTAAGCTCGAACTGTAAAAGAGGTGAAATAGAAGCGCAGAAAGGGAGACGGTATCATGGTTTGCCCAAAGTGTAGAAAGGTGCTCCGGGAATATGCGCGCAGCTGCCCATATCCGGGAATACGGTGGGACACTGGAGCATTTCTGGATCGAAGCCGTCAAAGACCGCACGGACGCGGAGTATCTTGATGCACGGGAAATTCCGGCGTCTCTGGTGACAGAACTGGCAGCAGACCCGAACGGTGCAGTTTTACGGGCCGCAAATGGTCGTCCTGCGCAGCTCTATGTGATCGTGCCGGTGGACGGAACACTCCGCATTTCCTTCGGCGCTGGGGCAGAGTTAGAAAAAGCCGCCCGGCCTGGATGGCTTCGGATATCGGTCTGGATGCTGCCTCGTGGCGATTTGACGCGCAGCAGCGGCTTGTTATCACAGAACGGAGCGGACGGGAAAGCGCATGGGACTGGATCAGCTGGGGTTTGTCAGAATTGCATAACGGCATTGGTGCAGAACAGGAGGAATGAACCATGGGAAAAGTTATCATCCAGAATTATACATGCAAGAACCCGATCACGATGATTGGGTTTGAAGCGGGAATCTGCTGGGGTGCGGATACCGGCGATGAAAAGAAGAACTATCGCAGAGGACTGGACTGCCTGGAGAGCGGGCACGGAAGAACGTTTGAGTTTCCAGACGTTTATCTGACGCTGGAGGGATACTCAGCGCGGGTGATCCGGGAATGGTACACACATATCGGCGGCCAGCCGACACGGCTGCAGGCCAGCACGCGCTATATCGACTATGAGCACGGATTTGATTATGTGACGCCGCCCAGCATTGCGGAGCGTTCGGCTGCAAAGGCGGTCTATGATGAACTGATGGCGGAAATTCAGAAGCATCTTGCCCGGCTGGACGCGCTCGGCGTCCCGCGTGAGGATTCCGCAATGGGACTGCCGCTCGGCATGGAGACGCGGATCGTCTGCAAGCACAATCTGCGAAATCTCATGGATATGTCGCGCCAGAGAATGTGCAGCCGCGCGTATCACGAGTACCGCGCGCTGTTCAGCGACCTCTGCCGGGAGTTGAGCGGTTACTCTGAGGAGTGGGAATACACGGTCAGCCATTACTTCATGCCGAAGTGCAGATCCATTGGTTTCTGCCCGGAGAAGCATTCCTGCGGCAGAATGCCGCCCAGAGAATAGAGCGGAAATACGACACGGGAGCGAATCTGATTGCGATTCTCTCCCGTGTGGTATCCGCAGCTTATGGCTCCGACGCAAGCTCTGTTTGACAAATCGGAGCCTCTATTACAGGGCGCAGATTTCGTCAGCAATCTCCTGTACCTTCTTATTGCCTGCTTCAATCTTTATGGTGTCCAGCGCCTGATACATATGGATTCTTGCCACGCTTCGGTCTACAGAATCGGCAGCCCGAATCCCTTGTGCGACATCAGAAGATAACCGGTGCCGTAAAGTCGGCTCATCAGCCAGCTGAGAGATTTTGACTATCCTGCATCTGCTTGTGTCCAGTGCGGCGGTTATTTCGTCTATAATCGGTTGCTCGTGCATCACCCAGCAGAAAAACGATATTCTCATAGGCAGTGCAGTGAAGGAAAATGTTCAGTAAATAGCAAATGTTTCGCCTGACCATTGCCTTTGTTTCTTCCGTTACCTGAAGCGGGGCAGCATCCCAGCACCAATCACCGTCAAGGAAAACGCTGTTTCTCAAGGCCTTCTTTAATTGCTGGCTCACCGCCGTTTTGCCGACGCCAATTGTTCCGCCGGTTAAATATAACGTTTTCATGTATCCCCTATCAAATATTGCGTTTGCAATTTTGTTCAAGCCTTCTCAGACGCTTATTCTGCGCCGGTCAGCAGTTTGTCCAGCGGGATTCTTTCCGGGTATTTTCCCTCGGTCAGAATGTCATATAAATACCTGTTATCCAGAATCATATCGTCCCGGATAAGCTGCCAGTTTGCCTTTTTCCTGAAAAACACCTTGAAGATCAGAAAGTTCATGATCGCCCCAATTACCGGCGTTGTCATGCCGAAAGCCTCGGTGTGAGAGAAATGGCATCCTGTTTCGGTCCTTTTTCCTTCAAAGGTGATGAACGCCGTCTTCTTGTCGCTCCGGAATACAATGCGGAAGTGGTTCTCATCCTGTTCGCATTCCGTAATTGTGCCGGTCACATCGTAGTCCAGCCCCATGACGATCTCGCGGAAGCGAACCTTGCTTCCGGCGTGATAGTTCCCGTCATAGAGATTGCATTCGATGTGATAGGGACTCCATTTCACAAACTCTTCCTCAAAGTTGGCAGTCCAAGCCTCAAGTTTTTCATAGGAAGCCGGAATCTCTATCTGCTCGGTAAGAACAACCATTTCTCTATTTCTCCTGTCAAAGCCGTCATCCCAAAATGATTTTTCTAAGTCTTTCTAAATCGTCCTCATCCGGATGGGAAAGCGCACGGTCAAAGTTTTCAATCAGTGCATCAATATTTGCCGGATGCTCCGGCTGCGCCTTCATTTTCATATAGCGATCCCGTACCGACTGCGGCATTTTCCCCTGACACATATATTCTCCGACCACGGTATTGCTTGGGTCAACAGACTGCTTAATGTGATCGAGGATTTTCTGGAAATATGCCGCACTGCCGCCGAAGCCCGCCGTTCCGAACAGAAAAATCTTTTTGTCTTTCAGCTTTGACAGCAACCCCAAGGCGGCACAGTCCGCATTGCCTTTATCCGTCCAAAAACCGACATAGAGCATTTCGGAGTACAATTCCGCCGTTTCCGGCGCACCGAAATAGTCACAGTCTTCTGCCGGAAGCACTGCGCGAATTGTCTCAGCAAGTTGCCTCGTGTTACCGGTCAAGCTGCTAAATATGATCGAATATCTTCCCTTATCCATAGCAAAAGCCTCCTGTCTTATCAAAGCGGCATCGGTGTCCGGGCGATCAGAATGACCGCCAGAATCGCGCCCACAAATGCCGCGGCCCCTGTGACTGCCAACACTTTTTTGCTGCGTTTCTTCTTCGCTGCCTTGCAGATCAGCGCGGCGCAAGTCATGCAGACAGCCGCAGCAACAAGCGCAATGCCCAGCGTTTCCCATAGCCAAGAAAGTTCATGTAGGATTTTCATGCGTTCATCATCTCCTGTTCGTTAAACCGGAAGTTGTCATTATCGTTTTATTTCCAAGCAATAGAATGACGGTCTATTTGGATACATTTTGTCGGGAGTATTCCAAATCTCTGCATCATCAATTTCCTTGATATGTTTTGTGGTAAGTTCATCAATGGAAACTGTTTGCCTATGAATTACAGGTCTGTCCTCAAGTTCATAGTAGTCCATTAACCACACATGCCAGAGTTCTATGGAAGTCGTATTCTGCAAGACATTTTTCATATATTCAATAATTTGTTTTGCTCTACCATCTGTAAAGTAATTCCATTCCAGACAGACTCCGTTTTTCTTGTCGGTATAGTTTTGAACATCTTGAAAGAAATGCAGAAAATAGTTATCATCTGTGCCACCGTCATACATTGTACCCTTATCAAGATTTATTTCAAATGGATAATCCTGAACAGGCGAAACTTCTTTCAAGGGAAAATCCGAAGCAATAAATGTGCATACACTCATAGAATTTCTCCACCAACTTCCAATTTATTTTTTATTTTACATCTCAAAAATCCAATTCTACAAGTTGGAATTGGTCACGCTTTTGACTTAGAGCATTTCCAAGCTATAAATGCAAGAATACCACAGATTATAGCAACTCCGATGCATACAGCTCTCGCAATATTGCTCAAATCCAAGAAGCCACTTCCTGTGACTGTAATAGCACAGGCGATTGCTAAAATGGTTATGAGAACAAAAACAATACTAATAACTTTCAGAATGACACCTTTTTTCATGCAATCGTACTCCTTTATCAAATTCCGATTAGTCTGTCCCTTAGAGTCCAAGTCCTTCACCCCACGCCGCAAGCTCCTGATGCCCGACGTGTATATTCCTCGGGCATCTCGATACAGCGGCTTTGAGCTGTTCCATCTGATTCTCTTCGTAAGCAGCTTGTACCTTGAGATCGTCAAGCATCTTTTCAAAGGCTTCTAATCGTTCCACGGTTACCCTCCAAAGTATTTTTGTTATTTGTACAGCGCAAAGGCATACGCCTGTGCCACCCATTCAAAGAGTTCTTCATTCAGATCGGCGGTCTCGCTGATCACGAAATGTGTTGTCCAGCGGCCCGGATAGGGTTCTGTTTTCGCTGCCGCGCGGCCAGAATCCAACGGTTCCGGAAGTCCCAGCGTGAGAACGAAATAGCGTTCCGGCAAGTCTGCCTTCTTCTTTACCCGCAGGAAGGAAACACAGGCGAAAAGATGACGGTTATAAAAGGAAATCTGAGATTTCTGCACCTTCACCCTGGCTTCTGGAAAGCGAGACATCAATTTCTCGTAAAACGCCTCATATAAAGGGTATGATTCCGGATGCTGCTCAAAAAACAGCATAGCATTCTGTGGTACATCATCCATTCAGGCGTCCTCCCATCATTAGATCCTAACGGGTAAGAGAAAGCAGCTTCTGCTCCTGAAACCAGAGGATCGTGCTTCGCAGTGTTTCCTTGAGCGGACGCGCGTGAAATCCCAGCTCCCTGGAGGCTTTTCTGTTCGAAAAATTCCCGTTAGAGCGAAGCACGGCAATGGAATACGGCGTGAAAAAGGAACGCTCGTTCCGGAGCCGGGAGATTATCTCAAAAACAGGGGCGGCGCATTTTGCCAACGAAGCGGGTACATAGCGCTTTGGAGGTTCTCTGCCGAGCAGGGAGGCGGTCAGGGTAAAAATATCCTGAATGCTCGCGTAATGCCCGGAAAGAATGTAGCATTCCCCTGCTTTCCCGCGCTCTGTGCAGGAAAGAACGCCGGCCGCGACATCCCGCACGTCGACAAAGTCATAGCCGCCTTTGACACCGAGCGGCAGCCTGCCGCGACAGAAGGCAAGCAGCATCCGCGTCGTATTTCCGCAGCTTAAATCACCGGGTCCGATAAGACCGGAGGGCAGGACCACGCTGGCGTTCAGACCATTCTGCGCCGCCTCCAGCACCAGCACGCTCGCCATGGCTTTGCTCTTTCCATAATCGCCAAGAATGTCGTCCGGCACAAACCAACCGGTCTCCGTGATTGTTTCCGGCGCCGGTTTCTCCGGGAGGGCATGGACGGAGCTGACATAGATCAGCCGTCCCGCGCCGAACTCCCAGCACAGGTCGATGATATTCTGCGTACCCTGCACATTGACGCGGTAGACCGCCTCGTCCGGCTTTGAGGCGACGGATACAATGCCGGCACAGTGCAGCACGCAGAAGTTATCTCCGCCTGCGGCAAAAAAGCTGCGTAGGGTATCTTTGTCTGTGAGATCGCCGCAGAACACGGTCACATTTTCCGGAATCATATAAGCAAGCGGGTCTTTGTCCATGACCAGCGCCAGAACGCGGCAGCTGTGCGCCAGCAGAAGCTGGAGTACGGCTCTTCCGAGAAAGCCAGTGGCGCCGGTAATCAAATAGGTTTGATACATCACACGACCTCCTTTCATGCAACGGTTACGGATTCTTTCCACTTTCAGTATAACACAGGACACCGAAAACGCCATAGAGAAATTGCAGAAAGCAGAAAAAGAGCTTTTGCGCAAAGACGGCGGCAATCTTGCACCGCGTGACCGCGTGATGGACAAAAACTGTGTGAAGGCGTCTTACAACACCACGAGCGGCTTCCATGACGTGAATGAGAGCAAGTGGTGCAACGCCTATGCGGACGACGTCATTCCCTGCACCGTTTGGATCTTCCTTATACTTCTTCTGCGGAACCAACTTTTTTTCCGCTTTTCAGGATTTCCAGAAGAGGGGGAGCTGCTCCCGAATGTTGACGCAATGGCGAAAACCTGATAATATTTGCATACCGGTTCTTAAAAACCGGATAAAACGCTTCTTGGGACTCGGAGGATACACCATGAATCAAGTTCGCCTTGTCGCAGACTCCAGCTGCGACCTTCTTACCCTGAGCGGAATGGACTTTGTCAGCGTTCCGCTCACCATCCGCACCGAAACAGCGGAATTCCGGGACGACGCAGCGCTCGATGTTGACGGAATGGTCCGTGCGCTCCGTGACACCAACGGTCGCTCCTACAGTGCCTGCCCGAACGTGGCAGACTGGGAGGAGGCATTCGGCGAGCGCGGCGACGTGATCGCATTTGCCATTACAAGCGGACTCTCCGGCAGCTACGGCGTTGCCTGCGCGGCAAAAGAAAGCTGTGAAGAGCATGACCCTTCCCGCCGCATTCAGGTGTTCGACTCTCTTTCTGCCGGTCCGGAGATCGCCCTTCTCATCGAAAAGGCGGCGGCGGAACTGCGCGCCGGCGCAGACTTTGATGCCGTATGCAATGTCTTGAAGTCGTATCAACGCCAGACGCATCTGCTTTTCGCTCTGGAATCCATGCACAACCTGGCCCAGAACGGGCGGATCAGCAAGCTGACGGCAGCGGTGGCTGGCATTCTTGGAATCCGCGCTGTGGGACAGGCCAGTGCCGAGGGTACGCTTGAGATGCTCGGAAAATGCCGGGGTGCACGAAGAACGCTGGAGTTTTTGCTGCTCGAGATGGAGCGGCTTGGCTACAGGGGCGGTCGCGTCCGCATCGGTCATTGCCAGAACGAGGTGCTTGCGCAGGAGCTTTGCTCCGAGCTGCTGCACCGCTTTCCGCAGGCAGACATAAAAAGCTATCCGCTGCGGGGGCTGTGCAGCTACTATGCCGAGCGCGGCGGGATTATGCTGGGCTTCGAGGCATGAACACGAACCGGAAAGTAAACGGAAGAACCCCTTGTGCCCCTGTCTGATTTATGCCGGTTGACTCAGAAAGAGAGGAACACTATAGATGCGAATTCAGGGGCTTCAAAAGCTGACGCTGCTCGATTATCCGGGCAAAACAGCCTGTACGGTCTTTTTATCCGGCTGCAATTTCCGCTGTCCGTTCTGCCACAATACCCCCCTGCTCACAGCGGACGCGGCAGACGGAATGGCCGAAGAGGAGCTGCTGGCGTTTCTGAAAAAGCGGCGTGGGCTTCTCGACGGCGTGGCCATCACCGGCGGAGAGCCGCTTTTGCGCCCGGAGCTTCCCGCTCTGCTGGAAAAGATCAAAGAACTGGGGTATGCGGTCAAGCTGGACACAAACGGTGCGTTCCCAGATCGTCTGGAGCAGATCGTGCGCGCCGGGCTTGCAGACTACGTCGCCATGGACGTCAAAAACAGCCCCGCACGCTACGCACAAACCGTTGGCGCGGCGGAGTTTGACCTTGCGCCCATTGATAAAAGCGTTTCATTTTTGCTGCGCGGTACCGTCGACTACGAATTTCGGACGACCGCCGTTGCAGAGTTTCACGACGATGCCTCATTTTTAAGCCTTGCAGACTGGCTCGCAGGCGCAAGGCGATATTTCATCCAGTGCTTTGAACCGCGGCAGACTGTATTGCAGGCAGATCTTCACGCGCCGAGCCCGGCGCAGCTGCACCACTGGGCAGAGCTGGTGCGTCCTAACATATCCAATGTGTCTTTGCGCGGGATATGAGTCAATATATTGTTTTTACCAAAAACATAAGACACAATATATTGTTATTTTCTATTGACAGACCGGTCTAATACAGGTTAGAATGGGATGCAGCGCAAAGCGCGGCATCCCATTTGCGTATCAGCGGCACATGAAGAAGGAGGACCTATTATGTACCGAGTGCTGAAAAGAGACGGAAGCATGATGGAATTTCACATTGCCAAAATCGGCAATGCCATCACCAAAGCCTTTGAGGCGGTAGGTCGGCAGTATCATCCGAGTGTGATCGAGCTGCTGGCTCTGCGCGTAACGGCGGAGTTTGAGCCGAAGATCCGAAACGATCTGATTTCGGTAGAAGATATTCAGGACTGTGTGGAGCGTGTTTTGAGCGAGGCCGGCTATTCAGACGTTGCCAAGGCCTACATTCTCTACCGCAAGCAGCGAGAAAAGCTGCGCAACGTCGGAAGCACACTGCTCAATTACAAGGAGCTGGTAAACAATTATCTGCGAATCAACGACTGGCGCGTGAAGGAGAATTCCACGGTCACGTATTCCGTCGGCGGTCTGATTTTGTCCAACTCCGGCGCGATCACAGCAAATTACTGGCTGAGCGAAATTTACGATGCGGAGATCGCACAGGCGCATCGGAATGCAGAGCTGCACCTGCACGACCTCAGCATGCTCACCGGCTACTGTGCTGGATGGAGCCTCAGGCAGCTCATCCAGGAGGGGCTCGGCGGCGTGCCGGGAAAAATCAGCTCCTCCCCTGCGTCGCATCTTTCGACGCTCTGCAACCAGATGGTGAACTTCCTCGGCATCATGCAGAATGAGTGGGCAGGCGCGCAGGCGTTTTCCTCGTTCGATACGTATCTTGCCCCGTTTGTCCGCGTAGACAAGCTGTCGCAGCGCGAGGTCAAGCAGTGCGTGCAGTCGTTCGTTTACGGTGTCAACACGCCGTCTCGCTGGGGCACGCAGGCGCCATTCTCCAACATTACGCTCGACTGGACCGTTCCCAAAGACATGGCCAATCTTCCGGCCATTGTCGGCGGCCGCGAGCAGCCGTTTACCTATGGCGAATGCCAGAAAGAAATGGACATGGTGAACAAGGCCTTCATTGAGCTGATGATCGAAGGCGACGCAAACGGACGCGGCTTCCAATACCCCATCCCGACCTACTCCATCACCAAGGATTTTGACTGGGGCGACACAGAAAACAACAGACTCCTGTTTGAGATGACCGCCAAATACGGCACGCCGTATTTCTCCAACTACATCAACTCCGACATGGAGCCCAATGACGTGCGCTCGATGTGCTGCCGCCTGCGGCTCGATCTGCGGGAGCTGCGCAAAAAGTCCGGCGGCTTCTTCGGCTCCGGCGAGTCGACCGGCTCGGTCGGCGTGGTGACGATCAATCTGCCGCGGATCGCGTATCTTGCAAAGGATGAAGCAGACTTCTACCAGCGTCTTGACAAGCTGATGGACATTGCCGCGCGGTCGCTCAAGACGAAGCGCACCGTCATTACAAAGCTGCTTGAAGGCGGGCTCTATCCCTATACCAAGCGCTATCTCGGCAGCTTCGAGAACCATTTTTCAACGATCGGTCTTGTCGGCATGAATGAGGCTGGTCTGAACGCGAAATGGCTCCGGAAGGATCTGACCCACCCGGAGATGCAGGCGTTTGCAAAAAATGTGCTGAACCATATGCGCCAGCGCCTGAGCGACTATCAAGAGCAATATGGAGACCTTTACAATCTGGAGGCGACGCCTGCCGAGTCTACCGCCTATCGCCTTGCAAAGCACGACAAGAAGCTCTATCCCGATATCATTACGGCAAACGAAAACGGCACGCCGTACTATACAAATTCCAGCCATCTGCCGGTCGGATACACCGAGGATATTTTCTCCGCACTCGACGTACAGGACGAGCTGCAAACGCTCTATACTTCCGGCACGGTGTTCCATGCTTTCCTCGGAGAAAAGCTGCCGGACTGGAAGGCGGCGGCATCTCTCGTGCGGAAGATCGCGGAAAACTACCGCCTGCCGTACTATACCCTGTCTCCGACGTATTCCGTCTGCAAAAACCACGGCTATCTTGCCGGCGAGCAGCCGGTCTGCCCCTTCTGCGGAGAAAAAGCCGAGGTCTACAGCCGCATCACCGGCTATTACCGCCCGGTGCAGAACTGGAACGACGGCAAGGCGCAGGAATTCAAAGACCGCAGAACATATGACGTGGCTGCATCGAAGCTGACGCACAGCGGCGTTCCGGCGCAGAAGGCGGACAGCAAGATAAGCCCTGCGCAGTCCTGCGAGGAGATCCGACTCTTCGTCACAAAGACCTGTCCGAACTGCAAGCAGGCAGAGCAGCTGCTCGACGATGCTGGCGTCGGCTACACGGTATACCTTGCCGAGGAACACCGCGATGCTGCGCGCGCGCTTGGTATCCGGCAGGCGCCGACGCTGGTGTCCGGCGGGCAGAAGTGGGCAGGCGTAAGCGGCATCCGGGCATTCCTTGCCGCAAGGGAGAACGCAAATGTATGATATTTTGATCATTGGCGGCGGTCCTGCCGGTCTGACGGCGGCAATTTATGCCGCCCGGGCTGGAAAAACTGTCGCGGTTCTGGAGCGGGAAACGCCCGGTGGACAGATCGTCTCCGCGCCGCTGGTCGAAAACTATCCCGGGATTTTGTCAATTTCCGGGGCAGAGCTTGCCCAGAAGATGACCGAGCAGGCAAAATTGCTCGGCGCAGAGTTTCTTTTTACAGAGGCAGCCGGGCTTTCCAAGACGCAAGACGGCTTTCTTGTTTCCTGCGCAGACGACGCACTGGAAGCAAAGACTGTGATCCTTGCAACCGGCGCATCGCACCGGAAGCTCGGTCTTTCGCAAGAGGACACGCTTACCGGCTGCGGCATATCGTATTGCGCAGTCTGCGACGGCGCGTTTTATGAAGGCGCGGATGTGGCTGTCGTGGGCGGCGGCGATACGGCGCTGCAAGACGCGCTGTTTCTGGCAAACACCTGCCGCAGCGTCACACTGATCCACCGCAGAGACACTTTCCGGGCAAGCGCCCAGCTGGTTCGCCGCGCACAGGCGCAGGAAAACATTCGGATTCTGCGAAACTGCACCGTTCAGAAGCTTCTGCTGTCGGATGACAGCTTGCAGGGCGCGGAGCTTTTAAACAGCAAAACCGGGGAAACAGAGCGAATCTATATAGAAGGTCTTTTTGTTGCGGTCGGTCAGATGCCGCAGAGCGCACCTTTTCAGGATGCTGTTGCAACCGAAAACGGATACTATCTGGCAGGCGAGGACACCAAGACCTGTCTCCCCGGCATATTCGCAGCCGGAGACGGACGCAAAAAGCAGGTACGTCAGCTTACAACCGCCGTCTCAGACGGCGCAGCCGCCGCGCTTGCCGCCTGCCGTCTGCTCGATGCCCAGCAAGGTATATCCGAATAATTTTTCACACGGTACAGCAAAAGCTGCCGGCTTATGCGGCGGTGACTTAGGAAAACATTGAAGCAAGGAACGGTATAGCTTAACGGCTATGCCGTTCTTTGCTCTTTTTTACTTGTGTTACGGGCATTTTCGATTGCCCGTGTGAAGTCAAACGCACCGATGAAGTTATAGACGATGGTAATTTCCCGCGTTCTGGATTTCTTGTCAACATGGGAAACTTCGATCCTGTCAATGAAAGCACGGAGAACAGCCGCGTCAAGCTCCTGCAAATCCGTGTACTTCTTCACGGCAGCGATAAACGCCTTGACATTGGTTTTCTGCTGCTCCTGCTGCTTTAGGTCTTTGCGCAAGACATCTGCCATTGATTTCAGGTTGCTTTGTTCCAGCTCGTAGTCATGGGACATTTTGATAAACCGTTCGTCTGACAGCTTGCCAATCACATTGTCCTCATACAGTCGGGAGACAATGCGGTCAAGCTCGGCAATCCGCGTGTCTGCCTTTGCCAGCGTTTCACGCTTCCGAACAAACTCTGCATCCCTGTCCCGCATATCGCTCTCGGCGGCGTCCTGAATGAACTCCGCTTCATGCTCTGAAACATAGGAGATTGCTTCCCGCAGATTTCGCAGAACAATTTCATGCAGCACGACATTCTTGATAGAATGGGTCGTGCAGAGATCCTTGCCCTTGCGGTAGGTGGAGCAAATGAAGTATTTTTGGTTCTCTGCAAAGTTGGTAGCGCGGCATTGATACATTTTACCGCCGCACTCTGCGCAATACAGAAGCCCGGAGAACATACCCATTTCACCCATCTTGGTAGGACGGCGACGCGCCTTGCGAATGTTTTGAACAATCAGAAACACGCTTTCCTCAATGATCGGCGGCTGTGTGTTCTCGAAGATCACCCAATTCTCAGGGTCATTCCAGATTTTTTTCTTGCTCTTGTAGGACTGTTTTGTAGTCTTGAAGTTTACGGTATGCCCCAGATAGTCTACGCGCTCCAAAATGCGGGAAACCGTTTCATTTGTCCATTTGTACGGGTCTGCTGTTGGCTTGTTGCTGGTCGGCAGACCTTTCGCATGGCAATAGGCGGTTGGGTTCAAGATTTGCTGCTGTTTGAGCCATTTAGCAATCTGCGTGGGGCCTTTGCCGGACGCACACAGGGAGAATATCTTCTGTACGACGGCTGCGGCTTCTTCATCGACGATCCATTTCTTTTTGTCCTCTGGGCTTTTCATATAGCCATAGGGCGGAATGGTCGTCAAATGCTCGCCGGACTTGCCTTTGCTCTGCCATGTAGCGCGAATCTTCTTAGAGGTATCGCGGGCATACATTTCGTTGAACACATTGCGGATCGCGGTAAACTCACTTTCGCCGCGTGTGCTGTCCACGCCGTCATTGACGGCAATGAAATGAACGCCAAACTCCGGGAAAACAACATCGGTATACATTCCCACTTGGAGATAATCGCGCCCGAAGCGGCTCATGTCCTTTACGATGACGCGCTTGATCCGCCCTGCCTTGATGTCGGCAAGCATACGCTGGAAGCCCGGACGGTTGAAGTTTGTGCCGGAATAACCGTCGTCCTCGTCATAATGTCGGTAAGCGGTAATCCCATGATCCTTGCAGTAGCGTTCCAGAATCTTCTTCTGGTTCGCTATGGAGTTGCTTTCACCATCCAGCTTATCTTCCTGCGAAAGACGCTCATACAGAGCGGTCAGGCCTTCTTCCTCTGCTTCCGTAGATAGCCCCTTGGCGTAGAACTGCAAAACATTATCGCGGATCACGCTGCGAAGCTCATTGCTTAAACTGTCCTGCGGCTTCAAGCTCTGAAAGGTAAATCCCGTCATCTGAACTCACCGCCTTTCTCGGAAGAACTGCGGTAGGCGTTGACAATGCCGCGATACAGTTCTCGGCAAAGGGGCAGATCGCCGTCTGTAATGGAGCAAATCGAAATACCTCTCTGCTCCATATCATCAAGGAACTGCACCGCTGCAAGACGGCTGCGGTAAAGTCGATCAAGCGATACGACAACGATTTTCTGCACGCGGTTCTCATGGATTGCTGCAAGCAGATTTTGAAACGCCGGACGCTCTGCGGTCAGGCCGCTGTATCCATTGTCCACGAAGAACATATAGGTGTCCGTTCCGTTTTCCTGCGCATGGCTCAAAAGTCGGTGCATTTGATTGTCAAGGTTCAGGTCTGTTTGTTCGTTCGCCGCACGGTAGTAATATGCGGTGATTTTGTCGGGCTGCTTTTTCATGTTGCCTCCTATTCCGGCAGCCGGACAAACAGGTTATTTATATTATACCAGGGATCTCGCTCGCCGTCATTAGGCGGGTTCAAAATTATTTGTAACTTTTTTACCCCGCAAGTCATTCTGAATCAGGCGGCGCACCTTTGTCACGGCGTCCTCTTTCGCGCCGTCTTTGACGACGGCCTTGACGATATACGTTATATCCCCGATCTTGTACTCGCGTACAATCGGGGACGTTGTTTTCTTCATGGTTGTTTCCATAGAAACAAATCCCCCTTTCATGGGAAACGAAATAACTACAAAGGGAAATGACAAAACGGACGGCTGCTGGCGCAGCTCCAAGGGAGTTTCACCCCCGCACGGTTCTCGTGCAGCCCTACCCATCGCCTGCGACGCTTTGAACGCTCGGACTGTGGCTGTAAGGTCGTATCATTATGTGTTTTGCGCGTCATCGCCTGCAAGTTGCCACACTTGCGTTACGGCTCGGTATTTGTCGCTCGGCATATCCTCTCGGATATACGTCATGGCGTACCAGCCGCCCAGCTCGGCGCAAAAGGAACGTACCCGTTTTGCCTATGATGCGCCGCTGTTATCTTGCGGGCTTTCTTTATCAAGGAACAATAAGGCTTTGCCAGCCTGTAAAAGCATACCGTTTCCGATATGCTTTTACGGAACGACAAACAGCCCATAACGGGAAGCGTGGAAAGGGGTACACGCTCCCCGCATGGGCTTAAAGAGTTAGCCTACATGAAACGCAAGAGTGCGGGTAATAAGGCGCACTTGCAACCTGTTACGCATTTCTTCGTCCACATAGGAGTAAGTATTGCCCGCGTCGTCTTTCAGCGTTCGGGTACAAAGTTTCGCTATGTAACCTTCGTAATGCTTCAAGATCGCGCACATGGCGTTTGTGTCGCCGTTTGCCGCTGCGGAAATGACAGGGAACGGCAACAGATTTTCAGATTTCCTAACGGTGTTCATCATCTGCTTTTCCCTCCAAATACTGTTTGATCTTCGCAAGCGCGGATTTCCTATGCCGGAAAACCGTCGTGCGTACAACATTCAGCAGTTCGCCAATTTCCGCGTCGCTCATATCCAAGAAGTAGGACAAGAGAACAATATCGCGTTTCCTTTCGGGCAAAGCGTTAAGGGCTTCGGCAAGCAGTTCATTTTTGACGAGTACATCAAAGCCGGACACTTGAAAACGGTAATAATCGCTTTCGTATTCGTCCGTCGTGAAAAGCTGCGCAAGTTCGCTTTCGCTCAAATCCGAAAAAGTTACTTCGCGGGCTGCGCGTTTCGCAAGGGTGCGGCGGTAGCTTTTCGCTTCGCCTACCAACGTTTTCTTTGCCAATGCGTCATACTGATGTTGTATTCTTTCCTTGTCGGAAGAAGATAGCTCCATAGAGTTCACCTCCTTCCCGCGTGGAGTAGAGGACGGGAGTTAAAGGCTTGTCCTCTCTGCCCCTTTCGCTCCGTACCCGTTCGGGAGATGGCTCTTTGTTGCTCCTTTCAAAAATAAATTGAAATAAACAAAATGCGCCCGCCCGCAAGACGCGGACGAGCGCAAAGGAATTGTGAGCAATATTTAGATGTACTGACAGTTCATACACATAGCCAAAATATCCCGCTGGCGGATAAAGGCTTTTTTTGATAAGTTAAAAATTGTCGATTTGTGTCGCAAGAAAAGGAACACGGCGATACCTCCAAGATACCGCCATGTCCTTAAAAAAGGGCGACTTTAATACACCCCCCGTAAATCCATTTTTCAAAAAGGAAAACGGCGGCTTTGATTTTGATATTTCAAGGCTGCTGTTCTCTAACTTCGCGCAAATCTGCTGTTAGCGGCTCTGTGCGAATGATTTATGAAACTTGGTGCTTTGCAAATACACGGCGAGAGATAACTGCGTCAATTCCTAAAAAGACCAATGCTGTCGGGATTGCCCACACTGCATACAGCATACCGTTATTCATTTGCTCCACTGATAAGAGCGAAACGGCTTGCACATGATACAAAGGTAAAAGCCCAATCAAGCGGAACAACGGATTTGCTTCTGTGATCGGCAGCAACACCGGAAAAAGAAAAGTTGCCATAGACGCAACGAAAGCTACAATCTGATTTTTACTGATTGCAGATATAAGCAGCGTAATTCCCGTTACGCTGAGAGTACAGGTAAACGCCAAAAGAATTTGATATTTTAGCAACGTTCCACAAGTGATATTGAAAGGAATGAACCCCTCTACATAGTCGCTGGGAGCGAATAGAATACTACAATCCAGCCCTTCCGTTCCGTAAAAGATAAGAGCAAGAAGCAAGCTAAAAGCCGCAACCAGCGCGGTAGTGAGAATGGCGGTAAGAATACCTGCTGCTACCTTTGCAGTAGCGCATTTGGTTTTGCCGTATTTGCTTGTCAATATGATATTGTCAACGCCTTCATACTCGCCGGAGAAAATCGGAGCAAGCATGATGATAACCGCAAGAGCAAGCACGATAAAAACCCGCACCATGTTTTTACTTGTTGAAAGCCAACCATCTACATAGCCAATTTTGATTTCTTCATTACCGAACACATCCGAAACACTTAATCCGTTCCAATTTCCCTCTTTATCAGAAAATCGGGAAAAGGCAGCGGATTGTGTAGCGTTTTGATACAGGTACATCGCATTGAGACCATGCAGATCATGGGTCGGCGCAAAGTCATTCATCATTTGCTGTACTTTTTCGTCGGTCAATATTCCCTCGTATTTCGCGGCAATTCCCTTGTCGATTTCTACTGCCGTTTTACCTGAACCTTCCGCACTTACACCGTCAAAAGCATATTTGTTTTGAAAGGTGGAAAAGGATAGCAAGGCAGAGAACAGGATAATTCCAATTAGAGCGATGAGCGCCAAACGCTTTGAAAACACTTTCCGCAGTTCAAAAAGAATCAGTTTTTTCATTCTTCACAGCCCCCTTTGAAATAGAATAGGTACAAATCTTCCAAAGTAGGCTGCACCCTTACTGCATTTTCCATCGGCGGACGATCTCCAATGATCCGTAAAATTGTCTGGTTTTCGCTGGTGTTTCGCAAGTTGCTTGTGTTGTAGGCAGCCGCGTATTTTTCCGCATAGGCAGTCGGAACCGTACATTCCCACACTTGGCCGTCGATTTCAGAAGTGATCTCCTGCGGATTTCCAAAGTGAATGATTTGCCCGGATTTCATCATGATGATTTCCTCCGCAATAAACTCCACATCGGAAACAATATGCGTAGACAGGATCACAATGCGGTCTTTGGAAAAGGCGCTGATCAAATTGCGGAAACGGACGCGTTCTTTCGGGTCAAGCCCCGCCGTCGGCTCGTCTAAAATCAAAATATGGGGGTCATTGAGCATGGCCTGTGCAATCCCCAAACGCTGCTTCATGCCCCCGGAAAAGGTTTTGATTTTGTGCTTACTTTCTCTCGATAAGTCTACTGCTTCCAGCAGCTCCTTTGACTTCTTCCGCGCCGCCTTCTCGTCCAATCCTTTTAGGGCAGAAACATAGAGCAGGAAGTCAAACGCTGAAAAATCCGGGTAATATCCGAAGTGCTGGGGCAAGTAGCCCAAAAGATTGCGATAGCGTTCACCCAGCCCCACAATGTTTTTCCCGTTCAGCAGAATTTTCCCGGAAGTAGGATTTTGGATATTGCAGAGCAGACGCATAAGCGTTGTTTTCCCTGCGCCATTTGCACCCAGTAAGCCGTAGACGCCATTTGTTAAGGTAATATTCAAATTGTCCACGGCGGTTTTGGAACCGAACTTTTTTGTCAGTCCGATCGTTTTTAATTCCATAAAAAGCCCCTTTCTCCATAGGGAGCAAAAAAATACTCTCCATGTGTTTTCATGGAGAGTATAGAGGGAAAATATCTACTTTTTATCTACAAGGCAGGAGATTTGAAGTAGGCGGATACCTTTGCCCCGGATGCAGTATTTTCGATCTTCAAATAGCCGTTGTGGTGTTCACAAAGCAGCTTGCAAATATACAGCCCAAGTCCAAAATGCTCGGAATGGTTGCTTTCCTCTGTGTAATATGGACTGGTGGCTTTTTGCAGACCGTTTTTGTCAAACCCCTTTCCATCATCCGATACGGAAAGCAGCAGGCCATTGTCACGCAAGGCAAAAGAGATTGTCACCGCAGTCCGGGCATACCGAACCGCGTTGGAGATCAGGTTATTGCTGACCTGTGAAACAAAGGCCCCATCAAGGGATAACTGCGAAACAGGCATGTCATTTTGTAAAATCAATTCTTTTCCGTTTTTCGCACATACGATTTTTGCGCTGTCATACAAAGAAGATGCCACTGTCTGCAAGTCTATCAACTTGTACTCCGGCTGCGCATCTTCCATGCGCCTAAGATTGCTCATACTGCTCACATAGCTTTCCATACGGGAGATATGTTTGCCCATTATGGCGGCGGTTTCTTGTGTTTGAGGATTTTCGCTGGCTTGCAGCATTTCATTATAGCCTTTTAGTACTGTTAGAGGGGTACGCAAATCGTGAGCAAAAGCGGCGTTGAGTGCTTTTCGTTCTTCAACTTGCCGCCACATTTTAGAGAAATTGTCCGCAAGGGTTGTCCGCATGATTTCAAAGGACGCGCAAAGCTGCCCCAATTCATCGTTGTTATCATAGTCGATTGAAAAGTCCAAGTCATTGTTCGCTATTTTTTCAGAAGCAGTCCGCAGTTCCACAAGCGGCTTTTTCAGCCTGTTTCTGTAAAACAGCAGCGCAGCAGCGATAATACAGAATGCAGAATAGATAGGAGTTGCAACAATGGGAAGTTTCTCCAGTAGCGCAATGGTACGCTCGTCCTCTTTAGACATCGGGACGGGCACTGTCCCGATGTAAGCGCCGTCGCCCAACTGTTCCCCCTGTTCATTTGTCAAATAATATTTTTCGCCGGACGGGGGATAAGATGATCTAATATCTTCAGCAGCACTGCCGCAAATAAAAAAAGTGGCTACGGAAAGAAAAACTGCGAGTACAACAAAGGCAATTACATAGAGAACAAGGCTTTTTCGGAGAGATAAATAGTGCTTGCGGCAATTTACTTGACCCATTTGTATCCACACCCCCAAACCGTTTCAATATATATGCGGTCGGTATATGCCGCGATTTTGGATCGTATTCTGCGGATATGCTCTGCCACAACGCTGCTGTCGCCCTCGCTGTCATAACCCCAAATACGCTCATATATCCGTTCTTTATCAAAGATCTGTCCTGGATTTTGAGAAAGCAGTTCCACAATATCAAATTCCTTTTTTGCAAGACCGACACGCTTATCGCCAAAGAACAAGCAACGTTCTGAATAGTCAATCGTCAAATCACCGGAAAACTTGACTTGTGCTTCAAAATTGTGTCGTGCTTCCCGGCGCAGATGAGCGCGCACCCGCGCTTCAAGTTCCATAAGTGAAAAGGGCTTCACAATGTAATCATCGCCGCCAACAGTAAAGCCTTTTACCTTATCTGTATCTTCGATTCGAGCAGTCAGAAAAAGGATCGGGCAGGATATGTGATCGCGGATACGCTTGCAAACTTCTAACCCGTCTGTTCCGGGCATATTGATGTCAAGCAAAATAATATCCGGTTGTTTTTCCACTTGCTTTAGTGCTTCTGCACCATTGAAAGCGGGCAGGACACGAAAGCCCTTGCTTTCAAAAAAGCTGCCGAGCATAGAAACAATGTCGCTTTCATCGTCAGCGATTAAGATTTTTGTTCCCACTTTACACACCTCCTAACAATTAAGTGTAGTGCTCATTTTTCAACTATTTATCAATTATCTTACTGTCTATTCTTCTCCCGTCAACAGGCTTTTCCGCGTCTTTGGGTATCAACCAAATGCGGCTGAACTTTACCGCGCCGGGTATGCGCTCACCCTCGCAAAGTTTCTGCACCCGTCTTTCGGAAATGCCCCATTTTGCCGCCACTTCCGCACAAGATATATATTCCATACAAGCACCCGTCCTTTCTGCTTAAAACCTACCATGATATATTATATACGGTCGAGCGAATAATAGCAATAAGCAAAGCACGAACAACTGGAAGTATTTAAGCCAATGATATGAATTGTGTAGACATATCCAAGAGGAAAGGTGAACAGTAGAATGTAATAGGGTGAATGAATAATGGCAAAAAGACCTGTACCATTGTACGATTTTAAGGCTTTCGGGGCAGCCATAAAAGCCGCGAGAAAAGAATACGGCGAGAGCCGGAAAAAGGTAAGCGACGAGTTATATATATCCCCGCGATACCTTGCGAATATCGAGAACAAGGGACAGCAACCGAGTTTACAGGTATTCTATGACCCTGTAACCCGGTATCATATTTCGGTAGATCAATTTTTCTTCCCGAACAGCAACGCGGAGAAATCCACCGGGCGGCGGCAGCTTGACGCGCTGCTGGACGGTATGAGCGATAAAGGCATACGGATTGTAACCGCAACGGCAAGGGAGATAACGGAAGTCGAAAAAGCAGAGGACTAACCTCACAATATGGGAAACAGGAGATTGCAGCGCATGGCGGCTGCAATCTTTTTTTGCGTCCAAAATCAAAAGAACGCGCAACAAATACCGCCTTTCGGTGGGGGTATGGAGTAGATAGCAAGCATAGGGAGTGTAGCCACACTCCCGAAAAAGCACCCGTCTGTGCTTTGCTTGTTGGGATAATCCCAAACCCTTATTCGGAGCGGAAAGGACGGTGAACAAATGGCAAACCGAACGCGGAATATTGTGCTGCGCGTTCCTGTGACTGCCGAGGAACGGGCAATGATCGAGCGTAAAATGCAGCAGATGGGAACGGGCTGTTTTTCCGTTTATGCGCGGAAAATGCTCATAGACGGATATGTGATCCGGCTGGATTACAGCGACATGAAAGCAATGACCGCCGAGCTGCAAAAAATCGGCACAAACATCAATCAGATTGCAAAGCGCGTGAACGCTACGGGAACGCTCTATGCGCAGGACATTGAGGACATCAAGGGGGCGATGGCGGAGATATGGCAATTACAAAGATCCATCCTATCAAAAGCACCCTGAAAAAAGCCATTGACTATATCGCTGATCCTGCAAAGACCGACGATAAGTTGCTGGTGTCCTCGTTCGGCTGCACCGTGGAAACCGCAGACCTTGAGTTTGAAAAAACACGGCTGCTTGCCATGCAGAAAGGCAACAATCTCGCCCACCACCTGATACAGGCATTTGAGCCGGGTGAGGTCAGCTATGCGCAAGCCCACGAGATCGGGCGGCAGCTTGCCGATGAAATCCTCGGCGGCAAGTATGAGTATGTCATTGCTACTCACATCAACAAGGAGCATTGCCATAACCATATTATTTTCTGTGCTGTGGATTTTGCGGAGCATAAGAAGTACATTTCCAACCGCAAAAGCTACGCGCATATCCGCCGTGTCAGCGACAGGCTATGCCGGGAAAACGGGCTGTCCGTTGTCGCGCCCGGCGCGGAGCGCGGCAAGCAGTATGCCGAATGGGACGCGCAGCGGAAAGGGACAAGCTATAAGCAAAAGCTAAAAATCGCCATCGACAGGCTCATTCCCATTTCCAAAGACCTTGACGACCTCCTGCGTCGGTTGGAAGCCGAGGGGTATGAAATCAAACGAGGAAAGTATATCTCATTCCGCGCTCCCAGTCAGGAGCGATTTACCCGTGCAAAGACGTTGAGTGAAGCTTACACCGAGGAAGCCATAGCCGAACGCATCAAGGGCAAGGTCATTCTGAAAACGCCAAAGCCGGAGCGCGGCAGCGTGTCGCTGCTTATTGACATTGAAAATTGCATCAAGGCGCAGCAATCCGCAGGCTATGAACGCTGGGCAAAAATTGAAAATCTGAAACGCGCTGCCCGCACAATGGTATTTCTCGACCAGCACGGCATTTCCCGCTATACCGATTTGGAGCAGAAGATCACGGAGCTTCAGGACAGCAACGAGCAAACGGCCGCTGCGCTGAAAGCATCAGAACGCTGCCTGTCTGATCTGGCGTTGCTGATAAAGCATACCGCCACCTACAAAGAGCTAAAGCCGCTGTATAGCGAATACAAAAAATCCCGTGACAAGGAAAAGTATCTACGCGGACGTGAGCGCGAAATCATTCTCTTTGAAGCGTCGGCGCGGGCGCTGAAAGCAGCGGGCATCGGTGACAAGCTCCCCGACCTTGCCAAGCTGCGCGAGGAATATTCCAGACTGTCCAAAGAAAAGGATCGGTTGTACGCTGAGTACGGAAGCCTGAAAAAACGTATGCGGGAATACGATGCCGTCAAGCAGAACATCGACAGCATCCTGTCCCCCAATCGTGGGCAGGAACAGGACAAAGCATTGTAGCTTCTCTGACATTCACACATTATTTTCAAGTAATTTAATGTGTGTTCATCGTTTCGCAGTTGACAACCGCACATTATTTCTCTATAATATAATGTGTGATTGTCAAAGCGAGGTGAGAAGCATGAACGCCAAGGAGAAAATCGAAGAACTGCTGGAAGCGTCGGAGGACGGCACGATCACCGCAGCGCAGGTGACGGAAGCCGGGCTGCACCGCAGCGTTTTACAGGAGTTTGTTAAGAGCGGCGAGATGTACCGCTTTGGGCGCGGTCTGTATGTGCGTAGCAGCGCATGGGAGGACGATTTCTACCTCTTGCAGCGCAAGTATGGGCGCGGAATCTATTCGCACGATACCGCTCTGTATCTGCTGGGCTATTCAGACCGTACCCCGGCGAAATATACGATGACCTTTCCCAAGGGCTACAATGCCCCGTCCTTGAAGCAGGAGAACCTAATCATCAAGCGCGTTGTGCCGGAAAACTACGAGTTCGGCAGAATTGAAATTGAATCCCCATCCGGCAATCCAATTCGTGTTTATGATTTGGAACGGACGCTGTGTGACATTCTGCGCGGCAGCGGCAGCGATGTTCAGATCGTCGGAGAAGCTATGAAACGCTATGCAGCGTCCAAAGATAAGAATATTCACAAACTGATGCAGTACGCAGACCAGCTTCGCGTAAAGCCCAAGGTGCTGCGATACATGGAGGTTTTGCTATGATTACAAAAAATCCGATGCAACTGAAAGCCTTCATCAAGAACAAAGCGGCAGAGAAGCATATCTCGGCGCAGCTCGTCATGCAGAACTATATGTTGGAACGGCTGCTGGAACGGATCTCGCTCTCGCCCTATAAGAACAATTTCATTCTCAAAGGCGGATTCCTGATCTCCGCCATTGTGGGACTGGACACGCGGGCAACAATGGATCTGGACACAACGATCAAGGGCTTCACCCTGACGCATGAAGCAATCCGCAAAATCTTTACAGAGATTTGCGCTGTCCAGATCGCCGACGACGTGCAGTTTGAGGTTATCGGCATCTCTGACATTCGGGAAACCGACGATTACCCCGGCATACGGGTCGCGCTGAAAGCGAACTATCCGCCGATCAGCGTACCGCTGACGGTGGATGTCACCACGGGCGACATGATAACGCCCCGTGAGGTGGAATACACATTCTCCCTGCTGTTCGATGACCGCACGATCAGTATTCTTGCCTACAACCTTGAAACGGTACTGGCGGAAAAGCTGGAAACTGTGCTGTCCCGCAACATTGCGAATACCCGTCCGAGAGATTATTACGACGTACATATCCTGTACGCGCTGCGCGGCGCGGAATGTGACAAAGCGACGCTGCGCCGGGCACTGGAACGAACGACGCAGAAACGCGGCAGCGGCACGATCCTGACAGACTACCCGGAGATTATGAAAGAGATTCGCGAAAGCGATACGCTCCGTAGACTGTGGGAGAAATACAGCCGCGAGTATGAGTACGCAAAGGACATTTCCTTTGACGATACCTGTAATACCATTCAGACGATTATGGACGCAATCATGGCGTAAACGAAAGGAGGCTTCTTTATGGGTTGGTTGGCAGCGCAGGGCGCGATTATGGCGATTGGGCTTTTCATTGGGCTTGTCTGCTCGGTGATCGGACTATTCTTTGGGCATATCATTCTCTTTGACAGCATCGCTCTCGGCATCGCCGCCGGAGTATGCTGCAATCAGTTCACCGCAATTCATCCGGCGCTGTGCCTTGTGATCGGCATTGCAACATTTCTGCTGCTGTTGTGGCTGCAAAATACCAGCATCGGCTTCTGGCTCGTCGGCGGACTGCTCACGCTGATCTATGCAGCGGTGTTCGGGCTGCTGGCCTACTTCATTTCGGAGCATGATCCCATCTGGGGCTGGGTGATTTTCGGTCTGGTGTTCCTCGTGGTCGGTGCGCTGCACCTACGCGCACGGGATAGCTGAAAGCAAGCGCAAAGTCACGGCTTAGAGTGCCTGTATGCCTTGCTGAGAGCGGCTTTACAGCGTGGAGGATGCAAGGGGCGTATGTTTTCCCTGCCAGTTATGAAAAACGAGTTTGAAAGCGTGACCGGAAAATGCAAGTACAGCATAAACAAGTTGGTTCTTCTCAAAATACGGAGGGGTTTTATGAAAAAACGAGCAATTCTTTTTGGAATGTTCCACTACAATAGAAGCGCTTCAATTACAGCAAACGATCTACCAAGCACAGAAATTGATGTAAAGACATTAGAAAAGAGATTAAAGCAGTTACAGTTTGAAACCGTTTCATATATGGATCTTTGCTTGAAAGATATGGAGCAAAAGATAACTGAATTTGCAGATACAGCTCCGTGTGATTCTCTGAATGTAGTATATTTCTCTGGACATGGCGGACACAGCAAAGGCGAGAACTATTTGTATCCTGTGGATTTTGGGAATAGCTTGGATGCAAGAATGTCTATTGAAGATAGCGCATTTAATCTCAAACGAATCCAACCGCTTTTCAAAAGAAAAGTGAAGCTCTTGATAATTGTTGATGCCTGCCGCGACAAATTAAAGCCAGATTATGCTTGTAATTATTCGGAAATGGTCGCGCCACAAGATACATACATAGCCTACGCCACGCAATTTGGAGATTGCTCTGGTTGCACTCCAGCAATAAGCTATTTTACAGAAGCGTTATGCGACAATATCTTAACTCCGAACATCTCGGTTGATCGACTGTTTACTGATGTGCGGGCTACTCTCTATTTGAAACACGGCAGACAAATATCAAACAGCGTAAACGGGTTTATGAGTGATATTTCTTTGAACGAACAGGCCGACCACGATAAAGTGGGAAATTTGGTTTTGCAGTTTGTGGATCACTATGGCGATATGTATGTTGATAAATATGGTCCCTTTGCAGGAGATGACTTAGTGTTCATAGATGCAGCACAATATTGTGGTATCAGTGTATTAGACGCAATCTATAAATTCCAAAAACTTGATGCAGAACGATGCCACGTTACCGATAGCCTTTCAGAAAGCCACAAAAAACTAATTGCATTTTGGGGAATGTTGGGGAACGGTTTAGCGCAGGATGAGTTTTATACATGGAAATACCGAGGACGACCTATAAGATTAGGAGAAATCCCACCGTTGCCATTAGATATGCAAAAACCTATGCCGGATGCTGGAAAAGAAATTGAAGTTGATTTTAAGCTCAATATAAAGCATGATGGGATATACATTTCAACAAATCTACCAGATAACTACCAGCTTTTTGGAAAGATAAATGGCAGGTATTCATTCAACAACATCGTTGTTAAGAGTGGAAACGCCCAAATACCTCTTTCTGATAAAATATCCGAGGTTTACGCAGTCGATTTGTATTCAGTTGTGCCTACTATTTCGGGAGTTGATAGCTCTATCATAGGAGAAAAGGCTCGAAATCTTGTGGGGCAATATGTAAAGTTTTCCCCAATCAGCGGAAACTCCATTGAATTTCATTACAAGAAATAAAAACGCGGGACGCAGCAGCCATCATCGGCTGCCGCGCCCCGCGTCGTCTTTTACTCTGCGTCGGAAAGCGTCATGGTGAACTGCGCTTCCTCAAATGCTGCGTCGGTCATGTTGTGCAGCTTATGGATCGTCTGCTCTGCCAGCGGGCGCATATCTGCGTCCATATCCGGCAGCGCGTCGGAAATCGCCGCAATCGTTCTGCGGTGGTCGTGCTTGTGATAAATGCAGATCAGGTTTTCTTCCTCAATGGTAAACGAAACATTGTCCATGCTCATACCTCCAAATCATTGTCTTTCGCCTTTGCCGCTGCCTTTTTCGGTGCAGCGGTCTTTTTTGACTGTCCCTCCTTGAGCTGCGCCCGGACAGAGGGACGCTGCTTGCGCAGCGGCAGATCGCGCCGCTCGTCCTTGCTGATAAAAGCGAAAACGCCGTGTCTGTCCTTGACGGAGGAAAGATACAGCGTCTTATACGGAAGCAATGCAAATAGCCGCTCATGTTCCTTGCTGGATGCGATACGCTCAAACCACGGCGACACTTCTACTACAAAATGCGTTCCGTTGGGGCTGTTGGGCGCTTGCAGGGATTGAAACGCCGCCGAAAGGCGCTGTGCTTCGGCAAGCACCTTTTCGTCGGAGAGCCGTCCGATATGCTCCTTGAAATTGCCGGGTTTCAGCCGTTCACGCTTCCGGCTCTCGTCGCGCAACAGATCCCGCAGCGCGTCCGGGTCATGCGGCACAGCTTCATAGCACACGAACTTTCCGTACTCCCGATCCGGCGTCGCTTCAAAGCGGTATTCCTTGGGCAGCTCCCGTGAGCCGTTTTCATAGATTAGACGGTTATTGTCTGTCCGCAAGGCGGTCTGGATTGCAAGCTTGGCTTTCGCTGCATAGTCCAGCTCATAAATGCTGCCTTTTACCTTGCCGCTCTCCATGCCGGACAGCACCACGGCATAGGCAAGTACACGCTCCTTGGTCTGCTCATGGTAGAAACGGAACGTATTATGCTCCCGCGTTCCGCGCAGAAACACGTCCCGTTCCCGCAGACAATGCGTTCCGTTGGGGCGGGAAAACCATAGATAGACCTTATTCTCGGCATTTTTGCTCTTTGCCGCCTGTGTCAGAATCTTCTTGTCGATGTCAAAATCATTCTGAAAGGCGGCTGTGTTCTGCTGCATGATCTGTTGCAGGGATGCCAGCACATCCACATTTTCAAATTTATTCATAGGTCACTCCATTTCCAAAGCCTGCCGGATGCTCCGCTTGGTTTCCTGTTCCTTTTCCCGCTGCTGCGGCTTGCCGGACTGCACACGATCTGCTTTGAGCTGTGCGCGGATAGACGGCTTTTTGCCGTCCGGGTCGCGCTGCGGCGTTCTGCTGTCCTCGGCCTTGACCGTTGCGGCAAGCGCAGAGAGCGAAATCACCTCGCCGCGCTTTGCCTTTTCTTCCAGCTCGTCCACGGACGGGGTGTTGTTGATCTGCCCGTCAATCATATTGTAGTTCTGCTCGGTGGACAGCTCCGCCGTGCGCATATAGTTTTCCTGTTCCCGCTGCTCGGCGGCAATGGCAAAGGCCTGTGTGCCGTTGCCCATGATAAGGTACTTGCCGTCATCGGTGCTGTGGTGATACCCATAGCCTGCGGCTTCCATCTGCTCACGGTTCATATCGGCAACATGGAAGCTGCCGCGCGGCGTTGAAATGCGCTCTCCGGTCAGGTGGGCGTCAGGGGCAGCGGATTCCTGCTGCTGGGCGCTGCGCTGCACGTCAATGGGCTTTTCCCCGGAGATAGGCTGAATACAGGAAATGTACCCTGCGGCGTAGTATGCGTTTTTATTAAGCTGGCGCTGCCATGCGCCGACGCTGGGTGCCCAGCGGAAGCCGTTTGCTTTCAGCTCGTCCCGCGCCGCTTCATCCGGCTTGCCGTCAAAGAACACTTGCAGACGGTTATCCGCTTTGTTTGCTTCCACGCGCCCGCCGTCAAATTCCCATCCGGCAAAATTGGTGTCCTCATGCTGCCGCACCTGTTCAATGCGCCCACGGATGCGGCGAATCTCGGCATTGTTGTTGGAGAGCATATAGGCGGGATACGGCCGGCTCTTACCCAGATGCCAGGACTGCGCCATTTCCTGCTGCAATTTGGTGATCTGCTCCGGCGTCAGACTGGGGCAGCCCTCCAAAGTCTTATTCTTACGGAAATAGGCGTTGACGGCTTTCATGGTTTCCTGCGCCGATTCCAGCTTGACGAGCTTGGCTTCCAGCTTTGCCACTGCCTGCGGGTCATCCATGCTGATACCGCCCATGCCTGTGCTGCGGATCTTGTCCAAAATCCCCTGAACATCCTGCCATTCCTGCATATTGCGGTCACGGGCGGCGTTTTGCTTCTCTTTCTTGCGAACGGGGAAATTGCTGCCGCCTGCAACGAGGATCGAGGGAACACGGGCTTCAATGGCATAGTGGTCGTTCAGATTTTCCGCCAGCTTGCGGGCGTAGGTGTCCAGCAGCGCGTCAATTTTCTCATGGTACATGGGATCGACGCGCTCTTTCTGCCGCTGCGCAATCGCCGCTGCCTGATCTACCATCTGCCGATATTCGGCGGTGGCGCTGCCTGCGGCGTAGTCGCGGTAGCTGTTTGCATCGTTGGCACGGCGGGCAGCGCCCTCATTGATGGTGTAATACCTGACGGCGGTTTGCTCCGGCGCGGTATCTGCGGGCGGCGCTTTCTCCGGCTGCTCCTGTACGTCGGCGGGCTGCTCCTGCGGCTCGTAGCCATTGGCGGCATATTCCTCCACGGTCATGCCTGCGGCTTCGGCTTCCTGTGCGATCTCACTTTCTACATGGGCTTTGTAGTCCTGAAGCTCTTTATCAAAATCGGAAAGCTGCGGCGGATCGGGCAAGTGATAATCGCCAGCGTTCAGCTTTTCCCGGCAAGCGTCCACATGAGCAAGAACTGCATGAAAATATGCCGTCTGCTCCGGCGTCAGATTTTCTCCATTTTCCAGCATATCCGCAGCGGTGCGCTCCTGCTCGGAGAGGTTACAATGCAGACGCATATACGGTACAAACTCGGTGAGAAGCGTTGCGCGCTCGGCCTTGTCCTTTTCCCACGCTTCCGCGCCCTCGTTGTGCAGCACAAAGTTTTTCCAGCTCTCGTCCTTGGCGTAGTATTCGTGATAGGCTTGGATATGGTCGATCAGAGCGCCGTCCCCGTCGCCAAAGTCCTGCCGCCCCTCGTAGCTGTCACGTTCCCCGTGGAATGTGCAGTCAATGCGGAATTTGGTTTTATCGTACCAGCCGCCTGTGTAACCGGGCTTCTCACGCTCGGAACGCTTTTCCTCGTCCAGCGCCTTAAAGAGCGCGTCGGCGCGGGCAAGTGGGAGCTGTTCACCCTCTTGCAGCTTATCGCTCTCGCTCCAAAGAATCGTCACGACGGGCTGCACCGCAGGATTAAGGGAGGTTGCTTCCTTGCCGGACACTTCCTCTTGGGCATGGAACATGGCAATCTGCTCGTCGCTCGCATAGGTCAGGTCGCCAAACTCCAAATCGTTCAGCTCGCCTTGGATCAGCGCAGCCAGCGATTCATACTGTCGGCTTTCAATCAGCACATCACCCAAATATTTTTCAATGCGGAAGTCCGCCAGGTTTGCGTATGCCTGAATGGGGACTTCATCATCCGTAACGGTCGTGTGTCCAATACCAACGGCGGACAGGTCGCTGAAATCTGCGCCGGAATGAAATTCTTCGCGGCAGTAATCGTCGATCAGCTTTTTCGCAAGCTCCAATTCAGCGCGTTCCCGTGCGGCGTCGCTCAGATGCAGAGAGTAAAGGCCGGAAGCAGAGGAAAAGCCGACGTTGTTGAAAACATAGTCCACATCACTTTCTTTCAGCGCTCCGGCTGCGTAGTAATTTTCCCGCGTGGGTGTCGGGCTTACGCTGCCGGATGCAATGTCGTGATTCAAGCCCGTTTCCAAGTGCGTGCAGATTTTTCCGTCCACCGCCAGCGTCGCATAGTACCAACCTATGTAACCGTTGCTTTGCTGATCTGCGCCGTCGTTGAACTCCACATTCAGCAGCGTGTAGGGCTTCAAGCCCTTTTCTGCGGCAATGGCATTGTCCTGAAGCTCGCGTTCTTTGAGGGCGGTATAAGCAGTTTCCTTTGCAACGCGGATGATTTCAGGGTTATACCGCACCAATGCGCTATCGACAAGCTCCTGCTGTACCTTTTTGGTTTTGGCTTGCCGCGTCATGTGGTTGCCTAAAAACAGAGAGCTGCCGTTATCAAAGCGAAGGGAAATATCGCTTGTGCCGCGCCATTTTCCTGTGCAGGGCGAGGTTTCAATCGTGCCGGACGTGCAGCCGAACGCCTGCGCGATCACGCCGATTTTCTCCTGCATGGAGAGCGTTTCATACCGCTTGGCAATTTCAACAGCCTGTTTCTGTAACTCTGTCAGTGGTCGTTCCACTGGCGGAGCGTCAACCTGTGCTTCCTGCTGTGCGGCCTGCTCCGGCTGTAAAAACTCCGGCACTTCGGTATAGCCGCCACGATCCAAATAGTGCGCCGTTTCCTGCTCGCCGCGATGCAGCACAATGACATCGGACATGGAAAGGCTATGCCCGGTAAAATCCTGCGGCCTGTCCATATTGAAGCGAACGAAAATGTCCTCCAGCGTATCCGTATCGGAGAGCGGTGCGGTATAGACCAGCTCATAATTTTCGCGGTCAACACGCAGCCCGGCGGCCTTTACCTGTTCCAGCGGCTCAAATCGGAGATCCCGCGTTGCGTCGCCGTCTTTAAGCTGATAAATGGAAAAGGTGTTCTCCGGCACATCCTGCGCAACAGCCTGTTCCTGCTCTGCGGTGTGCTGCGCCTGAAGCTCTGCAAAATGCCCCTCGATTTCGGAAATAAGCTCGCTGGCGGCGGTGCGGATAGTTTCAAGGGATGCTTTCAGCTCCTTAATATCGCGGCCGCTGCTCCACCCGGCGACATAGCCAAAGGAGTAGTCCGACGTGTCCAGCCCGAAATGCTGGCACACCGTATAGGCAACGCTTTCCGCCTGCACCTCGCGGGTGCTGCGGTCGGGGCGCTCCGCCTGCTCCGGCGCGTTCAGGTCAATATCGTGCAGCTTGGCATGGGCAATCTCGTGGATCGCCGTCTTAATGGTTTGCAGCTCGCTCATGCCGTCGTCAATGGCAATGCGCTTTTCTGCAAGGTCATAATAGCCGTGTGCGCTGCCGTCGATTTTTTCAAGTGTCACGGGAACGTGAGAGGTCAGCTTCAAGGCTCGCCAAAAGTCCTCGTACTGTTCCACATTGCCCGTGAGCGCGTCCACGGCAATGTCGGGAAGCTCCTTGCCCTCGGTCTGGCTCACATCGAATACCGACACCACCTTGAACGCCGGAATCGTCACCTCCTGCTGCTCCGTGACGGGCTTACCGTCTGCGCCGATGATGGGCTGCCCGGTGTCCGGGTCAGTTTTCGCCACATCCTTTTTGATTTTATAAGGTGCGGGCGCAAGGATTTTGATGCCCTTTTCGCCGGATTTGACATGGCGTTCAAATTCGTCACGCCACTTTCCGTAGCCTGCGATAAGGGATGCGTCCGGCTTCTGCATGACAATCAGCAGCGTATTGTTCAGGCTGTAATTGTGGAAGCGGGACATGGCTTTCAGGTAATCCCGATACCTCTCACTTTCAAAAACCTCCTGTACGCCCTGTTCCAAATGCTCGGTGATCTCCTTGATTCTGCCCTGTGTGTCGGTGGCGTTCAGCACCAGCGGACGCACGGGGATTGGCTCGACAGGCAGCGCCACGCCCTGCGGCAGCTCGTCCATATCCCGCTGGGGGCTGGGCTGCGCAGTCAGACGATATTCCTGCGGCACTTGGTTGGCTTTGTACCACTCCGCATAATCGTTGCCGTTATTGTAGACATAGCCATAATCGGTAAAAATGCCGCGATCCTCTTTAACCGCTTCGCGCCCATAGCTCTTGTAATCAAAGAACCTCTTGGCGGCATCCGGCAATTCCAGTTCGTCCAGATCGTCAATGAGGTAATGCCCGTAATCGTCGGAATTGTGTACGGTGGGATAAAGCCAGTAGCAGTCCAGATTGTGCGTCAGGTTGATTAAGTCCGCCGCGCTTGCCGCATGGTCGCCATACTGTGCGGCAGCGGCAAACTTGTCGCGTTCCTCGTTGCTGCGCTGGGTGAGCAGCGCGGCAAGATAGTTCAAATCGTCCAGACTTTCGCCGGGCTTCAAAGCTTCGCTCCACCCGTCCAGAGAGGAATGAAAGGCAGATACCTGATACTGTTCCGTGTCGCTCCCGTCTACGCCCAGCCGTTCAAAAACGGCTTTCATCGTTTCGGCGTCGGTGGGCAGCGATACCCATTCCGCAACAGGCGTTTCCTCGGTATGCCGTGCGGTGTTGATAAGATATACTTCCAAAAGGTGTTCGTCCACGTCTGCGCTCCTTTCTGACATAAGGGTTTGGGACTATCCCAACAAGCAATCGCCGCCCGGTCTGTGCCGGACGGCGATTTTCGGGAGTTGTAGCCACACTCCCTATGCTTGCTGCGTTACTGAATCGTTCTTTTATCTCCGTAAAATGCGTTCGGTCACGCTTTCAAAGCCACTTTTCGCATTTTCCATAGGAATACCCCGCATACTCCAAAAGCGTGTCTGGAAAACCGCTTGCCGCAAGGCTTTTGAAGCCCCTAAACCGTGACACACCGCGCCTTTGTCCGCTGGCGGCGCTTGCGCTCGGCTGCATTGCGCCGGGCAGCATAGGGCGCACAGCGGTCACAGTATTTTGCGCGGTTGCTGCGGGCGGGAAAGGGCTTACCGCACAGCTCGCATTTCTTGCGGGTGTCCGCCGTGGCTGCAAGATCCGCGCATAGCTCCCGGTCTGCGGGCAGCACCGCTTCCCGGAAGTATCGGCAGAGCAGCGAATAGCTGATGGCCTGCACACAGACGCACGGTTCGCCATCGTCCAGCAGCAGACAGCACCCGCGCACATTGTTAGCGCAATGGCAGCGGGTCAGCTTTTTCACTCTGCGATGCTGCGCGTCATTCAGCCGGATCATTTTCTCTGCTCGATACGGTAATTCACATACTTTTCTCCCGTATCACACAGCAGCACCGTCCCGTCATAGGTCTTGCCCGTGCGCTCGGAGTACAGCCCTTTGACTTTTGCCTTGCCGTCCTTTAGGAGCGCAGCGGCGATCTTCTTGGAAAAGACGGTTCTCCGGCTTTCAAAGAATTTGTCATTCTTCCACATGACAAAGCGGCAGGAGCGGTCAGAGCAATAGAAATTCTTCTTGCCCTCATAGACGGGGCTTTTGCAGCGGGGGCAGATGCCAACTGCCTCCTTTTCCGGCGCGAACAGCTTTTTACCGTCCTCGGTGATGTGGGAATACCGCTTCACCAGCTCCCGCGTCATATCCTCGATTCCCTGCATGAAGCTCTGCGGGTCGTCGCAGCCCTTGGCAATCTCCGTCAGGCGGGTTTCCCATTCGGCGGTGAGCAGCGGCGATTTCAGCATATCCGGCAGAATAACGGCAAGATTGATGCCGTCCTTGGTCGGCACAAGACTTTTGCCCTTGCGCTCGACAAATCCGGCAGAGAGCAGCTTTTCGATCATCGCCGCCCGTGTTGCCGGAGTTCCCAGTCCTTGCCGCTCTGCATCCTCCGGCATATCTTCCTTGCCCGCGTTCTCCATTGCGGACAGAAGCGAATCCTCTGATACGTTTTGTCAAGGGTGTTTAAGAACTTTTTTCGCTGTCATTCAAAATCAGACGCTTGATTTTGTCGCTCATGGTTTCTTTGCTCGTTTCACTGAAATGGATTTTGACGCGGTAGGTGGTCTTTCCGATTTTCTTTATCATTACAGGTGGCGCGGCTTCCTTTACGGTCAGAGGGGAAGCGGTTGCGGGGGTGCTGCGGTTGCTGGTGTCGTTGTTCATAGGCTCTCCTTTCCATGAGAAAAACCCCATGCGGTCATACATGGGGCGGTGGTTTTGAGGTTGAAGTGGCGAAGTGGCAAAGTGGCAAGGTATCTGGGTTTTGCCACTTGGATTTTGCCGTTTCACTTTTTAAGAGCGTGATACCATGCCGCGCCAATGCGCTTTGAGGTAATGCGCCCGTCAAGGTTTCTCTTTGCCGCCCGGACGGTACGGGCGGATATGCCCGCTTCTGTGGCGGCTTTCTCTATGTCCTCGCTGGCAAGCTCTTTCCCGCCTGCCAGTAAATCCAGTATCAGCCGTTCCGCCTGTTCGGTCTTGGTGGCGGTGTTCCCGCCCGCGCCGGACAGCAGCTCGTCGGCGGTTATATCATATTCGCCTATCCACGAAAAGCCCGTTTCCGGGTCAAGGCAAAAGGCAACGGGCTTGCCCTCCGGCGCAAGGGAAGATTTGTCATGGACGATAACGCGCACATTCGGTTCTCGTTTCACGCGCCCGATCAGCAGGACGCTCCTTGCTGCGGCGCGGAAGTCGATAGAACCTAAGCCCCGGTATGCGCTCTGCCCTCCGGCAGCTTTGTTGAGATGTCCGATAAGGATAACGGCGCACCCGGTACGCTCGGCAACATCGGCAAGGCGGCGGAACATGGGGCGCACTTCGTTTGCCCGGTTCATGTCGGTTTTTTCGCCCATGTACGCCTGTATGGGGTCAAGGATAATCAGCCGCGCCCCGTTCTGCGTGATTGCCTTTTCTATGCGCTCATCGGACAGGGTAAGCTCCCGCTTGGCTTCATCAATCACAAGCACCCGGTCAAGGTCTGCGGCGGCTTCTATCAAGCGTGGCTTGACGGTATCGCCCAGCCCGTCCTCGGCGGTCTGGTAAATTACTTGGAATGGCGGCAAGGGCTTCATTCCCGGCAGCGTTCCCCCGGTGGTGCAGGCGGCGGCAAGGCGTAGGGCAAAAGTGGTCTTGCCCTCGCCGGGATTGCCCTGCACAATGGTTACTTTCCCAAAGGGAATATACGGCTCCCATAGCCATTCAACGGTCTGTGTGTCAACCTCGCTCATGCGGATAATCTCAACGGTTTCTTCCTGCGGCGGCTCTTTCAAGCCGTAAATCGCTTCCCGCAAATACTTCCCGTCTGTGATTTCTGCCCGGTGCTGCAATACCTCGTTCCAGTCCTTGTAAAGCGGGAGAAGGCGGTGAACGGTCAAGCCCTCCGGCACAAGCTCTGCAAGGCGGCTGCAAGCATCGTTTCCGGCGTTGTCGCTGTCAAGGCAGAGGTACACGGTCTTGATGTTCGGACGGTCAGAGAGGAAACGCAGCAGGGCTTTTTCTCCCACGCCGCCCAATGACAGGTAGCTTTGCTTCTGCCAGTCCTTTTTGAACAGGCAGAGGAAAGATAACAGGTCAATGGGGGCTTCAAAAACAAACAATCTTTCGCCCTCGCCCCGATAGCAGAAGTTAAAGGTTTTGTCGCTGCCTTTCACATCAAGCCGGAAGCTCCCAGCTGTGCCGCGCTGGTGGGCGTAGCGTGGTATGCCGCTTTCATCTCTGCCGACGAATACGGCGTTGTGGTGGGTTGCGTCCTCGTAAATATCGCCGCTGGCAAAGAAAAAGCCCGTCACATCTTCATCAATGCGGCGGGCGGCTGTGAGGTAGTTCCTCGCTGTTCGGTTGTCGGGGCTGCGGGGCGGCAGTCGGAAGTCAGAGAAGGGCGCGGGGGTTGATCTGTCCGGCGGTTGGGCTGAGCCTTTTTCGCCTGTGAGAAGTTCCACGGCTTCGGTGAAGCTCTTGCCGAAAAACTCCATGACAAAATCAACGGGGCCTCCGCCCTTGCTCTGGCTGTGCCTGTACCATTTGTTTCCCCGGACGGTCAAGCTGTCGTGCCGTTTCCAGCGGTACTCATTCCCGGCGCGGGTAAGCTGCTCGCCCTGTGATTGCAGGAAAGAAACAATGTCGGCTTGGTTGGCGTGGTCTATCTGTTCTTGGGTGTAATACATGGCTGATACCTCTCTTTCTGTGGTTGAATTGTTCATAGTTTTGATGTAGAATGAAACCGAAAAATCGGAAGTTAGTGAGGTGCTGGATTGTGAATGAAAGAGAAAAAAATATTCACTTATGGTTTGAAATGTGGCTTACAAAACAGGATTTAGGTATTGATAATATTTTTGCAGAAGATGTAATTTATACTGAAAGTTGGGGTCCAAAATATAATAACCGTCAAATCGTAAAACACTGGTTTCAGGAATGGAATACTCGTGGCAAAGTCGTTGCTTGGGAAATCAAACAATTTTTCCACAAAGGAAATCAGACGATTGTGGAGTGGTATTTCAAAAATGAAATGAACAATGGGAGCATAGAGGAATTTGATGGAATTTCCCTGGTTGAATGGACAAAGGATAATAAAATAAAATCATTGAAAGAGTTTGGCTGCAATTTGAATAATTATAATCCTTATGAGCATAGTGACCTGCCCGAATTTAGGGACGAAAGAGCAAGTTGGTTTTAATATTAGGAATCAATAGCGTCCATTTTATCGGAAAACATTTAGGACGGACAGGCAAAGTAGCTTGCCCGTCCTTTCCTTTATCGCTCCTGTTCGTGCCGCTTGGTGCGGCTCTGCGTCTGTTCCGGCTGGTCGGCGCGGAGTGCAATATCCACGCATTTGCGAATTTTTTGAAGCTCGGCAACCTCGGCGCGGGTTTCTTTCAGTTTGGTATAATCGCTGTCCCTTTGTGTTTTGAGGTCAGCATATTCCTGTTCCCATTCCGCAATAGGCAAGGTCTTTGTTCCTTTCGGCAGATTTGCATGGAGATAGCGGTTTGCCGCGTCCCATAGGGTAAGCTCGGCGCGGCGGGCTTCCGCAAACTTCTCCTGTTTTCCTTTCCAGCGGATTTGCCGATACTCGTCCTGTATGGGCTTGTAGGTTTGATAATTTCTGCCGTGCTCCAAGAGTTTTTGCAGTTCTTTCATGCGTTCCTCGGCGGTTTTCATTCCTGCCCGGATTGAATAGGCTCTATCGCTGACAGAGGAAAGGGAAGCGTCCAGTTCATCAAGATTAGAGATACCATGCTCGGAAAGATAGTTGACCGCTGCCGCTATGGTTTTCAGTTCATCGGCTGTGTGCTGTTGTTGCCAACGCTGCGAATACTTCCGGCTCTTTTCTCTCTGAACGCTCAAATACTTCATCAGCAGATTTGCAAGGTTGGGAGATTGCGGCGGCTGTTCCGGGGCGGTTTCCCGCGCTTTGAACAGGTCGGCAATCCATTCCTTGAGCTTCCCAATCTGCGCCCGGATTTCCCGGATAAGGCGGTTTGTCTTTTGGATACTGCGGTTCAGTTCGCCTTTCTCGGTGGCGATGCCTTTCTTCTCCATCTGGCAAGCCGCCACGCCCATGTGGACGGTGGGTATCTCGTCAATTCCTCTCTCGGCGTTGCTGCGGTGGTCGATACGCTCCGGGCTTCCGTTCCTCTCCAAAAAGTCGTTGGTATAGTCAGCCCATGCCTTGCGCCACAAGAGGGTGTTGTCCTTGTCGTTCCAGCCTGTAAGGTCAATTTTGTGCGTCTTGTATCTGCCGCTTGGCAAGCGGATACGCTCGCCGTTCTCGTCAAGGTCATATTCCTTTTTGGACTTCGCCGCCCATGCGCCGCGCTCGTCAAGGGGGCGCATGGTCAGCATGATATGACAATGGGGGTTGCCGCTGTCGGTGTCATGGATAGCAAAATCCACACACATTTCTCTGGAAACAAATTGAGAGGAACAGTATTCCCGGACAAGCCGGATCTGTTCCTCTCTGGATAATTCTATGGGGAGTGCCGCGTCAATCTCTCTGGCAAGCTGGGCGTTCCCGGCTTTCTCGTAAAGCTCCACGCTGTTCCACAAGGTTGAACGGTCAGAAAATGAGGGTGGCGCGTGGGGCGGCAGCATGATTTCCGTATGGACAACGCCGCCTTTGCGAGTGTAGTCATGGGTCATTCCGTCCCATTCGTTTGTCAGCTTTTCGCCGCTTCGGTAGGCGGCTGCGGCAACGGCTGATTTGCCTTTTCCTCGGCTCACAATGCCGATGTTCCAATGGTAAATGGCTATGGGTATCACCTCCCGGATAGGATAATAAAACCCGCAAAAATGGTACAGACGCCAACGGCGGGTGTACTGTTTTTGTGGGTGTGCAGGGATAGCCGCGAAGCGGCGCAAGGGGTGCAGCCCCTTGTTGCGGCAAAGCCGCCATATCGGAGCGCGGGATAAAATCCCTGTGCGGAGACAAGCCCTCGGCAGAGCGCACACGCCCGTAAGGGTGTATAAGTGCGCCCTTAGTTCCTAAGGGATTTTCAGCTTGTCGCTCCCTCTGCTCGTTTTTTCAGATATTCCCGCGCTGGTTCACTCGTCAAGGCAAGCCGGAGAAGCGCGGCGGCTTCCTCGTCAGTCATGTTCTTTGCTTCCGGCACAATGCTTTCAAAGACTGCGCCCCGGACGATAAGGCGGTGGCTGCGCGTTCTGCGTTCTTCTTTGGATAGCTTCTGACGCAACATCTTTTCCCGGTTCTCAAACTGCCGGATTTTCTTCTTTCCGTCCTCAATCTCGGCTTGCAGCTCCTCACGGGTTTTCTCTCTCGGTTTTGTCATAGTTGGTCGCTCCTTTCTGCCTGTCGGCGTAGAAAAAGGACAGTCGATTTCTCGGCTGCCCTTTTGGATGGGTATTAAGTTTTATTGTGTGCTGTTTTATCTTACCCTTATTGTTTTGACACTTTACTTAAACGGGATATTTCATCATCATTATTCAATAATCGTGTTGATAGCAGACTGTACCGCTTTATATCTCCCCTCATTTGAGTGTGCCGCTAAACAGGTAATTAAATATGCTTTTCCATCTTTTTCATACAGAACAACAATGTTATAGGAAGATGCCATTGTTCCTGTTTTCATTCCTTTAACATTTGCATTATAGTACGGTGAATTTTCATCTAAAAATTCATTTGTATTTTTCCATGTAAATTCACCTTGCGGAGTTTGAATTGAAAATTCGCTTTTTCCAATACATTCTTTAACAAAATCGTAGTTAAGGAGCTTCAACGCTACGCGGTTAATGTCATCTAAATGAGAGTCAGCTTGCATAGACGCGCCACTTGGGTCATTATATAAATTTGTTTTGGAATAGCCTGCTTCGATTAAATACTCACTAAGTTCTGTCATGAAATAATCTATATATTCCGTTGCTGTATAACCTTCGCCTAATTCGTTTTTAGCGATATGATATGCCAACGCATAGGCTGCGTCATTTCCGGAAGGAACAAGCATAGCCTCCATGATTTGTTTAACTGTGTATTCCCCAGCATACAGATTTGCTAAAGATGAACCCGCCGGAACAAGTTCTAATACCTCTTGATTTACTTCAACAATATCTTCCAAATCTACTTTTCCCAAAGCATAATCAATGGCAAATAGTTTTGCCAAACTTGCTACTGTGGGAAGTTGGCTATCGCCCTCGTAAAATAAATATTCCTCCTGTTCAATATCATAAACAGAAAATGAAAGAGCGTCCTGCGGAATGTTAAGCTCGTTCGTACTTAGTTGAAAATCAATTTTTTTATAGATGTCCTTTAAGAAATCAAAACGATAAATCCCTGTTTTGTGTAGCCCAATTACTGCAACAAATGCTATAAACAACACTGTTACAAAAGCTATTATCTTTTTACATTTTCTATGCTTCTTCATATTTTTTCTCCCACGAATTTATATCTGCCATTCTGTGCCTTTGAGAAAAGTATAGCACAAGAATATGAACAAATCCACATTATTTCAACAAGTTTGTAGTGCTGTTTTCTCTGGCATATCGCCGCGTTGCTTCCCGTCGTTCCTCGCTGTATGGGGCAGTCAGACGGAAAGAGAAACGCCCTTTCTCAATATCAAACTCCATGCAACCCGTTTCGGGGTCTGCGTCGGTCTGGCGGCACTGGTCGGGGTACTGTCCGGAGTAGGCGGCAAGCCGCTTTTTTAAGTCGGTGTTGTGTGTGCGGATATGGATAAGGGGGTCTTTCTCGTCAAACCAAATATCGGTGGTCTTTTCCTGCTTCGTAAGCCCTGTTCTCATAAACTCTCCTTTCTGCGCCCCTGTTACGCAATAGGGGCATTTTTCGGGTGTTTTTCCCGGCTCTTGACTTGGGAAAAATGAGGATTTTCAAATAGAAACCGCCCGAACAGGGAATATATCGTCGGGGCGGCTGTTATCGCAAGATTTCTGTTTTTTCCGGCTCTTGACCGTCAGACGCGGATAAACGCGAGCTGTCGGCAAGTACCAGTTTGAGCAGCTTGTCGCGGAATGTTTCTGTGCTGCTGTGATTGAAATATAACTCCGCAACAATGGTCTGCCCGTTCCTCCGGGTCGTGATGATACTGTCGGGGGTCTGTTCTGCCATAAGCGGCTCCTTTCTTTGGGCGCAAAAGAGGGATTTCCCGTAGTTCGGAAAATCCCTCTTGGTTGACGGTTATTCTGTTTTACTGTGCGGGCTGTGCGGCGGCAGCCTGTGCCTTTCTCCTTGCCCGGTATTCCCGCGCTTTCATACGGTCATACTCCCGCTGCTTTTCAAGGTTTCGCGCCCGGTACTCCCTTGAATACTGCCGGTGGTAGGCGCGGCTCTTTTCCTTTTTGGCTTCTTCGATTTCCTCCCGCATTTGCCGGATTTCCTGCTCGGTCGGTTCTGCAAGCTGTGTCACTTCATTCTCAAACTTGCCGATATAATTGAAATATATGCTGATGTGCTGGATTGCGTATCTCGCCCTTTTCTGGTCGCGCTCATGCACTTCAATCCGGCTGATAAACTCGTTGAGAATGGCGGGGGTAAGCTCGGTAAAGGCGGCATGGCGTTCCGTCAGCTTCAAAAACTTCTGCGCCCGTCCTCCCGCGTTCTCATAAGCGGATAGCTGCTCTTGGAGCGTGGCAAGCTCCGCTTTCAGCGCGTAGTATTCTTCCGAATATTTCTGCGACATCTGCTCATAGCGGTCTTGCGGGATCGTGCCGAGGGCGTTGTCCTCATAGAGCTTGTTCAGCACCTTGTCAATCTGTTCAAGGCGCGTCGTGATTTGCGGGATACGCTTCTGCTGTTTCTTGGTCTGGTCGGTCTGCTGCATGACAAGGTTCTTTTTCACTAAGGCTTCAAACTCCGCCCGGTTGCTGATAGAATAGTCCTCGATTTTCTTCAGCACTTCCGCGATGGTCTGCATGAGCAAATCCGCGTCCATGATGTGCGGGGAATTGCATTTCGGATTTCTGGCTTTCCCCTTGTGGTACTCGCTGCAAAAAGCAACGTGCCGCTTGCCGCCGTTCCGGTAATCTATACGAATGTGCATTTTTGCGCCGCAGTCCTTACAGAAAAGCAAGCCGGACAGAGGGTGGATTTCCCCGTCCCCGTTGGGGCGTCTGACGGGTGCGTTTTCCAAAATCCGCTGTACGGTTTCAAAATCGCTGCGGCTGATAATCGGCTCATGCACATTTTCTGTGATGTGCCACTGGCTCCGGTCTACATAGTGGTTATGTTTATCCCGGAAATGCTTTGTAGTCTTGAAGTTGACTACATCGCCGCAATACTCCTGCCGTGTGAGGATATTGGTCAAGGTGACTTTGTTCCACTTGCAGCGGTTATCCTCGTTGAGCGTCTTATTTTTACAGGTTCCCCGCCCGCGGTCTTTCATATAGAAAGTGGGGGTAGGGATTTGCTCCTGTGTCAGATGTACAGCGATTTGGTTGCGGTTCTTCCCGCCGATAAACAGACGGAAAATCAAACGGACAACCTCGGCGGCTTCTTCGTCGATTATCCAAAAATCCTTGTTGTCCGGGTCTTTGACATAGCCGTAAGGGGCTTCGGTGACTATCGGCTTTCCACTCATGCCTTTGGTCTTAATGCCCGTTTTCACTTTCTTGCTGATGTCCTTTGCATACCACTCCGACATGATATTGATAAAGGGCGCAAACTCCAATGTGTCGGGCTTCTCGCTGTCAATGCCGTTGTTGACCGCGATAAAGCGCACATTGTTCCGTCTGAATATTTCCATCGCGTTGCCGACTTGGAGATAGTCGCGCCCCCAGCGGGTGAGGTCTTTCATAATGCAGACACCGATTTTCCCGTTTTCCACATCGTCCATCATGCGGGAGTAGGCGGAACGGTCAAAAAACCTGCCGCTTTCGTCGTCGTCAATGTAGTGCCGGATATTGGTTAGGTGCTGCCCTCTGGCATAGTTCTCCAAAAATATTTTTTGGTTCTGTATGCTGTTGCTCTCGCCGCCGTCCCTATCCTCGTCGCCCACGGAAAGGCGGGAGTAAAGGGCTGTAATTTTGCTATAATCAGTCATGTGCATAACCTCCTGTGCGTCCATGTATGTGTCATTTACACTTAAAATTATGCACTCCAACGCGCCGTGCCGTACTCCATGCCCTTGCGGTATTTCTTGGCGTTCTTCTGCTTGGAGTAGACCACCAGCCGGATAATCACGGCTGCGGCAAGCCCAATCAACAGATCGGTAGGATGGAAGCTGGGGGCTGCACTTGCAAAGGCAGCGGAGAAGCCCTGCCCGATATGCAGCAGCTTTGCAGATATATCCGCACCCTGCGCCAGCCGGAACGCCTGTCCGACCTTTCCAAACAGATAGATAAAGGCGAGATACGGAAGATGGAGTATGATTTGCTTTTTGATTTCCGGCTTCATCGGTCGATCCCCCTGTCCATATTTTTCACCTTGTCCCGCTTGGCGGTCTGCGCGGCTTCGGCTTTCTTCTCGGCAAGGTCGCGCCGCACAGAGGGCTTGCGCTCCTTGTCCAGCTTTTTCTTAGAAAACTCCCGAAACGCTGCCGTCAGCACGTCCGCGTCCCGTCCCTTGAAAAACACAAGGTATCGGTCATCTGCCTTTTTCAGCGCAAAGTCAATGCCGTATTTCTTCGCCGTGCTTTCAAAGGCTTTGATATTCGCATCGGTGATTTCGATATTCGAAACGCCTGTGCCATGCCGCATAAGCTGTTTCAGCGTTTGCTTGCCGCAATGGGGTGTGTCCCTTGCCTTGCGATAGAGCTGCAAGAGCTTTCGCAGCGCGGCTTGCAGCACCTTTCCGTCCAGCTTTGCCGTTTTGATTGCAAGGGCAATCGTCTTTCGGGTTACTTCTTCCTGCAACGGTTATCACTCCTTTCGATTTTTCTGCACAGTCAGGGCGGGCGCACCCGCCAGATCAGCCATATTCTCATAGGCTCTCGTTCGGCGAACAGGAATAGTCCGGGATGCCTGATTTCGGCTTGCCCCAATCAGGGCTTGCCATGTCGTGCGCGACAAGGGCGGTATAGTAATTGTCGATGGTAGACGGAGCGTTGAACAGCACCGCCCGCAGATATTGCTTGATGTTGCGGATCTTCGTGGTGTTTTCCCGCATACAGTCCATGACAAACTCGATGTGGCTGCTGTTCAACTTCAAGAATTTACTCTTTACCAACTCGGCGGGGTAATCGTCGCCAGCGATGCGGAGCGTCTTTCGCGCAGAGCAGACAGTTTCCAGCATGAGGTCTACAATCTCGTCCAAACGCTCCTTGTCCATTTTCGGGTCCTGCGTGAGTGCGTCATACTCGATATTCTCCATGATGATTTCACGGTAAATATCTACGGCGCTCTGCTTGAACGCTTCCATTCCTCTCCGTTCCGGCGCAGCCCTGCAAGGTGAGGGGTTAGGGGAAAGGATAGGAAAGGAATCGGTATTTGATAGATCCGTAATTGATTTTTCTTTCTTTGATAAGTTAGTTATTGATCTATCTTTATTTAATTGCGTTGGATTTTCCGACATCGGATTATCCGTTGTCGGATTTTCCAACATCGGTTTACCCGGTATTGGATTTTCCAACACCGGCTGCGGCTGCTCATAGATGGTGTATTCGATAGCAGTCATTTTGCCTTTTTCATCGCGTCCCTGCCGCCGCAGGATATATCCGGCTTTTTCAAGCTCCCATACAGCGGTGCGGATCGCGTCGATGCTCTCACGGTTGATATGGGACAGCCCCGCAAGGGTATAGTCCCAATCCTCCGGCAAGGACAGCATTTGCGATAACAGCCCCTTGGCTTTCAAGGTCAGCTCCTTGTTTCGCAGATGGTGGTTTGACATGACGGTGTACCCGCTGTTGCGCTCCACCCGAAATACTGCCATAGGTTATCAGCTCCTTTCGCTCACTTCGCCGTGCCGCGCCGGAGGGCGGTCAGCTTGCCCGGCTCATACGGACATTCCGCGTACACACAGAACTGGTACTTCCAATGCGGACGGTAAAAGTGACAGGTATTGCAATCTTCACAGTCGGCACAGCCGCCGTTTTCGTAGCGGTCAAAGCCGGGCTTTCCCCGCATAAGCATTTCAAACGCACGGCTGCTGCCGTTCGTAAAGTACATTGTGGCTGCACCTCCTTTCAGATTTGGGCAGAAAAAAACGCCGTAGACTTTTCTCAAAATCTACGGCGTGGGCGTATGCGAAAAGGGATGCTGCCTTGCGGTAACATCCCTTTTGACGCTTGGTTATTCAATTTTTGAGCTAACCTGTTTGCCCTCTGCCCTTAAAAGCGTTGATTTTACTGGGTTTCTTCCTGTTTTCCTATGTCAACGCTCTTTACGCCGGCAGCTTTTTTGCTCTTTTTAAAGTTTTCCGCGGTATTTTTGCATAATATCGGCAAAGAGTTCTCCGTTGCTGGGTGGAGAATAGGTGATGGCATTCGCGCCTGCACGAATGGTCTTCAAAATCGTCTCGTCGTTTGGCCCGCCGGTTGCCAGAATCGGCACATCCGGGAACTGCGCACGGATGCTTCTTACGATCTGCGGCGTTGCCGCTGCGCCGGATACGTTCAGAAAATCTGCCCCGGCTTCCATCCGGCTGCGAATGTCCATGCGCTCGGAAACGATCGTCGCAATCACGGGAATGTCTACGACCTGCTTGATGCGCGAGATCACCTCGTCCGAGATCGGCGCATTGACGACCACGCCAAACGCCCCCTGGTTTTCTGCCTCAATTGCCAATCGAACGGCGCGGTCTCCGCCTGTGATTCCGCCGCCGACGCCGACAAAAACCGGCACATCGGAGATACCGATGATTGCTTGCGAGATCGTCGGCTGCGGCGTGAAGGGATAGACGGCGATCACTGCATCGGCATTGATGTTTTTGATGATCGCAACGTCTGTTGTAAACGCAATGGACTTGATGCGCATTCCGAAAATACGGATACCGCTGCATTCGCGGATGCAATGTGGCAGCCGGATGCTGTGATTCCGCAGTGTGCCGTTGTAAACCGGAACGTTACTCTTTGTCATGGCAGGCTCCTTTCTTTTCATTGTGTTTGCCCGATATTTGTATTTTGTCTATTATACTGATACAGAGTTCCGGTTTCAATAGCAATTTATAAAGGCAGTACTGCACAATTCGGCAAGCAGATTTGGCAAGAGATTTTTCGCCGGGTCAAGGTTTGAAAAGCGCAGGAATACTCTGTGTATTTCAAACTTTTCAAGCCGCAGGATTGCCGAAAAACCGTCAAGGCGCATCGGTATCATTGTGCGGTGCTGCCTGATCCATTCACAGTTTGACCTTGCAGCTGCTAAAGGGCGCGTATTATACAGATGGCCAGGATCCCTGCAGGAGCCGCAAATGAAGACGCCTGTATCTGAGCTCCAAACCTGCCATAGTTGAACCGGAAGGTTTGGCGGCATTCTACGGACGGTTTCTTGACAAGACCGGTGTTTGCTGGTAAAGTGAAAGTATAAATAAGACAAAGACCTGATCTCATAGAAGCAGACGGGAGGCGGGAGCAATGAAGTGGAGAATCGTTCGCGGATGCCTGCGAATCGCTGCGCTGGCGGTTGTGGGTGGAGCGCTCGGATGGCTGAGCAGCAGCTTATTTGGGGCCAGTGCGCAGCTGGTCAAGGACAGGATGGTTGTTGTGACACTGGGCGCCGGTATCGGCATCTTGTTCGGTGTCGTGCTGTTCCCGGAGAAAAAATAGTTGCCGACAGAATATGTGTATGTTTGGAGGGTGCATAAGAAAGAAGAATTGGTGCAAAGCGCCGGGAAAGGAGCGGAATATGGCAATCAAGGCAATTACGACAGACAGTTTTCGGGATGATGTGTTGAAAACGAGAAAGCCGGTTCTGATCAAATTCTGGGCGCCGTGGTGCGGGTATTGCCGCGCACTCGCCCCGGCGTTGGAGTCGATTGAAAAGCAGTATGAAAGCCTGATTTCCGTAGGGCGTGTAAATTTTGACACGGAGACGGCTCTGGTGCGCAGATACAACATCCATGCGCTGCCGACGCTGCTGCTGTTCATCAATGGGGCTGTGGCAGGTTTTCTGATCGACCCTTCCTCTGAGAAGGAAATTGATGTATTTCTGAGAAAAATGCTCGGGCTGAATGCGGGAGGTCTGTATGGCAAATATGTATGATATCGTGATTGTCGGCGGCGGTCCGGGCGGGTATTCTGCCGCATTGTATGCCGCAAGAGCCGGTCTTCACGCGGTCGTTCTGGAAAAGCAGCGCATCGGCGGGCAGGCGGTACAGAGCGAGAATATTGAAAACTACCCGGGCTTCGACGCCGGAATCGACGGGCTGAGCCTGAGCGAAAAAATGCAGCGCGGCGCAGAGCGGTTCGGTGCGGAAATGGTGACAGACGAGGTGTGCCGTGTGCGGCTGATGCAGCCGGTTAAAATCATCGAAGGAGCAAAGCAGACCTATCGAGCGCCTGCCGTCATTCTGGCGACCGGCGCACCGCCGAAAAAACTTGGCGTGCAGGGAGAGGAAGAAATGCTGGGGCGCGGTGTTCACTATTACGCCGCCTGCCGCTCCATGATGTACAAACGGAAAACGGTTGCCGTAATCGGAGATGGGGAGCAGGCTGCTGAGGCGGCGATGCTCCTTTCCCGTATCGCCAAACGGGTCTGCCTGGTGCATCGCGGCATACGGATGCAGATCAACCCCGCCTATATGAATAAACTGAAAATGATGGGAAATATTGAGCGTTATGCAGGAAGCAGAATCCTGGCATTTCTTCATACAAACTGGGTGTCCAGCATCCGTATCCGGGAAGAGCGGGACGGGGAGATCTGGAATCTGCCGTGCGACGGCGCATTTATCTGCCTCGGCGGCGTGCCGGAAACGGGTCTGTTCCGGGGTCAGGTTGCACTGGATGAACAGGGATATATTCTTGCAAATGAGACGACTATAACCAACCTCACAGGCGTTTTTGCCGCCGGTGACGTCCGGACAAAACTACTCCGGGGGATTCTGACTGCCGCAGCGGACGGCGCGGTGGCCGCACAGCAGGCGGAGCGGTATATTGTAGAAAGCATCTGATCTGAAAAGCAAGGAAGGAGCGTTTCTATGAAACTCACATTCATCGGCGCGGCACATGAGGTGACGGGAAGCTGTACGCTTCTGGAGTGCTGTGGAGGGAACTATCTGGTCGACTGCGGCATGGAGCAGGGTGTCAATGTTTTTGAAAACGCGCCGCTCCCGGTTTTGCCCGGACAGATCGACGCAGTTTTTCTGACACACGCGCATATCGATCACTCCGGTATGCTGCCAAAGCTGTACAAGGACGGCTTCCGGGGCAAGGTCTATGCGACGCAGGCAACGGAAAATCTCTGCCGGATCATGCTGATGGATTCTGCCAACATCCAGATGTCCGATGCGGAATGGATCAACCGAAAAGCGGCGCGTGCCGGCCGCGCGTCCATTGAACCGGTCTATACGACCGAGGACGCGGTAGGTGTGCTGCGGCTGCTTCGTCCATGCAGGTATGGAGAACGTATCAAAGCAGCAGAGGGTGTGGATGTCCGGTTTACAGACGTCGGTCACCTGCTCGGCGCAGCCTGCGTGGAGCTGTGGCTGATGGAGGGTGGAGAAACAAGGAAGCTTGTCTTCAGCGGCGACATCGGCAACACGGATCAGCCGCTGATCAGTGATCCTCTGACGATAGATGATGCTGACTACCTGGTGGTCGAATCTACTTACGGAAACCGCCTGCACGAAAAACCCGGAGATACCGTGGCAGAGCTTGCCGAAGTTTTGCAGCGCGCCTTTGACCGGGGCGGCAGCGTGATCGTTCCGGCATTCGCGGTCGGCAGGACGCAGGAGCTTTTGTACGCGATCCGGGAAATCAAGCAGAAGCGGTTGGTGCAGGGGCATGACGGCTGGCCGGTCTATCTGGATAGTCCGCTTGCTGAGGCGGCGACGGCTGTTTTCATGCAGTGCGAGCCGGAATATCTCGATGCTGAAACGAGAAATCTGCTGCGGCAGGGAATCAATCCGCTCTGGTCCGCCAACCTGTACCTGACGGAACGTGTGGAGGAATCCAAGAAGATCAATGAAGACCTGCGTCCGAAAGTCATACTATCCGCAAGCGGTATGTGCGATGCGGGTCGTATCCGACATCATCTCAAGCACAATCTCTGGAAATGGGAAAATATCATCCTGTTCGCCGGATATCAGGCAGAGGGAACGCTGGGGCGTAGTCTGCTGAACGGTGCAAAAACAGTCCGCTTATTTGGTGAGGAGATCTCGGTCAGCGCCGAGGTCTGCGCCTTGCACGGCACAAGCGGGCACGCCGACCGGGACGGACTTCTTCAATGGGTCAATGCGATTGCGCGCAAGCCCCGCGTTGTATTTGTCAACCACGGCGATGAAGAAAACTGCGAAGCCTTCCGCGACCGGCTGGTTTCCGAGGGCTACTGCGCAGTTGCTCCGTTCAGCGGGACGGAATTTGATTTGCTGCAGGGGTTGTTCCTGACGGTCACAGAGGGTCAGCGCGTTGAGAAGAAGGGGCGCGCGAGAAAGAACGAAGTCTTTGCACAGCTTATCGAGGCTGCGCAGCGGCTTGTCGCGGTTGCGATGGCCTGCAAGGAACAATCCAATCAGCGCCTGCGGCGCTTTACGTCGGAGATTGAGCATTTGATCGATACCTGGAAGGACTAAGAAAGACCGGTAGCTGCAAAACCATGCAGCTGCCGGTCTCTCTGAAAGGAGCAAGCGTTACTTTTTGACGGCGTCTGCATTCGCTTCTGCGTCCGCGATGCGGCGGTACATATCCTGCATCTGCCGGTCAATTTCGGCGATCTTTTCCGCACAGGCAAGCATCTCTTCATCAATGCCCGCTGGGAGCTTGGTCCGATCCGCCTTGTAGTGGATGTCGTGCTCCAGACTGGCCCAGAAATCCATTGCGATCGTGCGAATCTGTATTTCAGCGACCACATGCTCCGTCCGGTCGGAAAGATATACAGGCACGCGGACATCCAGATGCAGCGAACGATAGCCGTTATAATTCGGCGTTTCGATATAATCCTGCCGTTTGACGATCTCCAGATCCTCCTGCCGCTCCAGCATCCCGGCAACCCGGTATACATCGTCAATATAATTGCAGACAACGCGGACGCCTGCAATGTCGTTGATATCCCGCACCGCAGCCTCAAGCGTAACCGGAGATCCCTTCCTCCGGAGCTTGGCGGCGATGCTTTCCGAGGATTTGACCCGGCTTTCAATATGATGGATGGGGTTTCGTGCATACAGCGTATTGAATTCACTGTTCAAAATCTCAAGCTTCAGCACAAGCTGCTTTACAGCGGACTCGTACAAATTCCGCATGACAAAGTAGCGGTGCGGGTCATCGTGAAACGGGAGAGACGAAGATGTTGTCATGTCAGCGTAACCATCCTTTTCGTCAGAATCAGCTTCCCGGCAAAATGAAGCTGCAATCCGGTAAACTCACTACCATTTTAACGCAAACATATGACGTAAAAACTTTGTGTTGAGAATGACAGCCGGGCAGAGCCGTCCGTGTTGCCAAAAAGGCAAAAGGGGGCCGCCCCTGTACGGGGACAGGAGCGGCGGAGGAAGGAGCACAGCAGGCATAGGGGGAACCTGCCATGGGACAGGGATGACATACTGCAGATACTGGCTCGTAGCGGCCCGCAGCCATGAATTTGTGCATTGGGAAAACATAAGATCAAAGCTATGAGATCGGAGAAGAAGGGATGTTCCCGCTGTCTCCAAGGGTGTTTCATTCGTGGTTTCCCTGTATCTGTATTATACAGGAGAAAGAATGCTTTGGCAAGGCTTATTTGATATAAAGTCTCAATATTATTTCGGACAGAGACAAAAAAGTGGCAACACAGGGACAGAGGTTCTTATGTAAACAACAGATATGGAAAGAACAGGACTGGAGGCAGCTTATGAAAAGACGAATCATTAACAACCGTAACCGTTTGTGTATTTCTGGCGCCTGTGCTGGCGGTGCGGCTCTCTGACAGAGAAAAAAACGACAATAGTATTCCATCCAAAGAAACTGTGCCGCGTATATTCTGGAAAAGGGTGAGCAACATGCGGCAGAGTAGCTGCGGACACAGGACAGAGACAGTCTCCGCCGCAGCTGGGGAGAGCCGGATGTCATGCCGCCCGGAATCTGGGCGGATGTGTGGGACCTTGATGCGGACACAACGATTTTTGTATTCTATGATTCAGAAAATAACGACACGGCAGAGCGTGTTGCACTTGGGCAAAAGGAGGAGCGCGAAGAAGAGCGCTGTTTTTGGAGAATCCCATAAAACAGCACGTTTCTTCGCTCGCTTTCTATCCTACGGCCTGCGTCAAAACGCAAGCCAGCGTGCTCTGCGACTGGAACGGCAGGCAGACGCCGTTTTCGCCCGCGCCGATCATCAGCTCCGTGCCGCTCGGGCTGATCAGGAGGGGATAGGTCTCAGACATATAAAACGGTCCATCCGAGGTCTCATAGCTATTACCGCCCACAAGCGACAAGCTGAGCGTCACATAGCTCGGTCCGTCCATCACCGACTCGATCGTCCAGAAGCCGCTCCACATCTCTTCAATATCGCTGCTGCCCTCGTAGGTCCACTCCAGGTCGATAGAGCCTCCGCCCTCATCATCGTGGTAGAAGCGAAGAGAAAAATACGCAACGCGGTCTGTCTCCCCTACCATCGTCTGGTAGCACCAGCCCATACCGTAGTTTTCCGAGCCTGCAAGAGAGAGTGCGGTCACGCCACCCCAGCCGTCAGCAAGCCACTGCGCAAGACTCGGCGGTGCATACTGCCAGGTATACTCCGTAAAGTCCCAGATGTGGTAATCATACGAAAGTGCCAGCGCAAGTCTGCTTTCCGCGTTGAGGCCCGGATACCACTCGTAGGTATTGTTGCTGTCGGTGATGAATAGCTGTGTGTCCGCCTCGTATGCCACACCGTCAAGATTCGCAAACAGCAGCACCGGCTCGCCGGTCTCCGAGCGATAGAGAACCTCCGTCACTTCTTCTTGCTGTGTCTGTGCATTCCACTGCACACGGTTGATCGCAAGCGTCGCGTTCTCATCAACCGGCACGATGCAGTACAGATGTCCCGCGCCACCGATGATATGCTCCTCGTCGATTTCCGCGATAAAAGGGTATTTGAGCAGCATGGCCTCGTTGGTTTCCCACAGCCACGCGGGGAAGCCCGCCTCGAAGCCCTCGTCAAACAGCCCGCCGACATAACCGAGATACGCCGCGCCGAACATCACGCCCGTCACGTCGATCCGGTCGCGCAGCCATCCAAGCGAGGTCTCAGCCTCCTGTGAAAAACCGTACTGTACCGGCTGTGTTTCCGTCGCCTCGTCGCGTGACACGCGATCACTCATGTCGCTCTGCGATATCGCTTCTTCCGGCTGCCTCTCCGGTGTTTTTTTATCGGCCTTTGTGAGAAGATCAACCTTATCTGTACTCATTTTGGGTTCGTCGGGCACCGTCTGTTCCTTCTGCCCGCAGGCGCAGAGGGACAGCAGCAACCCCAGCGCCAACAGCAGCGCGAGTATTCGTTTGGGTGTTGTTTTCATAGCCGCTCCTTTCAGAACTTTCCGCTTCGGCCGGAACCGCCGCCGCCGGATTCGCTGTAACTGCTTCCGCCGCTGGAGGAGCTGCGCTCGATCTTCCGGCTGGAGGTCGTCTTATGGGTGAAATGATCTGTTTGCTCCGTAAGCCGGAGTCCCGCGGAGACGTAGGCGTTCGCGGTTGCTTTTTTTGATACAGTCTCCATTTTTTGCCATATCACAGCGACAATCGCGGCTGCTGCCAGCAGGGAAAGACCGATCACGATAAGGATCGGAAAGACCAAGCTCGCCCGGACGGGCTTTCCTGCGGAAGCCTTTTCCAGATAGGCGCTGCATTCTTTGACGTAATCCTCAAAGCCGCCGTACCAGTCGTTCTCACCGAAATTGTCGAGGAAGACCTTTTCCAGTTTCTGCTGACCATAGCTGTTGAACGCATACTCGCAGCGTGAGCCGTAGCAGAACATTGCCCAGTCGCGATCATCCATGCTGAGCAGGAGCATGATCCCGTCGCGGTTCGGTCCTTCGCCCATGGTGTATTCATGGTAGATGGTGTAGGTTGCCTTATAGACGCCTTCAGAATGGAAGTCCCGATAGTCCTCCACGGTTACGATGTAAACGCCGACACCATACTTTTTGGAGACGCTTTCCGCCATCTTTTCCAGCAGCATATTTTCGTTTTCGCTGAGAAGTCCGGCTGCGTCCGTCACATAATAGAGCTGTGCGCCTTTCTGCTCAGCCGCAGCCATACTCACGCAGAAGACAAACGTCAGCAGAAGCACCAGCAGGAGACAGCGTATTCTTCTTTTCATTTCTCAGCCCTCCCTATCGCGCCAAAAGCAGCAGCGCAGTCACGCTGATGGCAATGAGCGGCGCCGCGATCGCTGCGAACAGGCCGACGACCCGTTTCGTGCTGACGGGAAGGTTGCCTACCAGCTTGCCTGTCTGACCATTCATGGCAAAGAGGAATTCTTTTCCCTCCCACCTTGTATTCAGGATCCAGACGGGCAGCAGCGCGTAATGCACCTTGCCGCGCTTCAAGTGGATGTCGCGGCCTGTTTCATTGCAGCTGCTGTAGCCGGATACCGTATTTTCCAGTGCATCCACCAGCGAGCCTGCGCAGCGTTTGTCCGCACGCTCCCGGCTGTCTTCCACGCTCACATCGTATTTATCTGCCAGAAATCCGGGCAGATACGCTGTGGAAAACGGCTTGAGCTCCGCGTAATCATATGGTTCGATGGAGTCCATGTAATCATCCGGCATTTTGCTCGACGCGTCCACCGGGATCTTTTCAAAGGCAATGGAGCCTGCGCGTCGCACATCATAGTGGCTTGTCTCCGTGATCTCATAATCTCCCGAGGTGTACTTATGTACAGTGGTGGCATGGAACTGTGCGCTTCCGCTGGCCTCGCCGTCGTACATCCAAAAGGGTACATACACACCCTTGATCTCTTCCAGATGGTTGGCTTTGGAGAACGTCGATGGCAGAAGCGGCTTTTTGCGATAGTGCTTCTTCAGCGCCTTGATGGCGTCCTCCTTGCTCAGCTTGAAGGGAAGCACAAAGTCAGGCTTCAAAATGCCGCTGAACTGCCCCGGAAGTACCGACGGGTTTCCGCAGTACGGGCAGGACGTGGCCGCGGTCGCCGCATCGCAGAGCAGCTCCGCACCACACGACGGACAGCAGTAGGCCTTCATGCCGGCCGCGTCCGCGCCCCAGTCCTCGCTCAGACCGGAAGCATCCCAGTCAGAGCCGTCTGCGGCGGCCGCTTGCTCTTCCGCTTCGGCAGATTTTTGAGCCGCTTCTGTCTCTTCCTGCTTCTGCGCCGCTTCCGCCGCTTTTGCTTCTTTTTCTGCGTAGAACGCTTCAATTTCTGCGATATCGAAGCTTGAGCCGCAGTAGTCGCACTCCAGCCTGCCGGATTCTCCTACAAAATGGAGTGGCCCCGTACAGGCGGGACATTGATAATTTGTTACTTGTGTTGCCATCTAAGTTCCTCATTTCCCAGGCCAGCGTTACAGCCCACAAGAGCAGATTGCAGCGCCGAGCACAGTTATGATCGTGTTTTTCCGGATATATCCCGCAGGCTCACTGCTTATGATAGATCGTGTCCGTGTCTCTTATGATGTTTTCTTCCGAATCGTACAAGACGCACACATCCGCCGCCGCAGGGTCGCTGTTGACAAGCGTGATGGCGATCAGCTTTTCGGCCTTTTCTGCGATTTCGTCGTAATCGCAGTCTGCATCGCAATCAAAGCCAACCGCAAGTAAGGCGTCAAAGCCTTTCGTCTGGAACGCAGACTTTGCAAAAACATACTGCTCCTCCCAGCTCTGTTCGCCCTCGTTCCACCACATTTGGCTGCATGCCATACCGCTTTTATCTTCACTCACGGTGAACTCATATTTTCTCAGCCCATCCTCGCAGACCCACGTGCCCTCCAAAAGTGCAAAGGTCTCCAGTGTTTCCTGCCGTATTGCCGCTTTTCTGTCCGCTTCTGCCTGTAACTCCTCTGCGCTGTAGTAGGCTTCCGCGTCTCCTGTCTCGCTCCAACCGTCGTCATACCAGAAAATGTCCGTCAAAGAGGCAAACTGCGAAGAGTTCAGGTAGCGCAGACGATATCTGACGCTCTGGCCCGGATCGTCGATCATCAGTCCGCTGATCTGCTCTGCAAAATCTGCCCGGATGGTCAGAACGCCGTTTTGAAACGTATACGCAAACGCATCGCCCAAGTCCTCAAAATCCGCGCCGTAGCATCGGACCGTGTTGTCTTTGAATGCGCCGCCACGGTAATAGAGCTTCAGTTCTCCCGGCGTATAGACCGTTTTTTTTACATAGAAGTTCTGGAATACCTCTGTTTCCCGGTATTGGTATACCGTCCGGTTGCTGGCTTCACCGCAGGCAGAAAAACCGAGCAGTCCCAGCAAAATGCTCATTGCAAGCAGCGTCTTTTTCATGTTCCTACCCTCGCGCATCCGGCGCGTTTTTTCGCCGGATGGCAAATCTCATTTTTCCCCCGATCAGCCGCTGCCCCATCTGTTCGGCATGGCGCGTCTCGGTTTGATTTCCAGCGTAAAGATCATATCGGCAATCGTCCCTTCTGCATCTGTCACAACGCAGCGATAGTAGTAAGGTTCGCTTCCAACCCGGATGCTCAGCTCGTTCGTTTTCTGACCGGCATGGTCTTCATCGTCAATCTTGAGGAAGCGGAGGTATCCGCCGTTTTCCGGGATGGAGGCTCTTGTCCACTCGTACTGATACGGCGCTTTTCCGCCGCTCACCGTCACAAAGAACTCGACCACCTCTCCGTTTTCGGCTTTGACCTGCGTTTGCTGCGCACTTAGCCTCAGAGAAGCAGTGCCGGCCGACTGCGTGATCTTTTCAGAAATCTCTGCCGGCTGTGTTTGGATGCTTCGCCCGTCCGCATCGAAAACAACGCAGCGGTACCGGACATGATCCCTCCACTCATAGCCGGAAATCTCTACCTGCAACAGCCCTTTTGCATCATCGTAATACATGGAGGTATCCTGAAGCGTATCGATCCAGGTCCAGCCCATCGTATCGTCGGAAACCTCCCACTGATACCGGTAAGGAGGTCTGCCGCCGGCAGCACGGATGCGGAACTCCGCAATATCCATCGGCGCTGCCTCCACAGACATCGGCTGCATGGTGATCCGCAGCTCTTCTGTCTTTACGAAAAACGCCGCGGAATTGGAGGTAACACTGTTGCCGTCTGCATCTGTTACAACGCAGCGGAACGCATAGCCCCGCTCCGCAAGGCTTGAAAACGCACCGGGCGAAATGCGCAGCACCTGCGCATCGACATTGTTGATCGTCTGCTCCACCGCGCTGCGCGGGGTTTTGCTGAGGTCTGACCAGTCGGTATCGGCGGTACGCCGCTGCCAGCGGTAGGTATAGGGTGTCTTGCCGCCGGAGGCTTCCACCTTATACGAAACGTACCCGGTTTCATCGATACTGACCGTATCATCCTTCGGATGCGTTATAATTTTGAGCGTACTTGCTTCCAGCGTCATTCCGGCCGCCTCGGATGTAACGCTTCTGCCGTCTGCATCTGTTACGACACAGCGGAACTTCCAGCTCTTCTCCGAAGCTTTTGTGAGATAGGTACCGGTTGCCCAGAACGTGTCTGCCTTGTGCCCGCCGAACGAGGCGTTTGTCTCGTCGGAGATCCACGTCCAGCTGCTCTTTTCATCCATCACCTGCCAGCGGTAGGTATAGGGCCTTTTGCCGCCGGCAGCTTCCACGCTCAGCTTCAGCGTGTTTGTCGCCTTCCCGGAGACGTTTTGCGGCTGCTTTGTAATTCGGAGCGCATTCGCATCACCGACCGTAAAGCTCAGGCGTTTGTCGGCGTAGACCATGCGCGTCAAAATCGCTGCGACCTCACTGCGGCGGATATTTGTGTTCGGCTTGCAGCTGTACTGCTTGTCGCTGCCCTGCACAACGCCTGCGCGGTAGAGCTTGTAGATCGAGCTTGCCTGCGGGTGGGTCATGGGAACATCGGGAATTGCGCCGTCTTCCACGGTGTTGATTGCGTCAAGCGGTTTTGTTCCCTTCAGCGTCGGATTGGAAGAAATGGCGCGTGAAAAGATGTCCATGAAATGCGCGCGCGTTGCCGCCGCGTTCCAGTCGTAGTCTTTGGAAATGATCTGCTTACTGCGCGCATAGTCCACATAGGGCTGATACCAGACCGTGCCGGCTGCAAACTCGGTACTGCCCGTATCCGTCAGCTTGTAGATGCAGGCAGCCAGCTTGACGGTCTCGGCGTAGGTCACGTTATCATTCGGCGCGTAGATCGTGGGGGATTTTCCGTTGACAAGTCCGCCCTCCACAGCAAGGCGCACGTCCTCATAGTACCATTCGCTTTTCGGTACGTCAGTAAACGACATTTCTGCTGCCAGTATGCCGATCGGCAGCGCCGTCAGCAGCAGCGCCAGCAGCAATATGGCGGCAAGTATCCGCCGGGGGGGAATTGTTTTCATTGGCAACCTCCCTCTTATAAAGAGTCTTATCGCTCCCGCCCCAAGTTGGGGCGGGAGCTGCGTTCATAACGTTGCAGAATTTCTTTCTTCTCCTGCGCGCCGTGTCTGATGTACGCGCCGAAGTCTGGGAAAATTCTGCGCGGCCGCTTCTGCTTTACTGGAACGTCATGTTGGTGAGAATGATGTCGGGCATCGTTCCCGGGACGCAGTCCATATCCCGAAGCCCGATGGAAAGGGCGCGGTTGTCGTCAAGCTGCGCCACGTACTGGATCCAATCATAGCCGATTCTTCTGTAGGTACGCCCATGGAAGGTGATGCCGCCGATCACGCGGTCTTCGATATCCTGATAGTTTTCGAATTTGTCCTTGGAAGAATCAAATTTTTCAACGTTCTCCCTTACCTCAAACTGGATAGCACCTGCACCAAACGCTGTGGGATCGTCGTTTTCCACCAGGCAGCGCGGTCCATCATCGTACGACCAGCCGGATACCGGGATCTTCGTCATGATCTTGACCTTCACATCGTCTTTTGCAAACTGGGCGATCTCCACGGAGAAGTCCTTCATCTCGGCGTTTGCAGACGCTGCCTTGTTCGCCTCGGCGGCCTCGGCCTTCACGATGTCCAGATACTTTTCTATGGCTTCTGTGCCGGAGAAGCCGCTGGTGTTGTACGCACTCACCGTATAAACGCCCGACTCGTTTTCCATAAAATTGACGTAGATGAAATGGGTGTCGTCGTCCTTGGATATCCATTTGTAGTAGCGGTAGTTTGCCTTCATGTGGTCGCTGTACTCTTCCTTGACGAACTGACCTTCCACGCCGAAGTAAGCAACAATATCATCGTAAGTTGCATCGAAAATATTCCTGTTGACCTCGTTCATCCAGACGTAGCCCTTCTGCACCTGCTCTTCCGTCACGATGCCGTCTCCTCCGGCGGACATCGCGTCCGTCGGGGTGAGCGGAGCGCCTTCTGTCGAAGCAGCTTCTTCCGGCGCATCTTCTCCAATGGCATCCGGCATAGACTTGCCTGCGTCAATCAGCGGCAGATACCAGTCGGTATAGCGGTAGGGATAGCCGCTCTCGTCCATGTCCTCCCAGTACAGACCCCACGGGCGCAGATAGATGTCGTAGTGGAACTCGTCATCACCGTCTTCATAGTCGCCGCTGATCCAGATCATGTCGTCATATTCCAAAAGGCTCGGATCGACAATCCAGTCCGCATGCTCCAGGGCCACATTTGTGAACCAGCCGCCCTCGGACATCACCGTGCCGTGCTCGCCGGTTCCGGCTTCACTCAAACTGACCTGCGCGGAAGCCATGGGCTCGGACCTTGTGTAGTCCTCGTCCCAAAGCGTGATCGTGCCAGTGTAGTCCGTGCCGATGTCAATGACGCCGCAGACGTCCCACCAGCTTCCTTCCATGCTCTCATAGTAGCCATAACAGCCGCTCATCTTCCACCAGCCGTACCACTCGCCGTTCCACCAGTCGAGCAGTACGTCGCCGGTCGTGGCCATCGTGCTCGTTCCCACGTTGGGGTCCGTCGCCATCGTTTCCGTGCTTGCGGCATCTTCACGGCTGAGCGTGGTCGGGTCAATTGTAACTTTGCCGCTTTTCTTGCCGAAGAACTGCTCGAAAGTTGCCTCGACTGGACTGGTCGTGTCCTGAAGCAGATATGCTGTCCGAACTTCCAGCGTTGCGCCCGGAGCGACATCTGCAAACTGGCCTTCTATCACGGTTTCAAAGGTGTCGTAGTCGGTAAAGACAGTTGCTGTTTCCAGTTCTACGCCATTTTGCATAACCGTTTCATCGACGCTCCAAAGATACGACGCATTATCCTTGCCGTTGTTTGTGAAGTCCAGGGTCAGAACGATTGCGTCATTTCCGTCCGAATCTTCCATGATGGACGCACCCTTGTAGAGCAGTTCATAGTCACCGAGCTTGATCAAATTAGAATCTTTTTCCTTATCCTTTCCGCAGGCGGTGAGGCTGCTGAGCAGCATCAGTGTCGCAAGAAGCAGGCATAGAAGCTTGGTCTTCGTCTGTTTCATAATTCCCTCCCAATATCCTTCAGGGATGCACAAATCTGCCGATCAACAGAAAATAACATATCATTCCGGCAAAAAACAGCAGTGCATACCCAAGCCATTTTGCTTTCATTATTTCTTTTCGCGCTGGATCAGGTTCCCGTCCTTGTCGGTGAACTTGCCGCAGAGAATCTTGATAAAGTCGACAAGGTATCCGATGCCAAACAGACCTGCCGTCAGCGTATAAAGAATACCCGTGCCGATCTTGCCGACATAGTAGCGGTGGACGCCAAGCCCGCCAAGGAAGAGGCAGAGCAGGAACGTTGTCATCCAGTCCTTCGTTTCGACCGGAACCTCTGGCGCGACATAGTCCTCTACTTCCTCACCGTTCAAAATCTTCTTCACGGTTTCCGTCACGGTGTCGATATAGGCGCCACGCTCCGTTGCTAGACCAACTGTCGCACCCTTGAGACCCTTGCGCAATGCGCTGTTCTTATCAACGCGCATACCGCCAACCGACATCTTGGCCTCCGTAATGACCGGCTGGATCCGGATGTGTGTGCCGTCCTTGAGGAAAAGCCAGAGGCCAACGTCCACATTTGGTTCTTTCTCGAACGAGATACGTTGGCCGGGAATGCCGCCCTTGATCTGGAACGGCATCTGGAACGCCGCCCTGCGGGCATTGAGCTTCTCCATGATCTCCTCGAGTGTGGTGGAATAGGAAAGATCAAATTCACGGGGACTGGTCGCGAATGCGACGTCTTTCATGCTGCCGGTAAGGTTATCCATAGCGTTTTCTCCTTTCTAAAGTCCGGTGGGTGGGTGGATGATATGTATTGTTTCTTATGCGGCTTATTTTTTTGCAAACGTGCCGCTGATACCGTAGCCGGAGTTCTCATTCATGGTAAGGCTGCTGCCGTCCACGGAGAACGTGTAAGTAGACGGTTCGCTCCAAGCCTCCAGCGTCACCGTAAGCTGGTCGCCGTCAATGGTATAGGTGCCATTCTGCTTTATGTACGCATTCTCCATGGTGCATTTGCCTTTTCCGTTGAACGTCCATGTGATCACACCGTCATCTCCGAGATCAGCAGACCATGTTCCGGCCAGCGCATCCTTACTGCCGCAGGCGGCAAGCGTCAGGAGCGCAGCTGCAATCAGGAGTAATGCTACAAACTTTTTCATTTTTCAGTCCTTCTTTCTAAATCGTCGTTTGATGGATGGTTCAGCCGTTCACCGCGCCGCCGCAGTATTCGCAGCAGCCGCTTGCATCCGGCGTGGTGGTTGCGCCGCAGTAGGGGCAGGTCACGGCCGCCTTGGGCGCGGCTGCCTGCTCGATCTTCTCGCGCACATCTTTTCGTACCTGCGTCAGCGCCTGACGGATCTCCTCGCCGAGCTTTTTGCAGTTGCGGTACTCGACGTTGGTTTCGGGGTTGCATCTTGCCGGCATACCCGGGCGTACCGAGGGCGGCGGCGTAATGTCTATAGAACTGGAGTTGACCTGGAAGCGCATTTCGTTGAAGTAAGGGTTGTTGACAAAAATGGTGATATAAAAATCATAGGAGTATTCATAGCGCGGCGGATTGTAGCTGACCTCTTTGCCGTCTTTGTCCTCGCGTTTAAGCTCGGTGCTGCTCTCGTCAATGTCGAGGTTGCAGCCCGTCACATCGGAAAAATCCAAAACGTCCGGGTTGGCCTCTTGCAGATCTCTCGCTCTTGTTACCATAAATTTCCCAGCGTCCTCGTCCAGAAGCACCTTGGTGTTCGTGCCGAGCGTCCGGGTGGTGTGGAACGCCGCAACCTTCTGCCGGTTTTCCTCACGGTAGGCAAGCTGCGCCTTGATCTCCTCGACGGTGCTGCTGCGCCGGTCAGAGAACCACGGCGAGAGCTTTTTGGCACAGTTTTTGCAGAGATTCCCGTTTTCTAGCTTGCGATTGCCAAGTAAGCCGATCTTTTCTCCGCAAATATCGCAATATTTCTTATCGAACAGTCCCATATATGTACCAATCTCCTTTGTGTCTGCTTCTCAAACTATGCGGTGTACTGTGCATCTGCCTTGGAATTGAGCACCGCGCCGTAGATGTACAAAGCCGGAACGGCCACGCCTGTCAGAACGCTTGTGACGTTAAACTCGCCGCCGTTGACCAGATTCATCACGATGCTCAAGACGCTGAATACAGCCACGATCGCGCCCCATGCGATGAGCCCGCCTGCTTTTTCACTGCGTTTGCTGTGCTTGACGCCTTTGATTCCGGCAATCAGCTGGCAGATCCCTCCGACCAGTGTCAGAAACAGCGCTGCCCAATAGGCAAATGTCAGACCAGATGCCGCGCCGGCTCCTGCCGCCAAAGCGCCCAGTCCTCCGACCAATACACCTGCAAGGATGGAAAATGCAGCGGCAATGATCATCAGAATACCAGTGACCTTCAAAAACTTGTGTCCTTTCACGATAAAACCTCCTCGCCTCTTTGTTATTCGTTTTTATTCTTCCGCAGGGCGTCTGATGCCGCACTCTGCGCAAAATACGCTGCTGCCATTCGGCATCCCGCACTCCGGACATTTCCATCCGCCGTCCGGTGCAGGTCTTGAGAAAATCCCGGCCTCTGTTTCCTCGGCAAACGCCGCCAGGAGATGAAAGATGCTCTGTGCGCCCTCGCCGCAGTAGTTGTTTGTGAAAACCTCACCGCTGTCTTGCCATGTCGCGGCAAGATAGCTGTCCACAACACCGTCCGGGCAGGCGCCGGGGTAAACCGGAAGCTCCAGTGCGCGAAGCTCCTGTCCGATGCTGCTGAAATACGCCTGCGCCTTCTCCGGCTCAACAGCGGCATTCTTCCTGAAAATAGGCTTACCGTCGCCATCCTGATACCGGTAGGAGAAAAGCATCTGCTTCTCCGCTCGGGATGGCAGCGTCCGCTCATCGAGAAGGAAGCTGAAGCAGTCACGCGCAAACGAGGCGTTTTGCTCCCAGTAAATTTCGACCAACTCTGCTGTTTCGCGCACCTCACGCTGCTCTGTTTCAAGCTTGGATGCAGCATACGCTTCCTCGGCAATACCCAGAACCAAGGCCTCCAGTGCCTCCGCATAGCTGCCGCTGAGCGTTTGGGCCTCATCCCCGTCATCGGTGCGCCATACGATCCGGATCTCGCTGTCAACTTCATCATAGCTGTCAGAAGACGGTTTTCTGTACGCCGGAAGATCCGACTCTGCCAGCACATTCTGAAGCGCAAACCACTGTACCCATGTGAGCTGCCAGGGAATCGGGTTGGAAAATGCATCCGTCTGGCTTTCTCTTATCTCGTCGCCGCCCGATTGGCTTGGGAACCAGCCGGTCAGCAGCGGCATATCGTTCTCCTGATAAAATCTCAGTGAAAAGCTGCTGTAGTAATTCCTGTGGTTCTGCCGCCACTCAACTTCCACCAGATCCTTGCCCGCTCTGTATGCATCCGGGTTTTCCATCCTGCCTCCGTCTTTGATCTGTGACGTTACAACAAGCCGATACAGCGAGCATCCTGTCAGCGCAAGCAGGGCAATTACCGAAACGGTAATCAGCGCAGCTTTCACTGCCGATTTCACGTCAGATCCCCGTCGTCAAACGGATCGCCGCACTCGGGGCAGAACTTCGGCGGATGCGCCGGATCAGCCGGTTCCCAGCCGCATTTGTCGCACTTATACTGCGGGACACCGGCCGGCTTGGGTTTGCCGCATTCGGCGCAGAACCTGCCCTTATTCACCGCGCCGCAGCTGCACGTCCAGCCGTCTGCCTGAACTTCTGGCTTTTTCGTGCCGCATTCGGGGCAGAACTTTCCGGTTGCCGTTGCGCCGCACTGCGGGCATTTCCAGCTTCCTGCCGCCGGCTTCGGCTCCGGCTTTTTGCTGCCGCAGTTCGGGCAGAAATTGCCGGTGATACCGCTTTGTCCGCAGCTGCACGTCCAGCCGTTCGTGGGCGCTGCCGGTGCTGCGGGAGCGGGCTGCTGCGCTTGCTGCTGCGCGCCCATCTGATAGAGGTTCTGCGCGTTCATGCCGCCCATCTGCCCTGCCATGTTCATCCCCATGAACGCCATCGCGGGGCCTGCGCCCTGATTGGACGCGGCCGACTGCATCGCTGCCGCCTGCGCGCCGACTAAGTGCGCCGCCGCTCTCGTCGGGTCCATGAACGCCGCGTTGCGCTGCATTTCTTTCAGCATCTGCTCGTCTTCTTCGCTCGCCTTCACGCTCGAAACGCCAAACGATACGATCTCAAGTCCGCGCAGGTTGCGCCACTTGCCGGACAGCACTTCATTCAGCGCGTCCGCCAGCTCCATCGTATGTCCGGGGAGCGCGGAATAGCGGATGCCCATGTCGGAAATCTTCGCAAACGCGGGCTGGAGGGCGGTCAGAAGCTCGGTTTTGAGCTGCCCATCCAGGCGGTCCCTTGTGTAGTCCTCGCCGACATTGCCGCACACATTCGTGTAGAACAAAATCGGGTCGCAGATGCGGTAGCTGTACTCGCCGAAGCAGCGGATGGCAATGTCGATGTCAATGCCTGCGCGCTGGTCGACAACGCGGAAGGGAACCGGCGACGGTGTGCCATACTTGTTGCCGATGAGCTCCTTGGTATTAAAATAGTACACGCGCTGATCCTTGGGCGGCTCGCCGCCGAAGGTGAAGCGCTTGCCGATATTTTTAAACGTGTCGGCAATGCTTGTGCCGAGCTGACCGGAGAAGATCGACGGCTCGGTCGAGGAATCATAGACGAATTCACCGGGCTCGGCGCAAAGCTCCGTAACCTTGCCCTGATCGACGATGATCATGCACTGACCGTCGGCAACCGCGATGACGGAGCCGTTGGAGATGATGTTCTCGCTGCCCTTGTAGTTACTGCTGCGCCCGGAAACGCGGTGCAGACCCTTGACGGCCATGACGTTTTCGGGAATGGCTTCACAGTAGAAATACTCTTTCCACTGGTCGGCCATCACGCCGCCGGCGGCGCCCAATGCTGCTTTAATGAGTCCCATTTTCTGTACTCCCTTTCTCTGTTTACTATGCCCACGGATCTTCCGCCGCAGGAATACGGATGCCGCTGAGAATACTGGAATATTCCCAGAGGAACCACTCGCCGGTCGAGGCCTTCTGCCGCAGCTTCATGGGTCGCGGTGAATCTGCGCCCGCCGTTTTCAGGAACACGCGCAGATAGCCTGGCTCCATATCCTGCGGTCTGGGGTCTGCCAGCACGTTAAGCCGGTATGGCGCCCGCGGCTGATAGCCGTTTTCCGGCGTCGCACCTTCAAAATAGGCCAGCGGCAGATAGGCTTTTCCGCGCAGCCGGTCGCGCAGAAATTGCACGTCGTAAGGTGTCATGGGTCTTGGCCCGCGCAAGAGATTCATTGCGGCAGTTCCGGCATCCTTGTCCCTGTCAAACAGCGCAAGTGCGCACAGAAACAACGCGCAGATTCGTTCCGGCTGGCGGCCTTCCGCCGCAAGCGCTTCAAACTCCGGCAAACTTTCCGGCATTTTCTGAATGGTAACCTGCATATAACCGCTCCTTTCTAAAGCGTATCAATCACGCCCGCAAGATACTTCGGCGATACCGACGCATAGATAAAATTATCAACCAACTGATCCTTCACCGCCTGACGCACATCGGCGGCAAGCATTTCGTCCGCATTCTCATCCACCAGAAGCAGAACCTTGCAGACCCAACCAAGCTGCTTTACAGCATTGCAAAGCTTGAGCCGTTCGCTCAGCTTCCAGATGCCCTGCCGGATGACCTCCATCACCAACACATTGGCACGGCAGGACCGGCACAGGGCAAGCGTTTCCTCCGGCTTTGAAGAACGGTAGACAAGAAAATCTGGGTCGCATCCCGATAGCGATTGCACGACCGCCTCCGCCAGAAGTCCGCCTTTCATATCCAGCACAATCCTTCGCATCTGCGTTTTTCCGCCTCCTTTCTCTTCTTTTGCATGCTCCATTTGTATTTTAGCTGTTATCGCTCCCTTCCGCCCCCGCCGATTGGATAGGGTTTGCAATTATTTTTTGTGCAAAGGTCATAGCCTGGCTCGATTCTCTCGGCAAAGGGGACAAAACTGTGTTGCCTTTTTCCGTCCGCATGATATACTATTCATACGAATGTGCAGAGATGGGAGGCATACGGCATGAGCAAAGCGACAAAAAAGAGCCTTTTGTGTGCGCTTGGCGTGTTGGCGCTCATTGTGTTTGCCATGTGGCTCCGCTATGCAAGCCGGCATATTTTTCATTCTCCGGCTGTCAATCACCTGCGAAGCGGGATCTATGTGTTTTTGTTCAGCGCGTGGTGCTACTCCCTATGGATCCGCATCGTGCAGACGCAGGTGCGGCGCTATCTGGTGGCGATTTCGGCGCTGATGGTGCTGTGGATTCTTCTTCGCTCAATCAAATTTTCCATTGAAAACACGGATGCAGAGCGCTGGCTGTGGTATTTCTACTATTTTCCGATGCTGTTCATCCCCATGCTGGCGGTCTTCGTTTCCCGGTCGCTGGGTAAGGGAGAGGATTTTCGGCTGCCGCGGTGGACCAAGATTCTGTATCTTCCGACACTGCTGCTGCTTTTGCTCGTTCTGACCAATGATCTGCACCAGCAGGTGTTTTCCTTCCCGTCCGGCGTTTTATCGGATCAGGAGTATCGGTATGAGAGCGGCTATTTCTTCGTGCTGGCTTGGGAGGCTCTGTGCGCGGGGTTCGCGTTTCTTTCGATGGTAAGAAACTGCCGCATCCCGCGCAGCAGGAGAATTCGCTGGCTGCCGCTGGTTCCGCTTGCGCTTTCGCTGGCCTATGCTTATGCGTATGTCAAAAAGATCCATTGGGTCTGGGTGCTTGCGGGCGATATGACGGTGTCGCAGTGCCTGATCTTTGCGAGCATCCTCGAATGCTGCATTCAATGCGGGCTGATTCAGTCCAACCTCGGATACGACGAACTTTTTGAGGCAACGAGTTTGCCTGTCCAGATTACGGATCGTGCATTTTGCTCCCAATATGTGTCTGTTGCTATGCAGGGTGCTTTGCCGCAAAGCGAGCTGCGGCAGATGCAGCACGATACCGTCCATCTGGGCGACGATACGCTTTTGAAGCGGCACAAGCTGCGCCGCGGCTGGGTGTTCTGGAAAGAGGACATCTCCGCACTGAATCAGATCCGAAAGGAGCTGGAGCTGACAAGGGATGAGCTGCGCGATACCGGCGATGTTCTGGCGGCAGAGAATGCACAGCGCGCAAGATGGCTGAAGCTGACGGAGGAAAACCACCTGTACGACATGATGGAGACGCAGACCGCCCGGCAAATCGCGATGCTGCGGGATCTGCTGGCTGAATTGCAGAAGACGGAAGATTCCGGCAGAGCCAGACACCTGCTCGGGCAGGTCATCATCATCGGAACCTACATCAAGCGTAGAAGCAACCTGATTTTTGTCGGCGTGCAGCGCGGTTCAATCAGTGTGCAGGAGCTTCGGCTGTGTCTCAATGAATCTTCCGAGAATATCATTGTCTATGGCGCCGACTGCAAGACGATTATCAAGGGGGACGGTCAGCTTACCGTCGAGCAGGCAACGCAGGTCTACGACCTGTTTGAAGCGGTTGTGGAGGTGGAACTGGAATCGCTGCGTGCGCTGCTGATCTCCGTAGAGGTCGGCGCACAAGTGGAAGTGACTCTCTGCGTTTCAGCGGCGGAGTCGCTCTGCGGGCTGCGTGCGCGGTTTCCAGATCTGGAATGGGAGCAGGATGAGGACGGACTGCAATATGTGACGCGGAAGCTGGAAAGATCGAGGGGGTAAAGGCGTATGGACAGGATTAAGGAAAGCTTCGACAGTCTGCCCATCGCGGCCTGCTTCTTCGATAAAAACGGCGTGGTGCGGCTCATCAACCGCCGGATGCTTGCCATTGCAAACTGGCTGCGAAAAGGCGGCATACAGTCGCTTGCAGAGATGCAGAGCGCCCTGCACGCGCCGCCCGCAAACGTGCGCTGTCTGGATCTGCGCCTTCGGATCTACCGCTTTCCGGACGGGAAGGCGCTGCGCTTTGCGCAGGAGCAGATCACAACAAAAGCGGGCGTCCGCTATACGCAGATCACTGCCGCAGACGTTACAGAGCTGATCCGGAAGCAGAACCAGCTGAAAGCGGAAAACGCGAAGCTGGCGGAGGCAAATGAGCGGCTTCGGCTGCTGCTTGTGCAGATGCCGGAGATCATCCGGGAGGAAGAGACGCTGGCGATGAAGCTGCGTGTGCACGATGACATTGGACACAGTATTCTCGCGGCACGCCGTGTGCTGCTCCAGCACACGGACCTGAAGGAACTTCGTGCAAACGCAGCGCTGTGGGAACAGTCCATTTCTGTGCTTTATCGCTCCAGCCAGATATCGGCGCAATCCGAACCGCTGGAGGCGGCGAAAAAACGAGCGGAAGAATTGGGCGTTAGCGTTCTGCTGACAGGCAATGAGCCGCAAAGGCAGTGGATGCGCACACTGAGCGCATTGGCGATCTGCGAATGTGCGGCAAACTGTGTCCGCCACGCAGATGGCACAGAATTGTATGTGCACTTTTGGCAGAAGCCGGACTGTATGGAGATTGTCCTGACCAACAACGGTGCGGCGCCGAAGGAAAAGATCACAGAAGGCGGAGGCCTTTCCATGCTGCGTCAACGGATAGAAGAAGCAGGTGGCAAAATGGAGGTTTGGAGCATCCCTCGCTTTAAGCTGATGCTCCGTCTGCCGGAACAGGAGGAAGCAGCGCATGAGAGTGATGATCGTTGAAGACCAGACCATGATCCGCAGTCTGCTGGAAAGCTATTTCCGCGTCGAGGACGGATACCGGATCACGGCGTCCATCCCCGGTGCAAAGCAGGCGGTTGAGGTGTGCCGAACGAGCTCTGTCGATCTGATTTTGATGGATGTGCAAACGGAGAACCGCGAGAACGGCCTGACTGCCGTTCGCCAGATCAAAGCGATACAGCCGAAGAGCAAAATTATTGTTGTGACCTCACTGATCGACTGCGCTGTTCTGGACGAGGCAAAGAGGGCCGGGGCCGACAGCCTGTGGTATAAGGACTCTACGCAGAAGCGTTTGATGGATGTTGTCCGGCAAACGATGGCGGGGGAACATATCTTTCCGGACGCACCTCCGACGGTTGAGATCGGCATGGCAAAAAGCACGGAATTTACAAAGACGGAATTGAAGGTTCTGCGGCATCTGCTGCGGGGCCTGTCTTACACGCGCATCGCGGCAGAGATGGGCTGCGAGATGTCGACGGTCAAATTCCATGTGGCAAACATGCTGCAAAAAACCGGGCTGGAAAACAAACTTCAGCTTGCACTGGCAGTCAGCGACGTCAAGCTGATCGTCGATCTGACGGAAGAGTGATGGGATTTGTTGCGTATCCAAATGTTCCGCTGATCGCCTTTGGCTGCAAATCCAAATGATTCCATTCGTGAGACGATCGCAGCAGGTGCGAATGCAATCACCTACACACCGCCGTCCACACAGGAGCTGTTTCAGCAGATCATGGCTGCTTACCGGGAATAAAAGGACTATGATTCAGTTCTTGCGCAGCCGGGCGGCCGACCCTATGAACGGCAGATAGAAAAGATCCTCTGTTGGAGCCAGCCGGCTGCCAACAGAGGATCTTCATTTATGCGGTATCAAATAGGGAAAGATGAATCAAACCATTCTGATATTTGAAAGACTTCGCCAAGCTGCCAGTGGTTGACGGAGTTGTTTCAGACACCGTCCGTGAAGGCATTTGCCGGAGCTTCACGCGCAAGTCTATTGCACCGGCAGCTCCACTGCAAGGGTGGAGCCCTTCTCCGAGCTTGCTTCCACCCATACGCAGCCGCCGTGGAGGTCGGCAATCTCCCAGACTAACGAAAGGCCCAATCCCGTGCCGCCGTACTCCCGGCTGCGAGACTTGTCCACGCGGAAGAATGGCTGGAAGATGCTCTGCTGATACTTCTCCGGGATGCCGCAGCCGGTGTCGGAGACACGGATCAGAATCTTTTCCGGCTCCTGCGTGACTGTGACCCGCACCGAGCCGCCTGGACGATTGTATTTGACGGCATTCTCTGTCAGATTGAAGAGCAGCCGGTAGATCAGCGCGTCGCTGCCGGTCATGACGCCGTCGCCATCTGCCGTCAGCGTGATGCCGCGCTTCTCCGCCAACGGCGTGAGGTCTGTGAAGATCTCCTCGACCATGGGCGCAAGCTGAATCCGTTCGTTCCGCGACACCTGCTGCAGGTTGCTCATTTCCAGCAGTGTTTTTGTCATCTGAGTCAGCCGCTCCGTCTGCTCTCGCAACAAAGAAAGAAATGCTGCTGTTTCCGGCAGTACGTCGGGGTGCTCTGCGGAGAACAACTCCAGCTGCGCCTGCATCAGCGCAAGCGGTGTGCGCAGCTCGTGGGCGGCGTTGCCAGTGAACTGCCGCTGGGCGGCAAAGGCGTTGTTCAGCCGTTCAAGCATCTGATTGAAGGACTGACTCAACTGCCGGAACTCCGGAAGAACATCTTCATCAATCTTCATATCCGCCAGATTGTTCAGCTGCACCTTCTCCACCTGCGAGGCAAAGCTGCGCAGAGGCTTGAGGGCGCGTCCGCTGACGAAGTAGGCAAGAATGCCGCTCAATACCGTCACAGCCATCGTGATGTACCAGTTGGTGGTACGGAAGCGCCCCTGCGCCCCATCGACGACGATGGTCAGCTCCTCGTCCGGCGCTATGAGCTGCGGATCAAAGCTTACCATGTCTTCTTCATTCAGAATCACAGTGCCGCCTTGCAAGGTGTTCGCGATCGTGTCCATATAATACACGCCGGAGGAGCAGAGCAGCAGATTCATGGCAACGCAGGTGACGCCGATGAGAAGGACGGTCATCAGTGTGATGCGCCATTGCAGGGAAATTTTTCTCATGCCTCCTCCCCTCCCATCAGATAGCCCTCACCGATGCGGTTGCGGATGGGGTCATAGCCAAGTGCGGTACGCAGTTTTTTGCGCAGAGCGGAGATATGTACCCGGATGGAGTTGCTGAAGCTGTCCACGCTGTTGTCCCAGACATGATCCATCAGCTCCTCCTGACTCACCGGCCGCCCCTGATGTACCATTAAATATTCCAATATCCCCGTTTCCTTGCGGGTCAGCGTCAGGGCCTGGCCATTGACGGAAGCGGTGCGGGAGCACGTGTCGAAGGCTAAATCTCCGCAGGTCAGCAGCACGTCCTGCTGCGTGAACTGCCGCAGGGTCAGGCTGCGGATACGGGCTTCCAGCTCGGCAAGATGAAAGGGCTTTGCCAGATAGTCGTTTGCCCCGGCGTCCAGTCCCTGCACCTTGTCCTCTACCTCGCTGCGGGCGGAGAGAATCAGGACTCTCGTCTCCCGGTCTGTCTGCCGCAGGGTGCGCAGCACCGTCATGCCGTCCTTGCCCGGCAGGTTCAGATCCAGAAGCACCAGATCGTATCGTTCCACACCAAGAAGCTCCAGCGCCTTCTCCCCGTCGTAGCAGCAGTCTACACTATATGCCAAACGCCGCAGGCTGCGGACGATAGTCTCGCACAGGGCGCGCTCGTCTTCAATAACCAAAAGATGCATGAAAGCCCTCCTTTATAAGCTTTATTCATTTGATTGTCTTCAGTATAGCAGAAACAGATAAGGTTTGTGTTAAGTTTCTGTTCTTAACAGGGACTTTATCTCTCCCGTGCTATGATGGAAGCACAAAACGGAAAGGGTGATGAAACTTGAGTCACAGAAAGAAGGCAGCGGCGCAGGTCGCGCTTCTGCTCGCCGGAGTCGCCATGCTGTGCTTCGGCGTCTGGCGCGGCGAGGCGGCAACGGTGCTGAGCAAAGCAATCAAATTATGTCTGGAGTGTGTGGGCATTGGGTAAGAAGGTTTCGGGCATCTCACAGGCCATGTCCCGCTTCCGGGGCTGGATCCAGGCAGGGGCAACCTTATTGACAAACCTGCATCTGCCGAACTTCCTCAAGGGCGGACTGTATCAGGGCGGCGGGAAAACCGTCTGCGTGCCGGGGCTGAACTGCTACTCCTGCCCGGCAGCCTCCGGTGCCTGTCCCATCGGGGCGTTTCAGGCGGTGGTGGGCTCGTCAAAGTTTCGCTTTTCCTATTATATCACAGGCTTTCTCATCCTGTTAGGGGTTTTGCTGGGACGCTTTATCTGCGGTTTTCTGTGCCCCTTCGGCTGGCTTCAGGAGCTGCTGCATAAGATCCCGACAAAGAAGCTCTCCACGAAAAAGCTCAAGCCCCTGCGATATCTGAAATATGCCGTTTTGCTGGTGATGGTATTCCTGCTGCCGGCGTTCCTTGTGAACGACGTGGGCATGGGCGATCCGTTCTTCTGCAAGTACCTCTGTCCGCAGGGCGTGCTGGAGGGAGCTATCCCGCTGTCCCTTGCCAATTCCGGCATCCGGGCGGCATTGGGCAGCCTGTTTACCTGGAAGTTCAGCATCCTGATTGCGGTAATCGTGCTGAGTGTGCTGTTCTACCGTCCCTTCTGCAAGTGGCTGTGCCCGCTGGGCGCGTTTTACGCGCTTTTTAACAGAGTCTCGCTGTTTCAGATGAAGGTGGATAAGCATAAGTGCATCTCCTGCGGGAAATGCGCCAGAGCCTGCAAGATGGACGTGGACGTGACAAAAACGCCCAACCATACCGAGTGCATCCGCTGCGGGATGTGCATCCGCGCCTGTCCGACGAACGCCGTGTGCTTCCGCTACGGCTTCGGCAACGGGAAAGAAAATACAACAAAAATAAATACGGAGGAATCAAAATGAAGTTTAAAAAGTTTACTGCGCTGCTGCTGGCGGCCTTGCTGGTGCTGTCTTTGGCGGCCTGCGGCACAAAGGACAACGATAAAAAAGCGGATATGAGCAGCAATGACTCTGCCATGACCGACGAGCCCAAAAATGCCGAGGAGGCACTTGCTCTGCACAAAAAGCTGCTGGAACAGGAGAACGCGATTCTGTCGGAAAATACCGAGCTGTGGGAAAAGGTCTTTATGGAGGCCGACAAGGGCATGGTCATGATCGAGGACGGGAAAAACTACGGCGAGTTCCTGCTGGATACCGTCGAGGCCGCTAAAGAGCAGTTCACCGACAAGGAGTATACGTGGCTGAAGGAGTCAGCCACGGAGATCAGCAATATTGAAAACAAGCTGACTGCGTTGGAGGAAACGTACCCTGAGATTGTGGACGACGCAATGAACGGCAATATGATGGCGGCACCCGATGACGGCAGTATGCAAAAGTTTCCCGCCTTTGAGGGCAAAGACTTGGATGGGAACATGGTGAAAAGCGACGAACTGTTCTCCGGCAACGCCGTCACTGTCGTGAATTTCTGGTTCACCACTTGCAATCCCTGCGTGGGAGAGCTTGCCGAGCTGGACGCGCTGAACAAGGAGCTTGCGGGGAAGGGCGGCGCGCTCATCGGCGTCAATACGTTTACGCTTGACGGCGACGAAGCGGCAATCTCAGAGGCGAAAGATGTGCTGGCCAAGAAGGGCGCGACCTATCAGAACGTGTATTTCGCTTCCGACGGCGAGGCCGGAAAATTCGTAACCAACATCTTCGCCTATCCCACCACCTATGTGGTGGATCGAAACGGCAACATCGTCGGCGACCCCATCGTAGGCGCCATCACGGAAGAGAAGCAGGCGGAAACGCTGCAAAAGCTCATCGACCAGGCTCTTGCCGCCGATATGGGCTGACAAACAGATCGATCTGCTCAAATGGTTTTTGTTTGAACATAAAAACAGCGCACCCGGACGCGAAGGTCGGGTGCGCTGCCTGTCTGAAGGATCATCGGAAGGTGGAAAGGCCATAGCTGTTCGCCAGCGCGTCAATTCGCTGCCCGGCTTTGCACATTCGGCACTCGCCGGTTGGATAGGTCTCATAGCCCGGGATATCGGCAGGCGTGAACAGACTTAATACCGGGATGCCGTCCAGGTCAGGGATCGCGCTGAAAACAGCTGCAACGCCCTGAATTTTGCCGCCATAGTATTGGATGCATTCCAGGGCGCGTCGCGCGGTTTTGCCGGAATTGACTGTGGAAATCAGCAGAAGCGCATTCTTTCCTTGAATCATTGGCACTAGATTCTCACGGAAAAGCAGCTGGCCGTTGGAGTCGTACTCCGGCGTGACAACGCAGATACTCACGTTATTGTTGACAGAGAACAGAATCTTCTGCGTCAGCTGCCGGGCTAGAAACGCACCGATAACCTCGCTGCCATCCATGCAGATAATGGTGTCGATCGACTTTTCGTAGATGTAATGGTTTGCGAGCGCAAGCGCCGTGTCGTGCGCCAGACTGTATTCGTGCTTCAGCCGTGTGATGTCAAGGTAATGACTGTTATGGGAATGTCGGGTCGCAAAATGACCATGGAATGCAATGAGTTCGAGATTCGGATTCTCTCTGGAACGGATGGCTTGTGTACGCATAGACAATACCTCCTTGCATATTCACGTCGGAATGGCAGCGGGTGCAGGCGGGGTAAAGCTGTTTTCATATGGGTTTCCTGTGGTGGTTATATTATAATAGATACCGAGTCCTGATAGCAAGCAATTTATAAAAAAATAGCTGCGCAAAACTACAATTACTGGAATATTGACAGCAGATATATTTTGCGGTATGATTTATATATTATGGATGAAAGCGCAAAATTCAAATTGCCTATGGCAAGCGCTGAAATCGAATGATATGAGGGCAGGCGGAAGTAAGATGCAGTACCGAAATACACGGCAGCGCCAAATTGTTCTGGAGGCGGTACAGGAACACCATGACCATCCGAGCGCAGACCAGATCTATCTGGAGATCCGTGCAAAAGACCCGAGAATCAGCCGAGGAACGGTTTATCGGAATTTGAATATTCTTTCTGAGGAGGGGCAGATCACACATGTAAAGGTCCCCGGAGCGGATCGGTATGACTGCAGGACAGACTTTCACTATCACCTGATCTGCACGGACTGCGGCGCAGTCTGCGATGCTCCGTTTTCATACGACCCAACGCCGGACAAAACGATTGCAGCGGAATCCGGGTATCGGATCACGCGACACAGATTGATCTTTGAAGGCGTCTGCCCGGCGTGTCAGAAGGCTGGACGTGAGAAATAAGCGCTGCACAGAAGTCAAAACCTCCGGCTAAGCCGGAGGCTTGAATAAGCCCTAGAAGGGCTTTGTACAGACACAGCCCCTAAAGGGGCGCCGAAGGGCTTGCCGAACGCATTCCTTCCTCCGGCTGCCCCTGAAGGGGCTCTCTTTATGCCTTCTGGTTCACACTACCCGTAAATGGGTCTACGAACTCCTTCATCCCGATTTGATCTGCGATCTGGTCCTCGGTTAACTGGTTCTTTATGTACTCCTGTATCTGCTTTTTATTCCGTCCTACCGTATCCACATAATATCCTCGTGCCCAGAAATGCCGATTCCCGTACTTGTATTTGAGATTCGCGTGCCTATCGAATATCATCAGACTGCTCTTCCCTTTGAGATACCCCATGATCTGTGATACGCTGTACTTCGGCGGAATACTGATAAGCATATGATTACTTCCTATTAGGAACACTGTAAATACAAAGCTTTTCGGAGCCAACAAACCAGAAAAAATAATATTTGATCTATCACATTACGCAAAAAGCCGTCCGGCATGAGAAACGGGCGGCTTTTTTGCGTGGATAAACAGAAAGGAGGCATAAAAATAACTACAAAATTTTAGCGTTCAAATTTGTGCAACTTTAACGAAAATGAGGATCGTAAATGGCCGATGAAAAACTGAATACTGGCCCTGCGGAGAATATTTCTCCGGAGGCTGCCGAGCCTATCACCGCACCCGAACAGGCCACAGCGTCTGAACCCCAGCAGGAACAGACCGAACCTGCCATACCTGAGCCCGGCGATGTGAATGAGCTTATGGCGGAAAAGAGGCAGAACGCCCGCGCCGAAGTCGAAAAGGCGGAAACCCCCGAAACGCCAGAGGCGGCAGCCCCCGGAGAAACACCGCAGCCCGCCAATACGGAGGAACCGAAAAAGCCGCGCCGTGGCCGTCCGCCGAAAGCCGAAAAGGCCGCGACTGAAAATCAGAAAGCGGAGAAATCGGCTGGGGCCCGCAAGGGCCGCCCACCCAAGGCGGATAAGGCGGCCCCTGACAAGCCCAAGCCGTCCAAACGAGACAAAGTGTCCCGAAGTGATGGAAAGGCCCCGGATGCCAAGGAGCCCATTAAGCCCGCACAGGATACGGCACCGAAGGAAACTGCCACTGCGGAACAGACGGCTCCCGAGCCGACCACACCGCCCCGCCCGGTTGAGGAAGGCAAGCTGGTTTATCTGAAACTTTCCGAGGTTCATCCGTTTCACACATTCCGACCGCACCCCTTTAAGGTACGGGACGATGCGAAGATGCAGGAAATCGTTGCTTCTATCCGTGTAAACGGTGTAATGGTTCCCGGTCTTGCCCGCCCGGAGAAAGACGGGAATGGCTATTATAATGCCAGAGGAACGAAAGAACATCGAACAGGTCAACGAGCAGTTTTCCAACGAAGGCTTGCGGGTACTGGCTTTCGCCTGCCGCCGCGTGGACAGCACGGCAGTCAGTCTGGCGGATGAAAACGGCCTGAACTTTTTGGGCCTGATCGCCATGATGGACCCGCCCCGCGAGGAATCCAAGGCAGCAGTGGCGGAGTGTATCCGCGCCGGTATCCGTCCGATTATGATCACCGGCGACCATAAGATCACAGCGGCGGCCATTGCACGGGAGATCGGTATCCTACGTGACGGCACAGAAGCCGTGGAGGGCGCGGTCATCGACAAAATGAGCGATGAAGAGCTGCGGGACTTTGTGCCGCAGGTCAGCGTCTACGCAAGAGTGTCTCCGGAGCATAAGATCCGGATCGTCCGGGCATGGCAGCAACGGGGCAACCTGGTGGCTATGACCGGAGACGGTGTCAACGACGCCCCTGCACTAAAGCAGGCGGACATTGGCGTTGCAATGGGGATCACGGGAACAGAGGTCGCCAAGGACGCGGCCGGTATGGTGCTGGCAGACGACAACTTCGCCACCATTGTGAAGGCGGTAAAGAACGGACGGAACGTGTATGCCAACATCAAGCGGGCCGTTCAATTTCTGCTCTCCGGCAATACCGCCGGGATCCTGACGGTTCTGTACGCCTCTCTCATGGGGCTTCCAGTGCCTTTTTCGGCAGTCCATCTGCTGTTCATCAATCTGCTGACGGATTCCCTGCCCGCCATCGCCCTTGGCTTGGAGCCTCATACCGATGAAGTTATGCGGGAGAAGCCGTGTCCCCGGAACGAAGATATCCTGACGAAGCCCTTCCTCCTCAGCGTCAGCATGGAAGGACTGGTGATCGCCGCCGCCACCATTACGGCGTTCTATCTGGGGCTGAGCTATGGCGGAGCCGCTGCCGGTCAGACGATGGCGTTTTCCACCCTGTGTTTGAGCCGACTGTTCCACAGCTTCAGCTGTAAGTCACAACATCCGGTGCTGCTGACCCGGAAGTTCTGGAACAACCGGGCGCTTTTAGGAGCCTTTGCCGCAGGTAGCCTGCTGCTGGGACTGGTGCTGTTAGTTCCTGCATTGGAGCCGCTGTTTTCAGTTGCGCCGCTGTCTGTTGGCATGATCAGTGCTGTAGTGGGACTGGCATTCTGTTCTATGCTGACAATTCAGTTGCTGAAGCGGTTCCGCCGCTAAGCCCCCTCGCTCTGTGATAAAACCCGCAAAAAAAGAAACCGGCATTTTTCCAAAATCACGCATTTTAACCGCAGTTGCGCAGATGAGCAGCAGAAAAATATCTGCCGTCCGGTTCCGCAGCGGCGGCTGAAACGCAGTTGAAGATTGCCGTACAAAAAACATGGAGGCTTCCGAAATCCGGAAACCTCCATAAATTTATCAGATTCGACAAAAGAAGAATTGACAGCTCAGGCGGCGCTGAACGGCTTCAGGTCTGTGTGATTTTTCCATTCGTCCGTGACGCCGGCATCGCGCAACAGCTTTGTCACGGTTTTATCCAAGGCATCGACTCTGTCGCTGCTGACTGCCTGCAGGTCAAAACCGGCGTCGCCGGCGTCATCCAGAATCGCGGGATCCTCGCTGCCGTCCAGCAGGGCGTTTGTCTGACGAAGCGCCTGCTGCCACTGGAAGGAGAAGAAGTCTTTCTGCGTTGCGTTCATTCCGTTCAGATAGGTTTTTACCGCATCCTCGGCCTTTCCACTCTCAATCATCGCGAGCTTCATCAGAGAAACCGCAGCGTTTGTCTGCTGCAGGCTGCCGCCTGCGCTGCCGTGCGCGACAGTATCAATTCTCACGAGCAGATTGACCAGCGTATCCTTGCTCTCGGATGCATACATCCAGCCGGTCACGTCACCGCTGTAATCCACCTTGCCGGTTGTCTGGGACGCCAGCCGGTACAACAGCGTTACGAGCTGCGCACGGGTGCAGGCGGCATCCGGCAGCAGGCGGTTATTGGAGCCCTTGAGGATTTCGGTGTTGACTGCCCACGCCATCGCCTCGCGGGCATACTCGGAAAGGCTGCCATAGTCGGCATACTCGCGGATCGCCATGCCGCCCTGCGTGGTGTCGAAGCCCTGCTGCTTTGCAAAGCGCCAGAGCATCGTGGCCGCCTGTTCCCGGGTCACGGCATTCGCTGCGCCGAAGGTATTCTTACTGAGACCGGTGACAATGCCGAGACTTGCTGCCCAGCGGACAGCTTCTGCGTAATAGGAACTCTCTTTCACATCAGAAAAGCTCATCGCGTAATTCACGACCGGCTTCCCGGCGGCGCGCCAGAGGAAGGTCACAAAGTCGGCGCGGGTGCAGTCACGCTCCGGCGCGAATGCGTCCTTGCTGACACCGGATGTGATTTCCTTTTCGACCGCCCAGTTGACAGCGTCATAAAAATAATCCTGTTTCGATACGTCTGTAAACGCCTGTGCCGGTTCTACGCGCGGCAGTCCACATAAACATTGCCCAGAATGTTCCACGTCCGTAACCGCCTGTGCTGGTTCTGTGGCAAGCGCCTGTGCACTCAATAGCATCACGGCTGCCAGCAGCAAACTGAAAACCCGAATGGTGCGTTTCATACAAATGCCTCCATATTTATTGGACCTTGTATCCATCTTTGCATTTTTCCAGCGCAAAGTGCATCTGCGCCTCGTGGGTCGCAAACGGAAGCTGTTCAAATCTGTCCGCCGGATGAAAAGAAATAATCTGATTCAGATGATCGATCCACACGGCGCAAAGCTCTTTGAAATGTTCCAGCGGCTCCTCGTTCATCGTACATGCTCCTTTTCTGCTTTATAACATAATTTTAGTCGGTTTATCTTGTAAAAACAAGAAGCTGGCAGTACAATAAAGAAAAAGAGACTTGTGCAAAGCGCACAAGCGAAAGGATATCGCCATATGGCTGCAACACAGTGGGAAACGTGCAGCGCCGATGCGCTGCTGCGGGAATTTTTTGCGCAGGACGATCTAAGCCGCCTCGCAGAAGGCGCGGGCGCGCTGCTGGGCTGTCCGCTTCTGGTGCTGGACGATACGTTTCATGTTGCCGCGCACCATCTACCGCTGGGGTTTTCCGACGCAGTTTTTCAGGCGTCGGTGCGCAGCGGCGAGATCACTTATGAGGCAGGCGCGATCATCAGCCGAAGTCCTGCTCTGTCCGCAGGAGCGGCAGACTGCATCAAGCTTGCAGACAGTCCGTACCGCCGCCGCTTTGCACCGCTCGTCAGTGCGGGCGTGCGGCTGGGGTATCTGATCTGCGTCGACACGGACGGCCATCTGGAGAGAATCCCGGCGCAGACATGGAATACCGTGGAGCAGATCTTGGCAAAGCAGCTTTTTGTCGAGGCCAGCCGGCAGGATAATTCGTTTGAAACGGCGGAGGATATTCTCCGGCATTTGCTAGACGGCGGTTTTCCGTCCGCTCCGTATTTCAGGCTGCAAATTTCGGGGACGTATCTTGCAGACTTCCATCCGCTTGCCTTCGCACTCATCGATCTGACTGCCTATCACAGCGGATATCTCGGGCAGCGCCATTTGAAGGAGGAAGTAACGGCGATTTTCCTGGGCTCCCATTCTTTTTTATACAAAGGAAATGTTATGCTTTTTCTGCACCGGCGGGAGGATATGGAGCGATTTCCCGCACTGGCGGAGGAATCTCAGCTCAAGATCATTGTGTCGGAGAAAATTGACGATCTGTTTGCACTGCCTGCGCTCTATCGCACGGCAAGCGAGGCACTGGCGCTGATGACGGACGAACGCTTCCACAGCGGTCGCGTCTACACTGTTGCGCAGCTGCGCACGTCGCTGCTGCTGAAAAATCTGGAAGGGCGGGAAGATTTGATCGCGCAGGAGGTGCACGCGCTTGCCGCGCACGACCGGGAAAAGGGCACGCAGTACTGTGAAACGCTCTATTATTACCTGATCTGCTGCCGGTCGCTGCAAAAGACCTGCGAAGCGCTTTTTACCCATCGAAACACCGTGCTCTACCGCATCCGAAGAATGCAGGAGGAATTCGGCATCCCGCTGGATGAACCGGACAAGCACGCCGATCTGCTGCTGAGCGTGTCGCTTCTGCTGTTTGAAGCGAAGGGCCCGGATTTCTTCCTGCCCAAAACGCCCTCAGAAAATTCATAACTCGGTCATAGTTTCAGCAAGATTTCGTCACAACCTTCTGTCAGGATAGGGCTACCGTTCAAAAAGAACGGAACAGCCCTTGATGAAAGGAAGTTTGACCTATGAAAAAAGTATTGGCAATTTTGCTTGCCCTTTCGGTGCTGGCATTGAGCGCCTGCGCAGCCAAGCAGGCTAATTCGGATACACAGAAGGACTCCAACACAGCGGAAACGGAGCAGCAGCCGGATTCTGCGCAGACCGCAGAAACACAGCAGCCCGCGCAGGAAGCAAAGCGCATCGAACCGCTGCCGGAAAGCCTTGACCTGAACGCACTGACCGACGCGACCGTCGCAGCAAGCTTCGGCGAGGAGGATATTTCCGAAAAAGACGGCAAGATGGAAATTTCCCTGACGGTTTATGACTACGATGTCTACGACATGGTGGATATCTCGCAGCTTGCCGTCGGCGATACGATCGTTGTGAATGGAAAGGACATGGTCGTTGCATCTCGCGAGGACAAGGACGGCTTTGTTACCATCAATGGAGGACTCGAGCAGGGCGGCGTCGATCTGACGAGCGATGACAGCGGCGTTTATTATGCTGTCGATCTGGATGATGCAAAATCGTATCACGAGCTTGGTAAGATCACCGTGCCGGTCGCGGAAGGCTTTGTCCTGACGGACAATTCCGATCCTGACCATCCGGACGAGACCTATGCCGCGTCTGACCTTGCAAAGCTGGCTGCATCTGAACCAGGCTTCACCGCCAACAACACGCTGGCGACCATCGAGCATGGCGAACTGACCGTCCTGGCGAGAAGCTATACGCCGTAATTTCGAAACGCAGAATCTGCCCGGAGGCACAACGCTTCCGGGCATTTTCTTTGCTGCGGCAGATTTTTACGGAGATTTCACACAAAAACGATCGCTGAATTTACACAGGCTTGCTATCATAACCATATTCCAAATGAACCAGACAGCCATTGGAAGCTACATCGCACGCAAGCGCAGGGAGCAAAACCTCACGCAGGAGCAGCTGGCGCAGCAGCTCGGCGTGTCCAACAAGACCATTTCAAAATGGGAAAACGGAAAATGTATGCCGGATTACAGCATCATTCAAACGCTCTGCGAAGCGCTCCATGTGACGCTCCCGGAGCTGATGGACGGCGAGGATGCAGCAGAGGACAGCATGCGCGTCTACGACGATGAACAAATTCTCGACCTGCTGCGCCGTACGCAGGAGCTCGAACGGCAGAGAGACGTCCTCTGTGGCTTTGTCCTCATCGTCCTCGGCATCGCCAGCGGTGCCATGTCCAAAACAACCGGCGGAACGGATGTACAGGACTTCTTCTCCGGTATCCTGATGGGGCTTTCTGTTGTGGAGATTCTTGCAGGTCTCTGTGTCGCCGGGAAAGCGCTCCTGAAGCAGTAAAAAACACCGTCTTCTTCGAATCGATTATTCGGTTCAAAGAAGGCGGCACGTTTATTTTGTTTATTGCTTTGGCGCGTCCTCCAGCCCAAGCAGCCACGCCGGGAGCGTGCGCGTCATGGCTCGTATCTCGCCGCTGCTCACGCCGTGATCGAGCATGAATTGCAGATACTGCCGCATGGCTTCCTCCCACGGAGGGTTCGCCGGATCGCCGCAGTCGGTGGACAAAATGGTATGCGACGTACCGAGCTGCCGGATCGCATCCAGATTGCGTTCAGCATTGCTGATCCACTGCCCGTTTTGCAGCGGCTGGCGGTAGCAGCGTTCAAAGATGACGCCGTAATCCTCCTGAAGCGCCTTCTGCTTGGAAACGCTCAGATCCACGACCCAGTATTCCGGGTGCGTGATCACGATCTTTCGCACGCCGGCGTTGCGCGCACCATCCACCACACAGTGAATCTCCTCCGGGGAGATGTGCCCCGTCGCAAGCACGGCGTCATACGCCTTGATCAGAGAAAAGATACTGAGCAGCTCCGGCAGCAGATTGCCGCGGCTGTCCGTCACGCGGATGCCACCCGTTTTTCCGCGCTTGCGATATTCGTTCTCCGCGTCTACGGTTGGCAGCCAGATGATCTTCGCGCCCATGCGCAGCGCAGTCTGCACCGCCTGCTCATTGAGTCCGCCGGCCTCCCGGTTCAAAACCAGCCCGCCGTACATATAGAACGAATTGTCGCCGTGAACCGACCGGTTGTATGCGTTGCACAGCGACGCGCGCGCGACGGTGCCGCAGTGATGCCCCTTGATGACGATGGCTCTTGCACCCGCACGGACGGCTGCGTCCGTCAGCTCCAGATCGTTATAGGTCCGGTGAATGACGTCCGGTGCGGTATGGACGTGCAGATCTATGACGCCATCCAGAATGTTTTTCTGCTCTGTGTCCATGAAAGCTCCCTCCTTCGGAAGAAAAAAGCCTGCCGTCTGCGAAAACCGCAGGCGGCAGGCTGACGCAGAATATTACTCGATGGCGATTGCGGTAGAAGAGGCGAGCTTCTTCACGTCCTCCTTCGGGACGATGACGCTCAGAACGCCGTCTTCATACTTCGCCTTGACGTCCTCCGGCTTGACATTGCCGACGTAGAAGCTGCGCGAGCAAGCGCCTGCATAGCGCTCCTGACGCAGAACACGACCCTTCTTGTCCTGCTCATCCTTGTCCAGACCCTTCTGGGCGGCGATGGTCAGATAGCCGTCTTTGATGTCGAGGCTGATCTCGTCTTTCTTGAAGCCGGGCAGTTCGACTGCAAAGTGGTAAGCCTTGGCGTCGTCCGTCTCGCGGATATCGGTCTTCATCAGGTTCTTGGAGTTCTTGCCAAACAGCGGGCTGTGCGAACCAAAGAAGCCATTGTTGTCAAAAAATTCATCAAACATATTTTCACCATAGATGCTGGGCACCATAATAATTCCTCCAATATATTTTGATTTCAGGGATTTGCGTATTTATATGAAGCTCTGCGGCGCAGCAGCTGCCGCGCTGGGCATTGCTTGCAGATCAAAGATCTTTCGTTCTGGAAATGCAGGCGTAAACGATGGCGCTAATGCCTTCGAGCAGGAACACCAATCCGACCGTTACGCCGACTGCAGCCGCGCTGACCCACGGATCCATCATGCAGATAAAACCCGCGCCCATCAGCAAAATGCCGACGGCAAGGACCCAGCCCCAGCCGCGCACGCCGAGGGCGTGCAGATCAAATGCGCTGACGAACCGGGAGATGCCGGAGAACATCAGCCAGACCGTAAAGATAAACGGCAGCGACAACAGCGTGAACCACTGGTTAAAGAGCAGGAACAACGACATGATCACGGTCAGCACGCCGTCGAGCAGCAGCCAGCCGGAGCCGATCAGCACACCGCTCGTTCCGGCGAAAACCACGATCTCCGCGATGCCTGCAGCCAGCATGAAAACGCCGAGCATCAGACCCGCGGACAGAACTGCAACATCTTCATTGCACAAACAATAAATGCCTGCCGCAATCAGCAGGATGCCAGCTACGATATTCAAGATCCGAACTGTTTTTGTGTGCATGCTTTCTTCCTCTTCTCTTTTGAAGTTCTTTTCGAACTCCTCTTTGTTTTTATGCTCTTAGTTTATTCTTTCTCTGCCAAAAAGCAAGAAACCGGAAGCACAAGAAATGTGGATTTGATTGTGCGGAAAGCACAATCAGTATCACGGAAGAAAACAGCTTGACCGTCCTGCTTTGACGGACTATAATAAGGGAAAATCCCCAAAAGGAAGGCTAAACTTCATGAAAGAAAACCGAAAGCTCCTGAAGGAAGTTCTCAAAGACATCCAGCACGATATGTCGGATGAGGAAGTTCTGAACCTGCTGGCAGACAGCAAAATTTCCGAAAGTCCTGCAACGGAAAAATACACGCTCGGGCAGCGCGCGGCGGACGCGATCGCAAAATTTGCGGGCAGCTGGGCATTTATCTTCGCGTTCACGGGCGTGCTGATCTTGTGGATGGTCATCAATACGATTCTTGCCGCGAAAGCCTTTGACCCGTATCCGTTTATTCTTCTCAATCTGGTTCTCTCCTGCGTCGCTGCCATTCAGGCGCCGCTCATTATGATGAGCCAGAACCGGCAGGAGGAAAAGGACCGCCGCCGCGCGGAGAATGATTATAAGGTCAACCTCAAAACCGAGATCATGATTGAAGACCTTTACGACAAGGTCAACGCGATCCTTGCCAAGCAGTCTGCACTGGAAAAGAAGCTACAGGAGCAGGAAGACCAGACAAAATCCTGAATTTCGAAAAAAGGACCGGCGTATCGCCCAATCGGACGGTACGCCGGTTCTTGCTATTTTTATCTCAGAAGCACTTCTGGTCGCGCGTCTTGCGGCAGGTTTCCTTGCGCTCGCAGTGGTAGCAGACCTCGGTATCCGGCGACGGCTCGCCGCGCTCGAATTTCAGAAGGTTGTCCACGGTCGTCGCGGCAATGTTGCTGAGCGCTTCTTTTGTGAGGAACGCTTGATGCGAGGTGACGATGACGTTCGGCATTGAGATCAGCCGCACCAGCGTGTCGTCTGCGACAATTTCCTCCGAGCAGTCCTCGTAGAAGAGGTCGCCCTCTTCCTCGTACACATCCAGACACGCCGCACCGATCTTATGACACTTGAGCCCCTCAATCAGTGCCTCGGTATCCACCAGACCGCCGCGAGACGTATTCACAAGTACGACGCCGGGCTTCATCTGCGCGATGGCGTCTGCGTCGATCATGTGCCGCGTCTCGTCGGTGAGCGGGCAGTGAAGCGAGATCACGTCCGCCTGCCGCAGAAGCTCGGGCAGCTCCACGTAGTCCAGTCCGCTGTCCGGATTCGGGAATTTGTCGTATGCCAGCACCCGCATCCCGAAGCCCTTGCAGATACCGGCAAAAATTCTTCCGATCTTGCCCGTGCCGATTACACCGACGGTCTTGCCGTGCAGGTCGAAGCCTGTGAGTCCGGACAGGCTGAAATTGAAGTCGCGCGTGCGGATATACGCTTTGTTCGTGTGCCGGTTGACGGTCAGCAGCAGCGCCATCGCGTGCTCCGCCACCGCATAGGGGGAGTACGCCGGAACGCGGAAGACATGCAGCTTTCCGAAGCAGGCTTTGGTATCCACATTGTTGAAGCCCGCGCACCGCAGTGCGATGACCCGAACGCCCAGATCATAAAGCTCGTTTATGACCTTCTCATTCACCGTGTCGTTGACGAACACGCACACACCGTCAAAGCCCTTTGCCAGCTGCACGGTGTCCTCGCCGAGTCTCGTCTCAAAATACTTGATCTCAATGTCCGTTCCGGCAATATGCTCGTCAAAGCCGGGCTTGTCGTAGGGTTTCGTATCAAAAAATGCAAGCTTCATGATTGCATTGCACCTCCGTGGTTTTTATGGCGCCAGTGTAGTCCTTTCTGCAAGACACGTCAAGCATCATTTTCTACAAAATAAGCGTTCCAAGCAGAAACCGTTTTGATTTATTTTCTGCCGCACGGCGGGATTTAATCTTTGCGGAAATTATTTTTCGTAAATTTTCAAAACACGCCTCTGTTTTTCCTTTCATGCTTCGTTCAACGCCTCGGCAACCTCCTGCGCGATGCGCTGACATTCCTCCTCGCTCTCTGCCCGCGCGTATCGTTCCAGCGCAGCGTCCCGCAGTTCTGCTGCCTGTCGTGACCATACTTCAAATTCAGCCTTGGTCATCAGGCCGCTTCTGATGCGGGCAAAATATTTTTTGTACGCCCGCTGATGCACTTTCCAGACATCGTTATTCTCCACTTTGCTTCGGAAGCTGCTGCTCGCGCCGATCTCACGGCAGGTCTTGCCGTCCTGCCCCGGCGCAGGGTCGGTACAATAGGCGTAGGTTGCTCCGGGCTTCTGCAAAAACCAGCGCCCACAGTTGGCGCAGCGCTTCGGTACAAATCCCTTTTGCAGCCCCTTCATGAACTCCACATAAACAAAATCCAGCAGCCGGTCAAAGTACATCTTTTCGACGATCTCGGCTTTTTCCTTCTCGCCGCGGATGCGGTACTGCGTCTTCACCGGCGGCGCGTCTGTCTCAGGGTTTTCACCGAGACTGACGCCGCTGATAAAAGCTTCATATCCGCGCGAACAGATCATCGGTGCCAGAGGAATTTTCTTCTGGCCCTTTTTCTTTTCAAATACTGCGTCGGCAAAAACGCCGTCGAGGAACCACGCATACCGCTCCTGAATCAATCGAATATCGTCAATCTGCTGCTGCATGAACGCGGGCAGATCGTTTTCTTCCTGCATCACGAACTCCGCAAAGGCATCCTGTGCTTCCCCGACCACAAACGCCTCAACTGGCATATCGCCGAAGACGCGAAAGTCCTCCAGATACAGCCGATAAAGCGGCAGCGAAGCAAGTCCCTTCTTCATGTCCATGTAAGCACGCAGGACATCATCACTTTTTTCTTGAACGGCTGTGTTCAGCTGATCCAACAATTCCTGAAACGGCGCAACAGCAAGGTTCAATATTTCCGTCAACACCGCTCCATACGGCTGCGGCTCCGGCCTGTCCTCCACCCAATAAGCCGATGCACCAAACTCAACCTTGGTGTTTGTCTGTGGCCGATGGAAATCAAATAAGTCTTTTCCTAAAACGCCCATAAGCTGTTTCCTCATTCGAGAATGTATTTGCATCAATATAGTGTATCTATTGAAATGATACATTACCTATTTCCGAAAGTCAATCCTTGTGTTACGATATTGGTGCGGTGAAATCGAAAATAAAAACCGCGATAACAATATCGAAGGAGGTGACAATATGAATAAACTACACACCATCAATGCGGAAGAACTGCAAAACAGGACGTATGAACCGACGCACTTTCTGGTAGATGAGCTTATTCCAGAGGGCCTGCATATCCTCGCGGGTGCGCCGAAGATCGGCAAGTCGTGGCTTGCTTTGTGGCTCTGCTTGTGCGTTTCGCAGGGGCAGCCTCTCTGGAATTTTGCAGTGACACAGGGCGAGGTTCTGTATCTCAGCCTCGAAGACTCGTTCCAGCGTATCCAGACGCGGCTCTTTGACCTGACGGAAGATGCCCCGCCGACGCTGCATTTTGCGATCATGGCTGACACGCTCAAACATGGTCTGGAGCGGCAGATCGAGCAATTTTTGACCGAGCATCCGACCACAAAGCTTGTTGTGATTGACACCTTGCAGCGTGTCCGTGCTGCGGGCGGCGACGGAAATTTGTATGCGAACGACTACCAAGATATCGGTCTTTTGAAACAACTTGCGGACAAACGGCACATTGCAATTTTGTTGATTCACCATCTGCGGAAGCTCCATGACGATGATCCGATGAACATGATCTCCGGCTCGACAGGTTTAAGCGGCGCGGCGGATTCAACGTTTGTGCTGCAAAAAAACTCTCGTCTTGCCAACGTTGCGTCCTTGCACTGCACCGGGCGTGACATTCCGGATCGCACGTTAAAACTCGGATTTGGTGAGGAAGATCACGTCTGGAAGCTGCTTGAGGACAGTAAAACTTGCAGTGGTGCTTCTAAGATTTCGACGCTTCAACTCGTACATCTTCTCTCTGACTTGCTCCGTGCCGATTCCGAATATCTCGATTCACCATCGGCACTGTCCGCAAAGATCGACCCTGACGGCAGCCTCGGTATCACACCGAAAAAGGTTACCCGGCTGGTACGGGAAAGCGTTGCGGCTCTAAGGGAAAACAGGATTCTGGCGGATACCTACCGCAGCAACGGCAAACGGTGGATTTCGCTCAAACGTGCCGATAGTGCCGATTTTCTGCCCGTGAAAACAATCGGCACGATCGACCCTGCGGGTGTGCCGAGCGCCTGCACCGCGCCGTGAGCCGCGTGTCACCGCTGTGTGCGGCTTTCTGCCCCGACAGCGAGTGTGTGTGCGGCGCAACGGGAAAAGCCAACGTTGCGCCGACGTGCGGGCAACGCCGAAAAACGCGGGTTCAAAACGCAGAGAAGCCCCGCCGCGGCGGGAAAAATCCTCCCGTTCGGGAGAAGCCAGCATCGCATTTGGCTAGTCGCCGGCGCACCGGCGTCCTGCCAAATGCCAAATATCGGGCAGAAGCCCATACCCACTTCATGCGAACGGAGGAAAATATGCGAAAAAATAAACAATTCAGCATTCGAATCTCAGCACAAGACTTAGAGACAATCCGCCAAAAAGCGGTTCAGGCGCACATGAGCCAGAGCGACTATGTAATCAGTTGTTGTCTGGGCAAGAAAATCATCATTCTTGACGGACTGAAAGAAGTCCTGCGGCAGCAGAAAGCCATTGGAAACAATCTCAACCAACTGGCTGTGCTGGCGAATATGGGGAATGTCCAGTTCGCCAATCTGGATTCTGCTGTGTAAATTCCAGGCAGGAACGCCCCATCAATATTTACGATTGTAATACCAGTAGCACCCGGTATAAATGAGCGATTGAATACAAGTCAGCGCGCAGAGAACTTTGCCAATGAGCGGCTGATGGAAAACCAGAATTGCTGCGAGGACGGCAAGCAGCTGCGCGTAAATGCAGATAAAAAACGTCAGACTGCGCGCCTTATTTGCAACATATGCTGTTCGCTCGTCCTGAAGCGAAGCATCATAATCAGCTGCTTGATCGGGATCACGGCTGAGTCGGGCTGCGCGCAGCAGACGGACAAGCCCAAGCACGCAAACGCCGCCGCCAAACGGTGCAAGCCAACTGCTTTTTATAAAATATCCTGCGATCGCCAAAACGGTTCCAAGTACGAAATACAGCGTACCAAGTTTTTTCTGTTCCTTCAATTTCATGTATCTTCCTCCTCGAAAATAAAAATATCCTCAATTTGCGCATCAAATATCTGTGCAATTTTGTGCGCCAGAAGAATGGATGGGTTGTATCTGTCGTTTTCCAACGAAATAATGGTCTGCCGCGTTACACCGAGCAGGCTTGCAAGTTGCTGCTGCGTCAGCCCGCGTGCTTTACGTTTTTCCGCAATGCAGTTTTTCATGTATACACCTCTTTTCAAAAAGTAAAGCTTGCTTTACATCAACATTATAACGCCAGCGCCGTAAATGTCAAGCTAATTTTACATTTACGTTTCAAATTTTATGGCAAAGCAGTTGGACGCGGACCTGAAAAAGCTCCTGACGAAGCAGGAAGCACAGGAAGCACTGACCGCGATGCAGACGAGCGCCGCAGAATTTACGAGACAGGCTGGGAACCTGAGCGCGAGGTATTCTTCCGTCTGCAAAGAACTGACCGAGAGTACCAAAACGGCACTGAGTACAGTGACGAGAGAAACGAATCAGCAGCTTTCCAATATGGCACAGGCAGCGAGGAAGAAAATTCATCTGTGCGTATGGATCTCAGTTACGGCGGTGATCTTGTGCGCGGCGCTGTGCGCCTTGGCCGTGCTGTGGAGCAGATGATGGACGATGCGCCGAAGTATCTCGATCACAATCCCGCGTGGCGCACCTACAAATACGCGGGGCAGAAGAAAGAGAAAAAGATTGCGGACGATGAAACGGTGAAAAAGCTGATTCAGGCGCTGGAGGCCGTGAGCATCCTGTACGAAACTTACTTCAAGCTCATCATCGCGACCGGAATGCGGCGCGGTGAGTGCTGTGCGCTCAAGTGGGAGGACAGCAACTACGCCGAACGCAGCATCCACGTCTGCCGGAACGCGGTCAAAACGACTGGCGACGAGATCATCGTGAAAGCCCCGAAAACGAAAGCGGGCAACCGGTATGTGTACTTCTCCGCCGAGATGGAAAGCCTGCTCCGCGAATATGAAGCCTTCTGCGCCGCCGAAACGGAGCGTTACGATCGGCGCAAGCAGACCAAGGATGACTATGTGTTCCGCAGAAAAGGCATGAAACTGCCGATGACGCCCTCGACGTTCACTTGGCGCTTCAAGAAAATCCTCAAGGCAAACGATCTGCCGACGGACCTGAATGTTCACAGCCTGCGCCACACGGCGGCAAGCCTGTTCATCGCCAGCGGCACGGACATCGGCACGGTCGTGGGGCTTCTCGGACACAGTCAACCGTCGACCACGCTGGATATCTACACCCACGCGTTCGATAAGAACAAGAAAACTGCCAGCCAGATTATGCAAAGTAGTCTGGAAATCTAAGCTATCCCACAAAAAGCTCTGTCCGGTTGCGCTATGCTTCAAAAGTTGAAATTCAAACAAATTCATATAAAAATTCCGTGAAATCATATGATTTCACGGAATTTTTGGTGCGACCGACACGGTTTACCCCTCCGGGGCATAAACTTCGAACCGTATCGGGCAATAAAAATACCCACCCCTGAGAGGCGGGGGTCATAAGAAAGTAATATCGTATTTTGTAGGAACGGCGTGGCTTCGGTCACGCCGTTTCCTGTTTCAGCAGTTCTTCCACGGGGATAAAGCCCACAAGGTCATAGGAAATGCGGATGCCCTGATGCCGCTTGCCGCTGGACTTGTCCGGGGCTTCAATGTAGATCGCCTTGACAAGTTCCCGCAGCGCATAGGGGGTAAGCTCGTCCAAGTCCTCATATTTGCGCACCCGCTGGATAAACTGCTCCAAATTTTCAATCTGTCGTTCCTGTACTTCGATTTCCTGTTACAAAGTCTGGATTTCCTCTTTAAGCTGTGCCTGTTCGTCCTCATAGGTCTTGCTCATCATAGAGAACTTTTCATCTGTGATGCGCCCCGCCACATTATCCTCGTAAATGCGGATAAACAGACGGTCAAGTTCTACCAACCGCTTTTCAGCCTGTGCTAATCGCTTCTTGTGTCCGCGGATCGCGGCTTCGCTGGACAGCCGGAGCTTCTGCTCCATGACGGCACGGAAATAATCCTCATACCGGCTGACATAGGAAATTACAGTTCTCATGTGCATCCAGACCAATTCCTCCAGAACAACCGCGCGGATAAAGTGTGCCGAACAGCTTCCCGTATTGCTGCGGTAGTTGCGCATACAAAATGATCCTGCCGCTTTTCAAAGTAGTTGGTGGTGCAGTAGCGCATTTTTGCGCCACAATCAGCGCAATAGACCATGCCGGAAAACAGGCTGCTCTTGCCCGTCTTTATCCTGCGGTGACGCTGTTGGCGAATCTCCTGCACCTTGTCAAAGACCTCCTGCTCAATGATCGACGGGTGGGTGTTGTAGAAAACCGCCTGTTTTTCAATAGGCGTTTCCCGCTGCTTCTTGTCCCAGATGGAGTTGGTGTAGGTCTTGAAATTGACGGTGCATCCCGTGTATTCCCGCCGTTCCAGAATGTGAACGACCGTGTTGGTGTTCCAATGGTACGGATCAGCGGTTTCCGGGCTGGGTGTCTTGATGCCCTCACGCTTCTTGTAGGCGGTGGGGTTAAGTACCTTTTCCTCCTGCAAGAGCTTTGCAATCTGCATCGGGCCTCGCCCTTCCATGCACAGCTTGAAAATGCGCTTGACTACCAATGCCGCCGCTTCATCCACGACCCACTTTGTCTTGTCCTCCGGGTCTTTACGGTAGCCGAATGGAACATTGACGGTCAGAGGAACGCCGCGTTCGCCCTTTGCCTTATTGACAGCACGGATCTTGCGGCTGGTGTCTTTGGCGAAAAACTCGTTGAACCAGTTCTTGATGCCCGCAATATCGCTGTCGGTACTGTTGGGGTCGATGGTGTCAAAATGGTCGTTGATGGCAATATAGCGCACATTGTACTTTGGGAATGTGAAGTTGATATACAGCCCTGTCAGCGAGGAATTACGCCCCAGTCGTGATAGGTCTTTCGTACAGCAGACTGCCACTCTGCCCGCTTCGATTTCCGCAAGCATAGCTTGAAAGCCGGGACGGTCAAAGTTCGTACCGCTATATCCATCGTCCACGAAAAAGGTCGGATTCGGGAAACGGTGCTCCTTTGCGTATTGGAGCAGGATCATTTTCTGATTCTGGATGCTGTTGGATTCGTCCTCTTTGCCGCCTTTCTTATCCTCTTTCAAATCTTCCACGGATAAGCGGCAGTAAAGCGCGGTGATTTTATCAGTTGCCCGTAACATTTCTGTTTCCTCCTTCAAAGGGGCAACTGCCAGTACAGGATTGGTTGCTTCTATTGTACCAAGAGACTGCGTATTTGTCATTCAGAATCCTCCATCTTTTCTGTAAACTTTTCGCCCATGATGCGTTTCATCTTTTTATCCAGCGTTTCCACGCCGTCATAGCTGCCTGTGACGGTGTAGACTGTGCCGCCGATTTCCTTTTGCAAGGTGAACTCCGGCAGCCAGAACGCGGACAGATTTTTCACGCAGAGATGGCCGTCCTCGTTGAAGTAGCAGTTGTGCCGGGGATGATCGGGCGGCAAGGGCTGCGGTTTGAGATACGGGTCTGGATTGGAGAAGTAATATTCCGCTGGTTCGTCGTGGTCTGCCTTTTCCCATTCCTCGATTTCTGCCAGCAGATCAGGGTCAATTTCATGTTCAAACTTCTTATCGTTGTTCATGGTGGTGTCCTTTCTCCGATGGGTTATCGGTCTATATCATGATGTTTGATTTTCGTCTTTTGTGGTGCGTCTGCTTTCAGGGCAACATCTACATAGCGGCGTACCTTTTGCAGCTCGGCAACTTCCTCCCGCTGGGCTTTCAGCTTTACATATTCCGCTTCGTTCTCTGTGGTCAGCGCGGCAAGCTCGGTCTGCCACGCTTTTGGCGTCAGCTTCATATCCGGCAGATTTGCCCGCAGATAGCGGTTAGCTGCATCCCATATTGCGAGATCGGCGCGGTGTGCTTCTGCAAACTTTTCCTGCTTGCCCTTCCAGCGGATTTGCTTGTATTCATCGTGGATGGGCTGCGTCTCCCGCATGTTCTGCGCCTGTTCTATGAGCTTTTGAAGCTGACGGATGCGCGTCTCTCTCGGCTTCATGCCGCTGCGGATTTCGCTTGCCTTGTCATGGACAACGGACAGGGCTGCATCCAGTTCTTCCAGCGTATAGATACCTTTTTCTGAAAGAAGATTGACAGCTTTGGAAATGGCTTTGAGTTCGTCTGCGGTGTGCTGTTGCTGCCAGCTTTGGGAATAGTTCCTGCCCTTGGCTTTCTGAATATCCAGATAGCGGAATGGCAGCGTGGAGAGGTCGGGGGATTTCGGCTGCGGCGGTTCGGCGCGCAAGCTCTCCTTTGCCTTGAACACATCAAGCAGCCATTCTTTCAGCTTGCCGATCTGCGCCTTGATGTCGCGGAGCAGACGATTTGCCGCTTTGATACTGCGGTTCAGTTCGCCGCGCTCGGTAGCGATTCCTTTTTTCTCCATCTGTGACGCTGCCACGCCGATATGAACGGTGGGGATTTGATCGATCCCCTGCCGCTCGTAGCTGCGGTGGTCGATGCGCTCCGGGCGGTTGTTCTGTTCCAAAAACTCATTGGCAAGGTCAGCCCACACCTTGCGCCAGACCTCGGCGTTCTCCTGACTGTTCCAGTCCACAAGGTCAATCTTGCGGGTTTTGTATCTGCCGCTGGACAGACGGATTCTCTCGCCGTTTTCGTCCAGCACATATTCCTTTTTGGACTTCGGCAGCCACTTGCCATGTGCGTCCATCGGGCGCATGGTGAGAAGAATATGGGCGTGCGGATTGCCGCTGCCTGTGTCATGGATGTTGAAGTCTGCACACATTCCTCTGGAAACAAATTGAGAGGAACAGTACGCACGGACAAGCCGTACCTGTTCCTCTCTGGATAACTCTATGGGCAGGGCAACCTCCAACTCCCGCGCCAGTTGGGAGTTGCACGCCCTTTCAATTTGCTCCACGCTGTTCCAAAGCGTTCCCCGGTCTTGAAAGTTTGTGGGAGCGTTGGACGGCAGCAAGATTTCCGAATGGACGATGCCGCGCTTTCGGGTGTAGTCATGGATCATGCCGTCCCACTCGTTTGTGATTTTCTCACCGCTTCGGTAGGCAGCAGCGGCAACGGCTGACTTGCCATTCCCCCGGCTGATAATTTTGATGCTGCAATGATAGATTGCGATAACGGTTTACCTCCGATCTTCGTGATTCAGCCCCATGAAACGGAACAGCTTGCCGCAGCAAGGTGTTCTGCTTCGTGGGGACGCAAAAGGGTAGACAGCGCAAGCTGACGCAGGGAAAATGCAGTTTTCCCTGTGCGGCGCAAGCCGCCAATGTGGGCGCGTGGAGATTTCCATGCGCTCACAAGTTCTCGGCAGAGCGCACGACACCCGCAAGGGTGTATAAGTGCGCCCTTGTTACCAAGGGTATTATCCGGCTCCCACCCCCTCGGCGCGTTTTTTCAAATACTCCTGTGCTTCCGTACTCTTTGCGATGTGATACAGGAAGTCCTTTCCCTCGTCCTCTGTCATGGTTTTCAGTTCCGGCACAATGCTTTCCATGAAGCCGCCAAACAGGAAAATACGGTGATTGCGCTCCTTGCGTTTTTCGGTGGACAGCTTGCGGTTAAGCATCTTGTTTCGGTTTTCATACTGCTGTAATAGCTTCTGTGTGCGTTCCAGTTCGGCGTTACATTCCTCGATGGTCTGCGGTAGTTTTTTCTTTGGCATAGGTAGTCGCTCCTTTCTTGATTTTTGGCAAAAGAAAAGCGCAACCGATTTTTGTCGATTGCGCTTTGCAGATCACTTAAAATGGAACACAGTTAGTTCTTACTTAAAGGACAGTCATAAAGAATATAGACATTAAATCCTCTATGCTGCGTTTCACTATTTTCCCCAACAGGCGCTGTAAACCAGCTCGTTTCCATCAGAATCACATCAGGTGTTCCGGAGGTGTAATAAACTTTTGCCGCCCCTGTGTTGCTGGAGAGTATGCCGGTTGGAATGGTATCATATCCGCTGAACTTCGCTGTTCCTGCAAGTGTAAATTCATCAGGAACAGTACCTTCTATGCGAACTCCATATGTGGATTTCATCTCATCATACCCTGAAATAAGCAGGGCAGAACACTCGGCAATGTTACATAGCGGAGAATTTTCCATTCGCTACTTGCCCCGAGCGTCTGCGCAGCTTCAATATATGCATGATCTACCTGCAAAATCCCACGCATGATTCCGGACGCAACAGGATACCATACAGAATACGCGACCATTGCAACGCAGCCTTGAAACAGACTTTTGGAGAGCACAAAAAACAGTGCCATCCATGTAACGGATGGAATTGGCGCAAGCACGCGAAGAATCGGTGCAATCCAATATCGCGCTTTTCGGGAGCGTCCTGCTGGGATACCAGTCAGCAATCCGATCAGCATCCCCCAAAAGTAACCGGTAAACAGCAGCTTGAGCGAATTTCCGGCGCAGTCAAGAAGAATGCTCCGATCCAAAACCAACTCTGCAAGAAGCCGATCCGGACTTGGAAACATGGGCGGACCAAAGATGCCTGTTTTCTGTGTCAGAACGTCCAGCACAAGAAAAATCAGAAAAATAGCCGTATACCACGCAGAACGGTCTCGAAGCCAGTTCAATACAGAGCTGCTTTGGATGGATAACAGTGTTAAAATCAGGACACCGCACATCAGGATGCCGATGAATACAGGAAGCGTTCCAGATACAGCCTGTGCATTTGGAACAGTGTAATGCTCTATCAGGACGGCCGCTCCAGCTAAAAGCGGAAGCAATCCGCATGTCATCCGTTTAATCTTCTTCATAGATTTAACCTAATTGTGGTCTTTCAGGTGCGTGAGGGTAAACGGTTCGCAGAACAGTTAAGATGCAAACTCCGCATCAACGCTGGATAAGTCAAAGGCCTTCCATGCAACGGTCTTCAGATGCTCCAAATCAGCGGAAGCATCAATAATTCCAGCGGCAACATATTCATCAACAGAATTTTCAAGGCACATTTCACACTGCGCATTGGAAACGCCAAACTTCCAAAGCTTCATCAGCTTCACCGCATAATCCGGGTTCACATTGAAGCCATAGTTGTCAGCCAACATCTGAACTGCCTCATATTTATTCTCGTCATTCTGATCCACCCAGAGGCAGGCTCGATACACCGCACGCGTCATTTTTTCCGCGCAAATCGGATTATTCTCAATAAATGCGCTGGACAAGCCGAAAACGCAGCAGGGCTCGTCTTTGAAATCTTCATCGAAAGTATTGGAATGGATTCGGCGCACGGAACCATCGTCAATCCATTTCTGGACCATCTGGTCAGCTGCAACAAGAATCTGCGCGTCACCCTTTTTCAACACTTCAAGGCCGAGCGATGCGTCGAAATTGATCCACTTAAAATCTTCAACAGAAAGGCCTTCGTGAATAACGGAGCGCATACCATAATTATGAACACCGCTTCCAAATCCACCGCTTACAGCAATCGTCGCGCCAACGCAATCCTGATAGCTTTGAATATCAGAGTCCGCCAGAACAACAACGGAGCCACAACCGGTATGAATACCTGTCGTAAATGTGAAGCCGACGCCATTACTGATTGCCGGAAGCCACGATGCAAGGAATCCACCGGTTGCATCAATCTTCCCACTGGCAAGCGCTTCTTTGTCAGACTCAACAGAAATAATCTCTACATCAAGTCCTTCCGCTTCGTAGTAGCCGAGGAAATAAGCTAAGGCCATCGGACTGGTACACAGACTTCCGCCGCCATAACTGACGTGAATGGTACGGTTGGCAGCATCTTCTGCATGGAAGGCCGTGTCATCGTACGTAAAGCCATTGACAGTGACCATTTTTCCTGAAGATTCTACTTCCTGTTCTTCGGATTCAGGTTGTTCCTGCGGTAGAGCGGATTCTGCATCCTCCTGCTTTGCAGGTTCGGTTTGCTGTACCTGCGCTGAAGCGCAGGCACATAAGGCAAGTGTTAAAACCATTGCGAGCAATAATGCGAGATATTTCTTCATAACTTTTCCTTTCTTTTCTCGTTGTGTTTTTCACCAACTTAAAATAAACATAAAGATTATATCTCAAATTTATTGGCAAGAAAAAGCTCCCGGGGAGGTTAAACGCAAAACATTTGTAGGAATTATAAAAATATGCTGTGCTTTTCTTGTGCGGTTTGCTGATAAACGACGTAACTCAGAACCCCATAGGGAGGTTTTGTCTTTAGAAAATCAGCACCTATTTATGTTCAAAACCCCATGTGGGGATATGAAAACACGCGATGTACGTACAAAAAGCATCCCCGGGGGGAGCTTCCGAATGGGCTTGCGGTCTGCTACAATACAGCCATCGGTTAATACGCTCAACCCAATCCAATCCTAAAACAAAAGCGCGGCGTTTCTTGGGGAAGAAAACGCCGTGTTTTTGTTTGGAACGTAATAGCCGGAGCGCTATCCGCATTTACGGATAGCGCTCCTATTTTTTCTATCATTCTGCGTTGAGCGCCTCGGCAATCTCCTGCGCGATGCGCTGCCGTTCCTCCTCATTCTCTGCCCGCGCATATCGTTCCAGCGCAGCATCCCGCAGATCTGCCGCCTGTCTGGACCATACCTCGAACTCGCCCTTGGTCATCAGTCCGCTTCTGATACGGGCAAAATATTTTTTGTAAGCCCGCTGGTGAACTTTCCAGATATCGTTATTCTCTACCTTGCTGCGGAAGCTGCTGCTCGCGCCGATTTCCCGGCAGGTCTTGCCGTTCTGTCCCGGTGCAGGCCCGGTGCAATAGGCGTAGGTCGCTCCCGGTGTCTGCAAAAACCAGCGCCCACAGTTGGCGCAGCGTTTCGGCACAAATCCTTTTTGCAGTCCCTTCATGAACTCCACATAGACGAAATCCAGCAGCCGGTCAAAGTACATCTTTTCGACGATCTCGGCTTTTTCCTTCTCGCCGCGGATGCGGTACTGCGTCTTCACCGGCGGCGCGTCTGTCTCAGGGTTTTCACCGAGACTGACGCCGCTGATAAAAGCTTCATATCCACGCGAACAGATCATCGGTGCCAGAGGAATTTTCTTCTGGCCCTTTTTCTTTTCAAATACTGCGTCCGCAAAAACGCCGTCGAGGAACCACGCATACCGCTCCTGAATCCATCGAATATCGTCAATCTGCTGCTGCATAAACGCGGGCAGATCGTTATCTTCCTGCATCATGAATTCTGCAAAGGCATCCTGTGCGTCTCCAATCACAAATTCTTCAACTGGCATATCGCCAAAGACGCGAAAGTCCTCCAGATACAGCCGGTAGAGCGGCAGAGAAGCAAGCCCCTTCTTCATGTCCATGTAAGCACGCAGAACATCATTGCTTTTTCCTGGAACAGCTGTGTTCAGTTGATCCAGCAATTTCTGAAATGGCGCGACGTCAAGGTTCAAAACTTCCGTCAGCACCGTTCCATACGGCTGCGGCTGCGGTCTGTCCTCCACCCAATATCCCATTCCCGGAATACATTTTCACGAAAGACGACGGCACACCCATCCACCCGGACACGTTCAGCAAGCACCTGAAAGCCTTGTTCGCGGAAATCGGTCTGCCGAAAACCTATCACCTGCACACCCTCCGGCACTTTTTTGTTTCAACGCTTCTGCATGAGGGCGTGGACAAAAATACGGTCGCAGACCTCGCCGGTCACGGCGACACGTCGTTTTTGGAACGCACCTACTGCCATCCGCAGATGCAGCTCAAGCAGGACGCCGCGAAACGCATGAGCAATAGTCTGTTCGCAATACCCAATCCGGAATTGTTGGTTTCGTAGAATCTTCAAAATCTACTCGCTATTCCCGATTTTTCTGGTATTGTTGCTGTTACAAAATCTCAGCCGTGCTGAGCAGAACAGGAGGAATCACAAATGGCAAGTATCAGAAAACGCGGAAACAGTTATTTGCTCGTCGTCTCGATGGGCTACACACCCGACGGTCGGCGGCGCAATCCGCAGCAGAAAACGGTCAGGCCGCCGACAGATCTTACACCGAAGCAGACGGAAAAGTGGTTACAGGAGCAGGCGATGATCTTCGAGATGAGCTGCAAGAAGCTGAACCCGGGCATCGACCGGTCGATCACGCTGGAAAAATACACAGAAATCTGGCTGCAAACCATTGCGCCAGACAAGCTCGCAAAATCCACGCTCGTGCGCGAAAAGCAGGACGTTGAACGCTTCAAACCGTATCTCGGCAGCTACAAGCTGGTCGATCTGCGGCCGGAACACTTCCGCAGCCTGTACACAAAGCTGCGGAAACAGAAAAATAAAGCGACAGGAAAGCCGCTCTCCGAAGCGACGGTAGAAGGTGTCCACAGCTGTCTGTGCGGCATCCTCTCCGACGCGATGGAGGGCGGCTATCTTGATCACAATCCCGCGTGGCGCACTTACAAGTACGCAGGACAGAAGAAAGAGAAAAAGATCGCGGACGATGAAACGGTGAAAAAGCTGATTCAGGCGCTGGAGGCCGTGAGCATCCTGTACGAAACCTACTTCAAGCTCATCATCGCGACCGGAATGCGGCGCGGCGAATGCTGCGCACTCAAGTGGGAGGACATCAACTACGCCGAGCGCAGCATCCACGTCTGCAGAAACGCGGTCAAAACGACCGGCGACGAGATCATCGTGAAAGCCCCGAAAACGAAAGCGGGCAACCGGTATGTGTACTTCTCCGCCGAAATGGAAAGTCTGCTCCGCGAATACGAAGCCTTCTGCGCAGTAGAAACAGAGCTTTACGACCGACGCAAGCAGACCAAAGATGACTATGTGTTCCGCAGAAAGGGCATGGAGCTCCCGATGACGCCCTCGACCTTCACATGGCGCTTCAAGAAAATCCTCAAAGCAAACGACCTGCCGACGGACTTGAACGTTCACAGCCTGCGCCACACGGCAGCAAGCCTGTTCATCGCCAGCGGCACGGACGTCGGCACGGTCGCAGGATTGCTCGGACACAGTCAACCGTCGACCACGCTGGATATCTACACCCACGCCTTTGACAAAATAAAAAAGCAGCCAGTCAGATCATGCAGAGCAACTTGGAAATCTGAGCTCCCTGCTGAAACGCTCTATCCGGTTGCGCTATGCAGCAAAAGCAAGGAATCAAAACATTATCATATAAAAATGACGTGAAATCATATGATTTCACGTCATTTTTGGTACGCCCGACACGATTCGAACGTGCGACCTACAGAGTCGGAGTCTGTCACTCTATCCAGCTGAGCTACGAGCGCATCTATGAGATAAACGGCGGTACGCCGGTCATCGTTTTTTGAAATTGGTAGTCAAACAGTAGTCAAGGAACAAGCGAAAAATCGCTCTCACACCCGAAAAGTCCAGTCGTATCAACGGCTTTGGGCTTCTCACAGCCGAATGGGGCAGAAACGTCGGAGTCTGTCACTCTATCCAACTGAGCTACGAGCGCATGTTGCGTTTCAAAACGCGAGGCTATTATAGCAAATATTTTGGAGCTTGTAAAGCGAAAGCTGACGGGAAGTTTACTTTTTTCCGGCTTGGCTGCAAAGCCCGGCGCTTGCGGGAACAAACGCCGGGCTTTTGTTGTGCGTTACAAATCAGAACCTGGTTACGGCTTAGTACATGCCGCCGCCCATGCCGCCCTGTGCTGCGGCAGCTGCCATCGCGGCGTCCGCCTGCGGATCGGGCTTGTCGGCGACCAGAGATTCGGTCGTCAGGACGCAGGAGGCGATGGACGCGGCGTTCTCCAGCGCAGTTCTCGTGACCTTGGTCGGGTCGACGATACCGGCGGGGATCATGTCGCAGTAGGTCTCGCTGTAGGCGTTGTAGCCATAGCCGAGCTTGCGGCTCGAGCGGATCTTCTCGTAGACAATGGAACCGTCCACACCCGCGTTCTCCGCGATCTGGCGGATCGGAGCCTGCAGGGCCTTGGCAATGATGGAAGCGCCGGTCTTCTCGTCGCCGGAGAGCTTCGCGACCAGCTTCTCAACAGCCGGAATCGCGTTCACAAACGCCGTGCCGCCGCCGGCAACAATGCCTTCCTCGACAGCTGCGCGCGTTGCGTTCAGCGCATCTTCCACACGGAGCTTCTGCTCCTTCATGGCAACCTCGGTCTGTGCGCCGACCTTGATGACGGCTACGCCGCCGGACAGCTTCGCCAGACGCTCCTGCAGCTTTTCCTTGTCGTAGTCGGAGGTGGTGATGGCCAGCGTGTTCTTGATCTCGGCAACACGCGCCTTGATCTCGTTCGCGTCGCCAGCGCCGTCGACGATGACGGTGTTGTCCTTCGTGACCTTGATCTGACGGGCGCGGCCAAGGTCAGCCAGCTGCACGTCGGGCAGGTTCATGTTCAGCTCACTCGAGACGTACGTGCCGCCGGTGAGAACAGCGATGTCCTTGAGCATTTCCTTGCGGCGGTCGCCAAAGCCCGGAGCCTTGACGCAGACGCAGTTGAAGCTGCCGCGCAGACGGTTGACGAGCAGGGTCGACAGCGCGTCGCCCTCAACGTCCTCGGCGATGATGAACAGCTTCTGGCCGCCCTTGACGATCTGCTCAAGGATCGGCAGGATCTCCTGGATGGAGGAGATCTTCTTGTCGGTAATCAGGATATACGGATCGTCGATGACAGCTTCCATCTTCTCAGTATCGGTGACCATGTACGGGGAGATGTAGCCGCGGTCAAACTGCATGCCCTCGACAACCTCGAGGCCGGTCTCGGCGGTCTTGGACTCTTCGATGGTGATCACGCCGGAAGCGGAAACCTTCTCCATAGCCTCAGCAATCAGCTTGCCGATGGCCTCGTCGCCGGAAGACACCGCGCCGACACGCGCGATATCGTCGCTGCCCTTGACAGCCTCGGAGTTCGCCTTGATGGTCTCCACAGCGGTCTCAACGGCCTTTTCCATACCCTTGCGCATGACCATGGGGTTCGCGCCGGCGGAAACGTTCTTCAGGCCCTCGTGGACAATCGCCTGTGCAAGCAGCGTCGCAGTCGTCGTGCCGTCGCCGGCCACGTCGTTGGTCTTGGTAGCGACCTCGCGAACGAGCTGCGCGCCCATGTTCTCAAACGCGTCCTCGAGCTCGACGTCCTTTGCAATCGTAACGCCGTCGTTCGTGATCAGCGGCGCGCCGTACTTCTTGCCGAGCACGACGTTGCGGCCCTTCGGGCCCAGAGTAACTTTAACGGTATTGGCAAGCTGGTCAATGCCGGACAGCAGCGCCTTGCGCGCGTCCTCGCCGTAAACGATCTGTTTTGCCATAATAAAAATCTTCCTTTCCTTGAAGCGTTCAATCAGTCTTAGTCAACAATTGCCAGAATATCGGCGAGCTTGCAGATGACATAGTCCTCGCCGTCGAGCTTGAGCTCCTGGCCTGCGAACTTGCCGGTGATGACCTTGTCGCCCTTCTTGACGGTCATCTTCACGTCATCTGTGCCGGGACCTGCGGCCACAACCTCAGACACCACGGATTTTTCCTTGGTCGCCGTGGACAGGATGATGCCCGACGCGGTCTTTTCCTCAGCTTCAAAGCTCTTGAGCAGCACGTTGTCTGCCAGCGGAGTCAGTTTCATAAGATTACCTCCTTGATTATGTTCTGGCCTTGCGGCCTGATCTACGGTTTTGCGTTAGCACTCTTTATCTCTGAGTGCTAACATCTTATATAATATCCAGATTGCCGAAAATGTCAAGGCTTTTTTTGCAGAATCCTGTGACGAATTTGTGAATTCTCATGTCCAGCGCCGCAGCTGCTCCAAAAAATCGCGCAAACGAAAAATTTTCGCTTGACAAATACCCCTTGGGGGTATATAGTTAAGATACCCCAAGGGGGTATTTAAAACACACATCAGGAGGCACGGCATGGAAGAACGGAACTGTCCCATGTGCTCGCAGCGCAAAAAAGAGCGCTCGCCGGAGGAATACAAGAAGCTCATCAACCGCCTCAGCCGCATCGAGGGCCAGATCCGCGGCATTCGCAGCATGGTCGAAAACGGGGCGTACTGTCCCGATATTCTCGTGCAGTCGGCAGCGGCCAACGCGGCGCTTAACGCATTCAATAAGGAGCTTCTGGCGAGCCACCTGCGCTCGTGCGTGGCAAACGACATTCGCGAGGGACACGACGAGGTGATCGACGAGCTGGTCGTCACCCTACAGAAGCTGATGAAATAGGCAGAAGCCGGGCATGCTACCGGCAGGGTAAGGCAAAGAGGTGCAAAGCATGAAACAATTCAATGTTACAGGCATGAGCTGCGCGGCGTGCTCGTCGCGCGTGGAGAAGGCGGTGAGCAAGGTCCCGGGTGTGACAAGCTGCTCGGTGAGCCTTCTTACAAACTCCATGGGCGTGGACGGAACGGCAAGCGCGCAGGCGATCATTCAGGCCGTCGAGCAGGCGGGCTACGGCGCAAGCGAAAAGGGCACAGCCAATCAGCCTGCACCGAGCATGCAGGAGGCCGAAAAGCAGCTCGAGGACCACGAAACGCCGAAGCTCAAACGAAGACTTATCTGGTCGCTCGGATTTTTACTCGTGCTCATGTATGTTTCGATGGGGCACATGATGTGGGGCTGGCCGCTGCCGGGCTTCTACGCAGACAACCACGTGGCGATGGGCCTGACGCAGCTGCTGCTCACAGTCATCATCATGGTCATCAACCAGCGCTTTTTCATCAGCGGCTTCAAGGCCCTCTGGCACCGCGCACCCAACATGGATACGCTCGTCGCCCTCGGCTCGACCGCCGCATTTGTTTACAGCACCTACGCCCTCTTTGCCATGACCGGCGCGCAGGTCCGGGGCGATATGGACGCGGTCATGGACTACATGATGGACTTCTACTTTGAGTCCGCCGCCATGATTTTAACGCTCATCACTGTCGGCAAGATGCTCGAGGCCCGCTCGAAGGGCAAGACGACGGACGCACTCAAGAGCCTGATGAAGCTTGCACCCAAGACCGCGACTGTTGTCCGGGGCGGCAAGGAAGAAACCGTCCCCATCGAGCAGGTGCAGTCCGGCGACACCTTCGTCGTCCGCCCCGGCGAGAGCATCCCGGTCGACGGCGTGGTGCTTGACGGCACCAGTGCGGTCAACGAAGCGGCGCTCACCGGTGAGAGCATCCCCGCCGACAAGGCCCCCGGCGATACCGTTTCCGCCGCGACCGTCAATCAGTCGGGCTTTTTGACCTGTCGCGCCACCCGCGTGGGACAGGACACGACGCTCTCACAGATCATCCAGATGGTCTCCGACGCGGCGGCCACCAAAGCGCCGATCGCAAAAATTGCCGACAAGGTCTCCGGCATTTTTGTCCCGGCGGTCATCTCGATCGCACTTGTGACCACGATCGTGTGGCTCCTCATCGGGAAGCCCTTCGGCTACAGCCTTGCGCGCGGAATTTCCGTGCTCGTCATCAGCTGCCCGTGCGCGCTGGGTCTTGCGACCCCGGTCGCCATCATGGTCGGAAGCGGCCTCGGCGCGAAGAACGGAATTCTCTTTAAAACGGCGGCAAGTCTGGAAGAAACCGGCCGCATCCAGATCGTCGCCCTTGACAAAACCGGCACCATTACCTCCGGCGAGCCCGCAGTCACGGACGTTCTCCCGGCAGCCGGCGTCACAGAGCAGGAGCTCTTCCGCCTCGCCGTTTCTCTTGAGCAGAAGAGCGAGCACCCGCTTTCCAAGGCGATTTTGAAGCACGCGGAAACGCTTGGCATTTCTCCCGAAGAGGTCGCGGAATTTCAGGCGCTGCCCGGAAACGGCCTTACGGCGAGCATGCGTGGCAAAACTCTTTGCGGCGGCAACGACAAATTTATCGGCGCCAAAGCGCAGATTCCCGAGGCAATTCAAAAGCAGGCACAGTCTCTCAGCGACGAGGGCAAAACCCCGCTCTATTTCAGTCTCGACGGCAGGCTTCTCGGCGTGATCGCTGTGGCGGATGTCATCAAGGAAGACAGCCCGCAGGCTGTGCGCGAGCTTCAGAACATGGGCATTCGCGTCGTGATGCTGACGGGAGACAACGAGAGAACAGCCAAGGCCATCGGCAAACAAGCAGGCGTGGACGAGGTCATCGCAGGCGTTCTGCCGGAAGGCAAGGAGCTGGAAATCCGCAAGCTCAAGACGCAGGGCAAGGTCGCCATGGTCGGAGACGGCATCAACGACGCGCCGGCACTTACGAGAGCAGATATCGGCGTTGCCATCGGAGCCGGCACCGACGTTGCCATCGACGCGGCGGACGTTGTCCTCATGAAAAGCCGCCTGCTCGATGTTCCGGCGGCCATCCGCCTGAGCCGCGCGACGCTCCGCAATATCCACGAAAACCTTTTCTGGGCGTTTTTCTACAACACCATCGGCATTCCCCTCGCGGCGGGCGTGTTTGTCCCGCTGGGATTGACGCTAAACCCCATGTTCGGCGCGGCGGCGATGAGCTTATCGAGCTTCTGCGTGGTGTCCAACGCCCTTCGGCTCAATCTCTTTAAGCTCCGCGACGCGCGGCATGATCATAAGAGACACACAAAGCAGCTTCCTGCTGCAACAACAAAGGAGGAACCAGAAACCATGGAAAAAACGATGTATATTACCGGTATGATGTGCGGCCACTGCGAGGCCAGAGTCAAAAAAGCCCTTGAGGCCGTCGACGGCGTGACCGAAGCGAAGGTCAGCCACGAAGCGGGCACGGCGGTTGTGACGCTCTCGAAGGATGTCGCAGACGATACCCTCAAACAGGCCGTCGAGGCGCAGGACTATCCCGTGACCTCCATCGAATAAGGCATTCACGCAGCAAAGCCGCGCCCCGGATTTCCGGGGCGCGGCTTTTGTCAAACCGGCAGACTTTTTCATAGAATGGCACAGCGGAAGCTTTCCGCTGCAAACCATATTTTGAGGTGAATCAAATGCTGGCAATCGCAAAATTCGGCGGCTCTTCCCTCTCCTGCGCGGCAAATTGGAAGCGAGTGCGCGAAATTGTGACGGGGGATATCGCCCGGCGCGTCATCGTCGTCTCCGCCGCGGGAAAGCGCCATGCCGATGACCATAAAATTACGGATTTACTCTATCTCTGCCACGCCCACCTGCGCTACGGCGTGCCGTGCTGGGAGCTCTGGCGCAAAATCGCGAGCCGCTATCTCGCCATCCGCGACGAATGCGCGATCGACTATCCGATCGAAGACGACTTAGACGCGATTTACGAAAGCTTATCCGCCCGGACGAGCGCGGATTTTTTGGCCTCGCGGGGAGAATACCTGGCCGCGAAGCTGATGGCGGCCTATCTCGGCTTTTCGTTTGTGGATGCTAAAAGCTGGCTGCAATTTGACTACACTGGAAATGTCTTACAGGATGCCTCCTACGCGGCGCTCCAATCTCTTGCCGACGGGCGGAAGATCGTAACCCCGGGGTTTTACGGCGTGCTGCCGGACGGACGCGTCCATACCTTCCCGCGCGGGGGCTCGGACATCACGGGAAGCCTGGCTGCGGCGGCGCTGCATGCGGACGTGTATGAAAACTGGACGGATGTGCCGGGCATTCTGGCCGCCGATCCGAAAATCGTGAAGCGCCCTGCGCCGATCGAAACCCTCAGCTACCCGGAGCTGCAATTACTTTCTGCCGCCGGGACACAGGTGCTGCATGAAAGCGCGGTCGCCCCCGTGCGCGAGCGGCAGATTCCGCTGCACATCCGCTCGACCTTCGCCCCCGACGCCCCCGGCACGCGCATCGGCTTCGACGCGCCCGCAAGTCTGTCTGCTTCCGGTGTCATCGGCTTTGCGGGAAGACGACCCGTTTCCATGCTGCGCGTGATCTTTCCGGAAAACACGGAGGAGACGGCGCTCTGGGAGGTGCGCGCGTGCCTCAACGAGCACCGGATTGAAACGTTCCACAGCGCCTGCGGCGTGGAGGGCCTGTGCCTGCTTCTTTCTTCCGGCGCAGAAGCGGACGCACTGCATGCCGCCGCCGAGCAGCTGCGAGAACACTTCTCCGGCGCACAGGTGAAGCTGCGGGAAAACCTGGCCGTCCTTCTCGCGCTCTGCCGGTCGACAAAAGATATTCCGAAGCTCTCCGCCGCCATCGAGGCCTCCGGTGCGCCGGTGCACCATCTCGTCCAAACCCCGCCGGGCGCAATGTTCTGCGTCAACGACAGCCAATATGAGCAGGCGCTCCGCGCGGCCTATCAGGCGGCGTTCGGCTGACAGCTTGCTTTTTGTGACGCATATGGTACAATAAGAAAAAAGCCGAAACAGGAGGCATTGTCATGGGAAAAAGGCCGCTCGTCATCTGCACCGACCCGGGCATTGACGATTTTATCGCGTTGAGCATGGTGCTCTCAAAACCGGAGTTTGACGTGCTCGGCATGGTCGCGCTGAGCGGAAACGTCGGGCTGGATGTGACCATCAACAATGCGCTGCTCGCGTGTGAATATAACGCTCGCGCGGATATCCCGGTGCTTGCCGGAAGCGCAAAGCCGCTGGCGCGCCCCGCAAGGTCTGCCAGCAACATCCACGGCAAAAGCGGCCTTGGAGCATCGCTCGAGCTCTACGCGGAGGGAAAGCCATCCAATAAAAACGGCGCGGATTTCATCATCGAAATGGCGCGGAAATACACGGGGAAGCTTGAAATTCTCTCGCTGGGGCCCCTGACGGATGTAGCGCTCGCGCTCGAGAAAGCGCCGGAGATTGCAAAGGCCATCGCCTGCATCACGGTCATGGGCGGCGGCATCCACGCGGGCAACGCAACAAGGTACGCCGAGTTCAACATCGTCGCAGACCCGGAAGCGGCAAACGTGGTATTCGGAAGCGGTGTAAAAACCGTCATGATCGGTTTGGATGCAACAAATCTTTGCTTGCAGCCGCGCTCGGACATCGAGCTTCTGCGCGCGCCGACCGAGCTTGGAAAAATCGTCCCTGCGATGTTATCCAGCTACGCGGACGTTTACAAGCAGGTCCATAACATCGACGGCATGATGATCCACGACGCGATCTGCGCGGTCTATCTCTGGCGGCCGGAGCTTTTCACGTGTATGAAATGCCGGATGACCGTCTGTCTGGAAGACGGCGAGCATCTGGGGCAGACCATGCCGGAAGACGGCGATACCTGCCTCGCCGCAACAAGCTGCGATGCACAGGCAGTACGCGAGGAAATTCTTTCCGTGATGAAGCGGGTTGTAGCAGCCCATTGAGGCAGCAAAGCGCCCCGGACGAAAGTCCGGGGCGCTCGATGATTATGGGGAAACTTGGATGTTCAGAACATAAAGTACAGGTTCACGCAGGCGAGGACGGCTGCAAACACCAAAAACACGGTGTTTATGATCCTGCTTGCCTTTGACTCGGCGTGTTTCCTGCAAAAGACGAGATACGCGGCCCATACAAGGTAGGTCAGAACCGTCAGCCAGCCTACACGAATAAGCAGAGAAAGGCAGAACAGCATATTGACGATTCCCATTCCCTTTTCTGAAAAGAACGCTTCTTTCAGCTTTTTCATCCCGCACCTCCGCGATTTTCTTTTCCCCATCATATCACAACCCGCATCAACGTGCAAGACCGCCCGCAGATTGTTCTGCGGGCGGTCTTCTGCTTTGTTACTTTACCAGCTCTGCCTCGGCATCCTTGCCGAGTCTTCTGAGCATCGTCTTTTTGACGGCTCTGAAAATGTTCTGGTAGCCGGTACACCGGCACAGGTGCCCGGACAGGAGCTTGCGCAGCTCGTCGTCCGTGTATTCGACGCCTGCGTTCAGAATCTCGGTCGCCGTCAGGATGAAGCCCGGCGTGCAGAAGCCGCACTGGATGGCCGTCTCGTCGATGAACGCCTGTTGGATATCGGAAAGCGTCCCGTCGGGGTTCATGAGGCCCTCGAGGGTGATAATATTCTTGCCCTCGGCCCACACGGCAAGATACAGGCAGGAGTTGATGGCCTCGCCGTCAATGAGCACCGTGCACGCGCCGCACTCGCCGACCTCGCAGCCCTTTTTGACGGACGTGAGGTGGAAATTGTTGCGGATCATGTCGGTCAGACTCGCGCGCACGTCTACGATCTGCTCGCGTTTTTTGCCGTTGATTGTGCATGTTACAAGCTTATACTGTGCCATTACACGTCACCTCCGCAGCGTTTGACCGATTCGATGAGGCAGCGCTTGGCCATCTCGACCGCGATGTGCTGGCGGAAGGCCTTGCTGGCGCGCCACGAATCTCTGGGGTGAATGTCCTCGAGAACGGTCTTCGAGAACATCTCGATATTCTCAAGCGTTACTTCCTTGCCGTTGATGGCCGCTTCCGCGCTCGGAACGCGCATGGGGACAGGACCCGCCACGCCGTAGGCAATGCGCACGCGCTCAAATGTTTTTTTGTCGGGGGACAACCGGCAGTTGACCGAGCAGCCAGTCGTTGCGATGTCCATCGCGTTTCGCATGGCGTACTTAATATAGAAGCCCGCCGTGCGGTCGTAGGATTCCTTTGGGATGATGACCGCCGTCTGAATCTCGCCGTCGGCGACGTTAATGTCAACGGTACCGGCCTTGATGTAGAAGTCCTTGATGGGAAGATAGCGCTTGCCGTTTTTGCCGGTCAGCTCGATGATTGCCTCCCACGCGTGAAGGGTAGACGCAGAGTCGGCAGACGTCACGCCGTTGCAGGTGTTGCCGCCGATGGTGCCCACGTTCCGGATCTGGGGGCCGCCCACCATGTCGACAGCTTCTCCGAGGACGTTTATATACTTCTGAATGATCGGGTCGCGCGTGATATGCGAGAAGGTCGTGAGGCTTCCGATGCGGATGGCCTCGTTTTCGTCCATGCTGACGCCGCGGATTTCATCCAGACCCTGAATCGAAATCAGTTCTTTTCCCGCGCGCTTTCCCTCTCGCATCTGCACGAGAACGTCCGTGCCGCCGGCGATGATCTGGGCTTCCGGATGCTCAAGCCGCAGCTCAATGGCGTTTTCGACACTTGTCGCTTCATAGAGCGCTTTCATATCATACATGGCTTACTTTCCCTCCTTCTCCCAGTCGTCGTGAATCAGGCCTGCCTTCGAGAATTCCGCGTACAGAACATGCGGTGTGATGGGCGTTTTGTCGATCGAAACGCCGGTCGCCTGCAAGATGGCGTTGCGGATGGCAGGCGCGCCGGAGCATGCGGGCGGCTCGCCGAGCGCCTTCGTGCCAAAGGGCGAGGTCGGCTCGGGGTTTTCGACAAACAGCGCCTCCAGATCCGGATGATCCATGGTCGTCGAAATCTTATAGTCGAGCAGGTTGTTATTTAAGGGCCGGCCGGTCTTCTCATCGAAGAGCAGCTGCTCGGAAAGTCCATAGCCGATGGCCATCGACATACCGCCGTGGACCTGCGCCTCGGCGAGCGCGGGGTTGATGAGCTTGCCGCAGTCGTGGACGTTGATAAGCCGCAGGAGCTTGACCTTGCACATCGGGATATCGACCTCGACCTCGGCGAAGCTGCATCCAAACGAGTAGGCGTTGTTGCGGATCGTATACGTCGACTCGGCCGTAATATGCTCGGAGTCGGCGGCGTTATACTGCGCGGTCATTGCAAGCTCCTTGAGAGACATCAAAACCTTGCCGTCCATGATGCGGACGATGCTGCTGTTTCGGATGTCCATGTTTTCAGCCATCTGCCGCGTGAGCTTCGACGCATAGGCGAGAATTTTTTTCTTGAGCAGCTCGCCCGTCTGCCGAATCGAGAAGCCCGCAACATAGGTCTGCCGGGACGCATACGCGCCAAGGCCCGTGGGGGTGATATCGGTATCCTGACAGGAAACAACGTGTACGTCGCGGTAGCTGGAAAGGCCCAGAACCTCTGCCGCCATCTGCGAGTATGCGGTGTCCGCGCCTTGGCCGATCTCTGTTTCGCCGCACTGCATCGTGACGGTACCGTCCAAGTTCAGCTGCATCCGGTTGGACGAGGTTTCAAGAGAAATGGGATAAACCGCGGTGTTGTACCAGAAGGCTGCCATGCCGATGCCGCGGCGAACGGGGCCGGTCTGGTTCTGATATTCCTTGATCTTTCTGTCGTAATCGATCGCTACGCGGCCTTTTTCCATACAGTCGCGGAAGGAATCGTAGTAGTTGACGTTGTGCGAGAAGCCGTCTTCAAAGCCCTTGGGCATGATGAATTTGTTGCGGTACTCGAGGGGGTTCATGCCGACAGCTTTCGCGCAATCTTCAATATTTGCGTCGTCCGCGAACGAGGCCTGCGGCATGCCGTAGCCGCGCATCGCGCCCGCAACGGGGCGGTTGGTGTAGACGGTGTACGCGTCAGCCTGCACGTTGTCGCAGGGATAAATCTGCGGGAACGAGCCCATGGCCTTGGCCACGATCGAGTGGCCGTGAGACGCGTACGCGCCCTGATTGGAGAAGCACTCGATTTTTCTGGCGGCAATCGAGCCGTCCTGATGCAGCCACGTAATGATGTGGAACCGGATGGCATGGCGCACACGGTTGGAGACAAACGTTTCCTCGCGCGAGCAGTCGATGCGGACGCACCGGCCGTTTACCTGCGTAGAGCACCAGGCGCAAAGCGGCTCATAGAGCGCGTCCTGCTTGTTGCCGAAGCCGCCGCCGATATAGGGCTTGATGATCTGAATATCTGCCCAAGGTCTTCCCAGCGCCTGACCGACGATCCGGCGGATGATGTGGGGGATCTGCGTCGAGGAAACGACGGTAATTCTGCCGTTCTCGCCGTAGGCATAGCAGCCGTGGTTTTCAATGTGGCAGTGCTGCACCATCGGCGTTTCGTACCAGCCCTCGACCTTAATAAGGCCGGGCTCCTGGATCGCCTCGTCGTAATTGCCCTTGGCCATGGACGTGTGCTTTAAGACGTTTCCCGGACATTCCTCGTGGATCTGCGGTGCGTCCGGCTCCATCGCCTTCTGCACGTCCAGCACGAACGGCAGCACGTCGTACTCAACCTTGAGTGCGCGCACACCCTGCATCGCCGCGACCTCGTTTTCCGCGATGACAACCGCGACCTCGTCGCCATAGTAGCGCACATGGCGGTTCAATAAGTGCCGGTCGGCAACGTCCTGATGCCCGGGATCCATCGACCACGGATGACCTGCCGTCGGGAAGGCAATGTCCGGCACGTCGAAGCAGGTCAGCACCTTGACCACGCCCTCGATGGCCTCGGCCGCCGAGGTGTCGATCGACTTGACGTAGCCATGGGCAATTTCCGAGTGCTTGATCCGCGCGTACAGCGCGCCGGCCGGCATCCGGTCTTCGTAATATTTGGTTCTGCCGGTCGCTTTGTCAAACGCGTCGACACGAACCTCGCTTTTGCCTACGATGCTCATACTCTGACCTCCAATTTTCTATCGCACAGGTGCGCGCGGGCCGCATTTTTGCCCACAGCCCGTGTATTCTGAAATAATTTTAGCACACCCGAAAAAAAATCGGAAGCAAAAGCATTGTCCTATTTTCAGTATAACGCTTTTTTCGAAATTGCCGAAATTTTTGGTGCTTTCTTGCGTAAATGCTCAAAAGTGGGTATACTGAATTGTAGAAAATCACGGAGGTTTTGTCATGGCAAACGCAGCCGCACCCAAGCTCGGGTGCCTCATCATGGCGGCCGGAAACGCGAGCCGCTTCGGCGCAAACAAGCTCTTCGCCGCGTACCGGGGAACGTCTCTTCTGGAGCTGGCGTTTCTGGCCGTGCCGCCGGGGCTTTTTTCCTGTGTGACGGTCGTGAGCCAGTATGAAAAGGCACTCGAGCTGGCGGCACAATACGGTTTTACTGCGATTTTGAACGATGCGCCGGAGCTCGGTGTGAGCCGGACAATTTTTCTTGGGACGCAGGCCATGCTGGACTGCGACGCAATTTTATATATGGTGGCCGACCAGCCGCTTTTGCAGCCGAACTCCGTCTGCGCGGTGGCAGAGCGCTGGACGCGCGAGCCCGGCTGTATCGTCGGAGCCGCCCACAACGCAAAGCGCGGCAACCCCTGCATCTTTCCGAAAAAATTTTTCCCGGAGCTTCTCGCGCTCACGGGCGACACCGGCGGCAGCCGCGTCATCCGGCAGCACGAAGAGCTTCTTCGCCTCGTTGAAATCCCGTCCGAGGAGCTCTATGACTGCGACACCAAGCTTGCGCTCGACGCTTTAAAGGCCAGTACGGGCGCTTCCTGAGCGATATAAAATCAGCGCGCCGGAGGATTTCCCGAAATCTTCCGGTGCGCTGTTTCTTTCCCTCTAGGGTGTATCTGAAACTCATGATGTGACCGGCAGCGAGGGATTTTTACGTTGCGCAAGACATTTTTCCGCAGGAATACTGACGTATTTCAAGGAAAAACGGTGCGGCGCAGCGTGAAAAGACCCGCTGTCCGGGTGCGTTGGGAGTTTTCAGATACACCCTAAGGACCAGCAAAAAAGCGAGCCCAGCGCAAAAACCGCGCCACCCGTCGACCGCGACATACGTCACCGTGCTGCCCGTCGAAATCGCCTGCTCGGCTGCCTGCATCGGGAGAAGGGAAACGCCGTGGCCTTCCAGCAGCGCCGGATTTCCGGCCAGAACCGTATGGCCGCCCACGAGTGCGCAAACGCCCTGCCCGGGGACCATCTGAAACATTTCACGCTCCGGAAGCGGCTCTCCCGTCATGACCGCCTGATTGATGGAGGTCTGGCCGGAGATGATCACGCCGTCGACCGGGATGCTCTCGCCGGGAAGGACGCGGAGGATCTCTCCAGCCTGAACCTCTTCGGCGGGAATGATTTTCTCTTCGCCGCCTGATCCCACGCGCGCCGTCTGCGGCATGAGGTGCAAGGGCTTTTCAATGCCCGCGCGCGCCTTTGCAACGGTCAGCTCCTCAAGAAGGCCGCCCAGCCGCACGCCGCACAGGCTGCAAATGACCGCCGCGCCGGACAGCGCCAGCAGCGTCACATCCTTTTTGATGCCGCCGAGCTCCAAAAACGCCTCCAGCATTTCTATCAGCTTTTTCATGTCGAACCTCTTTTCTGATACCATACGTGGTATGTGTGTATAATACCTATAGGGGTATAAGTTATCAAGAGGCAAACAAAAAAGAACTGCGTCACGCAGTTCCTTAGATGATCCGGGAAATTCCCGAAATTTTTCCTATTACGCGTAGGGGGCGATGCCCACATCGCCCCAAGGGAAGTATCGAATTCGCCGGAGATTTCCGTAAAAACAGGTTATCCCGCCGGGTCGATGTGGGCATCGCCCCCTACGGTACAACCGCAAATCAAAGTTTAGCCCATATTCGAGAAGCGTTCCACCGCTTTTGTAAAATTCTCAATCGTCTTGTCCGCGTCGCCGTGCTCGATGCCATCGCGCACGCAGTGCTTGATGTGCCCCTCGAGCACCACCTTGCCGCAGCCGTGAAGTGCGGATTTTGCGGCGTTGATCTGCGCAAGAATATCCTCACACGGCACATCCTCGTCGATCATACGGTCGATGGCCTGGACCTGACCGATGATCTTTTTGAGCCTGCGATGCAGATTGTCCGAATCCATGCATTGCTTCATTGCGCGCCCCTCCATACCGGTATGGGTATGATCATAAGCCCTCATGTCCAGAATGTCAATCGGGCTCCGCCTGTTTCACGCAAAATTGTCCGGACCGAACTATTGCCCGCCCGTTTGACAAGCTGCACAGGATTTTCTTCCGAAAAAATACACTTTTTGTTGAAAACAGTCTTGCATTTTTTGCAGTTCCGTGCTATATTGTGTTCACGATTAAAGAAGGCTAACTCGCGGCGCAGCAGCCGCCGGCGCGGCCTAAAATAACAGGAGGTTTTACAGATGAAGCATATTGGTTTGTTTGCTGCCGGCGTTCTGTTCGGAACCGCAGGCCTGAAGATTCTTGGAAGCAAGGACGCTAAAAAGGTCTACGCCCACACCACCGCCGCCGTTCTTCGCGCGAAGGACTGCGTCATGAAGGCCGCTACCACCGTCCGTGAGGGCGCGGAGGACATCTACGCCGATGCCAAGGACATCAACGAAGCGCGTCTGGCGGCGCAGGAGGCTGCTGTCGTGGAAGACGCTTCGGAAGAGGATGCTCCCGCGGCCGAATAAAAGGCTACCCCAAGGGCCGCACAGCGCGGCCCTATTTCTTTGAATTGTTCCCCGGAGGATTCCATTATATGAAATGTCAGATTCTGCATGAGTCGCGCGGGCGGATGCGGGTGCACCTGGCCTGCGCGCATATGACGCTGCATCAAGCAGACGTTCTGGAGTATTATCTGAAAAATATTGCGGGCGTTTTGGATGTTAAGGTCTTTGACCGCACGTGTGACGCGGTGGTCAGCTTCCAAGAAAACCGCACAGCCGTTCTTCGCGCGTTTGCCGCGTTTTCGTTCCAGAAGGCGGAGGCGATGGATCTTGTCCCGGCGCACACGCCGCGCGCTCTGAACCGCGAGTACGAAGACAAGCTCACCATGACCGTCCTGCGCCGTACGTTTTCCAAGCTCTTTCTGCCGCTTCCCGTGCGGGCGGTCATCTCGGCCTTCCGTTCGGTCAAGTATATCCGCGAGGGGCTTAAGGCGCTGCTCTGCGGAAAGCTCTCTGTCGCCGTTCTGGACGCGACCGCCGTCACGGTTTCGATGGTGCGCGGCGATTTCGACACGGCGGGCTCGGTCATGTTCATGCTGCGCCTCGGCGAGATTCTCGAGGAGTGGACGCACAAGAAGTCCGTAGCCGATCTCGCGGGCGCGATGGCACTGAATATCGATCAGGTCTGGGTCAAGGCGGGCGAAACGGAAGTGCTCGTTCCTGTCTCGTCGGTGCAGGCGGGCGACCTCGTCGTCGTGCGCACGGGCAACCTCATCGCGCTCGACGGCAAGGTGGTCGAGGGCGAGGCAATGGTCAACCAGTCGTCTATGACGGGCGAGTCCATGCCAATCGTCAAGCGCGAAGGAAGCTTTGTCTATGCGGGCACAGTCTGCGAAGAGGGCGAGTGCGTCTTCCGCGTGGAAAAGACGATGGGCGGCGGCCGGTACGACCGGATCGTCCAGATGATCGAGCAGTCCGAAAAGCTCAAGTCGACTGCCGAGGACAAGGCCTCCCGCCTTGCCGATAAGCTCGTTCCCTATACGCTGGGCGGCACGGTGCTGACGTATCTGCTGACGAGAAACGTCACAAAGATGCTGGCTGTTCTGATGGTCGACTTCTCGTGCGCGCTCAAGCTCGCGATGCCGATTGCGGTGCTGTCCGCGATGCGCGAGGCAAGCGCGTCTCATATCTCTGTTAAGGGCGGCCGGTTCCTAGAGGCCGTTGCGAACGCAAACACTGTCGTCTTCGACAAGACCGGCACGCTCACCTACGCCATGCCAAAGGTCGCCGATATCGTGACCTTCGCCGATTATAAGGAAGAGGATATGCTGCGTCTGGCCGCGTGCCTTGAGGAGCACTATCCCCACTCGATGGCGAACGCCGTCGTGGAGGCCGCGAAGGAGCGGGGCCTGAGCCATGAGGAGTACCACTCGCAGGTGCAGTACATCGTCGCGCACGGCATTTCCAGCATGGTAAACGACAAAACGGTTCTCATCGGCAGCGCGCACTTCGTCTTTGAAGACGAGGGCTGCCATGTGCCGGAGGGCGAGGAAGAAAAGTTCCGCTCGCTTCCTGCGGAGTATTCGCACCTCTATCTTTGCATCGCGGGCGAGCTTGCCGCCGTCATCTGCATTTTTGATCCCTTACGCAAGGAGGCGGCCGACGCGGTGCGCGCGCTGCATGCATGCGGCATTGACAAGGTCGTCATGATGACGGGCGATAACCGTAAGACTGCAGAGGCCGTCGCGGCGCAGGTCGGTGTGGACGAGGTCTACGCCGAGGTGCTGCCGGAAGACAAGGCCGCTTTCATCCGCGCGGAAAAGGCCGCCGGGCGCACGGTCATCATGATCGGCGACGGCGTGAACGACTCTCCCGCACTCTCGGAGGCCGACGCCGGCATCGCCATCTCGACGGGAGCCGCGATTGCCAGAGAGATCGCCGACATTACGATCGCCTCGGAGGACCTCTTCGAGCTTGTGACCCTGCGAAAGCTCTCGACCGAGCTCATGGCGCGCATCCGCCGCAACTACCGCTTCATTGTGAGCTTTAATTTCTCGCTCATCGTGCTTGGCGTGGCCGGGATTCTGCCGCCGACAACCTCGGCGCTTCTGCACAACACGTCGACCCTTGCCATCAGCCTCAAGAGCATGACCAATCTGCTGCCTGAAAAATCGCAGGCGCACGAAAGTGTCTGATACGCAAAATGAGCCCGCCGACATACTGTCGGCGGGCTTTCTCATTCATTTCGTATGTGCCGCAATAAAATGCTCTATGGCGGCGATCTGCATGCTTGTCTGCTCGACGGCAGGGCCGCCGTAGCTCTTGCGCTGGCAGACGCAGGTGTCGAGACGGATGGCCTCGTATACGTCGGGGGCGAAGAGGGGCGAGAGCTTCTTGAGCTCCGTCAGAGACAAATCCTCGAGCGTGCAGTTTTTCTCCGTGCAGAGATAGACAAGCTTTCCGGAAATTTTGTAGGCGTCCCGGAAGGGCATACCTTTTTTGGTTAAGTAATCGGCGCAGTCCGTCGCATTGAGAAAGCCGCGGCTTGCCGCCGCGCGCATGTTCTGCGGGAGAACCGTCATCGCATCCACCATCGCGGCAAAGACGGGGATGCACTGATGAAGCGTGTCGAGCGCATCGAAGACCGGCTCCTTGTCCTCCTGCATGTCCTTATTATAAGCAAGCGGCAGGCTCTTCATGACCGTAAGAAGGCCCATCAGGTCGCCGTAAACTCTGCCGGTCTTTCCGCGGACGAGCTCCGCCACATCCGGGTTTTTCTTCTGCGGCATGATGGACGAGCCCGTTGCGTACGCGTCGTCGAGTTCCACAAATTTAAACTCCCAGCTGCACCAGGCGATAATCTCCTCGCTGAACCGGCTTAAGTGCATCATGAGAATGGACGCGGCCGACAAAAACTCCAGCGCGTAGTCCCGGTCCGATACGCCGTCGAGAGAGTTTCTCATCGGAGCGTCAAAGCCGAGCGCCGCGGCAGTCTCAAAGCGGTCGATGGGATACGTCGTCCCGGCCAGCGCACCGGAGCCCAGAGGACACTCGTTCATGCGCTTTTGACAGTCCTCGAGCCTTGTAATATCGCGCGTGAACATGCTCGCGTAGGCCAAAAGATGCTGCGCAAACGTGATCGGCTGCGCCCGCTGCAAATGCGTGTAGCCGGGCATGACGGTCTTCTGGTGTTCCTTTGCCTTTTTGCAGAGAACCGCTTCCAACTGCAGCAGGTTTTCAACCACGGAAGAAATTTCGTCCCGGAGGTAGAGGCGGAAATCGAGCGCGACCTGATCGTTGCGGCTTCTTGCCGTGTGCAGGCACTTTCCCGCGTCTCCGATTCGCTCTGTCAGAAGCGTCTCGATGTTCATGTGGATATCTTCGTTGTCTGCCGAAAATTCGACGTTCCCCGCTTCGATATCGGCCAGAATACCGTCTAACCCAGCCTGAATCTGTTCGTTGTCCTCTTTTGTGAGAATGCCGCAGTCAGACAGCATCTGCGCGTGCGCCTTGGAGCCCGCGATGTCCTGCTTATAGAGCCGCTGGTCAAAGGAGATGGAGGCGTTGAAGTCGTTGACGAGCTCGTCGGTCGGTTTCTGGAAGCGTCCTGCCCAAAGTTTCATGTTTCTTACCTCATATCAAAAGGCCTGCCCGCACGGACAGGCCTTTGTTGGATTGATTTTTAATCTTAAAGTTTACCACTCTTCAGCAAAGACTGAACCTTGGTCGGCAGACCCCAGATGTTGATGAAGCCCGCGGCCTGCGCCTGATCGAAGTCGCTCTCGCCGAAGGTGACGAGCTCTTCGGAATACAGGGAGTTTGGGGAGGTAATGCCGGCGTTGATCATGTTGCCCTTGTAGAGCTTGAGCTTGACCGTGCCGGTGCAGTTCTCGTTGGCTTTCTTGGCAAAGGCGGTGAGCGCCTCGGCGAGCGGGCTGAACCACTTGCCGTTGTAGATGAGGTCCGCATAGTCGACGGCGAGCTTCGACTTCATGTGTGCCGTCTCCTTGTCAAGCGTCAGCATCTCGAGCTGCTCGTGCGCAAAGTAGAGGATTGTGCCGCCCGGGGTCTCGTAGATGCCGTGGTCCTTCATGCCGATGAGCCGGTTCTCGACGATATCGAGAATGCCGATGCCGTTTGCGCCGCCGAGCTCGTTGAGCTTCGCGATGATCTTGGAGACCTTCATCTTTTCGCCGTTCACGGCTACGGGCACGCCCGCTTCAAAGTCGACGGAAACCTCGGTTGCCACATCGGGCGCCTTATAGGGCGAGACGCTCATCTCGAGGAACTTGTCCTTATCGAGGTCCGGCTCGTTTGCCGGGTCTTCGAGGTCCAGGCCCTCATGGCTCAGGTGCCAGAGGTTCTTATCCTTGGAGTAGTTCGTCTCTCTCGAGATTTTGAGCGGCACATGATGCGCCTCGGCGTAGTCGATCTCTTCGTCTCTCGACTTGATCTCCCACTCTCTCCACGGCGCGATGATCGTCATGCCGGGGGCAAAATACTGAATGCCGAGCTCAAAGCGGACCTGATCGTTACCCTTGCCGGTGCAGCCGTGGGCAATTGCGTCCGCGCCTTCGGCGAGCGCGATCTCGGCCAGCTTCTTGGCGATGATGGGTCTTGCAAACGCCGTGCCGAGCAGGTACTTTTCGTACTTCGCGCCCATCATGATCGACGGCACGATGATATCGTCGCACATTTCGTCCGTGAGGTCAGCCACGATCAGCTTGCTCGCGCCGGTCTTGATGGCCTTTTCCTCGAGACCTTCGAGCTCGTCGCCCTGCCCCACGTCGGCGGCAACGGCAATGATTTCAGGATCGTTGTAGTTTTCTTTCAGCCAGGGGATAATGACCGACGTATCCAGACCGCCGGAATAGGCGAGAACGATTTTCTTGATGGTTTCCTTTTTCATGGTGTTGCCTCCGTGTGTCATATTTTATGGATAAATATTATATCTTTTTGCATAAAAATGCAATACGCATCCTGCACAAATCCCACACGGATTTTTCTGCCGTTTTGCATATATTGAAATAAATCCTGCATAAGTTTCTGCATATACGCATATTTATTCGTAAAAATAAAAAAATATACCGGCAAGCGACTGCCTGCCGGTATAAAGCATACACTATTCAGCGAATGAAATTTGTGCGCTGGAAGGGCTCGACGGCGGGCGGATTCACACCCGCGTCCTTTCCGGCCTCGATGCACGAAAGGAGCCACGCCATATTGCGCCCCAAAGCGCGCATGGTCTGAAGACCCTCTAAATCCTGCTCCACGTCCTGCGCGTTTGCACCGTGCACCATGTTCCAGTACTGGCTCGAGACGATCGGCATGTGCGAAATGCCAGGATATTTTAAAAGCTGCTCATAGGCCGCCGAATTGCCGCCGCGTCTTGCCGCCGTGACAACAGCTGCGGGCTTGAAGCGGAAGGTTTCCGCATCGGCGGAATAAAATACCCGGTCCAGAAAAGACGTCATATTGCCCGAGGCCGCCGCATAGTGGACGGGGCTTCCGAACACAAAGCCGTCCACCGTTTTCGCCTTCTCGGTAAATTCCGCGACGACGCCGCCAAAGATGCACGCGCCGGTTTTCCGGCACCCGCCGCAGCCAATGCAGCCGCCGATGGGCTCGTTTCCGATCCAGAAGATCTCGGTCTCCACACCGGATGCCTGCAAGGTCTTCTCAACCTCCTGCAGGGCCCTGTTCGTGCTGCCGTTTTTGTGCGGGCTGCCGTTGACCAATAATACCTTCATAACACATGCTCCTTCCTCAAAAAGCTTACCCCTATTTTGCCGAATTTCTGTCTGCTTGTCAAGCGCGCGCCGTCTTCATGAAATCTTAAGATTTTTCCGCATTGTTTCTTAAGCGCATTTCCGGTATCATAAAGACAAGTGAAAGCAAGGAGAACTACCCAATGTACAATATTTTAGTGTGTGACGACGAAAAGGACATCGTTTCGGCGCTTACGATCTATTTGCAGGCCGAGGGCTATCAGGTCTTCGGCGCGTCAAACGGCCTGCAGGCGCTCGAGACCTTACGCCACGAGCAGATCCATCTTGTGCTGCTCGATATCATGATGCCGGGGCTGGATGGTCTTCATACCATGCAGCGTCTGCGTGAATTTTCCAACGTCCCCGTCATTCTGCTCACAGCAAAATCCGAGGACAACGACAAAATCCTCGGCCTCACCGCCGGGGCGGACGACTATGTGACAAAGCCCTTTAACCCCATCGAGGTCATGGCGCGCGTGAAGTCCCAGCTGCGAAGGTTCCTGCAGCTCGGCGGCGGCACGGTTCGGTCGAACGTGCTTCATATCGGCGGCATTGAGCTCGATGACGACGCGAAAACCGTGAAGCTGGACGGCGAGCCGGTGAACCTCACGCCCAAGGAATATGATATTCTGCGCTTTCTGATGCAGAACCCCGGGAAGGTCTTCTCCCCGAGCGAAATTTATCGCCGCGTCTGGGATGATCTGCCGCTCAACGCAGACAACGCCCTCGCCGTTCACATCCGTCACATCCGGGAAAAAATCGAATATAACCCCGCCGAGCCCCGGTACTTAAAGGTTGTCTGGGGCAAGGGATATAAAATGGAGGCTGATCCCCGATGAAATCACTTCAAAGTAAGCTTTGGGCGAAGATCACGGCGCTGCTGCTGCTGACGGTCTTTGCCATCGTGCTCTTTTTCAGCGGCTTCGGCGTGCTGTATCTTGCCGATCAGGGCGGCTACAGCAATCCCGAGGGCTTTGCGGAGGACCACATTGCAGGAAACGCGTTCTACAGCGCAATGAACACCGCCGCCGACTATTATTCCGCCGTTTTGCAGCAAAGCTCGGGCGGCAGCGGCTCGGCGCTTTCGTATTACGAGCAGCAGTTCTCCCGCGAAAACAGCAACTTTTTCTTCACCGTGCAGGACGATACCGGCAAAATCGTCTTCGAAAGCTCCGATCAGGACGAAACGTATCAGTATATGCGCAGCCAGGAGCAGTATCTGTCCTACAACTGGCGCGACGTTGTGGAGGATGACCACGTCTTTGCTTCCGAAGAAGAATACCAGACCTACCTTGATTCCCTGCAAAAGCAGAACTTCAACATCAACGACGCATATATTACGGAATATATCTACGCAGACGAAACAGCTGCCGCCAGTCAGACGGAAACGTCTGTCTCGAAAGAGATTATGACCGATGATACCGAAGCGGAAGCCGCGTCTGCACCCGAGCCCGACGAGGCAGGCGCCGTGCGCGAGGTCCACGCCTACATTTCCTATCAGCGCTTTGACTATCAGCACGTGACCATCACCGGCTACATCCGAAGCCCCCTGACGGCGAAGGACGATATCTATCAGGAGTCATATTATTCGAACCTTCTGGTGGAAAACAGGCATGTCCTGATTGCCGTCGCCGCCGTTTCGTTTGCCGTGTGCCTGGCGCTGCTTGTCTTTCTGCTGTGCGCGGCAGGGCATAAGGAGGGCGTGGCAGGCATCCACCTCAACTGGGTCGACCGGATTCCGCTGGATTTGTACCTCGCCCTTGCTATTGTCCCCGGAGGGTGTCTGTTTGCCATCGGCGTTGATCTGACCAATGCGAGCCTCGCCATCTCGATTTTCGTCTTCGCGGTGCTGCTGGCCTTCGCGGTGCTGCTCGTGATGAGTGTTCTGATGACGCTTTCAACGCGCTTTAAATCCGGCGCGTTCTGGAAAAACACGATCGTCTATCGCTGCTTGTGCCTGCTTTTCCGCATGGGAAAGGGTCTCAAAGACGGTCTTTCCTACTGCGCGAAGCATCTGCACCTGTACTGGCAGGCAGGCTTGATCTTCGTCGGTGTGAGCCTTGCCGAGCTGTTCGTTCTCGCGGCGTTCAGCCGCAGCGGGGTTGTCGTGATCTGGGTGATTGCCAAGCTCGCAGAAGCGCCGCTGCTCGTCCTGCTCGCCGTCAGCCTGCAAAAGCTCAAAGCGGGCGGTGAGGCGCTCGCAGCAGGAAATCTCAACGCAAGCGTCGATGTCAATCACATGTACGGCGTTCTGAAAAGCCACGGCGAGAACCTCAATTCCATCGCCCAGGGCATGCAGAAGGCCGTGCAGCAGCAGTTAAAGTCCGAGCGCTTCCGCACGGACCTCATCACAAATGTCTCACACGACATCAAAACGCCGCTGACCTCGATCGTCAACTATGTCGACCTTCTCAAAAAAGAGGATGTGCAGCCGGAGAAGGCAAAGGAGTATATTGCCGTCCTCGACCGCCAGTCGGCAAGGCTGAAAAAGCTGACCGAGGATCTGGTTGAAGCGTCCAAAGCATCGAGCGGCACGCTGCCGGTGCATCTGGAAGCGGTCGATGTGAATGTGCTTCTTTCGCAGGTCTCGGGCGAGTACCAGAGCCGGTTTGAGCTCTGTAAGCTCGAGCCCATCGTGAAGCTCTCTTCCGAAGATCCGCAGATTCTGGCGGACGGAAAGCTTCTGTGGCGTGTATTTGATAATCTTCTCAGCAATATCTGCAAATACGCCATGCCCGGCACGCGCGTCTATTTTACAAGCGAGGTGCAAGACGGACGCGTGAGCATCAGCTTCAAGAACATCTCCAATTACCCCCTCGATATTACTGCCGACGAGCTTCTTGAGCGCTTTGTACGCGGCGACTCGTCCCGCTCCACAGAAGGAAGCGGTCTCGGTCTTTCCATCGCGCAGAGCCTGACCGGCCTTCAGAAGGGCACGTTCGACCTCGTTGTCGACGGTGACCTCTTCAAAGCCAATCTCTCCTTCCCGCTTTTAAACGCTTGAGTGCGTTCCCAGCGCTCCGGATTTTCCGGGGCGCTCATTTTTTTCGGTTTTTCCGGAAATCCTCTTGACAAATAAACATCTTGTGCTTATTATAAACATATGCTTAGAAAATAAACTTTTGTCCGGAGGTAGAACCGTGACCGAACGTGAGACTGAAATATTCCGTATCATTCAGCAGAACCCCGCCATCTCCCAGAACGAGCTGGCCGCGAAGCTGAATCTCGCCCGGAGCTCGGTAGCCGTCCACATCGCAAATTTGCAGAAGAAAGGCTACATTCTCGGCAAGGGCTACATTGTAAATGAAAGCGCATACGTGCTCGGTGTCGGTGCGGCGAATGTGGACATCCACGGCCGGTCCAAAAAGTCCATCGTCATGCACGACTCCAACCCCGGCCACATGAATACCTCGGCCGGCGGCGTGACCAGAAACGTCTGCGAGAATCTCTCGCGCCTCGGCGTGAGCGTGAAGCTCATCTCCGCCGTCGGAACGGACGTATATGCAGACCAGATCCGCCGCGAGTGCCAGTCGGCCGGCATCGACATTTCAAACCTCTACGTCGCAGACGGCAAAGCCTCGTCGACCTACATGTCCATGATCGACGCGGACGGCGATATGTTCGTTGCACTCTCCGATATGACGGTTTTGCAGGGCCTTCCCCTGAGCTTTCTCAGCGGCAAGCAGAGCCTCATTCGCGGCGCGCGGCTCGTCACGTGCGACCCCAGTCTTTCGGAAGAGGCCATCTGCCGCCTGCTTGATCTTTGCGAGGGCGGGCCGGATGTGTACGCAGACCCCGTCTCCACGGCCTACGCCAGAAAGCTTGCTCCCTATGTCGGGCGACTGCACACCGTCAAGCCCAACCGGATGGAGCTTGAGATCCTGGCCGGTCAGGAAATCCGCGACGAGCTGAGCCTTTATAACGCGTGCGAGAAGGTTCTGAATAAGGGCCTGCACCGCATCTTCGTGAGCCTCGGCACCGAAGGGTGCCTCTACATGGATCAGGAAGGCCGCATGCTCCGCCGCAAGCTCCGTCCCTTCGAGCACATGGTCAACGCCACCGGCGCGGGCGACGCATTTACCGCCGCCATGATCTACGCCACGCTCGAGGACATGCCCATTGAGTCCGTCATGGACTACGCCATGGCCGCCGGCATTGCCGCCATCGGCCACGAGAGAACCATCAACCCCCAGATGAGCATTTCGCTTCTGGAATCTATTTTAAAGGAGTACAAACAATGAATCTGCATGAATATCTGTCCGTCGCACCCGAAATCGCCGAAGCCATTGCGCAGGGCAAGCCCGTTGTCGCGCTGGAATCCACCATCCTGAGCCACGGCATGCCGTATCCGGAGAACGTGGAATTTGCCCACAAGGTTGAAAAAATCGTCCGTGAAGAGGGTGCAATCCCCGCAACGACCGCCATCATCGGCGGCAAGCTGAAGGTCGGTCTGAATGACGAAGAGCTCCTCACGATGTGCAAGGCAGAAAACGTCGGCAAGGTCAGCCGCCGCGACGTGGCTGTGTATCTGGCGACCGGCCAGACCGGCGCAACGACCGTTGCAACGACGATGATCATCGCGAGCCTGGCCGGCATCCACTTCTTCGCAACCGGTGGCATCGGCGGCGTGCACAGAGGCGCGGAAAAGACGATGGATATCTCCGCAGACCTGCAAGAGCTTGCAAACACCCCCGTCTGCGTCGTCTGCGCGGGTGCAAAGAGCATTCTGGACCTCGGTCTGACGCTCGAGTACCTCGAGACCTACGGCGTGCCCGTTCTCGGCCTCCGCACCGACGAGCTGCCCGCGTTCTACTGCCGTACCTCCGGCTACAAGCTGGACTACAACTGCCAGGATGAACAGACCGTCGCCAAGATCATGAAGACCAAGTGGGACGTGGGTCTCAAGGGCGGCGCCGTCGTCGGCAACCCCATTCCCGAGCAGTACGCAATGGACCCCGATTACATGAACGGTATCATTGAAAAGGCCGTCGCGCAGGCCAACGCCGAGCACATCCACGGCAAGGCCATCACCCCGTTCCTGCTGGCCCACATCAAGGACATGACCGGCGGCAGCTCGTTCGCGGCAAACCTCGAGCTGGCCTATAACAACGCCCGCGCCTGCTCCAAGATCGCCTGCGCCTACGCAAAGCTGTAAGCGGAAATTCCCAACACGCATGAGCCCCGGAGGAACGTTCCTCCGGGGCCTTTTTGCTTTGGCAGCGAATCTGTTTCCAGGCTGTCACCTAACTGTATCCGCATTGTAACGCGGCGTTTCTAGTTTTTTCATAATTTTCGTGTATACTATAGGCTAGAAAATTTCAGGAGGGATGAGACATGCCGGATTGCCGCGCGCCGGTTGCGGTGTTTGACTCGGGACTCGGCGGAATCAGTGTTCTGCGCGAGCTGGTGCGGACGCTTCCGCGGGAAAACTATCTCTACTTTGGAGACTCCCTCCACGCGCCCTACGGCACAAAAACGCCGCAGGAGGTTGTTGACCTCAGCCTGCAGGCGGCGGACAGGCTTCTCGCACAGGGCGCAAAAGCGCTCGTCGTCGCCTGCAACACGGCAACCAGCGCCGCCATCCGGACGCTGCGGAAAACATATCCAGAACTTGCCATCGTCGGCACGGAGCCCGCCATCAAGCCCGCCGTCGAGCGCCACCCGGGCGGTCGGATCCTCATGCTGGCTACGGCCATGACCGTTCAGGAGGAAAAGTTCCAGCGCCTCAAGGCGCAGTATGACGATCAGGCGCAGATCATCCCCATCGCGTGCAGCGGCCTGATGGAATACGTCGAGCAGGGGGTCTTACGCGGCGCGGAGGTCGAGGGGTACCTTCTTGACAAGCTCGAGCCTTATCTGAAAGTCCCCATCGACGCGGTCGTTCTCGGCTGTACGCACTATCCGTTTTTGCGTGGGGCCATCCGCCGCATCGTGGGACGAAGGCCCGAGATCATCGACGGAAGCATCGGCATCGCCCGGCAGCTTGAGCGGAGGCTCGAGGAGCAGGGACTTTTGAATCCCGGAGACGTGTCCGGCAAGGTAGAATTTCAAAACTCGCTCGATGAGCCGGAGATTCTGGGGCTCATGCAGGCGCTGTTCCACTATGAGGACGAAGCGCCGTAATCGACCCAAAAATTGAAAATCGAAAAAATCAGCCGTCCGAAAGAAAAACAATCTTTCAGGCGGCTGACAATTTTTCAGTGTATAAACATGGCATATAATTTGGAAAACGAAAATTTGTGCAACTTTTCCGTTTGCGTTCCTAACAGAAAATCTGCTATAATTAAGATACAGAAAGTTGGATTTTGCGGGAAACGGAGGATGCGATGTTTACACCGGGCGATTATGTGGTTTACAGTATCGAGGGCGTGTGCCGCGTGGAGGAAGCGGGTCGGCTGAATGTACCGGGGCTCGAGCGCGGGCGGGACTATTATCGTCTCACGCCGTATTACCGCGGCGGCGTGATCTACACACCCGTCGGCGGCAAGGCAAGCATCCGCCCGGTCATGACAAAAACGGACGTGCAGGCGCTTTTGCCGGAGCTTCCCGGTCTTCCCGAGCTGACGGACGTTCCGACGGATATCAAGCAGCAGTCGGGCTTTTACCGGGAGATTCTTGCCGCGCACGATTGCAGAAAGCTGCTCCAGCTCTGCAAGACCATCTACAACAAGCAGAAGCAGCTCGCCGCCCGGCGCAGAACCGTCAGCGCCACCGAGCTTCGCAGCTGGAAAACCGCCGAGGAAATGCTCCATCAGGAGTTTGCCTTTGTCCTCGGCAAGCAGCCGTCTGAGATCAAGGCCTATCTGGAAGACGCGTTCGCGTCCTGAAGGCCGGAGTTTTTCTAAAATACACGAAAAGGGGTCGATGCATACCGCACCGACCCCTTTCTTGTTTCTATGTTACCCGGAACGACTGCGCGAGCAGGCGCAGAATAAAGGCGGAAAAATCGCTTTCGAACGAAATCGCGAACCGCTCGCCGTCTTCAATTTCGTGGCAGGAGATGAGCTTCCTTGCTTCGCTGACCCAGACTGCCATGTTTATGCTACCCCCTCAACAATAGATTCCCAGACGGAGGCCGGCTGACCGGCAGACAGGCTGAGCGAATAGCTGTAGGTCCCGTCCTGCCAGATGGCAAGCGTATAGCTGTCCGCTTCCCCCTTGAGGGTCACGGCGCAGCCGTTTACGGTGAGGCTTTTCTGCGCGGGGTATTCGCTCCAGTCGCCGGAATTGTCCTCTTCTCCAAGAGACTGCCTAAAGCAGGCCATACTGCCGCCGTTTGCGTAGTCGATCTGCGCCATCTCGCCCCAGTAGGAGGTATAATAGATGCTCTGCGGGAAGAACGGAAGGCTCTGCGCCGATTTTACCGGGAAGCCGACGGCCTCGCTCAGTTCCTCTTTTGAGATTACCTCGACCATACCGTTTGCAATCATCGTCTCGGACTCCTCCGGAACGGGACTGGAAATAAATTTTGGCAGCGCCATCGCGCCCACGAGCAAAACGGCAAGGCACGCGGCCAGCGCGGCAAAGCGGCGGAGCCGGTTCGGCTTTTTGCAGGGCTCGGCCATCTGCGTCTCGACGTTTTGTAAGATCCGCGCGTGCATCTCAGGCGTTACTTCGAGCTTTTCCATCACTTCATCGTATTTCGTCAAAGTCGTACGCCTCCTTTAAAATCTCGCGCAGCAGCGCTCTGCCCCGGTGCAGATCGGAGCGGACGGTCGCCTCGCCGCGCTGCAAAATTTCCGCGATCTGCTTTGTCGAGTAGCCTTCATGGTAAAGCAGGTGAACCGGCGCGCGGTACTTTTCGGGAAGGTCGCGCACGGCCTGCCAGACGAAGGACAGATCTTCCCTGTTCTCTGCGACCAGCTCGTCGTTTAATTCATCCGCCGCGCGCACGGCGTTATAAGAAAGCCGGTTTTTGCTAAGATTGCCCGCCACGCGCAAAAGCCACGCCTTTTCGTGCGCTTCGCTTTCAAACGCAGGCGCGGTCTTTAAAAATTGTACGAGCGTATCCTGCAAAACCTCCTCGGCATCCTCCATATTATGAAGATACGAGTAGGCATAGCGCAAAATCGCGTTTCCGTGCGTGTCCAGAATCTCGGCCGCACGGGTGTTAACATCGGCCTGCGCATCCTCCCGCGCGGGATTTGCCGCAAGCAGCTTCGCCGCGAACAAATTCCGGACGGTTTTCAAAGCTTGCGCGCCCGCTTCCCAGAACCGGCTTAAAACCGGCGCAGGCGCAAATCGTAACACTGCTTCCATCATGCTCTCCCTCAAATGGCCGCACGGGTTTCCGTGCGGCCATTTCGTTTTACTGAATGTTCGAAACGAGCGCGGCCATGTCGTTCTGGCTGAGACCGGATTCTACGCTCAGCACGTAGCTGTAATCGCCATTCGTCCAGACGGCAAGCTTTACAAGACCGTTTTCGCCCTTCATCGTGACGCTCACACCGCCTGCGTCGACCGTTTCGGTTTCGGCGTACTCGTTGTAGTCGCCGGAAACATCGTCTGCGCCCGGGGCCTTGCAGATGCGTGCGGTCTCGTCCTCGCCGGATGCGTAGATGATCTCGAACATGACGTCTCCCGCAGCGCTCAGGACGCGATAGGATTTTTCCGAGCAGCCGGAAATTTCGTCCGGCACGGCGAGGTCGAAGCCTGCGGCCTGCGCGGCATCGTCCTTCAAATCATAATCCGTCCACGGATTCGGGATCTGAACGTTCTCGGTGTCGGTCGTTTCTGCCTGTTCGGTCTGCGCGGGCTGATCGGGCTTGGCGGCGGGCTTTGCGCTCTGCGAGCAGGCGGCAAGGCTCAAAAGCATGGCTGCGGTTACGGTAAAGATCAAAAGCTTTTTCATGATATGTGTTCCTTTCAACTGTAAGTTTTTCGCGGTTATCAACCGTTTCTATCCTGTATACAGTTGGGGAATCGGAATTGTTGCAGCGTTTTGAAAAAATTTTTTTAAAAATCGGAGAAGTTTTTATCTGCCGGTTCTGCGCAAGGCCGGACGCAGCTTACGCGTCCTCCTTCACGCACACAAGGAATTTTCTCAGGTGCGCGCGGCCCTCTGCCGTACATTTGTACACGCCTGCGCACTCGAGCACCTGCGCGAAAACCTGCCCGATCTCAAACTTAATGGTGTCTTCGGCGTTCTCGGCGTTAAACTCCGGGTGGCGCTTCATGAAGCCCTCTGCCCAGTCGGCGTGCTTGGCGAGTTCCTCATTTTCGCGCAGATTTTCGCCGTTCAGAAGCGCAGTCCTGAGGTCGGCCATTTCCTTTTTGAGCCGTCCGGGCAGAACCGCCAGACCCATGACCTCGATGAGGCCGATGTTCTCCTTTTTGATGTGGTGCAGCTCCTCGTGCGGATGGTACAGACCCATCGGGTGTTCTTTCGTCGTCAGGTTATTCCGCAGCACAAGGTCAAGCTCGTACTTGCCGTTCCGCATCCGCGCGATCGGCGTGATCGTATTGTGCGGCTCGCCGTCGGTTTCGGCGAAGATCATCGCCTCGGGGTCTGAGTACTTGCGCCACTTGGAGAGAATTTTTCCTGCCAGCTCACAGAGCTGGTTTTTGTTACTGGAGTTCAGGCGCAGCACCGTCATCGGGTATTTGACCACGCAGCAGTCCACGTCCTCAAAGCCGGGCACGTCGAACGAGAATTCCGCCTCCGCCTTTTCCATCGGGAAGGTGTGATGTCCGCCCTGGAAATGCTCATGGGCCAGAATGCTGCCGCCGACGATGGGCAGGTCCGCGTTCGAGCCGAGGAAATAGTGCGGAAACTGCTCGACAAAACTGAACAGCTTGTCAAAGGCCGCCCGGTCAATGACCATCGGTGTGTGCTGGGTGTTCATCACAATGGCATGCTCGTTGTAATAGACATACGGTGAATACTGAAAGCCCCACGGCTGGCCGTTCACCGTGACCGGCATGACGCGCAGATTCTGCCTTGCCGGGTGCGAGATCGTCCCCGCATAGCCGACGTTCTCCACGCAAAGAAGACACTTCGGATACCCCGACGCTTTTTTGAGCTTCGCCGCCGCAATATCGCGCGGGTCTTTTTCCGGCTTCGAGAGATTGATCGAGATTTCGAGTTCGCCGTACTTCGTCTGCACCGTCCAGCGCTCGTCCTTTGCGATGCGGTCGCGGCGGATATAGTTGCAGTCCTGACTGAGCTTGTAGAAATAATCCGTCGCCGCCTTGGGGGATTTTTCATAGAGCGAGCGGAACGTATGGATGACTTCCGAGGGCTTCGGCGTGACGCAGCCCATGAGCTTCGTGTCGAACAGGTCGCGCTCCGCGATGGTATCCGCGATCAGTCCCTGTTCGGCGGCGTAATCGCACAGAACGTTCAGACATGCCGGGAAATCGCAGTGCGCCGTCTGCTTTTCATAGCTCTCGAGCTTCAGCTCCGCAAGGAGCGCGTTTCTCGCGAACGTCTCGTCGAGCGCGTCCAGCAGGCCGCAATTTTTCGCGTAATCCAGCAGCGAATCGAGCGCCGCATACACAGCTTCCAGTTTCATAAGATAGCCTCCTGACATATTCCATGATATGACGTTTGAAAAACCTGATTTTACGACCACATCATAATCGCATTTTCCCTATGTGTCAAGGCACAGCATATATTCCGCTGAACGGCGCGTTCTGCTATCTCTCCACGATCCTGGACGGATGCACGAAGCAGGTCCTTTCTTATGTGCTGAGCGAGTCTCTGGAAGTGGATTTTGTGCTGGAAACGGTACAGAAAATGGTACATCAGCATGGAATTTCGCTGAAAAAAGAGACAATCCTGCACAGCGACCAGGGCTGCCATTACACCTGCATCAAGTTCATTCAGCTCGTGAAAAACAGTAGCCTGCGGCAGTCAATGTCGCGGAAGGGAAATTGCTGGGACAACGCGCCGCAGGAGAGCTTTTTCGGACATATGAAGGACGAGTTGGCGGAGATGATTCCAAATTGGACGTGCTTTGCGGATGTGCAGCGGTCAATCGACGACTGGATGGACTACTATAATAACGATCGATACCAGTGGGATCTGGCAAAGCTCTCGCCGAACGAGTATTACCGCTACCTGACAACCGGCAGCTATCCATGTTAGCGTAATGGGTCACCTTATTTTGTCCTTGACTTGGGGAGCAGTTTAATGTACGTCGGTGTACGAAACGGTACGAAATAGCACGAAAAGACCATTCCACAGCGCATAAGACGTACATAAAATCAGTATTTTTTCACAAGAAAAGGGCGCGCTGCCGTTTTGACAGCGCGCCCTCTATGCTTTGCGTCACACCACTTCCCGGCCGATCATTTGACCAATGGTGTCCGCAGCCTGCACGCGCATGCTGGGCGTGGAGTGGACGTAGGTGCTGAGCGTGAACCCCGCGCTGTAATGTCCGAGCATTTCGGAGAGTGTCCGCACGTCCACACCGTTTTTGAGTGCCAAGGTCGCGAATGTGTGTCTCATGTCATGAAATCTCACATGTTCTGCGCCGATGGCTTCCAGAATCCGGTCATGCATGGCGCGGAAGGATGCCGGGTCGAGCATTTCTCCGGTTTTCGGAGACGGGAACATATAGGGATTATCCGGGTGCTTTTCGTGTTCTTCCACCAGAATCTGCACGGTGCTCTCCGGAAGTGTCAGCAGTCGCAGGGAGTTTTTCGTTTTTGGCTGGCTGACAACAAGCTGATGGTCGATGCGGCAGACGCTTTTGGTAACGGAAAGCGTTCGGTCCTTCACGTTCAGATCTTTCCAGAGCAGGGCCAGCAGTTCTCCCCGGCGCAGGCCGCTGGTCAGTTCCAGATAGAGCGGTGCAAACACGCCGCGCTGCTTCGCTTCGTGCAGATATGGTCCAATCAGCTCCTCCGGCAGCACTTTCATCTCTTTTCGTACCGTTTTCGGGGCTTTGCAGTTTGCTGCCGGATTGCTCAGAATGAGCTTTTCTGCGACGGCCTGATCGAGACTTTTCCGCAGGATGCCGAGGATGCCTTGCACAATGCGGGGGCTGAGCGTCGTTTCTTTCAGCGGAATGTGGCTGTAGTAGTGATTTCTGCCGTGCTCGCGCATCTCGTTGATCGCGCGCTGAATTTGAATGGTGCTCAGCTTTTCCAGCGGGCAGTTAAGCTAACTGCCAATTTCATCCAGGCTGGCGATGCGATTCTTCTCCAGCCTGCTTTGTTATGCTCTTTTCGGTTTCCTAAATTTTGCAGGACTTTTTTCGTTTCTGCCATTGACTTTTGTTTGCAGGGCTCTCTGCAATGTACGTCTCGGCGCGATAACGTCTCCATAATTTTTCAGGCGGAGTCCCCCTCCGCCTGCTTGGCATACGCATTTTTTCAAACCTGTGGCAGTTGCGCACCCGGAAAGCTCTCTGCCTTGCTTCCCTTCAGGGAATTTTTGATTAACTTAATGGCATTGCTTTCTCTGCTACGTATTTTGCTACCATCCCTACAGCGTAGTAACGCTCCTTCTTTGATCGGCAGCGCTTTCTTTCACTGCCGTTCACAGAAGGAGCGTATCCGTTCAGACAGTATCTTATACTATCCAATCAATCAGGGATCAATTCGCAGCGTTTTCACACCTATTGATCATCTATTTCATTTTGCCGTCCGTGATCTGCATCCGCGTCAGCAGCTTCCGAAGAAGCGGAGCGAGCGCCGCAGTCAGTACAGCCGCGCAGACGGCTTCTCCGATTCCGTTCGTCAAGACTACGCTGCCGAGCACGCCCAGAAGAGCCTCATAGGCGATGCCGCTTGCCGCAGCGTAACTCCTGCCAAGCAGCAGATAAATGAGCGCCAGCACCAGAATGGTATTTGTCAGCGAACCCGCAATCCCGCACAGGAACCCACCCAGCCGGGTATTTTGCCGTCTGCCGAGCAGATGCATGCAAAGCGTAACGACAAGCCCGATGCAGATGCGCGGCACAAATGCAATAATCAGCGCCTTCCAGCTCCCTGTGCTTTGCCCCGGCATCGGGACAAAAGGCGAGAAAGCAAAAGAAGTTACATTGGGCGCCATGGTCGAGCGCAGAACAGAGATAACGCCAAAGCCCGCGCCAAAGCACACGCCGGCTTTCCATCCGAAGAGGATGGCTGCCAGAATAACCGGGATATGCGTGGTCGTCGCCTTCATAAACGGAAGCGGGATGGAACCGAGCGGCGTAAAGCCCATGAGGAACATAATCGCCATCAACATCGCCATTGCGCACAGGCGCTTTGTTCGGTTTTGCTTCATCTCCGGTCAGATCCGTCCGTGTTCGTGAAGAATTTCTATTGTCCACACGGCAGCCTTTCCGCACGCGCTTGGGCACGCCGTCAAATGCCCGCCGCTCTGTGCAAATCCTTCACGGTCGCCGCGGTAAAGGTCAAACGACTTTCCGAGCAGCTTTGTCTGCACAGCGGTGCAAGTACCGCCCTGCGCACCGTATTCTGCTTCAAAGCGGTCGCAGAGTTCGCGCGCCATGGGGAACATATTCGCGCGGATACACTCGAGATCCGAGAAGTGATCATAGCTTCTTCCCGCAAAGCAGCTCATCGCCATTACGCCGCCTGCCAATGCGCCGCAGGTGTAGCCGCCGCCCGCAATCCCCGCGCCAAAGCCGGACGCTGCAAGAAAGACGCTGTCAGGAATTTTATCACTTCCGATTGTCTCCTTAAGCGCAGCCAGCACGCACTGCGAGCAGCTGCCAAACTGCTGCTCATAGGAAAACGCCAGATCGTAGGCTTTTTTCTTGAGGGCTTCCAGTTCTTCCATCATACGTCTCTCCTGTCTCTGTCCTGCATCATCTGCTCATAGTAGAGCCAGCCGCCGGCAAGATTTCTGACCTTATAGCCCTTCTGCTCAAGCAGACGCTCTGCCACATAGCCGCGCAGACCGACTCTGCAATAAATGATCAGTTCTTTGTCTTTGGGAAGCATATCCAGCTGCCCGCGCATTTTTTCCAATTCGCAGTGGATTGCGCCGGGAATATGTCCCTGCGCAAACTCCTCGTCCGTTCTCACGTCGACAAGCACGCTGGAATCATCCAGACCATCCAACGCTTCCGCAAAAAACGGGCGGAACGTGCCTTCCACAATATTGCCTGCCGCATAGCCCGCCATGTTGACCGGATCCTTCGCCGACGAGAACGGCGGCGCATATGCAAGCTCCAGTTCCTGAAGGTCAAAGACATTCATCTTTGCGCGGATGGCTACGGCCAGAACGTCCGTGCGCTTGTCAACGCCCTTCCCGCCAACAATCTGCCCGCCGAACAGGCGACCGGTCTGTGGGTCGAAGATGAGCTTGACAAACATCATGTCTGCGCCCGGATAGTAGCTGGCGTTGGATGCCGAAATCGTGATGGATTTGGCGCACGCTGTGCCGTTTGCGCACAGATAGTCTTCCCCAAGCCCTGTTACACCGACGACCGCACCGAAGACTTTCGCAATCGCCGTACCCTGCGCGCCGGTATAGCGGGCCGGCTTTCCGCAGACGACGTCAGCGACAATACGCGCCTGTTTGTTGGCAGGAGACGCGAGCGCGATCGTCTGCTTTTTACCGCTGACAATATTCGTCACCGCCACGGCGTCACCCAGCGCGAAGACATCCGGGGCAGACGTTCTGAGCTGTTCGTCAACCAAAATCTCACCGCGTGCGCCAAGTGCAATGCCGCTCGATTGCAGGAACTTTGTCTCCGGGCGCACGCCGATGCTGAGAATGGTCATATTGGACGGCACGATCTCGCCGCTTTCCAGCGCGACGCCGCCATCCTGGAAACCGACAACCTTTTCGCCCAGACGCAGATCAACGCCGGCAGCCCGGATGCGGTTATGGAGAATATGCGCCATATCGGCATCAAGCGTCGTGATGACGTGCGACGCAGCTTCAATGATGTGCACGCGGTGTCCAGCGTTTACCATGTTTTCCGCCATTTCAAGGCCGATGTAGCCGCCGCCGACGATTGCCACATCACACGGCTTCTGCGCGGTCATATAGTCCTTGATGCGGAAGGTATCTTCCAGATTGCGAAGGGTAAAGACCTTTGCCGGATCCATACCGGAAAAGGGCGGACGGATGGGTCCTGCGCCGGGCGCAACAATCAGCTTGTCATAGCTTTCCGTATATTGCTCGTCCGTCAGGCGGTTATGCACCGTGACGGTTTTCGCCGCCGTATCGACGGAGAGCACCTCATGCATCACGCGCACGTCAACGTTAAAACGCGCGTGAAAATGCTCCGGCGTCATCAGAACAAGCTCCTTCCGCTCGGTGATGACATCACCGAGATAATACGGCAGGCCGCAATTTGCGAACGAAATAAATCCATTGCGCTCAAGCATAATAATTTGAGCGTTCTCGTCATTCCGACGCAATCTTGCCGCCGCGCCCGCGCCGCCTGCAACGCCGCCGATGATAACAACTTTCATAGTCTAACTCCTTTTCCGCCCCACATCGCCTGCTTCGGCAGAAAAGGAGTCGAGAATCAGGGCTTTTCCACCTTTCCCTTCTTCTCGTAGCCTTCTACCTTCACAATCAGCTTGTGGATATGCTGTTTCATAATCCTGCGCGCCTTGTCCGGTTTTCGCTCTTCAATCGCCAGGAAAATGTTCAGGTGGTCGCTCGGATTATTGACCGAGGACGCATTGATCATGCGCTCGAGTTCAGGCGAGTAGTCCCGATCCGCCCGAATCATGCGCATTACTGCCTCGAGCACCGGATTTCCCGTCGCTCTGGCAACTTCAATATGGAATATGGCATCTTTTGCCGCCATGCTCTTGCCGTGGCTTTTGAGCTGCGCTGTTTCATCTACAATCTGGCGCAGGCGCGCAATATCCTCACTTGTTGCGTTGGCTGCAGCAAGCGCTGCTGTCTCAGGTTCGATGATCTGGCGGGCAGCAAGCACGTTCTTGAGCTGGACGCCAAAGCTGTTGGTAAACAACTCAAGCGTAGTTTGTACCATCTGCGCCTGCTGACGCGACACTTCAAGCTCTCGCAGATACGCAAGTCCGGCCTCGGACATCGCCCGCCCGCGGGACCTTCCATCATATTTTTCACTCTTGAGATAGCCGCGCTGTTCAAACTGGCGCAAATAGCGCCCGATGGTCGCTTCGCTGAGCGTACTCTTGCCGGTCGACTGCAACGTGTCTGCAAGATATCCCGCCCCGACCGGTATCCCGGCATCGGCCACGGTCCGGAGCAAGATATATTCCATTTCCGCGTTTTTTTCCTTCATGGTGGCTCTCCTTCACATTCCTTTGTTGTCATTATATTTCATCCGGAAGGGAAAGTCCACCAATTGTTCCAAATATGGCCCACTTTCATTCGTTAATTTTGTATTTTACGATGCACGGGCACAAAGCTGCGATTGGCCGCGTTAAAATAAAGTCCCGCGAAAACAAGTGCCATGCTCAGAAACTGCACCGACGTGATGCGTTCATGCAGAAAGATCCCCGCCGTAAGCACCGTGATCGGGCTGATGCCGTTAAGAAACGCCGCAGAGCTTCCCGCGCCAACGCTGTGAATGGAATGCTGCTGCAAAAGATACCCGACACCGGAGCACAAAACGCCAAGGTAGAGAACCGAAAGTGCCGTCTTGCGCCCGAACCCCGTGCCAAAGCCATCTTTTGAAAGCAGCACCACCGGAAGCGTCATGACAAATGAGCTTGCCATCAGCCAGAACACCGCGCAGGCAGGCTTCGTATTTTTCAGGCGCTTGCTGAGCACCGTATAGCCCGCCAGGCAAAATGCCGAACAAAGCTCCGCTACATCGCCCTTGTTGAGCCCGATGCTGAAGATCCGCGAGAGCCGGCCGTTTGTCAGAAGAGCCACCACGCCGACGAATGCAACGACGATGCCAAGCACGCGGCTTTGCCGGATGTGCTCATGCAGGAAAATAGCTGCGAGCACTGCTGTCATAAGCGGTCCGACAGCGTACAAAATGGCCGTATCGGTCAGAGATGTATGGTCCAACGCATAAAAATAGAGGTAATTGCAAAGCACCACGCCAATGAGCGCCAGCACCGGAAGCAGCACCCGGTCGGATTTTCCGGGCCGCAAGCTTCCGTCGTGCAGACGAACATAGGGTCCCAGCAGCGCCGCAGCCACACCGCTTCGCAGGCACAAAAGCCCCAGCGGCGTCAGCTCCTGCAGCGCGTATGTCGACGGAATCCCCATGGACCCCCACAGAAGCATTACACAGATGATCGGCAGGTACAGGCGGAGCTTTTCCGCAAATTTCATTTCCGTGCCTCCAGCGCGCGCGCAAGCTTTTCGATGAACAGCTCAAGATTCTTTCTCTGTGTGGCAACGTTGATGCGCATAAACCGCTCGCCGCCTGGGCCGAAAGTTGTGCCTGCGTTGAGCGCCGCGCCGACCTCGTCCCATACGAAATGCTTGAGCGCCTCCGGCTCCATGCCGAGCGCCTGCATATCAAGAATCGGGATATAGGTTGCCTCTGGATAGACGAGCTTCACCTGCGGCACACGTGCTTTCAGCGCGCCGTCAAGATAATCCAGATTTTCTTTCAGATAGGAAAGCAGCGCCTGATACCAGTCCTCTCCGTGCTCATAGGCGGCCTGCGCCGCGCCAAGCCCGAAGGAGTTGCCGTTTGCAACATGCAGTCCGAAGCGCTCATAATATTGAAATTGCTTGCGCAGCTCGTCGTTTGCAATTGTAATATGCGACATCTCAAGCCCCGCCAGGTTAAAGGTCTTACTCGGCGCCATGGCGACGATGCTGTGATGCAACGCCCAGTCGGACAGCTGCGCAAAGACCGTATGCGAATGCTGCTTGTAAACGATATCACTGTGAATTTCATCCGAAAACACAAGAAGCTCGTTCTTCCTGCAAATGTCATGCACGCGCATCAGCTCTTCTTTTGTCCACACGCGTCCCGAAGGATTGTGGGGGCTGCAAAAAACGAAGAGTTTTGCCTGCGCCGCTTTCTGCGCCAGATCCTCAAAGTCCATGGTGAACTTGCCATCTTCATAGCGCAGCTGGTTGTCAATCACCTTACGCCCGAGCGCTTCAATGGTGCTGCGGAACGGGAAGTATACCGGCGGCTGAATGAGAACGCCGTCGCCCTCTTTGGTGAAGGTCAGAATTGCTGTGGAAAGCGCCGTCAGAACGCCCGGCGTATGCCAGACCCAAGCAGGGTCGACGTCCCAGTTGTGCCGCTTTTTTTCCCATGCGCAGAATGCTTCATAATAGCCCTGCGGGAAAATATTGTATCCGTAGATCGGGTGCTCCGCGCGGCGCTTGATCGCCTCTGTCACCGCCTCCGGCACAGGAAAATCCATGTCGGCAATCCATAGCGGCAGCAGATCATTTCTGCCGAATGACGCTGCCATACCGTCATATTTGGAACAATTTGTGTTCCGTCTTTCAATTACCTTGTCAAAATTGATCGTCATGTCTTGTGTTTCCTTTTCCCCCTGCGTGCGTTTACCACGCGACATTTGTTCCGAGCTGAAGTTTCTTTGCCCGCTCGCAGGCAATTTTTGCAAAGCTGATATCAAAAATGGGCAGTCCGAAAGCATCGAACATCACCTTATGGTCTCGGCTTGCGCGCGGAATCGTTTTGGTTCCGAGCAACAGCGCACCAAGCGTCGACGAGATTCGCTCCAGACCGACGAGCCCTTCGCGGTAATAGCGGAAGAGCGATTGCCCGCTCACATCTTTTGCCTCCTGCCAGGTGTCGACTACAATATCCGAAAAGCGCTCAATTGCCGCGTGCGTAATCTCATGGAAACCGATATGGCAGTATACAGACGCTGCTTCCAGATGCTGCGGCTCCAGATACGGCTCCGGCGCGGAGGTCGCCGCGATGATAATATCTGCTCCTTCGGCCGCCACGTCCAGCGTTTTCGCTGCCGTAAGGAACGTTTCGGTCTTCGGCTGATAACGCGCGACAAGTCTCTGATTTTTTTCTCCGCCGCGCGACCAGACAGCGATCTCGCTGAGCTCCGGGCATGCATACAAAAGCGCCTGAAGCTGGTGCTCAGCCTGTCCGCCCGCACCGAGAAGCGCCGCTTTCTTTGCATACTCCGGTGCAAGACGGCGCAGCGCCGCCGCAGTTACCGCTCCCGTTCTGGCCGCGCCGATGGCAGTGCCGTTCATCATACAGATCGGCTTTCCGCCCGAAGCGTCGTTGATCACGATCGCTGCCTGAATGCGGGATTTTCCCTCATCTTCGTCTTTCAGCGCGTGTCCGTGGGACGTCCATTTGACACCACAGACGTGAAACTCCCCTCCAACATATGCCGGCAGGCAATAACACGCCTGGTCGAGTCCATCGCCGTTCAGCCGCATCGCAGATTCCTCTACAATCAGCGCCTGCTTTTGCTCAAAAAGCCGCAGAACTTTTTCCACCAGTTCCACGCTCTCGGCAATTTCACAGATGCCGGTTGCGAGCACGTCCTGCTCCGAAAGCCACAATATATTGCTCATGGTAACACCTGTCCTTTGTACGAAAGCTGTGCCCCGCAGACACGCTGTAAGCGGGGCACAGCCATGGTTTAGTTTTCCTTGACCTGCTCTACATCCGGCACAAGCCCTTCGGGCAGCGGGCTGACGTAGGGTTCCGTCTGATTCTTGTGGAAGTTGTCCCAAGCCTCTTTGACCAGCTCCGGATTCTCCAGAAGCCGAAGTCCGGAAAGACCCAGCACCTTCGCTGCGCAGAGCATGCTGGCAAAGCCGACGTGCGAGCCGCTGTAGGCGGTCATCTGCCACGAATGTCCCGGGCAGCCAATGCCCTGACCCGCAACATAAATCTGATAGGTTGGCACCACATGGCTGACATCACCGACATCCGTCGAACCGGGCGCAACCAGACGGTCTTCAATGACCTTGTCAAAGACGACGTCACAGAGGAACTTGTCGTCGCCGTTAACGCCGTACTCTTCTTTCATGATACGGCGATCTCTTGCCAGAACCTCCGGGTACGTCTCCGCCATTTTCTTGGCAAATTCGTAATCCTCGGGCGTAAACTTCGGCGCACCGGTATCCTTGTACGCCTGAAGCATGACTTTCTCAAGCACGTCGTTCGGCATGACCTCACTGCATCCGGTGAGGAACTCGATGTCAAACTTTGTCTGCGTCATGAGCGCAGCTCCCTTTGCGCAGTCTACCAGCCAGCTGTAGACTTCATCGACATCCTTGCGCTTCGGCGCGCGGATATAATACCACACTGAGCACTCGTCCGGCACGACGTTCGGCGCGCACGAGCAGATGGTTGCATAGTGCAGACGGACGTCAGGCTTGACATGCTCACGCATGTAGTTTGCAGAAACGTTCATCAGCTCCACTGCATCCAGCGCGCTTCTGCCGTCAAACGGATGGCCGGCCGCATGGGCTGCTTTGCCATGGAAGTGGAACTTTACGGAATTCATGCAGGTGTAGCATGCGCCCCATGCACCGCAGTAAGCGTGCGAATGCCAGGTCAGCGCGCAGTCAACGCCATTGAATGCGCCGTCCCGAACCATGAAAACCTTGCCAACCAGCAGTTCTTCTGCCGGGCAGCCATAGAAGCGAACCGTACCCTTGACCTTACCGGCAACAATCGCATCTTTGAGCATGATTGCTGCGCCGACCGCGCCGACGCCGAGGTTGTTGTGCCCGCAGCCGTGACCCGAACGCTCTGGCTCATCAGGATACTTGAGCTCTTTATGGCAGCTGACGGTCTGGTTCAGGCGTGGCAGCGAGTCATACTCGCCGAGATACGCAATCACCGGATGTCCCTCGCCATATTCTGCGCATATGGCCGTCGGCACGGTGCCAACACCGAGCTGAACGCGGAACCCCTCTTCTTCAAGGAACTTTGCAATCGCAGCGGAAGATTTCTTTTCCTTGAGGCCGGGCTCTGCATACTCCCAGATTTCCTTTGAGAGCGCCGTCAGCTTTTCCTCGCGGGAATCGACGGAAACAAAGCAGGCCATTTCATCATTTCTGGTCATCTAACCACCCCGTATTCATAAGTGCGCGGCCGATGAAAATCGAACCGAAAACGCTGATAAGAATTGCAACCGAGCTGTCGAACCAACCGGTCATCTTGCTGACTGCCAATGCGATGATGCTCAGCGGCACGGAGATGATTGCAATCTTCGGTGCGTAAAGAACCATCTGCATCAGCATTGCGCCGTAAAGTGCAGGAACCAGATAGACAAGCGCACTGACGAGCGACGCCGGAATCATGGAAATGATCTGCTGGCCAAGCAGAACGCCGATGGTCAGAATCGTGGTGTTGACAACAACGGAGACCGCAACGCCGACCGTGGAGATAACAGCGCCTTCCGGAGTGCCTTCCTGAACGCCGGCTGCCTGCTGGGCAACGGACGAGCAGGGAACGCGCAGGTTCGAAATATTACCGGACAGGAATGCCATGTAAGTGCCAGGGATACCGAGCACGGGCTGGAAGGAAATCGGCTCAATAAAGTAGTAGACCAGGCAGGCGCTGATACGAATGGCTGCAGCTGCGGCAATTGCCTTTGCCGTCGGCATAACACCGAAGACAAGCGCCAGCACAATCAGCGGGACGAAGCTCGCCACAACGCCGATCAGGCTCGTCATGCGGCCGTATTTGATGCTGTACGGAATATAATCTTTGCTGTAAATTTCTTCTTTTGTCATAGAGACATTCTCGTTCATGGATATTCCCTCCTCCTCTTAGAAAATGCAGGCAAACGCCACACCGACAACCATCGCAATCGTTGCGCTCCAGTTGTTGACCCATTTGGCTTTGCGCTTTTTATTGAGCATGGTGAGAATGAGAATCGTCAGCGCACCGCCGATCGTCGCCGCAATGTTCTTGTTTTCCACTGTGATGGGGTACATCTTGTTGAAGGTCAAGCTGCAATAGCAGCCGAGCGTTGCAGCTGCCGTGATGATGGGCAGCGCCTTCTGGTTGCCGCCTGCAAGCTTTGTGCGCAGACCGTCAATCTTATGCGTGAAAAGACCGGAAACGATGATCCAGCCGATACTGCCGAGCACCATCGCCCAGACGCCGTTTGCAAAGGCTTCCGCCGTCATTTGGCTCTGCTCAAATGCAACGCCGACAGCCTGCGCGCCAACGTCCGCAGACGTCATTTCAAACATAACGGCTCCGATGTAGGAAAGGCGTAGCCATGCGATAGGTGCGCCCATCATGACCATCAGCGAAACCATGCCGGCAAGGATGGAGACGGACGGGCCGACGGAGGCAGCCGCTGAAGCGACAACCGCGCTCTTGAATGTTTCGTGCTTGATGCCCATGCGTTTGCCGTCAATGATCGACCGGCGCAGCAGCACAACAACCTGCCAGACCAGCACGCACATCGGGATTGCAACAGCAAACCACATCCAGCCGCTGTTAGCTATTTTCAGATAATCCATTTCTTTTTGCTCCTCTCTTTTGTTAAACCATCATTGATGATTTGTTGGTCACATTGTAACACGGATTTTCGAAATTGCAAGGCGGTTCCGGCACTTTTCTGATTTTTGTCGGTTCGTTCAAATTTTTCATTTACCAATTGTGCAAAACAAACGAAGATTTGCCGCAGCGCGCCGCTTCGCAAAATCTCCCGTTTTTTCGTGCCTCCCCTTTTCAAATAGCTTCCCATCCGATATAATGAGGACGGATTGCAGCCGTCACGCTTTCCGTGTGGCGGCTGTGCTATGAGGGATTGGCTTTGGAAAAACGGACGCTGCTGAAAAAGTTCTTTGGTCACAGCGCCTTCCGCGGCGGGCAGGAGGCGCTCATCGACGCGATTTTGTCCGGCCGGGACGTTCTGGGTGTCATGCCGACGGGCGGCGGAAAATCGATCTGCTACCAGATCCCCGCGCTTATGCTGCCGGGGCTCACGATCGTCGTCTCGCCTCTCATCTCGCTCATGAAGGATCAGGTCGCGGCGCTCACGGAGGCGGGCGTTCCGGCGGCCTTTCTCAATAGTTCCCTTTCTCTCGAGCAGCTGCGGGAGACTTACGCCAAAACCGCACGCGAGCAGTATAAGCTTTTGTATGTCGCGCCGGAGCGGCTCGAAAACGAGAGCTTTCTGTCTCTTATTTCGCACGTTCCCGTGTCGCTTCTCGCCGTTGACGAGGCGCACTGCATCTCGCAGTGGGGGCAGGATTTCAGGCCCAGCTACCTGAAAATTGCCGACTTTATCGCGCAGCTCCCCACACGTCCCGTCGTCGCCGCCTTCACGGCCACCGCGACAAAGCAGGTGCGTGCGGATATCATCTCGCAGCTGGGGCTCCGGAACCCGCTTCTCAACATCACGGGCTTCGACCGCCCGAACCTCTATTTTGCCGTCCAGCACCCGACGAGCAAGCTGGCCGCAACATTGCAGCTTGTGCGCAAGCGGGACGGAAGCTCCGGTGAATTCTTTTTACTCTATCTTGATCTTTATCAGGCGTATCGCCCGAAAACGGATGGGGACAAAGAAAACATCAACGATGATATTACCTTCGAGATCGAGCTCATCCGGCAGGTGGAGATCAACATTGACTACATTTTGATGCTGGTCATGAAGTACCATGAATCGAACTGCAAGGACAAAAGCATCCTGGGAACCATTGATCGGGCGATCGATTCCAGCATCCAGCTGCGCAGCAAAAAGGACCTGATCCACGGCTTTATCAACACCGTCAACGCCGCAACGGATGTTGACCGCGACTGGCAGAGTTATGTGCAGCAGCAAAAGCAGCAGGAGCTGGAGCAAATCATCGCAGAAGAAAAGCTGAAGCCCGCAGAAGCGCAGCGCTTTGTTTCCAATGCGTTCCGCGACGGTGCGCTCAAAACGACCGGCACGGATATTGACCAGATCCTGCCGCCCGTCTCCCGCTTTGGCGGCGGCAACCGCACGGAAAAGAAGAAAACGATCATCCAAAGGCTTGCGCAATTTTTTGAAAAATACTTCGGAATTTAGTGCTTTCACGCCGACTTGCATTCCAGTACACTTTGGGGTATACTGCAAATAGAAAGACCAAAAGAGGAGGTGTCAATATGTGTACGCGCAATCAAGCGTTTGAGATTTTGAAGATCGTCTATCACGCCTGTGATCCAATTCTAGGGCACAGCATCCACGATGCAATTTTGTACGGATCCTATGCCCGCGGCGATTTTACCGCGGAGTCGGATATTGACATTCTCCTGACCGCAGATTTGACGCAGGAACAGATCGCGTCGCAGCGTCGTGCGGTTTCTGGAGTAGCAAGCACACTCAGCCTTGACCACGACATCACGGTTTCTGTCCATGTTGTGCCGCTGGCACAGTTCCGGCGGTATGCAGATTTCCTGCCGTTTTATCAGAACGTGCTGAAGGAGGGGATTCGCTATGCTTCCTGAACAAGCTATTGAAATCTCCAAGGTTCGCTTTGACCACGCAAAGGAATGTCTGCGGGACGCAAAGTTGCTGCTTGCAGGCGAAAGCTACCGCAGTGCGGCAAACCGTGCATACTATGTGATTTTCCACGCTATGCGCGCTGTTCTTGCGCTTGACGGCGTAGATATGAAGCACCACAGCGGAATCATTTCCGAGTTCCGGAAAGGTATATCAAAACCGGCGTGTTTGACGCCAGCCTGTCCGGGCTGATCTCCGAGCTTTTCGATGTCCGCGAGGGCAGTGATTACAACGATTTCTTCATCGTTTCCAAGGCGGACACCGCCGAGCAGGTGCAGTCGGCAGGGACGTTTTTGGCGGCGGTAGAAACCTATCTGCGGACAAAATATTGAGTCTGTACGTCACCTGACCCAAACCGTGACCCAGACTGGGCATAAATTGCTCTAAATTGCTCCCCAAGTCAAGGACAAAATAAGGTGACCCATTCCGCTAACATGGATAGCTGCCGGTTGTCAGGTACCGGTAATACTCGTTCGGCGAGAGCTTTGCCAGATCCCACTGGTATCGGTCGTTGTTATAGTAGTCCATCCAGTCGTCGATTGACCGTTGCACATCCGCAAAGCACGTCCAGTTTGGAATCTTCTGCGCCAACTCGTCCTTCATATGTCCAAAAAAGCTCTCCTGCGGCGCGTTGTCCCAGCAATTTCCCTTCCGCGACATTGACTGCCGCAGGCTACTGTTTTTCAC
>CAKASQ030000040.1 GCA_916988195.3 Oscillospiraceae bacterium
CGTGAAGAAAAAACGAATCCTCGCACTATTCCTCGCGGCAGTATCGTGCTTGTCACTGGCAGTATCCGCGTCGGCGGCAAACACGACCACCCGCAAGGCTACAGATTTCAAGGACTATGACGCAAAAGCGTGGTACGCCGAAGCTGTAAGCTCCGCCGTAGATAACGGTCTGCTTTACGGCAAATCCAGCACCATTATCGACCCGAACGGCGACATGACCCGCGCGGAGATGGCGGCTATCATCAACCGCTCGTTCGGGTGCTATAAAGCTGCTGATATTTCGCAGTACAAGGACGTTGCAAAATCCAAGTGGTACTACAAAGATGTAGCCCTCGCCGTCCAGATGGGTACTTATAACGGGCGTAGCTCTTCCTCAATGGCTCCCGACGCGCCCATCACGCGCGAAGAAGCGATGACCGTTGTGGCTCGCGCCCTAGAGTTGGACTACGATTCGTATTCTAAGACGGATTTGTCCAAATTCTCCGACCGCAACAAGATTTCCAACTGGGCGCTGCCCTACGTCCGGGCGATGATTGGCGCCGACTATATTCACGGCAGAACCAAAGGTTTAGAGCCATTGGATAACATCACCCGCGCAGAATTTGCACAGATTTTTGCGAACATCATCGGCAGCTATATCACGGTAAAAGGCACCTACGACAAGGATATCAAAGGCAGCGTTCTGATTCGCACCGACGATGTGACGCTAAAAGATATGACCGTGGACGGCGATTTGATTGTTGGCTGCGGCGCGTCGGACGGCAAAATCGTGCTGGACAATGTGACCGTCAAGGGCAGATTGCTTGTCTGGGGTGGCGGCACGAAAGCCGTGTACTGCAATAACGGCACAAATATGCCCGCTGTTGTGGTGGCGCGTGTAGATGATGCTGTAAAAATAATCTACGACAGAGATTCTACGCTCGCGGTCATCGACACCATCAAGGTACGCATTACGGACAGAGCAAAGGCGTTCAAAGAAACCGAGGTTATCTTTTATGACGTCTCCGGGCTCCGTGAAGCCCAGAAAGATCTCAATTCCATCGTCGAGAACAATCTTCTGGCTGTTACTGCTCCTGCTCATCTGTATGCTATTGTCGGGGCAACCGACGTGAAAGCCGATTTCAAAAACAACAGCAAGAACGATACTTATAAGGTGGAAATCCGCTGCAACAAGGACAATTCCCTCATTGCAGACGCCTTCGAGCTTGCCGCTGGCAAGAGCATTTCGACGCTTACGCTGCTCGAAGCGGCAGAGTTCGGCAATGTAGATTGCACCGTAACAGTCACGGCGCTCCGCGACGGCAAGCAGATCGGCTCTATGCAGACGGAGTTGACGCTCCATACCGCATACCTCTGGCCGAAGGAGGTGCTGTGACATGAAAAAATCTCTGGCACTTCTTCTGGCACTGGCGCTTATCTTCGCGTTTCCGGTCACAGCTTCAGCAGCTGAAACGACCGAAGCAAAGGTTCCCGTCACCCTTACGGTAGTCAACACCGTTGCACCGATTTCGTGTACTGTCCCCGCCTGTTTGCCTGTATCGCTAATAGATGGCTATATTGTAACAGCCAGCAGCGCTGCGATTACGAACACCGGCAAAACCGGTGCAATTCGCGTGACCAAGGTCGATGTGCAGGCAGGCACGTTTGAGATCGGCAATTTTGACGATTTCACGGCATCGAAGAACAGTATCGCGCTGTCCATCAATGGTTGCAGCACGAAAGGCGCGGGCAGTCTGACGCTTGTGGGCGGTGCGTTCCCGGCGATTGCCGCCGAGAAAAATCTCGCCATCCGCTATAAAGCCAAGGTTTCCGCGAGTGAAGCAGTCACGAACATCAACGCCGCAACAATCGTGTTCACCATCGCTGCCGTGAATGAAAAGGAGGCTGCATGATGAAGAATTTCAAGAAATTTACTGCATTTGTGCTGGCTCTTTGTATGCTGTTTTCTCTGAGCATTTCCGCGTTTGCTGCGGAGAAAACGCCCACCGGCTATTTGACGTGGACGCTGGATGACAGCGGCACGCTTACCATCTCCGGCAACGGCAGAATTGCTGCGTTCACAAGCGCAGAAGACCAACCGTGGCACGAAATGCGGGAAAACATCACAAGCGTGAAGTTTGATCCCGGCGCACATATGGTTGTTCCCGACGTTGCGTACTGGTTCGCAGACTGCATCAATTTGAAAAGCTGTGTCCTGCCATCCTTTGCAAATCTTGGCGCCGATGCATTCAAGGATTGCGCAAATCTGAACCGGTTGCAGCTGCACTACAACGACGAGAGTTTTTACATCTCGGACACTGCATTTTCGGGCGTAGATATGTCTGCGCTCGAAATCGTAACCTGCGATGAGGTCACGATGGGCATTCTTGACGCAAAAGGCATCACCTTTGTCGCGGCATACCCCGTTCTTATGATTTCCTCCGGCGCTTGCGGCGTTTCGGGCTGTAACTGCTCGTCTTGCAGCTTCACCTACGATTATGAGCAGAAGGATGAATCCAAGCATTACGTCTGGGAGTGCTGTACGAATTGCAGCGCAAACGAGTATGCGTATCGCCACACACAATCCCATAGTTTCAATTCCAGAGGTATCTGCACAAAGTGCGGCTACGAAGAAGATACGTCCTGCCAGCACAACAATACCTATACATCGTGGGATGGATGTGATTGGGAAGAAATTTGCCGGGACTGCGGCGAAGTCGTTGATTGGGGCACGTCCCACGGCTCGTATTCTTATGGTGACTGGGAATATTACTCGACCAGCCAGCATCGACGCTATGGCACTTGCGACGATTGCGGCGGTGGTGGAAAATATCAATACGGTCGCCACAGCACAAGCACGGAATACTATGAGTATAATGAAACGCAACATACAGTCGAAAAATATTGCAGCGTCTGTAATTCCGACGTTGGTTCTGCCACGAAACAGAATCATTCCTTGAAATATGGGAATTGGGAAAACGACTCGGATACGCAGCATCGCAGAAGCGCATCATGCAGTCTTTGCGGCTATTCTGGTTACACCTACGCAAACCACAGCTTCAAATATGGGACGTGGGCAAATTTCAGCGATAGCCAGCACAGACGCACGAAAAGCTGCGCGACCTGTTCCACCAGCGACTATGAGTACACTGGCCATTCTTTTACTTACGGCAAGTGGTCAAGCGTAAGCGATACCCAGCACAAGCGCACGAAAACCTGCTCGGTTTGTAAGGCTTCCAGTGAAGAATACGCCGACCATGTGGATGCCAACGGCGATGGCAAATGTGACGACTGCGGCGCAACGGTCAGCCTGACCGTCACTTGGGACGCGGGCGGCAACGGCGGTACGATTGACGGCAAAGCAACGTACAGTGAAACTGTTCAGCCGAACAGCAAGCCGACGATCCCCGCATCGCTCCCTGTCAAAAAGGGACACAGCTTTAAGGGCTGGTACACGGCCAAAACAGGCGGCAAGCTCTACAACACCGTCACTTCGATCACAGCCAGCACAACGTTTTACGCACAGTTTGAGGCCAACAAGTACACCGTAACATGGGATCTGGGCACCGGTCAGAGCGAAACGACCGAGCAGACTTACGGGGAAAAGCTGTTACTGCCGACCGAGCCAACTCGCAAAAATGCAGAATTTTTAGGCTGGTTTACGGAGAAAGACGGCGGTACAGAAGTTACGGCAAACACTGTTTTCAAGGAAATCGCCGCAACAACGTACTATGCGCACTGGGAAATTACTGAGTTGTTTTCGGTGACAGTTCCGGCCACCTTGCCGCTCGTTGTGGATGAAACCGGCAAGGTCTATGTCGCCGCTGCTTCCATCGTCAACAATTCCACCGGTGATGTGAAAGTTTCTTCCGTCAGCGTTACCAGCAAAAATGGCTGGGAGTTCGTGCCGTATTCGACCAATATGGCAAAGGCCAAGGTGGATGCCAAGCAGGTCGGTTTCAAGATCAATTCGTCTGAGACCAGCAAAACCGGAGATTCCGAGGTCTTCACGCTGGCCGCGCCGTGGACGGTCAAAGAAGCAGACGCGCTCTCCATCAACTATGATGCCGTCGTATCCGCCGTTTCTCAGCCTGTGACCGGGCAGGAGATCATGTCGGTCGTCTTTGTACTCGAATGGGCGTAAATGAAAATCGGCAGTCCGGACTGGACGAAGCCGTTCAGATCGGCAGCACCGCCGCAAAGGTCGTGGAAGGCGCCGCAAAAGCCGGCAAGATCACGGTCGCAGCTGCAAATGGGACCGCCCTCGGCGGTCCCTACGGCGCGGCTGCCAGCGCTGCAATCGCGGCAGCCAAGCATGGGAAGAAGATCCTCCTTGCGCTGCTCGCCATCCTTGCGATCCCGCTGTTGTTCCTCGTGATGCTACCGACGCTGATCTTCGGCGGCACGGCGCAGACCACCGGCGATACCACCATTCTGAACGATCAGGCTGCAATCACCGAAAACATGAATGAGATCGCATTTGCGGTCAGCGACTTGCTTGGAAGTGGTATTGCCGATGCCGAGCAGCGGATCGCGGACGATTTTGCCGCGTCCAGCGCCGATCAGTACGAGATCGTCAACCCATATGAGGATGAGCGTATCAACAACGTCAACCTGTTCATCTCGCAATACTGTGCATACCGTGATACGGACGTTGCCGCCATTTCTCTGGAGGATATGAAGCAGCTTCTGCGCTCTGGTATTGGTGAACTGTACGACTATACTTATGAGGACGAAATGCGCGAGGTAGAAGAAACCGCTCTCAATGAAGATGGCGAAGAAGTAACAGCGCTTCGCGAGGTGACGGTGCGCGTCTACACACTGACCTATCGCGGCGAAGCGTATTTTGCCGACTCCATTTTTCATCTGACCGCCGAGCAGAAAACGCTTGCGCAGAACTTTGCCGAGAATCTCAGCCTGTTTCTGGGCGACGGTCTGTTTCAGAATCTATCCTCGTCGGAGAGCAACTTCACGATCCCTGCGCTTGGAAACATCCGCTATACGGATGGCGGCACGGAGGTCGTCTACTACAACCAGCTCGATGAACGCTACGCGAATAAACCCTATGGCACTGACAATATCGGCGGCTACGGCTGCGGCCCAACTGCTATGGCAATGGTGGTGTCCTCGCTCACGGACGATCTGGTCGATCCCGTGGAGATGGCAAAGTGGTCATATGAGCACGGCTACTGGTGCAGCGGAAGCGGTTCGTATCATGCACTCATCCCGGCGGCAGCCGAAGCGTGGGGGCTGCCGGTCTCCGGCTGCACGGCATCAGAGCCGCAGCGGATCACGGACGCGCTTTCCAGCGGCAAGCTGGTCATCGCCATCATGTCCGCTGGGCATTTTACCTCGTCCGGGCATTTCATCGTGCTGCGCGGCGTCCAAGATGAAAAGATCCTCGTTGCCGATCCAGCCAGCCGGACGCGCAGCGAACAGAGCTGGGAGCTGTCCATCATTCTGAATGAAGCCAGCAAAGCCGCCGGTTCCGGCGGGCCGTTCTGGATCATTGGCTGAAATTTGCACCCGATCAGCAGCTGCTGACCGGGTGCTTTTTCATAATTTACAGAAAATTCACAGGTTCAAGTGGTCTTTTTGTCGTTTTGCGGTGCGTATTAAAGTAGAAGGATTTGGAGGACAAACCTATGAGGACAACCATCCAGCAGCTTGCAGAATTTCTAACCGCCTGCCGCGGGAACTGGCGAAGTGCCTGCTTCGTCTCCTGCGGTGTCTGCAAATGTCATTCGCCGTGTTCCGGTTATCTGATGAGCGCAGATGCCAGCGGCAAGCCTGTTCTGATCTCCGCTGCCGAATATGAACGCCTCACTGCGCAGCGGATTGACCCAACGGAATGCCGCGGACAGCTTTCCCGCATCGCCTTCGAGGACATTTATGCGCTGTACCTCAACTGGTGCCTGTCAGACGATGAAAGCTGCTGTTTACAGATACTCTCTCTTCTTCCTTCTGAATAATACATAGGAGGATCTCAGTTTGAAAAAAGCCCACATTACCTGTCCATACTGCCACGCGCCGGCGCAGCTTCGCCCGGCCAGCAGCATTTATGGCATCCACACGAAAGACCGGACAGCGAAACTGTACGTCTGCTCCCGGTATCCCGCCTGCGACGCTTATGTACAGGCGCACAAGGCGACCGGACTTCCAATGGGGACTCTTGCCAACAAAGAGCTCCGGCAGAAGCGGATGCAGGCACATCGGACCTTCAACCAGCTTTGGGAGAAAGGTTTCATGCGCAAACAGGATGCTTACGCATGGCTGTGCGTCCGGCTCGGCATCCCGGAAGCGGACGCACATATTGCCAACTTCTCGGAGTATCGCTGTGACCAGGTCATATCACTCTGCAAAGAATTTTTGAACGCACAAAGGAAGGTGGAACAAAATGGATCGAAGCAGCATCGTGTTGACCGCTGAACAGCAACTGCTCGTAGAAAACAGCTTGGAATTTGTCCACTGGACGATTGCAAGGCTTGTCCCCAAAAGCAACTGCCATATGGAATATGACGATCTCTTTCAGGAGGGGTGCGTTGCGCTCTGCCATGCAGCGGCAAGCTACCATGGCGGCACATCGTTCAAGACCTATGCCATCACGGTCATCCGCAACCATCTGATCGACTGCTGCCGTAAACAGACAAGCTGGCGGAAATATATCTCCGAGCAGTCCTTGGACGACCCGGACGCAGGTCTCCCAACGCCGGTATGCACAGACCATGCGCACTTTTCCAGTGTGGATGCCGGTGCGGTGCTTAATTCCTGCAAGAAGCACTATCGCGGTGTCGCAAAGCTCGGTATTGACGCGCTTGTTCTGAAAACGAAGGGCTTTGACTGCAAGGACATTGCGGTTCTCTATCACACCAGTTCCAATAATGTCGGCGCATGGATCTCCCGCGCGGCAAAGAAGCTCCGCAGCGATCCGGATTTTCTGGACGCTTTCGACATCGCTTGTTGAAATTCTTCTGGCACACCCGTAAAAGAAAAATAAAAGCACATTGGAGGTACTGTTATGGAATACACGAAATACGCAGCCGTTGGGCATTTCAAATGTCATCGCACACTGGACGGCAAGAAATATCCCGTTGTCATCGTAGGACGGAAGGAATATATGCTCGACGTACAGGAAATGACCGTCTGGAGCAGCCTTGCATGGCGTATCCTGTCACGCAGCCAGATCGTGGACGCCTATCTGAAGCTGACGCGCGGGCTGTCGTTTACGTCCCGCCGGACGTTGGATGACTGTATTGACAGGCTTGTCACCCGCGGGCTGGTCGCGGAGGGGCGCGGTGGCAGCGAGTATGAAGCTCTCTATGATCTGCTTTCGCGTCTGTATATCGCACCGGTATCTGCAAATCCGTTTCTGCGGCTCGGCGCGTTTCTGAAGCTCTGGATTTGGGACGGTGCACCGTTCTCTAAAGCAATTTGCCTGTTCTCCCGTCCGAAGCATAGCGCAGAGGAACGGCAGATCGTGCATCTGGCAAATCGGGCGCTTCTCAGCAGTGCGGAGTTGATCAAATGTGCAGAGCGCGGTGTGCGGACGCTCCGCTCCGACGAGCAGCTCATGGATTGCCTGTATGACGATGAGTTAACCACCAGCGAGAATCTGCCTACCCTGATGGCAGCCTCCCGGCAGGCACGCCCTGTCTCGGCGGCAATCGCAAATCTTTATCTGCACAAGCAGATCGTCTTCGAGCGGTGCTGAATATGAAAAAGCTCCTTGCGTGGCCCGCGCCGCTGCTGCAGAAGTGGCTGCTGTCGATGCTGCTCTGCCTGCCGTTTCTGGCTGCAGCCATCGTTTCTGCGTTCTCCGGCGACCGGACGTTTCTGATCCTCAGCGCATTGCTTTTGTTTTTTTGCGGCGTTCGCTGTACGGAGCTTTATGTACTGCTTGTAAATGGGCACTATCATGCAGAAGACGGTGTCTGTCTTGCAGTTTCCAGCATTCCGTTTCAGCGGCAGCGCAGGGTCGCGCTGCAAAAAGCAGACGGCGAACAGCTTGTCTTCTGCATAGAAAAGAACAAGCAGCTGTCTGTGGGGCAAGCCTATCGGGTCTATTTGCCGCTTTCCGCAATTCCAAGTGAAGTCAAGACCGCACACTTGCCGCAGCCATGTGCATTGGCAGTCGAGAAAATTGAACCCGTGTCTTTCGATTGCGAGGAATCGGCAGACTAAACCTCTTGGTTTCTTGAAATTGTTGTCTACCTGTTTTCGTTGATTATTTTTCCGCAGTTTGCTATACTATAGTTAGAAAACAATGAGGAGGTGCGTTCCATGCCCATTGATGAGATTGAAGTCATAAAGCAAAAGCTTGTCGATCAGATCAAGCCGATTGGCGTTTATCTGTTTGGCTCTTTTGCAAATGGTACCGCGCACGCCGACAGCGATTTTGACTTCTACATTATTGTAGATGACAACGAGAAAGATCTTCACGCCGTAGCCACTTCTGCATATAAAGCGATTCGCGGCGTGAAGCAGCGCCCCGTAGATATTCTGGTTGGCACAAAAAGCCGCTTTGACGAACGTAAGAATCAGTTCACCGTAGAAAACGAGGTATTCCACAAAGGAGTTCTGCTCTATGGATCAGCAAGTTAAACAGTGGATTGACTATGCCGCGCAAGATTTAGGCGTTGCCCGGCATCTTTTTGAAAACTATCATCCCAAGCCGCTCGAAATCGTCTGCTACCACTGCCAGCAGTCTGCGGAAAAAGCGATCAAGGCTGTGATTGTCTCTCTGCACTGGCCCACCGGGATTCCCAAAAGCCACGATCTTTCTTTTCTGCTGAATCAGATTCACAACTATATCTCCATCCCGGATGCAATCGGCGATGCTGCAGATGCCCTAACGCCATTTGGTACCATGACACGGTATCCAAACGAATTGACTGTCGAGGAGCATCATGCAAAACAAGCAATCGCATTTGCCGAGCTGATCCTGAATTGGACAGCATCTGCTTTGCGATAAAGCAAAAATCACAGTTGCATAACCGAAGCGGCCGCAGATCTGCGGCCGCTTTTTTCTGCATTTTGCAGAAAAATCGTATTGCCGCCCTATTTTATAAGTAGAGAGTATTCTTCGTCCATCGTGAAATCTATATATAGCTTTAACATAATTGACAATTACAATATATTGTGCTACTATACTCATGTAATTGATATTTGTGCAGTTCATCGGAACGCAGACCGTATGGTCTGTGCGTGGGGCTTCTCACATTGCACACGTTGGTCAGGTTTGTATTTGAGTGCTGGTAGCATGGTATTTGCCCGCAAGGGGTAGATGTCGCTGCCGGCATTTTTTATATAGATATTCATGCCGGTGGCAGAAAGGAGTGTTATGGCAAAAGCAAGTCTCATCGGGCTGATCACGCAAGGCCCGGAATTGCAGCACAGCGCCAAGGGCGAACCCTATGTCCGCTTTTCCGCAGCCGAGTATGTCGGCTTCGGTTCGCAGCGGCACACACAGTTTGTTGACGTGTGGGCATGGGGCTACATGGCGCAGCGGCTTGCAAAGTGCAGTCTGAGTAACGGCGATTTTATCTTTTTGAGCGGCACGTTGGAACTGGAAGAGTTCACAAAAAAAGACGGCATCACAAAGGATAAACGCTTGAAGCTCAGATTGGACGATTGGGCGCCTGTTCCGCAAAAGCGGGAAACAGTCCGTCCAGTGCAGAATGAAACAGAGGTTTTTCCAGTCACCGCCGAACAGATCGACGGCGACCGGGAAGAACTGCCGGAATAATACCGGCGCAGCGGAAGAGGAACCGCACCAGATGATTCAGAAATGATTCGTCGGTGCGGTTCCTCTTTTTTTATTTTATCGAAAGAATTTTGAAAGGTGGCTTAATTTTATGAAACGATCCAGCCCCCTCTGGGGAAGTGTCTCCGTCCTGATCGGTGTGGTCATTGCGATTTTAGCGCTGGTGCGCGGCGCATGGCTCGTCCCGCTTTTGCTCCTGACCTTTACGGCGTGGGGCCTGTGGGTGGTCATGTTCCAGCTTCAGCCCGCGTGGGATTCCATCCGCGGATACCGGAAGAAGGAACACGACGCCAGAAAGCAGCGGGAAGCATCGCTTTACAGTACGGCGCAGACCAATGCCGACGCCATGCAGCTTTTGCTGCGGCACGTCAACCATCGGATCTCCGCGTATCTCAAATCAGTCTATCCGAGCGCCCGCTGGGAATGGACAACCGGGAACCCAACTGCGCTCGTTATGCAGGGCGGCACCGGGCGTATCCGCGTGTATGGTATTGAAGAATATGACTATGCGGACGTTCAGATCGACCGCAACGGGAATCTCTCTTGTAATCTCCTGAAGGTCGTGCCGGTGCAGCCGCGTATGGATGCGCCGACGCCGCCGAACCAGCAGCCGGTCGATCCGCAGGTCTGGTATGACGTGGAGGGACGTGAAGTATTGGAGCGTGTAATCGCCGATCTGGATTCCCGCAGCCACAGCAGCCTGACGCTGAAAGAAGACGGCAGCGTGTGTATCCACGAAGACGACGACACGCGGGATGTTCCGCAGGAGCATCTGACCGCATTCCCGCCGAAGGTCTACTGGCCGCGTCTGGGACAGGTACTGGAAAGCGAGGGCCTGACCGCAAGCGTTCATGACAGTGAGATCGCCGTATCATGGTAATTTTTTAGAAGGGAGCGAAAACACGAATGAAAAGCGGACGCAGTATTCAGGATGTGAGCCGCGAGATCCTGCGCCAGCAGGAGGCAAAGGCAGACTATCTGGTCGCAACCGACCGTCTGTACATGGATACATATGGCGACAGCCCTGTGATCCGTGTGCTCGACCGCGAGGGTATCGACCAGATCGAGCCACTGGAAATTCAGCAGACCGCACACCAGCAGATCGGCACCTATCTGGACATTCCCAGCAAGTATTATGACCGGATGCTCCAGCGCGATCCCGCGCTTCTGAGCTACAACGTCAACCGCTGGTTCCAGAAAGAACCGGAGCAGAAGCTGCTGCGCACGATGGACGGCAAGGCCAGAGCGTTTCTCAGCAACCGCTATCGCCGCATCGACAATCTGGACATCGCCCGCGTTGTTCTTCCCATCATTGGCGAAATGGAGGGCGCACGCTTTGAAAGCTGCGAGATCACTGACGACCGGATGTATCTAAAAGTTGTCAATCCGCGCTTGCAGGCAGAGGTTATTCCCGGTGATATTGTGCAGGCCGGCATTATGATCTCCAACAGCGAGACAGGACTTGGTGCCGTCAACATTCAGCCACTCATTTACCGGCTGGTATGCTCCAACGGCATGGTTGTAAATGAAGCCGGCACCCGCCGGGCGCACATCGGCCGCGTGAACACCACGGATGTAAACTTCGCCCTCTATTCCCAGCAGACGCTGGACGCCGAGGATCGTACATTTGTCCTGAAGATTCAGGACACTGTGCGCGCTGCCGTTGACGAAGCCAGATTCTCGACGGTTCTGGAGCGGATGCGGGAAAGCAAGCAGGCGCAGCTCAACACGCAGGACCTGCCCGGTCTTGTCAAGCTCGCCGGTTCCAGCTTCGGTATCTTAGAGGAAGAAGGCAAGGGTGTTTTGCAGCATCTGATTGAAGACGGAGACTTTACGCTCTACGGTCTTGCAAACGCTGTCACGCGGTTCAGTCAGGATGTTGAAAGCTATGACCGCGCAACGAAGCTGGAGGAGATCGGCTACAGCGTGATGACGATGTCGCCGCTGCTGCTGCAAAAGATCAATCAGACACAGGTCACAAAACTTGCCGCATGACGGCAGACAGTAAAATTTGAAAAGGAGTTTTCTTTATGAGTATTCAGAATAACACCGCAGTTGATGTGTATCAGAATTTTGTACTTCCCACAGCGCTGGACAGCGATTTTTCAAGTGAGGATCTTGCCGACGATATGGAAGGCTTACAGCTGACCATGCAGCGGGTCAAGATCCCCGGCGGCGGAAATCTGCAGTTTGAGATTCGCGGCGATGACCCGGACAACCCCGACTATGAGCGCAAGCTCGTCGGCGTGATTCTCTATCACCATCTCGCCAACGCCTACTGGCCAGAGGGCAGCGAGTACGACGACAACGTGCCGCCATTCTGCCAGTCCTTCGACGGCAAGCAGGGCTACGGTGAACCGGGCGGCGTCTGCGCAGCCTGTGCATTCAACCAATTCGGCAGTACGGCAAACGGCAGCGGAAAAGCCTGCAAAAATATGCGGCAGATCTATCTGCTGCGCAGCGGCGAGTATCTTCCGCTGCAGCTCTCCCTGCCGCCCACAAGCCTGCGCCCGTTCAATGATTTCATGAACCTCGCCTTTGTTGCCCGCCGGCGCCCCAGCTATTCCGCCATCGTGGAGATCGGTCTGAAACGCGCGGAAAGTGGTGGCTATACCTACAGTGTCGCCACGTTCCGAAAGGTACGGGATCTTGAGGGGGAAGGTCTTGCGGCTGTTAAAAGCTACGCAGCAAATTTCAAAGAGCAGGTCAAATCGCTTCTGGCACAGCGTGTGGAGAACTACAATTCCGATGTGGAATCACTCACCGGCACGGCTCCCTTGGAGCTTGCCGACAACGGCGACCACTTTTCCTATCCGGGCGTCATTGACGGCGAACGCGACGAGCTGCCACTCTAAACAAAAGCAATCAACAAAGCTTGCTCCGCTAAGCAAACGGCAGATGCGATTTGCCGAAAAGAATCACAAGCTGGTCTATGCGTTTTTGCAGGAGCAGCGGTATGATCCTGGCGAATATTACGATCTTGCCGTTATGGGCTACCTGCGCGCTGTGGAACGCTATTGTTCCCATGCCTATCTGCGCCGCTTTTCGTTCTCCACCGTCGCTTACCGCGCGATGCAGCAAAGCATTGTGTCGTGGAAGCGCGGAGAGAGCCGGCGCAGGCAGGCAGAGGAAGCCTACTGCGCGCTTTACGGCCGCAGAGAGACCGTCTGCGACGCAGAATTGCCCGAAGCATATTTCTTCTCGGAGCTGCAAAAATGCGGAACACCGCAGCAGGCCGCGTTTGCGCTGCTGCGCCTGCATGGGTACAGCATTGCGGAGATCGCCGCGCGGTACAATCTCGACCCGCGGCGTGTACGCCGGATGCTCAAAAGTCTGTATTCCGCCTATCTGCGGTTCCGCGGAGATGGGAAGGAGGCGACAAAATGAAGGATCAGCACACAAGGATGCTCCACGGGCGGCTGCTCCGGCCGCTGAAGGTCGGCAGCAGCGCGCTCATCGACCACGAAGGGCAGTTCATTCTGACCTCACTGGTCACGTCCATCCAGGTGCAAAATGAACAGGAAGCAAAGTTTGAAACGCTGAATACCCACTACCATGTGCGGTTTTCTCCACTTCAAGCGGCAGTTGCGGCGTCAATTCTGATGGCCGTCGCTGCATGAATAAAACACCGGCGGCGATCTCCCGTCTGATTGCCGCCGGACCCGCCGACCGCGGCCACAATTTTTGTGGCTGCGGTTTTTCCATAGGAGGTTTTATGAACGAACAGATCGTCCCGGTTTCCGGAAATCAGAAGATCGCGTTCCAGTGCCAACGGTGCGGCGCGTGCTGCCGGCACGTGGAAAACAAGGTCATGCTGGAGCCCTACGATGTTTATCTGCTTGCGCTTCATTTTCAAAGCGAAGGGCAAGCCGTCAGGCCGGAAGATATCTGCGCACAATATGCGCACTCCATGCCGCTGGAACCGTATTTCCCGATTTTCCTGCTGAACACCGCAGGTGAAGATCAACACTGCATTTTCCTGAACGGGAATCATTGCAGCGTCTATGCACATCGGCCGCGCACCTGCCGACTGTACCCATTCACCGTGGATGCAGGGCGGCGCGGTAAGGACTTTGAGTATTTTCTCTGCACAGATTATCCCGATCACTTCGGCAAAGGCCGCGTCCGGGTCAGCGACTGGTTCTATGAGAACTTCTCCAAGGATGCCCGCCGCTTTGTGAAAGCCGATTACGCAGCGATCCGGCAGTACGGCAAGCTGCTCCGGCAGATGACGCCTGCGCAGATCGATCATTTGCTGTTCCAGTTTCTGTTTTACCGCTACTGGAATTATGACCTGAGCAAGCTATTTCAGGAACAGTTTGAACACAATCAACGCCAGCTGCTTGCATTTCTGCAGGAACAGCTGGCCCAAAATGGAGGTTCTATATGAGTCAATCCAGAATCACTGGCGCAGTCCTTCTGTGCTGGGAAGATTGCACATCCATTCTCTCGAAGCACCTGACAACGCTGCTGCAGCGTCCGATTCAGCTGTGCAGGATGGTAGAAGACTATGACTACTGGTGCGTTGCGTCGATAAACGGAAGGTTCTCCATCCCGGAGCTTCATGCTCTGCTGGATGCGCTTTCCGCAGCCACGACAGACTTTCCCGATCTGATCCCGGAGGACTCCGACCAGACGCGCTCGTTCAGCATGGAGTTTTCCCGTGCGCTGTTACAGCATTTTTTACACGCAAGCTGGCGCTATGAGCATCTCACCGAGGAGTATCTGATGGTGATCAATGCAGATGCGCAGCCAGCCTATGCGCCGCTGCGTCCGTTAAAGCATGAGTATCGCAAGCTGCTCGTTGAGAACTACATGATGCTTTACTGGGTGTCCGAGACAGAAAAGCGCGTGACGATTGCCAGAGTGGTCTATGCCCGCCGGAATTACGCGAAGCTGTTGGAGTGATACTGGATGCTGGAGAGGCCGGTTGACAAGATAGCATAATTAGGATGTAATGAAATCAAAATCATGCTATATGGAGGCGAGAGTATGAATATTCGTCCGTCGGCGGCTATTCGCCAGAACTACAATGAAATCGCAGAACTGTGCAGAAAAACGGCAGAACCGGTCTATCTGACCAAAAACGGCGAGGGCGATCTGGTCGTCATGGATATTGAATCCTTCAATCGCCGGGAGAAAATGCTGAAACTCCGTGAAGAACTTCTGGCTGTGGAGGAAGACCGGCTTGCGGGCAGAACCGGCTGCACCGTCGATGAATTGGATGCGTATCTGGACAGTGTGATTGCAGGAGCCTGATGCCATGGCAAAAGAACAGACCTAGACCGTCATTGTTCCTGACCGCGCGAAACGGATGCTTGCATCGCATATCCGGTTCCTTGCCAACGTGAGCAAGGACGCAGCGCCTGAAAAGAAAACGCAGCGCATCCGAGAGATCCACAGCCTTTCCAAACTGCCGCACCGTTATCCATTTTTTGAAGCCGACTTCATGCCGGCGAACAAATATCACAAGATGTTTGTTGCGAATTGGTATCTGATTCTTTATCAGATTCAGGATGATACGGTCTATGTCGATTACATACTGAATTGCCGCAAAGGTTATGGTTGGCTGCTGCAGGCGTGAAAACCAATACCCTATCTCCCATAGTCATCATTGACCATCTCTTTTGAATGGAATAATAGCAGCGACCGTGCGGTTTCAAAAAGCCGCACGGTCTTCTTATACCATGGCCAATGTCAAGTCCGAATTGTGCCGATTTTTTATCGCATATTTCGTCACTTCGCGTATAGCCAGCCCCAGCAGCTTGTGGTATCATACTCTCGTTTGTTTGACACCACGACGAGGAGGCACATCATGCAGTACACCGACAACGAAGCCGCTTTGATTGGCGGGTTGATTTCTAACTACTTTCTTCGTCCGGCTGTATCCGCCGCACTGAAGGATTCTTATACCCGCGTGCTGGAGCATCTGCGCACAGGCCGGGTGTCTGCCGCCGATCTCAAGCAGATTCAGAAAGCGCTGGCATTTTTGACGCCGACCTGTCAGATGTCCAGAGAGGCCCAGCGCGACCTGATGGGCGCCAGCCTGAAGACGACGGCGCTGCTAAGTTCCTGCCGCTGATTGCAAAAACCACAAATCGTCAGAAATGCTGCCGGCTTACGTTCCGGCAGCATTTTTTCTATACAGAAAAGAGCGCCCCGAAGGGCGCTCCTCGCAGATGAAACAGGTCACATACGGAATTTACGGATGCAAAGGAAAAGCTGGATGCAAAGCTCTTGATACAGATCTTCATCCCATACACCGTCAATAACGGATTCCTTGGTCAGTAATGGTTGGTACATTGCCAGAATTTTCTCGTTCGCGAGGTTATCTCCGCTTTTGGCAAGAATCAGAAGCTCGTAGAAATTCATGTTTCCTCCTCCAGTTTCTCCCGAATGCAGCTCAGTGCGCGATAATAGATCGCAGCCGCGCCTTTATATCCAATCTGTAATTCCTGTGCGAGCTCGGTAAACGAGCGCTCCTCCAGAATTCTCGCCAGCAGAATATATCGTTCACGCTTTTGAAGCTGGTCAAGTGCTTCGAGGACTGCTCTGTACTCCATCAGCAGCTCCATTCTTCGGAAGTATTCATCTTCCCATGCTTCTGCCGAGATGGGCTGCCGGTCAGGTTCCATCGGTCGTTCATGCTGTTGCTGTCTGTGACGCTGAGAAAGGTAGGCATTCTTTCTCCGCTTCAGCGCGACTTGAAGATAGGCGGTAAATTGGTTCTGAATCTGATATTCTTCACGGCTTCCGTCATTTCTATATTGCATGATTCACCCTCCGTATCCGTCTGTTTTCTGGCGAACAGGACGGTATACGGGAGGATTTCTGCATCGGTTTGGTCTAAAAAAACGTAAATAGTCACAGCCGGTTTCATGCTTGCACAAATAATCGACTACATATGGAAATGATAACTCAGAAAGGCTTTGCTGTATGGATAAAACGAGAAAACTCTCCAATGCCCAGCATGGATGCTTTCTCTCCTTCACTGGGGTATGCTTGTCTCCTTATTTCACAGTAGCAATGTGCTAAACGGAATATTAAATTCCAGTATATACAAAATCCTCCTTCCGGTTTTCTCTGGAAGGAGGATTTATCCGAGTGTCAACTTCGGTAACTATTATGGTCTAAGATATAGAATCGGGCACACTCGAAATGCCGCCATGCTTCGTTGTGGAAAGTCCCGCAGCTTTGCAGGCAAACGACACGATCACGCGCAGCTCCGCCTCATCCAGAGCTTCCGGCGCTTTTCCGGTCTGGAGCAGCTTCCACACGGCGCTGCCGCCGAAAATATCGCCCGCGCCGGTCGTGTCCACAACCGTGATGCCCTTCAGGCTGTCCACATGGCCGCTTGCGCTGCAGTTCTGGAACCAGCAGCCGTCCGCGCCGCACGTCACAAACACGAGCTTCACCGGATAGTGGTCAAGAATATACTGTGCGCCGTCCTGCACGCCGAGGCCGAACAGGAACTCGACCTCCTCGTCGCTGATCTTCACCACGTCGGCCTGCCGGAGGCCCCAGAGCATCTGCTCCTTCGCCTCATTGAGATCGTTCCACAGCGGCTTGCGCAGGTTCGGATCGTAGGTGACGAGCTTGCCGTGTGCCTTTGCATATTCCACGGCGCGATACGTCGTTGTCCGCGCCGGCTCGCCCGTGAGCGAGAGCGTCCCGAAGTGGAACACGCGCGTCTCGTCGATGAGCAAAAGATCCAGCTCGTCAAAGCGAAGCTGCGTGTCCGCGCCGGGCTTGCGCGCAAAGGCAAATTCGCGGTCGCCGTTCGCGTCCAGCGTCACAAATGCCAGCGTCGTGAACACGTCGTCCGCCGCCACGAGCCCTTTCGTCTCGATACCCGCTCCCCGCAGCGTATTGGTCAGGAGTTTTCCGAACGTATCCGTGCCGATCTTGCCGAGCATCCCCACCTTCCCGCCGAATTTGGCGATCGCCGCAAGGAAATTCGCCGGGGCCCCGCCCGGATGCGCGGCCATTGTGGGATAGCCGTCCGAGTCGATAGACTGCGTCGTAAAGTCGATCAAAAGCTCACCAAGCGCAACTACATCATACATTCTTTTTCCTCCGTAATTGTAATGCTCCATTGATTCTCATACTTTGCTCCCGGCGCAAGATGGATAAGATCGCTCTTGCAGCTCAGCTCCTCCACCACGTCCTGCCGCGACGGAAGCGACGCCCACGGCTCAATGCAGACATACGGCGCATCCGTGTGCGGCATATGCCAGATACCGAGATACGGCATCTGCGGATAGGCTACGGTCACCGATTTGCCCGTTTTCTCCGAGCACAGGCTCACGCACCGTGCCATATTTTTCAGCACGATCGCATCCTCATCGAACAGCTCGTGACGCAGGCGGATGGTCGTGCCGCCTTCCAACGGGAAGCATTCTGTCTGGCCGTTGAGATAGCAGTCTCCGGTAAAGCCAATACGGTCTGGCAGACATGACTGCGAAAAGCACAGTTTATAGTCTTCAAAGCCAGTGCTGCCGGTCAGCGGAACCCGGAATCCCGGATGTCCGCCGATGCCGAACGGCAGCTCCTTTTCGTCCTCATTGCAGACGGAATACGTCACATGGACCGTCCAGCCGCGCAGCGCATAGCGTACCCGGGATGTAAAGCGAAACGGATACTGCCGCAGCGTTTCCGGTGTCTGCCGCAGACAGAACGTAACAGAATCGGAAGACTGCTCTTCGATAGTGAAAACAGAATCCTTTGCAAATCCGTGGATATCCATCGAATAACGTTCGCCGCAGAGCGTATAGCAGCCATCTGTCAGGCGCGCAACATACGGAAACAGCACCGGCGCGCGGTCCGGCCAGTATTGTTTGTCGCCGTTCCAGAGAAATTGTGTTCCTTGTTTGGAGCCAAGCTCCATCATCTGCGCGCCGAACGGATCGACGCACAGCGTCAGGTTTTCATTTTGCAGCGTCAGCATCCGTCAGTCTTTTGCCGCCGGATACTCATTGCAGAGCAGCCGGTAAGGCGGCTCATCTTCCTCGATCTTCGGAAAACGGCCAACCGGCGGATTGAAGCGGTTGTCGGTGTTGTCGTCGTTGCACTGGCTGACCTCGCCCAGCAGGACGGGACCAGTGCCGGGCTCAACCGAAAAATCATGATACAGCCCCTGATAAACGAAAATGCTTTCACCCGGTTTCAACCGGATCTGCGTTCCGGCCGGAACGGTATAGCTTTTGCCGTCGGTGTGGACTTCCACGTCAGATTCATAATCGATTTCTTCATTCGGAAGACGATTGTACACCCGGATCAATACGTTGCCGCCGCCGCGGTTGATGATGTCCTCAGTCTTGAACCAGTGGAAATGGTTCGGTGCGTACTGCCCTTCCCTCAGATACAGCAGCTTTTCCGCATAGACCTTCGGATACTTGTCCGGCATGGCACGATTTCCGTTGCGAATCGTGATAAGCGAAAAACCGAAGTGGTCAAAGTCGCCCTGACCATAATCCGTGATATCCCAGCCGAGCATGCAATCGCGCACTTCGTCGTATTCGTGCCCCTTGCTTTCCCATTCCTCAGGCGTAAAATGGCAAAAAGGCGGCAGGTAGCAATGCTCCTGTGCGCACATAGCCTCGAGCTCTTTCAACGCTTTGTTGATTTCACTGCGCTTCATAACAGCGCTCCTTTCCATTTTATCTCTATATTCAGGCTCCGCCAGACGGTCCTATTCTGTGCCGTGCGGGGAACGTACTGTCGTTATCAAAAGTTCCGGAG
>CAKASQ030000041.1 GCA_916988195.3 Oscillospiraceae bacterium
TTAAGCTTTCTCATCTCTATCCAGAAATAAAATTTTAGAATTAATGAGCTAGTAGGGGCGGACGACTCTGTCCGCCCGCGGAAAGAACCTCCGAAATGCGCAAATCTCCGGCGAATTCGAGGCTGCCCAAGGGCGAACAGAGTCGTTCGCCCCTACGAGCGTCCCGGGGAGAATGCGAAAATCTCGGGGACGGGGCGTATATCTGGTTGGGACTTCCCTTATGGAATGGGGGAAGTCCTTTTGCTTTGATAAAAGGAACAAAAAGTTTACAAATAAATTGCAGAACTACTTTCTTCTTTCGGCCGCTTGTGATACAATGTAATGTACTATTGCTATGCCCTGCGAAAAACGGGGCCGGAATACTGACGAAGGAAGAACGACATGCTCGAATTGCTTTCTCCCGCGGGCTCGATGGAGGCGCTGCGCGCCGCTGTGCAGAACGGAGCGAACGCGGTTTATCTTGGATATGATATGTTCAACGCCCGCATGGGCGCGCAGAATTTCTCCGCCGACGAATTGCAGGAGGCGATTGTCTATTGCCATGTGCGCAGCGTGCAGGTGCATCTGACGCTCAACACGCTCGTCTCCGACCGGGAGATGGCACGCGCGGCGGAGGTCATCCGGGCGGCGGCCGTGTTCGGAGTGGATGCGTTCATCGTGCAGGACCTTGGTATGGTGCAGCTGTGCAAGGAGATTGCGCCGTCGGTGCCGATTCATGCGTCGACGCAGATGTCGATTCACTCGCTCGAGGGCGTTGTGGCCGCAGCGGAGCTCGGATGCAGCCGGGTCGTGCTGGCGCGCGAGCTTCCGATGGAGCAGATTCGGCACATTTGCAGAAGAAGCCCTGTGGAAATCGAGGTTTTTGTCCACGGCGCGCTTTGCATGTGCTACTCTGGGCAGTGCTATCTTTCGAGCGTCATCGGCAGACGCTCGGGAAACCGCGGCCAGTGCGCCCAGCCGTGCAGGCTTCCGTATGGCTACGGCCGGTTCGAGGCGACGCGGTATCCCCTGAGCTTGAAAGACAACTGTCTGGTCGAGCATGTGCGGGAATTAGAGCGCATGGGCGTTGCGTCTGTGAAGATCGAAGGGCGCATGAAGCGGCCCGAGTACGTGGCCGTTGTGACGAAGGCCTACCGCTCGGCGATCGACGGCAAGCGCGTCACGGAAGAAAATATGAAAGAGCTCGAAGCCGTCTTTTCCCGCCAGGGTTTCACGCAGGGCTATTACGAAGGAAAAACCGGACAGGACATGTTCGGCACCCGGCAGGAGCAGAACCCGGACAAGGAGCTTTTCGCTGCCGCCCGCGCGACGTATGAATCAGGCGAAACGCCGCGGGTCCCGGTCAAATTTTATGCGATGGTGCGCGCGGGAGAGCCCGCGCAGCTGGCCGCGCAGGATGAGGACGGGCACGTGTGCAAAGCAGTTGGCCCTGTTCCCGAGCAGGCTTTGGTTCATTCGCTGACAGCGGATGATTTAGAAGCGCGGCTCCGTAAGACAGGCGGCACGCCGTATTCCTGTACGCTCGTGCGCTCGGTAGTGGACCCCGGGCTGATGCTCCCTGCGTCTTCGATCAATGCGATGCGCCGGGAGGTGCTCGCAGAGCTCACGGCAAGGCGCGGAAGAGTCGCGCTTCCCAAAACGAACGCGTATAACAAGCCCGCGCTCTACGACGGCATGTCGGGGGAACCCCAGCTGACCGTGGCGGTGCGCTCGGCCTCGCAGATCACGCCGCGGCTGATTTCGGAAAAGCCGGCGGTTCTGTATGTGCCGCTCTCCGAGCTCTATGAGCACCCGGAGCTGACACGGATGATCGGCGTGGAGACGCAGCTGGCGGTGATTTTGCCGCGCGTGGTGTGGTCGGGCGAAAATCCGGGGCTTGCCGAGCAACTCAAGAGCGTCTATGTGATGGGTGTGCGGCAGCTTCTCGTCGGGAACCTCGGGCAGATCAAGATCGCCAAGGCGGCGGGCTTTGCTGTGCGCGGCGATTTTGGGCTCAACATCTATAATTCCCGCGCGATGCACTATTTAAGAACCATCGGTGTGGACTCGCAGCTGCTGTCTTTTGAGATGACGATGCCGCAGATTCGGGACGTGTCAAAGGCCGTTCCGTCGGAGGTCATGATCTACGGGCGGCTGCCGCTGATGCTGATGGAAAACTGCGTGATGAAAAACCGGACGGGCACCTGCTCGTGTCAGACGACGCAGACGAAGCTCACCGACCGCATGGGAGAGGAATTCCCGATTGTGAAGGACCCCGGCACGTGCCGCAATATTCTCCTCAACGGAAAGAAGCTGTATCTTCTTGACAAGAAAGAGACGTTCCGCGGCATGGGGCTCTGGGCCCTGCGGCTGCAATTTACGACGGAAAATGCGGGCGAGGTCGACCGGGTGCTCTCGGAGTACCGCTCCGGCGCGCGCTTTGAGCCGGGCAGCTGCACGAGAGGTCTTTACAACAGAGGCGTAGAATAAGAAGGCGAAAACATGATTATTTTGGCATCCAAATCCCCCAGAAGAAGGCAGCTTCTTTCGATGATGGGGTTAGACTTTACCGTCCGGACGGCGGACATTGACGAGACGATGGACCCGTCGCAGACGCCCGCGCACGAGGTGGCGGCGGTGTCGGCCCGGAAGGCGGCAAAAATTGCGGCCATGCATCCGGACGATGTGATCGTTTCGGCAGACACGATTGTCGTCATTGACGGAAAAATTCTCGGAAAACCGAAAGACGAAGAAGACGCGGCGCGGATGCTGCGCATGCTCTCCGGCCGGACGCACACGGTCTACACGGGACTTACGGTGCACGCAGACGGCGAGAGCAAAACGCAGGTTGTGGGCACGGACGTAACGTTCCGGGAGCTGACAGACGCGGAAATTGCCGCGTATATTGAAACGAAGGAGCCCATGGACAAGGCGGGTGCTTACGGCATTCAGGGCTACGGCTCGATGTTTGTCTCGCATTTGGATGGAGACTATTTCTGCGTGATGGGGCTTCCGGTTTGTACGCTTGCCGGCATGCTGCGCAGCGCGGGCGTGGAGATTTTAGGGCAGATTTGATGATTTGGCGCTTGGATTTTAGCGCGGGGAAGTGATCGATTGAAAAGAAATTTCTGGACGGCGCGGCTCAAGACGATTCTGATTGTCGCGGTTGTTCTGGCCGTCGTTGTGGCCGTCATTCTCGGCATTACAAGCGGGGCGACGTTTGGCGAAAACGTCGTAGGGACGATTCTGTCCCCGATCCGCACCGGCATTGCCGCCATCGACCGGCAGGCCGAGCGGTATTACAACTACATTTTCGGCTACGAGGCGCTGAAAGCGGAAAACGCCGAGCTTCAGAAGCGGATTCTGGAGATGGAAGAGGACGTGCGCACGGCCGAGCAGTACCAGCGCGAAAACGAGCAGCTCAAAACGCTTCTGGGCCTCAGCGAGGAGCACGAGGACTACAGCTTCGTCTCGGCCTACATCATTTCGTGGGACTCGTCCGACTATAAAAGCGCATTTACCATCGGCAAGGGCACAAATTCCGGCTTGGAAGAAGGCATGTGCGCCGTCACGGAGAACGGACAGGTCGTAGGGCTTATCACGAAGGTCGGCGTCAACTGGGCGACGATCACGACGATCATGGATTCGTCTCTTGAAATCAGCGCGTCCATCGCGTCCTCCGGCTACACGGGCGTGGTGCAGGGCACGTATCTTCCCGACGGCAGCAGCATCCTTCGCATGAACTATCTGCTGACCGATGCGATTATCAAAAACGACGATCAGGTCGTCACGACCGGCTCGACGCTCTATCCGCGAGGCCTTTTGCTTGGCTATATCACGAACGCGAGCCAGGACGAGACGGGCGTTGCCAAATACGCGACCTTGAGTCCGTCGTGCGATCTTGATAACCTCGAGCAGATTTTTATCATCACAAATTACGCAAATCAGTAAGCAGAAAACCGGCAGACGGAAAGGCGGGAAACCATGCGCGAACGATACAAAAATGCCCTGATGTGGGGCTTATACGCGGCGCTGGTGCTGCTGATTCTGGTATTGCAGACCGTGAGCTTCGGCCGGCCCCGGTTTTTTGGCGTGAAGCTCTGCTTTGTGCCGGTGCTGGTCGCGTGCGTTTCAATGCACGTGGGGAGCGAGGCCGGGTGCGTGTTCGGGATGGCGTGCGGCCTTGTCTGGACGCTCTCCGGCGCGGACGGCGGCGCGATGCACATTGTGCTTTTGGCGCTCTGCGGCGCGGTGGCGGGGTACCTCTGCGACCGGTATCTTGTGCGGAATTTGGTTTCCGCACTTCTCATGAGCCTGATGTGCCTTCTTTTTTGCCAGCTGGTTCTGTTTTTGTTCAAATGTATGGTATCCTCCATCGGCATCCAGGGACTGCTTCCGGTTCTGGCGCAGGTGGGGCTCTCGCTTCTTCTGTGCCCGCCGGTATACCTGGCCGCATGGGCAATTCGAAAGGCAGGTGCTTGATTTTTGGCAAGACGATCGAGATTCCGTATGGTCGTGCTCATTGGCGTGATCGTCGCCATCATGTGCGTGTTTCTGCTGCGCATGTATACGCTCGCGGCGGTAAGCCCGGATGAGCGCGCTGTGGCGGACGCGGACTCCATGACCTATCAGACGACGGTGGAAGGCGCGCGCGGCTGCATTCTGGACCGGAACGGCAACGTGCTGGTCTCGAACCGCGCAACGTATAACATCGTCATCATCAACTACGTGCTGGCCAACACCGGCGCGGCGAATGAAAACATTCTGAAGCTTCTGCAAATGTGCGAGCAGCTCGGCATCGAGTGCCAGAGCCACTTCCCCGTGACAAATACCCGGCCGTATGAATACGACATGCAGAGCCTCAGTACGACGTGGCAGACCTATTTCCGGCAGTTCCTCAACAACCGGGACTATGACCTCGACATTTCCGCGTCGACTCTGATGCGGAACCTGCGCGAGGCGTATAAAATTCCGAACGACTGGTCGCAGGAGGATGTGTACAAGGTCATCTCTGTACGCTATGAGCTCGAGCTTCGAAGCGTTGCGACGAATCTTGAAAACTACATGCTCGCAGAAGACGTGGACGCGGAGTCTCTGGCTGCGGTCGCGGAGCTCGGCATCCCGGGCGTCATCGTCCAGTCCGGCACGGTGCGCGAGTATAAGACGGCCTACGCCGCGCATTTGCTTGGCACGCTCGGCGCGATGGATGCTGACGAATGGGAGGTCTATCGGGAAAACGACGATTACAACATGAACGCGATGATCGGCAAGAGCGGCATTGAAAAGGCGTTCGAGGAGTACCTGCACGGCGTGTCCGGCACCAAGATTACAACGGTGTCCACGACCGGCGATGTGTTAAGCGAATACTATACAAAAATGCCAGAGCCGGGCAACAATGTCGAAACCACGATCGATATCTCCCTGCAGGCCACCGCTGAGCAGGCGCTCGAGAAGGTCATTCTCGATCTGCGCGAAAACGGCGTCGGCAAAAACAAGGAGGGCAAGGACGCAGAGGGCGGCGCGGTCGTGGTCCAGCAGGTGAAAACCGGCGAGGTACTCGCCTGCGCGAGCTATCCGACTTTTGACCTCAGCACCTACCGCGAGAATTTCAAGGAGCTGAGCGAGGACGAGTATTCTCCCTTATATAACAGAGCCCTTCTCGCAGCCTATCCGCCCGGATCGATCTACAAGATGGTCACGGCGATTGCCGCCATTGACTACGGCCACTACAGCCCCTATCATATCATCACCGATCAGGGACTTTACACGTATTACGACTCGTTCCAGCCCAAGTGCTACGTCTGGTCGCGCGCGACCGGCGCGACGCACGGCCCCATCGACATGCGGCAGGCGATCGCCCATTCCTGCAACTACTATTTCTACGAAGTTGGCCGCGTGACGTATGACACGGCGCAGAAGGAGGTCGGCTACAACCCCTTCGACGTGATCGCGAAGGCGCTCGGACTCGGCGAGCCCACAGGGGTGGAGCTCGATGAGGAAACCGGCATGCGCGCCAACGCCGAGACGAAAAAGGAAATGTACGTAAACGAGGATTCCGGCTGGTACGGCGCGGACGTTTTGCAGGCCGTTATCGGCCAGAGCCTGAACCGCTTTACGCCGATGCAGATGTGCTCGTACGTGCAGGCGCTCGCCAATCAGGGCACGCGCTATTCCGCGACGTTCCTCTCCCGCGTCATCTCGTGGGACTATCAGGACCTGATTCTGGAGCACGAGCCGGAGATCGCAAGCCAGCTCGAGATGTCCGACGACGCGAAGCTTTGCATCTCCGAAGGTATGTATCTGACGACGCAGGAAGGTACTGCAGAGGAATATTTCAAATACTACCCCGTGAAGGTCGCCTGTAAGACCGGTACCGCGCAGTGGCAGGGCACGACGTCCTCCGGCGCGTTCGGCGGCTCCGACCATGCTTCGTTCGTGCTCTACGCCCCGGCGGACGATCCCGAGATCGCCATCGCGGTATACGTGGAAAAGGGCTCGAAGGGCGGCAATCTGTCGAACGTCTGTATCCCGATCCTGGACGCCTACTTCTCGTCCGCCACGCACTATGAGACGGTCATGACGGAGAATACCGCAGACTGAGCTCCACACAGAATTTGACTTACCAATGAAAGAGGAAGCGTTATATGACCGACCTTTCCCAAATCCGAAATTTCTCCATCGTCGCGCACATCGACCACGGCAAGTCGACGCTGGCCGATCGGCTGCTTGAGCAGTGCAACACGGTCGACAAGCGCGAGATGGAAGACCAGATCTTAGATTCCATGGACCTCGAGCGCGAGCGCGGCATTACGATCAAGGCGCGCGCCGTCCGGCTCGATTACCGGGCGGACAATGGGCAGGACTACGTTCTGAACCTCATCGACACCCCGGGCCATGTGGACTTCAACTACGAGGTCTCGCGGAGTCTCTCCGCCTGCGAGGGCGCGGTGCTGGTTGTCGACGCGTCGCAAGGCATTGAGGCGCAGACGCTCGCGAACACCTATCTTGCCATCGACAACGGCCTTGAAGTGCTGCCCGTCGTCAATAAAATCGACCTGCCCGCGGCAAGGCCCGAGGAGGTCAAGCACGAAATTGAGGACGTGATTGGCCTTCCGGCGATGGACGCACCCGAGATCTCGGCCAAAAACGGGATCAACATCCACGCCGTGCTCGAGATGATCGTAAACGACGTTCCCGCCCCAAAGGGCAACCGCGAAGCTCCCCTGCAGTGTCTGATTTTCGACAGCCAGTATGACTCCTACCGCGGCGCGATCGTCTACATGCGCGTGGTAAACGGCGTGGTAAAGCCCGGGATGGATATCAAGATGATGTCGACGGGCGCTGTCTACAAGGTCGTCGAGGTCGGGTATCTGCATCCGCTCGGCATGCGCCCGTCCGATGCGCTCGGCGCGGGCGAGGTCGGCTATCTCACGGCTTCCATCAAGACCGTCTCCGACACGAGAGTCGGCGACACCATTACAACGGTAGAAAATCCGTCTCCCGAAGCGCTTCCCGGCTATAAGGAGGCGCAGCCGATGGTCTTCTCGGGCGTATATCCGGCGGATGGGTCCAAGTATCAGGACCTTCGCGACGCGCTCGAAAAGCTCAAGCTCAACGATGCGTCCATGTCCTACACGCAGGAAAACTCGATCGCGCTCGGCTTCGGCTTTCGGTGCGGCTTTTTGGGACTGTTGCACATGGAGATCATCCTCGAGCGGCTCGAGCGGGAGTATAACCTTGATCTCATTACGACCGCGCCCAACGTCGTCTACCAGATCACAAAGACGGACGGCACGGAGGTTGAGGTCTATACGCCGCTCAACTACCCGGACCCGGCTGAAATTGCCGAGGCCAGAGAGCCCTACGCGAAGGTGAACCTTATCACGCCGCCGGAATATGTGGGCGCGATTATGGATCTGTGCACCAATCGCCGGGGCGAGTTCAAGGACATGAAATATCTGGACACCACGCGCGTGGAGCTCCACTATTCCATGCCGCTCAACGAGATCATCTACGACTTCTTCGACGCGCTCAAATCGAGGACGCGCGGCTACGGTTCCCTTGACTATGAGCTCGAGGGCTACCGGCCGTCGAAGCTTGTAAAGCTCGACATTCTTTTAAACGGCGAGATCGTCGACGCGCTGAGCTTTATTTTGTTCGCGGACAACGCCTACGCCAGAGCGCGCAAGATCTGCGAAAAGCTCAAGGAGAATATCCCCCGGCAGATGTTCGAAATTCCGGTGCAGGCCGCTGTCGGCGGCAAGATCATCGCCCGCGAGACGATCAAGGCGCTCAGAAAAGACGTGCTCGCCAAGTGCTATGGCGGCGATATCACACGAAAGAAGAAGCTGCTCGAAAAACAGAAGGAAGGCAAAAAGCGCATGCGCACGTTCGGTACCGTCGCGGTGCCGTCCGAGGCGTTCATGGCGGTGTTGAAGCTCGATGAAGAATAAGAATGTACACGCGGTGGGCGGGATTCCGATTGTAGAGAGCCGGAAAAAGAGCCTCGGCATCTATGTCCACATCCCGTTCTGCCGCAGCAAATGTGAATACTGCGACTTTTACTCCATCCCCGGCGCGCGCAGCAAGGAGCTGATGACAAGATACCTCGACGCCGTCATCGCCCACATCCGCGAATCCGCGCCCTGCGCCGTTGGCTACGAGGTCGATACGGTCTACTTTGGAGGCGGTACGCCGTCGTTTTTCGGAGCGACGGGCCTGAGCCGGATCTTTGCCGAAATTGACCGGCGCTTTGATGTGAGCCGCGACGCGGAGGTGACGCTCGAGGCAAACCCCGACTCCGTGACGCTTCCGATGCTGACGCAGCTGCGGCGCGCGGGCTTTAACCGGATTTCCATCGGCGTACAGTCGGACATTGACGAGCAGCTCAAAGCGCTTGGAAGACCGCACAACTACAAGCAGGCACAGCAGGCCGTCTCGATGGCGCGCAGAGCGGGCTTTAATAACGTCTCGGTCGACCTCATGTTCGGCCTTCCCAATCAGACGCGCGAGCAGTGGATGCAGACGCTCCGGAACGTGATCGACCTCAAGGCGGACCACATCTCCTGCTACGGCCTCAAGGTCGAGCCCGGCACGAAGCTCTATGAGTACCGCTCGTGCGCGAACCTGCCGGACGACGACGCGCAGGCGGACATGTATTTCTACGCGGTCGAGACGCTCGAGCAGTTCGGGTACCATCAGTACGAAATTTCGAATTTCGCAAAAGACGGCTACATCTGCCGGCACAACATGAAGTACTGGACGGGAGACGAATATTTGAGCTTCGGCCCGTGTGCCGCGTCCGACTTTGCGGGAAAGCGCTTTACCATCGCGCCGGACATCGAAAAGTATATGGAGGGCGTTTTGAACAAGGGCGCGATTTTGTCCGAGTGCGAGACGGTTCCCATGCGCGAGCGCGCGGGAGAGTATCTGATGCTGCGGCTCCGGACGGTCGACGGCGTGGAGGAAGGCGAGTATACAAAATCCTTCCTTCTGCCATTTGAGCCGCTGGAGGAGGTTTTCCAGAAGCTCGCGAAGCAGGACCTCTGCAAAAATGTCTCCGGAAGATGGCGGCTTACGCCGAAGGGCTTTATGCTCTCAAACTCCATCATCGTTCTTCTTCTTGAGCAGCAGCAGAAATCAAAGCCCCTCGCCCAGAAAAAATAACGTCCGCCGCCGCAAAGCCGCGCGTTTTCACGGCTTTTTGGCAAAAGCGGCAAAAAAGAATTGACAAACAGGTGTGCTATCCGGTATAATATCCATCGTATGTTCCCCGGGAGATTCCCGGCATTTCAAACAGTCTCGCTGCGGCTGTGATTTCACAGCTGTTGAGCATATTTTTACAGGAGGTGTAGACAATGTCGACTGTTCGTACCTATCAGCCCAAGAAGCGCCAGAGATCCAAAGTGCATGGTTTCAGAAAGAGAATGGCTACCGCCAACGGCCGCAAGGTTTTGGCCCGCCGTCGTGCCAAGGGCAGAGCAAAGCTGTCCGCGTAAGCCATGACCGCATATACAGCTCAGTTTGAGCCATAGGGGTGAATGGAAGCAGTTCTGTTCGCCCCATCCGTTTATTACCCGGCATGTACTTCGCTGCGCGCCATAAGGAGGCGTCTATGCAGTTTTCCAGCTCCCTGAAATTCAATCACGTGTTCCGCCGGCTTTACAATAAGGGCGATTCCTGCGCGAACCGGTACCTCGTTATCTACTGCCGTAAAAACGGCTCGAAGCGCAACCGCATCGGCCTGACCGTCGGCGCAAAGCTTGGCCACGCGGTCGAGCGCAACCGACTGCGCCGCCGCCTGCGCGAAATTTACCGGCTGCATGAGGGGCAGTTTGCCCGGGGCTACGATATCGTTGTGGTCGCGCGCACAGCTGCCATGCAGGCTCCTTACCGGCAACTGGAGGGGGCCTATCTGCGTTTGGCCGAAAGGCTTGGCATTTATGCGCAGGAAGCATACGAGGAGACGAAGGACATATGAAGCGGGTGCTGCTCGGGCTCATCCGGTTTTACCAGCGCTTTATTTCGCCGGGACTTCCGAGAAGGTGCCGGTTCTCGCCGACATGCTCGCAATACGCGCTCGAAGCGATCGAGAAATACGGCGCATTAAAGGGCGGGTGGCTGGCTTTTAAACGGCTGATGCGGTGCAACCCCTTTTATAAGGGCGACTACTTTGATCCGGTGCCATAGGAGAAGATATCTCCTGCCCCGGCATCCCCACAATTTGGAGGATTCAACATGAAAAGATTCTTCGCCTTGCTGCTGGCGCTGCTTATGGTTCTGTCCCTGACGGCCTGCGTTTCCAGCAACAATGCCGCCCAGACTACGGCTACTGAAACCGCAGCTCTGAGCCCCGAGGCTGCGGCCGAGCAGGCTGCGGCGGAAACCAAGGACACCACGAGTCTGTCCGATATCATCCGCGTCCCGTTCGGCTATCTGCTCGACTGGCTGTATGTCTTCTCGAGCAACTACGGCGTGGCGCTGATTTTGTTCTCGCTGATCGTCAAGCTCGTTTTGCTTCCGATGAGCATCAAGAGCAAAAAGAGCATGCTCAAAATGTCCCGTCTTGCCCCGCTGGCCCGTTCCATCGAGGCGAAATACGGCGACGACCGCCAGAAGGCCCAGATGGCCGTCCAGCAGATGTACAAAGAAGAGGGCGTCTCGATGGGGGGCGGCTGTTTGTGGTCGTTCATCCCGCTGCTGATTCTCTTCCCGCTTTACTACGTCATCCGTGAGCCGATCACGTATATGCTGCACAACTCGCGCTCGGTGTCGGCTGCCATCGTTGCGTTCATTCAGGCAAGCGGCGTCGATCTTGGCAAGAACACGTACTATGCCCAGCTGGCCGCAGCCGGTCATCTTGGCGAGTTCGCAGAGGCCATCAAGTCCGTCGCCGTTATGGCAAGCGCGAAATTGCAGGATATCGATTTCTCGTTCCTCGGTGTGGACCTCGCGGCCATCCCGTCGTTCCGCTTCTGGCAGTGCGAAGGCTGGAGCGAGATCGGTCTGTTCCTGATCCCGGTCTTTTCCGGCGTGTTCCAGATGCTTTCGATGTTCATCAGCCAGAAAATGAACAACCAGGTCGCGACCAACGCAGACGGTGAGGTCGATCAGAATGCCGCGCAGATGGCAAACCAGACCAACGCGTCGATGATGATCATGATGCCGCTGATGTCACTCTGGATCGGCTTCTCGATGCCGGCCGCTATCTCGATCTACTGGATCGCGCAGGCCGTGTTCGGAACCGCCCAGGACGTGATCCTCACCAAACACTACCGCAAGGTCTATGACGCAGAAGACGCTGTCCGCCAGGAAAAGGCTGCGCTTCGCCGCGCCGAAGAGGCGGAAAAGGAGCGTCAACGCCAGCTTCGCCGCGAGCAGAACCCCGACGGCATTCTCGCGGATAACGTGAGCAAGAAAAAGCTCCGCCAGCAGGAGAAGGAAGCGGCAGAGAAGGCGGCCAGAGAGTATGCCGCCAAGAAGAATCCGGAACTGGAACAGGACGAAAAGAAGCCGCTGTCCGGCATTGCCGAGCGTCCCTATTGCCGCGGCCGCGCGTATCAGGCGGACCACTATGGCAAGCGCGGCGCGCAGAAGGAAGCCTCTTCCGGAGAGAACGAGGAGTAAACTATGGAAAAATTTATTACCGCGACCGGCAAGACCATCGATCTTGCCATTGAGGCAGGCCTTACCCAACTGAGCATGGACCGCGACAGCGTGTCCGTTGAGATTCTGGAGACCCCGAAGTCCGGCTTTTTCGGTATCGGCGCGTCGCCCGCGAAGGTCAAGCTGACCTATGAAGCGCCCGACGAGCCCGCCGCGCCCGCGCCCGCCCTGTCGAGCGCGTCGAGAAGCAAGCCCAAAAAGTCCGTGAGCGAAAAGCCCGCGGAGGCCGCAAACGCCCCGAAGGTCATCGCGCCCGCAGCCGCGCCCATGCAGCGCCCGGCTGAGCAGCGCGCAAGCGCCAAGCCCGCATCCGAGAGGCCTGAGCGCACGGAAAAGCCCCGGCAGGAGAAGCCGCGCCAGCCGAAAGAGAATAAGCCCCGGCAGGAGAAGCCGCGCCAGCCGAAGCCCCAGCAGCCCAAGAAGGAGGCTGCTCCGGCAGAGCCTAAGGTCTACACGCCTGCGGAGCCCGGCTCTACGGAAGAGCGCATCGAGCAGTTCGTCAAGGGACTTCTCGAGCACATGGGCTCCGATGCTGTGCCGCACGCGATGAAGACGGCGGACGAGAGCTACTCGGTCGACCTCGTCGGCGAGAACCTCGGCATTCTCATCGGCCGCCGCGGCGAGACGCTCGACGCGATTCAGCATCTGGCGAACTACGCGGTCAACCGCGGCCAGAACAAGCGTGTGCGCATCAATGTCGACGCGGAGAACTACCGCCTCAAGCGCGAGGAATCGCTCCAGCGGCTTGCCCGGAAGGTCGCCGGCAAGGTCACCAAGTACCGCCGGAACATCACCCTTGAGCCGATGAACGCCTATGAGCGCCATGTGATTCATGCCGCGCTGCAGGATTATCCCGATGTGACGACGTACTCCACAGGCACCGAGCCCAACCGCCGGATCGTCGTGGCTTACAGCCGTTATAAGAACACCGAGTTCGAAGAAAAGTGATCCTCAAAAGCCCGCCGGAAGTGGCGAACACGCATAAGGACAACAAATAACCGCTTAGAGCAAGGACCGGCAACAGTCAATTGACTGTTGCCGATTCTCCAGCTTGTCAAAGAACGTCAGTTCTTAAAACACGAGGACTGGCGTTTTATCTGTTTCTCTATTATAGCAGAAAAACATCGCCAGTGGCGAGGTTCTTTGACAAGCTGGAGCAGACCGCGGCAGACTGATATGCTCCCTCTATGAGAGACAGTGAAATAAAACACTGTTTCCATAGCGCTTTGTGTGGAATATGGCGTCGAATATTGTTTCTTTTGAATGGATATGGAAACCAACAGCAATGTTTTCTGCAACCGTCATATAAGAAAACAGCTTTAAATTCTGAAAGGTTCGTGCGATACCGATTCGTGCGACTTCTTCTGGTTTTTTATTTGTGATGCACTTCCCGTTAAACAAGACGTCGCCGGATGTTGCAGTATAGGTTCCCGAGCAGACGTTAAAGAATGTGGTTTTGCCAGCGCCGTTTGGACCGATAATTCCAAAGATTTCGCCTTTTTGAACCTGCATATTGACATGGTCAACCGCTTTGAGGCCACCAAAGTATCGGCATAGATCTTTTGCTTCCAGGATTACCATTTCTCTGACCTCCTCTAACAGTTGATATGCTTCTTTTTGAATTTGGCCGCAAAGACACTTTTTTGCGCCATTACTGTATTGGTTGTACCGATAATGCCTTGCGGACGAACCCACATCATCAGAAGAACAATGACGGCATAGGCAATCATGCGGAATTCAGATTCAGAGCGGAGCAGTTCCATACACGTTGAAAGGATGGCGGAGCCGACCAGCGGACCAGCCAGACTGCCAAGACCGCCCAGAATAACCATAGCAAGAACTTGGTGACCATTGGTCGATCTGGAACATCTCAGGAGAAATATAACGATAATAGTAAGCCATTAGACTTCCACCGAGACCAAGAATAAAGCCCATGACCATAAAGTTATAGGATTTATATTTGAGAATCTCCACACCGAGTGAACGCGCTGCATCAGGATTTTCACGAATGGCAATCCAGGCACGGCCGATTTTCGAGTTTAAAATCCGATGGATACAGAATAGAACACAGACCAGAATAACCAACATGAAGAAATAGTAGGCTCGTTCCGTACCGATTTCCAGACCGAAAACAACAGGCTTCGGGATGCTGTGAATACGCAGATCTGTGTAGCCACAGGCAATGTAGACTTTATCTGCGCCGGTGAAGTCGTTCAGCATAGGCGCAGAAGCTCCACCAGCATTTTCAGCTGTTCCGTATCGCACCCGGGATAAATATCCAGACTGGCGTTCCCAATATGCAACGTTGCGGAACGTTCCGCAGCGTTGCGTGATACCTGTTTCGGTGCCGGAAGCTCTGCAAACCTGACGGCCGACACGCTCGAGCACGGCTCTGTTTCAGCCAAAGCCAGCAATTCCCGTTCCCAACGGTAATAGGTTGCTGCATTGATTCCTTCTTGTCTGCACCACGCCCGCACGGACAGACCGCTGCCCCTGCATTCCTGTATAGACATGCTCCATTCCTGCTTCTTGGCTTCATGTTTCAGCTCATTGCTCGTCATTTACTTCACACCCTGAACATTATAGTGGTGGAAAGTTTCACACAACTCCCCACCGCTATTGTCCCATGTCTGTCCAGCCGCTACCTGTTTTGACGGTTACCCCTGTGCTGCGTATTGAGCGCGGCACAGGGCTTTTTCCGTTTCTGGCGATTTTGAGCAACAGATTCGATGCCCTGTACGCAGGACGCACCTTTGTACTTCGTGGAATCGGACGATAATCAGCCAAACCGCAAAAGGTCACGCGAAACCGCGTACCAGCGGCACGACACCGCGAATCGCAGAACGGTGCAATCCATACGCGCAGACGGCAGATACTTCACGAATCCGGCAGGCATTGATTTTTCCGCCCTGATTTCAAGACCTTCCTGCCCGAAAATCCCTGTGAATCCGTATCGTTCGCAAAGTATTTACAGTTTCATTTGAAAAACCGTCTTGACAATATTCATCGGAGGGGAATTGGTTGAGGTCAGTGAGATTGCAAGGGCATATCAGGCAGCAGTAGACCATCCGGTCAGCAAGGGACAAATTTACTTCGTTCTGCATCGGCATGGCTGGCGGAAGATCATGCCTCGGAGCAGACACCCTGTCTATTCGAAAAACAGTGTGCTATGATTCGTTGCTGGAACGGCAGCCGCCGTGTGGAATATGTCTGCCGGGGTCACCAACGGAACGGGAAAGACTATTGCAGTTCTCACCGGATTCATGAAGAGGTTCTGCCGCCCTCTGCTCTGACGTTTACGTGAAACCTCCAATGTCGTGCGCCTATTATACACTACCTTGGAGGTTTGCACAAAGTATGGGATGGCCTCAATGTATGGTTTTAATTATGTTTATCAAGTCTTTCCTTGCATTATCGAGCTGATTTTCAGCATTCCATGCCAGCATATAGCTTCGCATTACAATAGGATTGTCAATATGATAATAACGCAAAGAGAGATTCTCTCTTTCAGTTGCTTTAGAAAGTCCGACAATAAAGCCTACACCCATGCCGCAAGAAATCAGATTCGCCAACAGCCCCGAATCAGTAGTCTCGTATATCACATTTGGGATAAAACCTGCTTCAAGGCACAAGTCAACTGTTGCGCGGTTCATTGTATTAGTCTCGGGATAGCTCAGGAATGGAACATCTTCAAATCCGGCAAGATTAACATATTCTCTGCCGTCCTTTTGAAAAATGTACTGTTGTCTGCTCATTGCCAGTTCCTCAGATACTACAAACAGCAGTTCTTCTTCAAAAATTCTGGTATACTGTACGCTTGGAATTTCCTGAGTTCTCATCACCGCGAAATCAACGTCCAACTCGAGGAGACTTTGCAGCCTGCTTTTGTTCTGCATCTCAACCATCTTCAGTTCTACTTCCGGGTGCAGGCTCCTGAATGTCTTGAATATCTCAGGGAAATAGCGTCTTGCATAAACCGACGAGGCTGCGATTCTTATCGGTTCATTTTTTTCTTGATTGTGTCCAATGTTCATTATCATACGATCATATATCTGAAGGATTTTACTGCCTTCTTTGATAAATTCTTCGCCCGCAGCACTTAAACTGACGGTTTTTTTGTTTCGAATAAAGAGCTGCGAGCCAAGACTCTCTTCGAGCCTTTTAACAGACTGACTCAAGGCGGGCTGACTGATATGCAGATAGGCTGATGCTTTGTTGAAGTTCTTAATTTCCGAAATAACAATAATATTTCTAATATCTGATATTCTCATATCTGCTCCTTTCACACCGTTCAGAATCAATACTTCCACTGTTGCGCCAAAGGACCTTGTTCTCGGCTATGCCGGCTGCCACTCTACTTTTTCCAGCCTCTATAAAAAAGTTGCTGAGGAGACAAACGTTTCATTGTACAAGCTTATTGTTGAAACGTCAAAGCTTGAGAAGAGAGCTCCGACTGAGGAAGTGATCCGAGCCGTGGCAAAGGAACTTGCACGCTGATTTTGAGCGGGCGCATTTGACTGCCCCAACCAGGAGATCTCCGTGCCACAGGGAAAAAGCGGCAAGTACAGAAAAGCGGTTTTGTCGAAGCAATGCCTGCGGGAAGTGGAACAATACTGACGGCAATACCGTCCACGTGACGATTCCTTTCCCAGCAAATATCCTGCCTGTAAATACGTCGGCATCCGTTCCTTCCAGACAGCGCTGAGCACTGCCGTGAAAAAGCCGGGACAAAGCACGTCACGTCTTACACGCTTTGCCACAGCTTCGCAACGCATCTGATCGAAGCAAATGCCATGACCCTGATCGCCGATAGAATGATCTTCTGTTTTGCAATCACGCGCTGGACGCGTCAACGGCGCATTTTTTGCATCAGCCTTATCCGTAAAAACCAAGCCGTGGTTCAATTGCCCGAATCCATGATTTACTAGGGTGTATTCTTCCAACTGCCAACGCACCCGGACAGCGGACCTTTTCGTGCTGCGTCATTTTTCCTTGAAATGCGTCAGTATTCCTGCGAAAAATGTCTTGCTCAGCGCGAAAATTCCTCGCTGCCGGTCACATTTTCAGTTTTCAGATACACCCTAAAATCATCATCCGCGCGCCGGAGGCTTCCGCCGCCGTTTGAATGACATCTATCAGCCGCGTTCCGATGCCTTTTCCGCGCGCGAAATCGTCAAACACGCAGATGCTGCTGGTGCAGATGCGGTTGTTCCAGCCCTCCGGCGAGCCCTCGACAAATCCGAGCAGACGCCCGCCTTCAAACGCGCCGAAGGCGACCGGTTTTTCCAGCCACGTGCCGAAAAACACATCGCCAAAGGACCGCCGCACCGCTGCCTCAAAGAGCACATATTTGAGCTCAAAGCCGCTTTCGGAAGCGGAAATGTCATAATAGCCCCTTGTCTGGTAGCGCGCGGTGAACTTTTTGCCTGCGTATGACGCTGGGTCCGGCTGCCGGATCTCTATGCGATATTCCGCCCTTACGACCTGTGCGCCCCGTCTTATCGTGCCGCAGAAAAAAGCACAAGAACGGGGCTGCCTCAAAATAGAATTATCTAGGGTGTATCTGAAAACTCATGATGTGACCGGCAGCGAGGGATTTTTGCGTTGCGCAAGACATTTTTTCGTAGGAATACTGACGTATTTCAAGGAAAAATGACGCGGCGCACTGCAAAAAGGCCCGCTGTCCGGGTGCGTTGGGAGTTTTCAGATACACCCTAGGAATTGATGGACTCAGTGTTACCACAACCGCTGCGCTGCCGCTACGACAGGTCATTCGAGGCTTGGATATGCGCAAGCAGCTGCCCCATCTGATGCACTGAAGACTGGTCGTATTTTCTCAGCACATGAAACAATAGAGTCAATTCGATTCAGGAGTGAAATCGACGAGAGAAAATTTTCTGCAAAAGCCAATTGACAAACGTTTGTTCAGACGTTATCATGTGAGACATAGCAGGAAATCCTGTCGACAACAGAATATTCCGAAGCGCACCATGAAAAGTAATGAAGGAGCGCTGCGGCCGAATAATGGTCGCAGCGCTCCTTTTGGTGCTCTTTAGGAGAAATACGGGGGTGGGATCACAATCCCAAACAACTGAATAACCAGCAACGCGGACAACACCGCAGGTTGGGAAACGCGCACGGCGCGCGCGACGACCTCGTCGAAGCAAGCTGCGTATCTTTCGCTTCCGTG
>CAKASQ030000042.1 GCA_916988195.3 Oscillospiraceae bacterium
GACACCCGCGAAGCCCACAAGGACATGATGGGCGTGACATTAAAAACTGATGCTCTGCTGAGATCCAGCAGATAAACAACCACCCGCTGCGTTGCAGCGGGTGTTTTGCTTTCTCGCGTCCCAGCATCGCCAATACGCTGTGATTTCGTCCTGGAGCGGGGTGGAGGCTTGCCTGCGGTTTTAACGTCTGAAGCGTCGCACAGCCGGCTAACGCGCTGGCATCTGTGCTTGGAGTGCGCATTCGGCAACACCAACAAAAACGACAGTCAGAATTCTACACTTTGCCGAGGACAAAAAAGAGCCACTTTCCCGAAAAATTCTCGGAAAAGCGGCTCGAAATGCCTTGGGTAAAGGTACAGGTCCATCAAATTTGCCAAAGTCCATTTTGGCATCTTTTTGTCACGCCTCTAAAAATGGGCGCAAAAAAGCCCGGAAGTCGTTGAAACTTCTAGGCTTTTCGCAGCGGCATCTTTTTTGGTGCAGCTTGATGGTGGAGACTAATGGACTCGAACCATCGACCTCCTGCGTGTGAAGCAGGCGCTCTAACCAGCGGTGCTCGCCGCACGGGCAGAAAGCCTTGCGGTGCAAGGCTTTCTATCGCTTTTTCTACAGCCTGTAGTTTGCGTTTATCCAATCCAGAACGCTTGCGTCCTTTGTTATTATCATATCGCCTGATAATGCTTTTGTCAATTTTATTGGACAATACTGAACAACTACAATTATTTTCAATCATCTTCCATCATCCAACAGCAACTTGAAAGAACACTCCCCATCTTTGTATCATCTTAAAATCAAGTCCTAAAAAGTTCAAGCACTCTGCCGTTATATGGGAGAGTGCTTCTGCTACAATAAGGCCATAAAGTTGAAGGGAGGAACGCGATGAAATAATGCAAAAACATACGGGTGGCACCCAACGCCGAAAGGAGTGTTCTTCTATGAATACACATTCTTTGTTTTCCTATGATTTTCCCAAGCGTTCTATCATCGCAAGTGCAACCACACTGAAAAAAGCCCGCAATCCGCAGAGTGCAGAATGTAAAATGCTTCTGCGAATGATGTCCGAACACCCGGATTTTGAGGTTGCCGAAAAAACCATCCAGAAGAAACCCGGCAAGCAGACCTATAAGGGGCTGACGTTCGGCACAATGGAGGACTATATCCAGACGCAGGACAACAGCAAAAAGCAACTGGCGATCTATCAGGCTGTCCGCCGTATGGCGAAGATCAAGGGCAAGGAATATGCCCTGACCAAGCACTGGTTTTTACAATCCTATCCCGACTACAAAGAAAAGGCAATCGCCCAGCAGGAGCTTCACGCACTTCTTCCAAAAGAAGAAACAAGTGTGGTATCGCTTGCGAACGCCGCAAATCTTTGATGGCGGGAGGGCAAAGCAATGCGTAAGTCGTATGTAGTAGATTTTGCTTCCAAGACCATCACCCTGACCGCAGAGTTTGAAAAGGCTATGAGCGACCCCAACAGCAGCGCATATCAGACAATCCAGAAGCTGTGTGCGGATTTCCCGAATATGCGGATTGTCAGACGCACGCACCGCACCCCAACCCGCTACACCAGCAAGCAGGGCGATGTATCCGTCTGCAATCCCTATAAGAACCTGACCTATGAAAAGATGGAGCAGTTCATTTCCGCGCTGCCCAACAGCACAGAGTATCGCAGGCAGTATGACTTCCTGAAAACCTACGCTTCCGGCATTCAGACCAACGGATACAGTATTGTGCGGAATTGGTTCGTTGCGCAGTTCCCCCTCTATCGCAAAGAACCGCTGTTTTATCTGACCGGTGAGCATATGGTTCTTTCTGCCTCTGACTTCCTGAAAAAGCAGGAAGCTATGAAGCAGAGCGCGTAAAGGAAATTCAAGTCAGACATTTAACAGAATATAGAAATAATGAGATCTTATGTGGTAAATGTCTGACTTAAAAATGGGAGAAGATTATGCTGGAATGTAGAACCTATTCTTATGCTGAGTTATCCGCGCTGCTTCATACGCGGGACAGGCAAGGTATCGTGCGCAGATTTGAACGTTGGGAAGTCAAATATACCACAACAGGCCGTGGGACAGGGCAAAAATTTGCGATTACAGAAATCGGAAATCCGTTCAAGGTCTATTGCATACTGGACCTCGGCTTTTCCCCACAAACAGATTTCACGAAGCTGGCCTTTTTTACCTATTATCTGCTATGCGACGATGAATTTCAGCAGCTGCCGTCTGCGCAAATGGAAGAATACTTGCGGGCCGATGGGCATACACTGTCCCGCCAGACCATTTCCAACTATCTTTTGTGTCTGGAAGCGGCAAGTTTGGTTTGCCGTGGATTTGACTATCTCTATTATTTTGCATTTGGAGGATATCACAAGGACACGGATGAGATAACCTATAAACGTGCGTGGTCAGAGCATTGGGAGCGTATTCAGCAAGGATGGCCGTCAAGTGAATCCATTGTCCAGATGCGTATGGATTATGGAGGCGTGGCAAGAAAGCACCCACTGTTGATTTTTAGCGCGTTTTTCAACCCGATGTATGGACAAATAATAGACTGGGCATTGGAAGCTATGAACGTGGATTTGGGCAAATCAGATTGATTTGCCCAGTCCGCTTTTAATATAGGAAAAAGGAGAAAACACGATGTTAGAAAAGAATGTGCCGGAATACTATCCAACGATGTATCAGGACGGCTATACCCCAACAGAGATTTTAGCCGCAATGCGGAAGAAGATGCGGCAGAACGTCCAAGAGCAGCGCTAGAACGACAGCCAGCGTTCCAACATACACCTCACTGCGAAAGTGGAGGTGAAGAAATGAAAATTGACAACACAGCGCAGGAAAAGCGCAAGAAAAAGAAACAGCAGACCCAGCTTGAATAGATGATTTTCTCTGTCATTCAGTCCTGCATCAAATCGACAGTGGACGAAGCGATGAAAGAGATATTCAAGGACTTCAAATAAACAGAACGCGGTTTTTAAGTCAGACAATTAACAGAAAAGATAGAAAATTCACTATTATCTGTTAAATGTTCAACTTAAAAACCGCTTTTTTCTTTTTCCGCAGCCGTGTTTCCAATTTCAAGAGGCGTTTCAAAATTGCCCAGCCACGCCCAAAGAGGTCAGGGCAACTAAAAAAGATTTCTCCTGAAATACACCCCCCTGTCCTCAAAAGGGTGCTGCGCGTTTGCTGAACAGAATTTGCCGTGTATCCGGCTGATTTTTGGCTCTTGGAGCAGGCAGAAAAGTGTATAGGAAATCAGTTGTTTTCTTGGACACCCTTAGTCAAGAGAGTATTGTGATTATAAGCGTAATAAATGCCGCTGCTGCACTTGCTATCGCCGTCCACATAGCAACTCGTGATACCTTTAAGGATATCTTTGTAATTTCACGGCTTTCTTCTCGCAGTTCGTAATCTTCAATTTCACCAATTCCATTTTCAGTCAATGAGATGTTCGATTCTTCAATAGGTGAAAAGGCATAAATATAGTTGTACGCTGGGGACATTGCTTCAACAATTAGATGCTCAAATGTATTTGTGTCTAAGTCTTGGCATAAAGATCGAAGATTTTCATATGCAATAGCATCTGTGGGACGTGGGACTTTCGATAAAAGAGAGTACATTCTATTACTTAGCATCGTTGTTCTCCTTTACATACTCCATCAAATCCCCCGGCTGACAGTCTAACACTTCACATAGCCTTGCTATGGTCTTTGCGTCAAGTCCTCCTGTTCCGTTCTTTAATGCGGTTAGTGTTCCTTGACCAATCAATTTCTCTTGACGGATTTTGTATGTTGTATAACCTTTTTCTTTCAGCAGTTCAAACAGTTTTGCATATGAGATGGGCATTTGCTAAAATCGCCTCCTTTTCCATTGTCCCTATTATAGCATCGAATATGCACAAAATCAAGTGTATAATTCCTATAAAAATAAGCACCTAACTTTGTGCATATTGCGAATTGAATAAGCACTTAACTTTGTGTATAATGTAGACAGTTGATAGAGATACCCACCAAACAAATCACCATCCAAAAGGAGAACAAGACAATGAGCAAGAATGAAATCGTGAGCCTGATTGAAACCATGAACAACTATGACGAGCTGGCAAACAAGGCCAAAGCCAAGGCAGACGCCATCCGCGACGCGCTGAAAGAAGAAATGCTGCGGCTGGACACCGAGGAATTGAACGCAGGCGCTTACATTCTCCGCTACACCAACATCATCAGCAATCGGTTCGACACCACCACCTTCAAGCGCCTGTATGCCGACCTCTATAAAGACTTCACCAAGGCCGTCAGCAGCCGCCGCTTCACAGTCAGCTGCTGATAGAAAGAACAAGCTCCGCGGGCGAGGAAAGCCCGTGGAGCAGAAAGGACAGAGAGATATGTTGATATTCGATGAATTGTGGAATGGGGCATTCAGCCCGTGTGAGCATCGCTATGAGCGGAACAGCGATTATGACGTTGTGAGCCGCCGCATCAGCGCCCAGATGGATGTGCTGCGGCAGAACGCCTCCAAGAGACAGAAAAAGGTGTGGGAAGCCTATGACCGCGATTTGGCCGAGCGCGAAAATCTGGAACAGCAGGACGCTTATTATCAGGGCATTCGGTTCGGCGCACGGTTTATGCTGGACGTGCTTCTGGAACAGCCCGGCAGCTATGAGGCGCAGCGATGAAAGCAGGCTATGCCAGATGCTCCACCAACGAGAGCAGGCAGGACATTGAACGGCAGGTGCGGGAGCTGAAACAGGCGGGTGCGGAAACTGTATATCTGGAATATGAACACGGCGACGCGGCAGTCAAGGAGCAGTTGTCCTTACTTCTGGACCAGGCGCAGGCGGGCGATACCATCATCACGCTGGAGGTTTCCCGCCTTGCCAGAAGCACAAAGCAATTATGTGAAATCATTGACGCCATCAGCCGGAAGCACCTGTGTCTTGTCATTGTCGGTAGTATCACAATGGACTGCCGCAGAGGACACGCAGACCCGATGACAGAGGCATTTTTGCAAATGGCAGGCGTGTTCAGTCAGTTGGAGCTTGCAATGATACGGGCAAGGGTGCGCTCCGGAATGGCAAATGCAAAAGCCAAGGGCAAGCAGATCGGCAGACCGCACCTGACCAGCGATGATATTCCCGCAGCCTTTTTGCGGCATTACCCGGCGTATAAGGGCAGACAGCTCAATATCAGCGAGTTCGCAAGAGTGTGTAATCTCAGCCGGACAACCGTTTATAAGTATATTGACCTTTTGGAGCGGAAATAAATTAAGTCATGCATTTAACAGATATTGGATAGAATTTCTTCTTTCTGTTAAATGCATGACTTGAATTTGTTTATGGTGCTATGCCCAGCCCTCCTCGTCCAGTATTTTCTGGATGGCTTTTATGGAAACATCAAAATCATTTTCTAATAGGGACATTCTCTGTTCATCAGACGTGTTTATCTGATTAAACAGTTCTCTTGCTCGCGCCAAATGCCAATCGAGTGAATATCCATTTTTGTTATTTCGCTGTTTCTCTCGTTTTTCTTTGTTTTGTGGATTTTGAACTCTGGCGACAATTTCTTCAAACCACTCTTTTCTCGTCATAGTCATACGCCAAAGATTTGTTTTTTCTTTGCGTCAAATTCTTCCTGCGAGATAACGCCGGTATCCAACAGGTCTTTTAATTTTGTAAGCTCTTCAATGCGGTCATTGCTTTTCGCCGTTTTAGTCGGTTGCTTTACCATTTTTGTAGTCTGAGCCTGTGGTATGTTCTCAAAAACAATACACGCTAAAAGAATGGGGCTGGCTACAGAAACAAAATCTTTTAGCGCCCAAATTATACTAAGTTTATCCGTAAGAAACGCAATTTGATTTGCAATATTCCCAATCAAAAATAAAACTACACTCACAATTACATATTTGCTTGTATTCTTCTTATCTTGAATTGCAAATGCAGCAAGAACATAGCCTGCCAACAAAAGGACAGCAGAAAGAATGTTCATAATGTTCTCGTGTAAAGCCAAGAGTTTTATCAAACACGAAACTGCTTGAAAGCCTGCGCCTACTATAAATACTTGACGCATTCCGAGAAACATCGACACAGCCATTATTGCTGCTCCAAGAGCAGAAACAATATATCCGATTGCATATCCGATTGCATAAGTAGAACCAGAGAATGTGTATTTATAGAGGAAAGATGTTATCGCCAAAGCCAGGAATAATACGCCTGTAATATAACGAACTATTTTCAAATTCTTCTCGTTCATAGTCTCCCCCCCTTTTTACAACTTCGCCAGACAGTCAGCTTTCATCTTTGCGTATTCTTCCTCATTGATAATACCCTGTTCTTTCAGCTGTGCAATTTTCTTAAGTTCGTCGTATGGGTCAGTTGTGTTTGCTTTTGGTGCTGCCGCATTGGAATCGTCGCTATAACCGCTTCCGTCCGCAGGCTGTAATTTGCCGGACGCAATATTGATGATGTCCAAAATCCAGAGAATGCCGAAGCACCCGCCTGTCAGCAGTTTCAGCACGCCCATTCCTGTGTAGCCCAAATAGAAGCGGTCTACGCCAAGACCACCTAAAAGGGCAGATAAAATGATTGCCGTTGTTTTGTCTTTCATAGAAATCGCTCTCTTTCTTTTTGTGATAGATATAGTATATAACATTTTGTTTTATATTTCAATATAACAAACTGTTTTCTCTATACTTTTCTGTGAAACTTCCATAAAGGAGCACGGAAAAATGTATAGACGCATCCGGGACTTGCGCGAGGACAGCGACCTGCTTCAACGGGACTTGGCTGAGTATTTACAGTGTTCGCAGGTCTGCTATTCCCACTATGAGATGGGCAAGCGCGACATTCCAACAGACATTTTGATAAAACTGGCTGATTTCTACCACACCAGCACCGACTATCTCTTGGGGCGAACGGATGAAAAGCAGGCATATCCCGCGTCCAAGAGCCGGAGCGAGGAATAGACCATGCCCGGACAGCCGTTTGACCGCATTGCCGTTCTATACAACTACCTGTTTCATAACACCAGCAAAGGGCATACCGTCGCCGTTGCGGACATTCTGACCAATTACCGCAACCACGGCTATGAGCTTGAAATCAAGTCATTCTACCGCGACAAGGACGTTCTGAATGCCTTGGACGGCATTGAAATTGCCTACGACCACAAAACGCGCGGCTACTGGATGAAAACAGACGGATTTGAGCCGTATGAGCTGCGGCTGATTGTTGACAGCATCCAGTCCTCCAAATTCATCACACAGAACGTCGCCAACAGGATTACAGCAAAGGTCTTGAGCCTGACAGACCGCAATACGGGCGCAACCTTAAATCGCCGCTCCTTTGTTGCCGGACGTGTGCGCAGCATGAATGACAGCGTGGTAAAGGACGCAGACAACCTCCATATTGCTATCCAAAAGAACCAGAAAGTGCGCTTCAAGTATTTCCACTATGACCGCGAAAAGAAAAAGTGGTATTCGCACAACAATGAAGCCTATGTTGTCAGTCCTTTTGGGCTTCTCTGGAACGACGGCAATTATTATCTCTATGCCTACGACGGAGAGAAGTTCCGCCATTTCCGCGTTGACCGAATGGAGCACATCACTGTCTATCCAGAGCCAAGAGAGGGCGCAGAAGCGTTCAAGCGCATCGACCTGAACGCCCATCAAGCCGAGGTATTTAATATGTTCACCGGAACGGAAACGACAGTAAAGCTCCGCTGCGCCAACCACTTGGCCGACGTGATTTTAGAGCAGTTCGGCAAGGACACGATGCTGATTCCAGATGGAGAAGATGATTTCACAGTTTCCGTTCCCGTCCAAATCAGCAAGCCGTTTTATGCGTGGGCAGCAGGCTTTGGAGCAGATATGAAAATCTTGTTCCCGCAGGCCATAGTCAACGAAATGCGGGCATTCATTCAGGAATTATCCGAGATGTATAAAGATGATGGGAAGATGTGAAAACATCTTCCCATTTGTTCATTGTTGCTATTGGATGTGTAAAGATGATAGAAGATGATGGGTTATCTTCTGGCAGACAGCTTTGCAATTCGCTCCGCATTTGCGTTCATCTGTGCCAGCGGAGAAAACCGGTCAAAGCTCTTGGCAATATCCGCATCATAGATGTTGCAATAATGCTTTGTCATTTTCAGCGTCGCGTGTCCCAACAGCTTTTGGAGCGTGAACGCATTTCCTCCGCAGTCCACCAAGTATTTCCGGGCAAAGGTATGACGGAACAGATGAATCGACGTTTTTTCGACCCCTCTGCTGTGATTGTAGTGCATAATCGCAAGACGCAGAGCATTTTCCGTCAGCATTCTTCCGTATTCATCACAGAATAAATAGTCCGTCTGCTTGCCTCCGCGAATTTTCATATACGCCCGCAGAATATTTACCATCTGACTGCACAGCGGAACGACCTGAACCTTATGCGTCTTTGTGTGCCGGAATATAATCTGGCTGTCCGCAAGAAAAACATCTTCAATCAGAATGTTCCGGACAGTTGCGGCGCGGCAACCACAGTTCAGCAGGAAATTGACAATGACCTAGTTGCGATATTCGCAGAAATTACAGCTTGCCGCAGGCTTTTTCAGCAGCCACAGCAGTTCTTCGTCCGTATAGGTTTCCTTGACTGTTTCGACCTGTTTATAGTTTGGAACATTCAGTGCCGTATAGCCCTGCCCGGCACACCAATTCAGGAAGGTGCGGAACACCCGCAGATAACTGCTGATGGAGTTGTGCGCCAGCCTGCTCTGCCGCACTGAGACAACCATTCTGTCAAGGTCTGTTTGCTTTAGCACATCGAACGTCAGGCTTGTATCCAGATGCTTTCCAATCGACCGGAAATGTGCGTGGTAGGTTTCGACTGTTTTGTCCGAAACGCCCTTTGCAGTTTGGGCGACCACGAAATCTTTGAATGCCTCTTTTATGGACAGATTTGCTCCTGCCTGTTTCATCGTAATTTTCATAAAAAGTCAGACCGCCTGCTTTCTTCAAAAATCGCAAAGAACGCAAGCGGTCTGACTTTTTTCAGGGGAAAAGGAAAATCCCTTGAAAACACAGCGTTTTCAAGGGATTGGTGGAGACTAATGGACTCGAACCATCGACCTCCTGCGTGTGAAGCAGGCGCTCTAACCAGCTGAGCTAAGCCTCCGTGCGCAAGTATTATAGCAGAAGTGGGGGGCAAATGTCAACAGCGACTTTTCGCCCACGCAGGATTTTTCGGTCACTTTTCCCGATTTGCCCAAATCCGGCATGTTTCCGCTTGACGAAGGGGACGAAATCCTCTATACTAGACCCTGCTGAGAGGGAGTAGTTACAATCGCACGGCCAACAATCGCCCGGTTTTCCGGTGGCCTTGCGCCTGGAAACAGGAACGAGACTTTTTGCACATCGTGTGCAGAAGGTCTTTTTTTTCGTCCTTCTGCGAAATACAGGGAGGAATTCTTATGTCATCATCACTCATTATCACGATCTTGCTGTTTCTGCTTGGGCTGGCATTGATTGTCAAGGGCGGTGACTGGTTTGTCGACGCGGCCACGTGGATGGCCGAAGCCTCGGGCCTGCCGCAGTTTCTGATCGGCGCAACGGTCGTGTCCATGGCGACGACACTGCCGGAGATCATTGTCTCGACGATGGCCGCGGCAGAGGGCAGTACCGATATGGCAATCGGCAACGCCATCGGCTCTGTAACGGCAAATACCGGCATGATCATGGCCATTTCGCTCATTTTCCTGCCCGTCGCCATCCGGATGAGTCAATTTGCCGTAAAGGGCGTTTTGATGGTCGTGAGTACGCTCGTGCTCTGGCTTTTGTGCCGCGACGGCGTGCTGAGCCTGCCGGAGAGCCTGATTGTGCTGGCGCTGTTCGTGGCATTCATCATCGAAAACATTCGCAGCGCGAAAAAGCTTTCTGTTGAGGAGCATACCGACGGAGCCGCTGTGGTGGATAAGAGCCGCAAGGCGCTCCTGAAAAATCTCGCGCTGTTTGTCCTCGGTGCGGCATGTCTTGTGGTGGGCTCGAATCTGCTCGTTGACAACGGGACGGTTCTTGCCCAGCTGCTCGGCGTATCCGAGCGCATCATTGCGGTCACGATGGTCGCCATCGGCACCTCGCTTCCAGAGCTTGTGACGGCCATCACGGCCATCGTCAAAAAGCAGTCGTCGATGTCGGTCGGCAACATTCTCGGCGCGAATATCATTGATATCACGATCATTCTGCCGCTGTGCGCGCTGATTTCCGGCGACGGGCTCCACATTGCCGAGCAGTCCGTGCGGCAGACGGTGTATCTCGATATGCCGATGTGCGCGCTCGTTGCAGCCATCGCCGTCATTCCGACGATCCTTCACAAGCGCTTTACAAAGCTACAGGGTATCCTTCTGTTGGCGCTTTACATCGCCTACGTCTTTGTGACCGTCCGCATCTGAATTACCCGACCATTCTTCCGCCAGACGCAGCAGCGTTTGGCGGTTGTTGTCTTCCGGGAAAGCAAGCACATGATCCAAAAGCCGACGCAGCATTTCCCCCGCGGATCGTCCCTGAAGCGCCGGAAAGTCCCGGCCGTTTACGGCAAGGCCGCGCAGGCTGACGCATTCGCCGCTTTGCAGAATTTCCTCCAGAAGCGCTTCCTGATTTGAAAGCTTTGCGCACACGCGCGCGACCTCTTCCCCGGAAGCTGCAAGCAGCGCCTTGAGCTCCTGCCGCGCATAAGAAGGCCGGTAGGCTGCGGCGGCAGTCTCGGCCAGCTGCACACGTCTGGACGGCAGGCGGAACTGCTGCATATCAAGCTTGGGAATCAAAACCTTCAGCATTGCCCAGCGCGCGTCCGCCTCCGCAGAAACCGTTTTAAGCGCATGCAGCTCATAATCTCCTTCTATTCCGCAAGCGGCAAGCAGCCCCTCGCGGAGCATAACTGAGAGCGTTTCCGGTCGGGGCGATAGAAGCGTTTTTTCTGCTTCCGCGCACACACGCTCCCGGGAGAGTAGGCGGCAGAGGCCGGCATTTTCCCGGATGGCGCGCGCGGTATCATCTTCGATTTGAAAGCCAAGCTGCGCGGAAAAGCGCCAAGCTCTGAGCATCCGCAGCGCATCCTCCCGAAACCGCCGTTCGGGGTCTCCTACGCATCGGATGATTCCGCGTTTGAGGTCGGCTTTGCCATCAAAGCAGTCGGTAATGCGTCCGTCCAGGTGCATGGCCATCGCGTTGATGGTAAAATCGCGGCGGGCGAGATCTTCGGTCAGATTTGGCACAAATACCACGCCGTCCGGGTGCCGCCCGTCGTGATACGCGCCGTCTCGGCGGAAAGTCGTGACCTCGAAGCTCTCGCCGCGAAGTAAAACGGTGACGGTCCCGTGTTTGATTCCCGTCGGGATGCAGCGCGGAAAGAGCGCCATGATTTCCTCGGGCAGGGCAGAGGTCGTAATGTCCCAGTCGTGGACCGGCCTTCCGAGAAGCGTGTCGCGCACGCAGCCGCCTACGAAACAGGCCACAAAACCCTCCCCCTCGAGCGTTTTTAAAATGAGATCCGGCCGCATTTTTTTCGCCTCCCGCCGTTTTTGGTATTTTTCGCTTGTGTTATGGGCAAGTACAGGTTATAATAATCTAGTTCAGCGATTTGCCGCAAGCATCGCGTCTTTTCTTATCATACGGATGCGCGCGGCAGTTTGCAAGCAAAATCTTTGCGTTTTCGGAGGGATCCAGATGGAGAACGCTTCTTTTCAGATTCGGGATTATTTAAAACCCGGCTGTCACGCGCACTTAGTCGGCATCGGCGGTGTATCCATGCGCCCGCTTGGGCTCGTGCTGCGCAGCATGGGTATGCAGATTTCAGGCTCGGATATGAACGCGTCGGTTTCGACGGATGAGTTAATCAGCAAGGGCATCGACGTTGCCATCGGCCACCGGGCGGAGAATATCGCGGGCGCGGACTGCGTCATCCGCACGGCGGCGGCCAACAACGACAACCCCGAAATTGCGGCGGCGCGCGCGGCGGGCATTCCGATTTTCGAGCGCGCGCAGGCTTGGGGCTATATCATGCGGGCCTACCGGCACGCCATCTGCGTCTCCGGCACGCACGGCAAGACCACAACGACCTCGATGCTCACGCACATCTTCATGGAGGCCGGACGTGACCCGACGGTCATGATCGGAGGCTCTCTGCCTCTTCTTGGCGCGGGGCACCGCGTGGGGCAGGGGGACACGATCATTCTTGAGAGCTGCGAATACTGCAACTCGTTTTTGAACTTCTTCCCGACAACGGCGGTCGTTCTGGACATTGATGCGGACCATCTGGACTTTTTCAAGGATCTTGCGGATATTGAGCAGTCGTTCCGGAAATTTGTCAGCCTCGTACCGGAAGACGGTCTGATCGTTGCCAACGGCGACGACAAAAATACCCGCGACGCGCTCGAGGGCATTTCCTATACCAGCTTTGGAATTGACTCCCAAAACGATGTGTACGGCGAGCATTTCAGCAGCGACTATCGGAGCTTCGACGTCATTTGCGGCGGGAAGCACTACTGCCATCTGGAACTCGGCGTGCTGGGGCGGCACAATGCGATGAACGCTCTGGCTGCGTGCGCGGTCGCGTGGAGATTCGATATTCCGGCGGAGGCGACCGAAAAGGCGCTGGCCGAGTTCCGCGGCGCAGGCCGCAGACTTGAGTTCAAGGGCAGCTACCATGGTGCGGACGTCTACGACGATTACTCCCACCATCCGGCAGAGCTCCATGCGCTTCTGAGCGCGGTCCGTCTGATGGGCTATAAGCGCGTGATCTGCGCGTTCCAGCCGCACACGTACTCGAGAACGAAGGCACTGTTTTCCGATTTCGTGCGCGAGCTCTCGGCGGTCGATCTCGCGGTGCTGACCGATATCTACGCCGCGCGCGAATCGAACACCGTCGGCGTGAGCTCCAAGGACCTTGCCGACCAGATTCCCGGCAGCGTCTATTGCCCGGGCCTTCCGCAGCTGACCGACTTCCTTGCCTCCATCGCGCAGCCCGGCGACATCATCCTCACCGTCGGCGCAGGCGATGTGTATAAGGCCGGAGAGAAGCTTCTGAACCTGCAATAAGAAACAATCCGTCAGGGGATTCCTGACGGATTTTCATTTCCTTTTTATCGTAGGGGCGGACGACTCTGTCCGCCTAAGGCATCCTCGAATTTGCCAAAGATTTTCGCGTTTCGGAACTGCATTTTGCCGGGCGGACAGAGTCGTCCGCCCCTACGGGGTTTCTGCGTTCTTCTGCGAAATTCGTAGGGGTCGACAGGTTACTCTTCCTCGACACGCACGATATCGATGGCGGCGTTCAGAAGCAGGTTGATGAGCTCGTTGCGTGAGCGATTCGTCTGCGCGGAAAGCGCCTCAAGCCGTTCGAGCAGCTCGTCCTTCATGCGGACCGATACAATTTTGTAGCCGTCGTCTGCCTTTTTTGTCGTCTTTTTGGTGATTCGGATTTCCTCTTTCATATGCGTCACCTCTTCTGTTAGTTTACCTTGACAGAGGAGGTTTTAGTATATTATAATATTGTAGTTATAGTTATACTACACATTTATATGATAGGAAATACTGCATGAAACATGTGTTTGCGTTGATTCTCTGCTTTGCACTGCTCCTTGGGCTGTTCGCCGCCGCGCTGGACCGGCACGAGGCTATGCAACGGACGCGTCTGGAGCGGTTCTTTCCGCCCGAGTCCGGCCTTCGGTACCAGAACGGCTGCTGCATTCTCCCAGCACCCTCTCCCGTCGTGCGGCAGCTTCTGCGCCGGATACTTGGCGGCGCGTATGTCCGGATCGTCCCATAGATGCAGAAAAGCCCGCAGACGGCAGTCTGCGGGCTTTTTGATAGTTTTTACTTGTCCTGCGCGGCGAGCTCCTTGAGCGCGTCCTTTCGGGAGAGGTTGACGCGGCCCTTCTCGTCGATCTCGGTGACCTTGACCCAGGTCATGTCGCCGACGTTCAGAACGTCCTCGACCTTTTCGACTCTGTGGTTCTCGAGCTTGGAGATGTGGATCATGCCGTCCTTGCCGGGAGCGAGCTCCACGAATGCGCCGATGGGCAGGATGCGGACGACCTTGCCGTAGTACAGCTTGCCGACCTCGGGGACGAAGCAGATGTCGTCGATCATCTTCTTGGCCACATCGCAGGAGGCTGCGTCGGGCGAAGCAATGTGAATCGTGCCGTCGTCGTCAATGTCGACCTGCGCGCCGGACTCGGCGACGATCTTCTGAATCATGGAGCCGCCCTTGCCGATGACCTCGCGGATCTTGTCCACGTCGATCTTCATCGTGAGCATCTTGGGCGCGAACTCGGAAACATGGTCGCGCGGCTTTGCGATGCAGGGGATCATGATCTCGTTGAGGATCTCCAGACGAGCCTTGCGGCAGCGCTCGAGCGCGTCGGCGATGATCTCCATCGTCAGACCGTCGTTCTTGAGGTCCATCTGGATGGCGGTCACGCCCTCGGTCGTACCGGCAACCTTGAAGTCCATCTCGCCGTGGAAATCCTCGACACCCTGAATGTCGGTGAAGGTTCTCCACGTGCCGGTTTCCTTGTCGGAAATCAGGCCGCAGGAAATGCCCGCGACGGGGCGCTTGATGGGAACGCCTGCATCCATGAGCGCCAGCGTCGAGCCGCAGATGGAAGCCTGCGAGGTCGAGCCGTTGGAGGAGACAACCTCGGAGACAACGCGGATGGCGTACGGGAACTCGTCGACGGACGGAATGACCGGCAGCAGCGCCTTTTCAGCCAGCGCACCATGGCCGATCTCGCGGCGGGAGGTGGAGCGGCTCGCACGCGCCTCACCGGTCGACCACTGCGGCATGTTGTAATGATGAATATAGCGGCGCTCAGTTTCGTCGTAGATGGTGTCCAGCTTCTGCGCAGCGGCAAGCGTGTTGAGCGTGCAGACAGAGAGCACCTGCGTCTGGCCACGGGTGAACAGACCCGAGCCGTGGACCCGCGGCAGAACGCCGACCTCTGCGTCCAGCGGACGAATTTCGTCCGGCGTGCGGCCGTCGACGCGCTTGCCTTCGAGCAGCCACTTCTTGACGATCTTCTTCTGCATTTTGTACAGGCAGACGTCAATCTGGATGTCCCAGTCGTCCGCGTACTTTTCACCGAACTTCTCCTTGAAGTCGACGACGGCGGCGGTCAGGCGCTCTTCGCGGACGTTCTTGTCGTCGGTGTCGAGGGCGTAGGCGATCTTGTCAAGACCGTACTCGCACAGATCGTCGAGCATCTCGTGGTTGACGGCGGCCTTTTCAAACGTGAACTTCGGCTTGCCGATGGTGTCGACGATGGTGTTAATAAATTCAACAACCTTGACGTTTGTCTCATGGGCAAGCTTGATGCACTCCATGAGGATGTCTTCTTTTACTTCGTTGGCCTCGGTCTCGATCATGACGACCTTCTCGTGGGTTGACGCGATGGTCACGAAGCACTGGCAGGCGTTGCGCTCGTCCTGCGACGGGTTCACGATATACTTGCCGTCCAGATAGCAGACGTTCGTGGTGGCCGTGGGGCCGTTCCAAGGAATGTCAGAGTAAGCAATGACGAGCGAAGAGCCGATGGAGGCGACGATCTCAACAGGGTTATCATAGTCCTGCGCGAGAATGGTGTTCGTCAGGACAACGTCGTTGCGGAGCTCCTCGTCAAAGAGCGGGCGCATCGGGCGGTCGATAAGACGCGAGATGAGAACACCGCGGTCCGAGGGCTTACCCTCGCGGCGGTTGAACGAGCCCGGGATGCGGCCGACAGCGTACATGCGCTCTTCGACCTCGATGGTCAGAGGGAAGTAGTCGATGCCGGCCTTGGGCAGGGGAGAGGCCACGGCGGTGACGAGGACGACGGTGTCGCCGTAGCGGCAGATGGCCTCGGCGTTGCAGAGCTCGGCAACCTTGCCGGTCTCGACCGTGAAGGTGCGGCCGCCGATTTCGGTCTCAAAAATGTGATGGTTCGGATACTGCTTGTGCGTAATCATGAAATAACCTCCTGTGTGTTTTTTGCGCGCGTGGGAGGTTTAGCACTTGAAACTGGCGTTTGTCCGCAAACGCTACTTTCAACTGCTAAAGCAAGCTCCCATGCGCTTGGATTTGTATGGATGGGGATGTGCTTAAAAAGGGCGGTCTGCGACCGCCCTTTTTATTTGCGGATTTACTTACGCAGACCCAGCTTAGCAACGATCGCACGGTAGCGGTTGATGTCCTTCTTGGCCAGATAGTCAAGCAGGCTTCTGCGCTTACCGACCATCATCAGAAGGCCGCGGCGGGAGTGGTTGTCGTGCTTGTGAACACGCAGGTGCTCGGTCAGCTCGTTGATTCTGGAGGTCAGAACAGCGATCTGGACCTCGGGAGAACCGGTGTCGCCGGGATGGGTTGCGTACTGCTCAATGATAGCAGTCTTTTCTTCTTTGCGCATCATAGTGTGTTTCCACCTTTCAAAATTCATTTCCCGCTGTCTAAGTCATGGGTCTGGCAGAATCGCCTGTGTAAAAACCGGGCTGTCTCCCGCAACTGAGGCCAGGGGTTCCGGCGCATTGCGCCAGCTTATTTAGAATACCACATGAGATTCCAAAAGTAAAGTCCAATTTCTGCTTGCTGCTCAGGTTTTTTCCGGATCATCGCAGGGATCGTCCGGCGCGTTGAACGCCTGCGTGTCAAAGGTGATGATGGCGTGATATTCCTTTCCGTCTGTTTGCAGCTCGCGTTCGACAAGCTCCCGGAGCTCCTGTTTCCGGTCTTCCATAGAAAACGGCAGCACAAGGTCAAAAATAACGTTTGTGTGGCGGTTGCCGCGCACCATGCGAAAATCGTGGACGGTAAGCTTCGGGTCGACCTTTTGCAGAATTTCCGCGACCTGCGTGTGAATCCTGCTGAGCTCCTCGTCGTCGGTCACAATCGGGTCATAGTGGATGACTAACTCCACGCCGAGCGTTTTTCGCACCTCGCGTTCCATCTCGTCGATGCACTCGTGCGCATCGAGAACATCCTCGCGGTAGTCCATCTCGACATGCGCGCTTGCAAAGCGGCGGCCGGGGCCGTAGTCGTGGATCATGAGGTCGTGCACGCCGAGCACCTTTTCGTGCGACAAAAGCTCCTGCGTGATGGCGCGCACCAGATGCTCGTCCGGCGCCATGCCGAGGAGCGGGTTGATTGTGTCGCGCGCAACGCCGATGCCGGACCAGAGAATAAAAAGCGCCACAAGAAGGCCCGTCCAGCCGTCGAGGCTTGCGCCCGTCAGCTTCCCAATGAGGCAGGAGGCCAGCACCGCGCCGGTCGCGATCACATCGTTGCGGCTGTCCGCTGCCGTCGCGGAAAGGGCTGCCGAATCGATGGCCGCGCCGAGCTTGCGGTTGAAGCCCGCCATCCAGAGCTTAAGCAGAATCGACCCCACAAGCACCAGAACCGTCGCCAGCGAAAACTCCACAGGCTCCGGGTGCAGAATCCTTGATGCCGAGGTCTTGACGAGCTCTGCCCCAACCAGCAGAATCATAGCCGCCACGCAAAGTCCCGAAAGATATTCCATTCGGTGATGCCCATACGGGTGCTCGCGGTCGGCAGGCTTTTCGGAGAGCTTAAAGCCGAGCAGCGTCACAACGGAGCTCGACGCGTCGGAGAGGTTATTGAACGCGTCCGCAGTGATCGAGACGCTTTTGCAGAGCGTTCCCACCAGAAGCTTTCCCGCAAACAGCAGAATATTGCAAAAAATGCCGACCCACCCGGCCAGCTTTCCATATTGCGACCGGACGGCCGGATCTTTCGTGTCGGCGTAGTTTTTCACAAACAGCCGCAGCAATAGCCCTCGCATCAATGTATCTCCCCATCTCACCAGTGTAATGTTTGTATCATATCGCGTTTCCATCGGAAATACAAGCAGAAAAGCCTGTTGATATTCATGGATTTTCCTCTTCGCACTGCGTAGGGCCGATTGCGCGCACATCAACTTCGCTCACCTCGTAGGGGTCGATTGAGCACATCGACCCAAGGGTACCATCGAATTCGCCGCAGATTTCCGTAATATCGGCTCGTTCTGCCGGGACGATGTGGGCATCGTCCCCTACGAGCCTTACGGAAGCTTTCTCCAAAAAGTCGTAGGGGCGGACGCGGCTTGTCAAGGCCAGATTGTTTACAGGTTGACCGGGAGGATTGTTTACACATTCCGGATT
>CAKASQ030000043.1 GCA_916988195.3 Oscillospiraceae bacterium
AGAAGTTCGTAGGCGCTTGACGGCGATATGCCCAGCGTGCGGGAGACGAGCTGCGCGTTGAGAAACAGCGGCAGCTCGTCAAAATTTTTGATGCTCGATGTGTTCAAAGTCTTTTTACCTCCATCTGATTTTAGAAATTTCAGAGAAAAAACTTGCGTTTCGGAGGTCCCTCTGTTAGACTGAACACAGTTACCGTCCGTGTTTTCCGAAACGCGGCGCGCCGTCCGACTGTTGCAGCAGCCGGACGGTTTTTTCACTTTTTTTACTGCCATCCTCCATACCCGTTCCTGTCCTGCGGCCTTTTGTTGACGCACACAGCGTTGGCTTCGCCTTGGTACGCTGGCTGCTTTCGCAGCGTCGCGGCATACTTCCCCGGCGAGTATCGTTTTTGGAGATGGGTGTGAAATTTTCAAGGTACAGGGCAACTTTCCGTTGACAAGCTGTCTATGCGGTGTTAGACTATGATAAAATGATTTAGACAGCTTTCTGGTTTTAAGGTAACATAGAGCTACATATTTGTCAAGACTATTGCATTTATAATTTACAATTAGTCCACATTTGAGGTGACTGTCATGTGGTATGCGAAGATGTATTTCTCCGGTGAGAAGGAGTTTTTTGAAAACGATGCGTTTGGAATGCAGGGGCTGCCGTCCAAGCAGTTAGAACTTCCGTTTTTGGAAAGTCTGCTGACGTTTCTGGAACTGGACGAAAAAGAAATCACGCCGATGCTGGAACGCATCAGCGCGAATTGGGAACGCTTCGTTGAGAGCCGCGCCCGCGAAGCGTATACAGCCGCGATGGTGGAGCTCGGTGTGCTGGCCGAGAAGCACATTTATCTTCGCCTTTTATATACGCGCAGCTTCGGCTGTTTTTCCGTAAATGGCTACGATCAAGCGGAAATTCAAGCGATTGCTTTGGACTTAAAGGAGTTTGTAACACAGTTTTCAGAGACAAGGAAGCAGGTCGAGAAGTTTTTGGAATGTGTGCTGGACGTGGATTCCGCCGGGCGTGAACCGCAGAAACAGGCGGCGAAAAACTATCATCACGACCAGCCAAGAGATCCGGCACTGTTCCGATTTAAGCCGATCCCGCTGAGCTTTGAACCGGTCGAACCGGGCCGCTGCGCGCCTGTTTTGTACTCGTCCGCCGTGCGGGATATGATCGACTATTCGCTGCGGAGCTGCGTTGAGCGCGGCGTGACCGTGCGCCGCTGCAAGAACTGCGGCCGCTGGTTTCCGCAGACCGGCCGTGTGAGCGCGGAGTACTGCGAGCGCCCGGTAAAGTACGGTGAGCAGCGCTGCCGCGAGATCGGCGCGTTCCGGCAGTGGACGAAAAAACAGACCGACGACCCGATTTTCAAGGCGTACCGCAAGGAGTACAAAAAGCGCTTCGCGTGGATCAAGGCCGGCCGCATCACCGACGAGCAGTTTTACGCCTGGAGCGAGAAAGCCAGAGAAGAAAAGAAAAAATGCGACCGGGAGATCATCTCGCTGGAAGAATTCCAGCAGTGGCTCCGCGACTCGAAAATATGAAAACACGCTGCCGGTAAATGCACTGGCAGCGTATTCTTTGTCTATAGCGGAGCAGAAACTGCGCTTTGCGTGTTTATGCACCACAGCGCATAAACTTCTATCTCACGTTCAAGCCAAGCATTGTGTGTTCACGCAACATTGTCCCTTCTAAAATATGCAGCTGAGAATCGGAGCCAGTAGCAGCGCCGGCAGCAAATCCAGAATCGCAATCTGTCGCATTTTAGCTATTTTCAAGCCCATAGCAAACAGCAGCAGACCGCCGCAAGCCTTAAAGTCCGCCAGCATCTGCGGCGTAATATGCGGCATCAGCCATTGCGACAGCAAATACAGCGCCGTATACAAAATCATCTGCGGCAGACTGAGCCACGCTACCATCCCCTATTCGAGAATGGAACGATGATAACGTGATGCACGCATTCCGTCCGACCAACGAGCTTGCCCGCATGGACTTTTCGATCTCCCCGGAAGGAGACGTTAGCTGGTACACCGGTACATTCTCTACCGACGAAAAAATTGCGGGTCGGGAGGATCTGTGCGGCGAGCATTACGCGGTGCCCGCAGTGCACGCCTGCCACCTGGAAAACAACACCTGTTTTGCGTATATGGACGGCCGCCGCATGGTGGTGTACTCCTGCAATCAGGTGCCCCATACGCTGCGGCGCAACATCGCTGAGGCCATCGGAATGCCGCTCGGCGATGTGCGGGTGGTAAAGCCTTTTTTGGGCGGTGGCTTTGGCAACAAGCAGGATACCATGTATGAGCCGCTGGTGGCGCTGGCCTCGCAGAGGCTCGGAGGGCGCTGCGTCGCCATCACGCTGAGCCGCGAAGAGACATTTGTCAATACCCGCACCCGGCACGGCTTTGACATGACCATCGCCGCAGCGGCCGACGAGGCAGGAGATTTGACCCATCGCGGCATCCGCATCAATTCCAACGGCGGCTCCTACGCGGCGCACACGCATGCGGTGGCGGCCTATGCAGTCACCAGCAATTTTCAGACCTACAAGGCCTCAGCCGTGCAGATTGGAGAGTCCTCCACGGTCTATACCAACCTGCCCTCTGCGGCGGCGATGCGCGGGTATGGAATCCCGCAGCTGAATTTTGCCATGGAGTCGCAGATGGAAGACATCGCGCGGCGAAACGGCTGGGACCCGATTGATTTCCGCCTGCAAAATATCAACGAGGCGGGCTTTGTCGACCCCTTTGACAAATTTACGGTGCGAACCTGCGGTCTGCGCGAATGTGTGGAGCAGGGGCGGCGGCTTTGTGATTGGGATCGCAAGCGCAAAGAATATGACGCGTTCAACAAGACCTCTCCCAACCTGAAAAAAGGTCTTGGCATGGCGCTTTTTTCCTACAAAATCGGCGTCTATCCGCTCCAACTGGAAAGCGGCTCGTGCCGCATTGTGATGAACGAAGACGGAAGCGCGCAGATCATGGTAGGCTGCGCGGAGCTTGGCCAGGGATCCGATACGGCCATGTGCCAGATTGTCTCCCAGATCACAACGATTCCGGAGCAGAAGCTGAGCGTCTGTTCCGCGCAGGATACGGACATTACACCCTACGACAACGGAGCTTACGCCTCCCGTCAGACGTATATTTCCGGAAGCGGCGCAAAGCTGGCGGCGGAAAAGCTGGTGGATACGATTCTGACGCACGCTGCCCGTACATACAAGCTTCCCAAAGACGAGCTGCGGCTTGCATCGGAGCAGATCTGGCATCGTGACAGCGCCGTCTGCACGCTGGCGCAGCTTTGTACCTACATCAATTTCGTCAACGACCAGAAAACAGACACCGACCATATCACGGCGGAGGCCACCTTTACCATGAAGAACATCTGCCTTGCATACGGCGTTAGCTTCATGGATCTGGAGGTGGACGTGCCGGTGGGCAAGGTGAAAATCCGGAAGGTTTACTGCCTGCAAGACAGCGGCAAAATCATCAATCCCCAACTGGCAGAGGGCCAGATGCACGGCGGCGTGGCCATGGGAATCGGCTACGCGTTGGGAGAGCAGATGCTCTTTGACGCAGCGACCGGACGGCCGCTCAACAACAACCTGCTGGATTATAAAATTCCCACCTGTATGGATATTCCCGACATGGAAATCCGCTTTGTCGAAACGCACGAGGATTCCGCCCCCTTCGGAGCCAAGGGACTGGCAGAGCCGCCCCTGATTCCCCAGGCAGCGGCGGTTCGGAATGCAATTTTGCACGCCACAGGCGTGGGCATGCACAAGCTTCCCATGAATCCGCAGAATCTGGTGCACGCGTTTGGCGAGGCGGGTCTGATTGCGCAGTGAAAGGAGTGGCCTATGTATGATATCAAAGAGACCTTCCGGGCAAATTCCGTCCCGGAAGCGCTGGAACTGCTGCGGGCGCATCCCGGCGCCATACCGGTCTGCGGCGGAACGGATGTGATGATTCATCTCAAAGAGCGAAAGCTCCGGCAGGCTGCGCTGGTTGGCATTATGGACATCGCTTCTCTGCAAGGAATCTATTTGGAGCAAACCGGCGATTTGTTCATCGGCTCCGGCACCTGTTTTGACAGCATTTATCAAAACCCGCTTGCAAGAGCGTGCGTGCCGATGCTGGCCGACGCCTGCAATCAGGTGGGAAGCCCCCAGATCCGCAGCGTCGCGACCATCGGCGGCAATCTCTGCAACGGCGCAGTCAGCGCAGACAGTGTGCCGTCGCTTCTGGTACTGAACGCCGAGCTGGAGCTGACGTCGCTGGAAGGAAAACGGGTGGTAAAGGCGGTGGACTTCCATACCGGGCCGGGAAAAACCGTACTGGAAACGGACCGCGAGCTTTTGACCGGCATTCGCATTCCCAAAGCGTCCTATGAAGGCCACGGCGGAAAATACCTCAAATTCGGTCAGCGAAACGCCATGGAAATTGCTACGCTCGGCTGCGCGGTCAACTGCGCGTTGTCGCCGGATGGAACCATCCGCGATTTTGCCATTGCCTTTGGCGTGGCCGCTCCGCGTCCGATCCGCTGCGCAAAAGCGGAATCGCTGATGCTGGGCAGGCGACCAACCGGCGCACTGCTGAAAGAGCTTCGGAGGGCGGTGCTTTTGGAGTGTGCGCCCCGCGAATCGTGGCGTGCCTCGCTCGAACTGCGCACGCAGCTGATTCAGGAACTGGCGGAGCGGGCGTCGCGCTGCGCCATCGAACACGCAGGAGGGAGCCTTGATGATTAAAGTGATCCATTGTACCGTCAACGGAAAGGTCAGGGAGATTGCTGTCGATGAGCGGGAGAGCCTGACCGATATGCTGCGCCTGCGGCTTGGTCTGACCAGCGTGAAAAAAGGCTGTGAGGCCGGAGAGTGCGGCGCCTGTACGGTGCTGATCGACGGTGTGGCCAAAAACAGCTGCATTCTGCTGGCCGTCTGGGCCGATGGCCATGAGATCATCACCGTCGAGGGTATCCGCGGCAAAAACGGGCTGCTGCATCCGGTTCAGCAGGCGTTTGTGGACGAAGCGGCAATCCAGTGCGGCTTCTGCACCCCCGGGCTGGTGCTGACCGGCGTGGAACTGGTGAACAGCGGAAAACGATATACCGGTGAGCAGCTGCGGGAAAAAATCTCCGGCCATCTGTGCCGCTGCACGGGATATGAGAATATTCTGAATGCATTGGAAAAAGTTGTCGGCGTCGGCAGCCAGCCGACCGCCTGATGGAAAGGAGCATGCTATGGAACGCCTGACAGACTATCTGCGGCTTGCAAATCAGGAGGCCAAAACAGCCAGAGCCGGCGGCAACACCCCCTTTGGGGCTATTCTGGTGGACGACGTGACGGGTGAGGTGCTGATGCGCCAGGGCAACGCCGAAGGCGACACCCACGACGCCACGGCACACGCTGAATTCGTGCTTGCCAGCAGGGCCAGCCGGACGTATTCCAAAGAAAAGCTGTGGAAGTGCACGCTGTATACAACCTGTGAGCCGTGCCCGATGTGTACCGGCGGCATCTACTGGGCCAATATCGGCCGCATCGTTTACGGCATCAGCGAAGCGCGCCTTCTCGAGCTGACGGGAGCCGACGACAAGAACCCGACCTTCTCCATGGGAGCCGATAAGGTCATCGCCGCAGGGCAGAAGGCCATCCGGCTGGAAGGCCCGGTTCTCGAGATGGAGACGGAAATTGTAGCGGTGCACGAGGGATTTTGGAATAAAAAGTGAGGGAGCATCCGATATGCGAACGCTTGAAGAAATTAAACGTACCGTTGAAACAGGCCTTGGCCGCTTTCCCTGCGATCTGAAGCTTGCCAACGTGCAGCTGGTGAATGTATTCTCCGGCGAAATATACCCCACGGATATTTACATTCAAAACAAGCGCGTGGTGTCCATTGAACCGGGACTCACGCTCGAGGCGGAGAAAAACGTGGACTGCGGCGGCGCTTACGCGGTGCCGGGCTTTATTGACTCGCACATGCATTTTGAGTCCACCATGCTCTCGCCGGAGGCGCTGGCCACTGTGGTTGTTCCGCAGGGAACAACCACGCTGTGCGCCGATTTGATGGAAATTGCCAATGTGGCAGGAGAGGAAGGTCTGCGGGCGATGCTGACCTGCATGGACCGCCTGCCCTACCGCATGCTGATTGAAGTCTCCTCCCGCGTACCCACCGCACCGGGACTGGAGACAACCGGCGCGGAGCTGGGGTCGCAACAGGTGGCAGAGATTATGGACTGGCCGGAATCGATCAGTCTGGGCGAGCTGGATCCCTCCAAGATTCTCTTTGTCAAGGAGGAGTATCTGCAAAAAATCGCCGACACACTCTCGCGGCGCAAAATCGTCAACGGCCATGCCATCGGCCGGCTGGGACAGGAACTGAACGTATACGCCTCCAGCGGCATTTCGGACGATCACGAGTGCGTGACGCCGGAGGAACTTTTGAGCCGGCTGCGGGTCGGCATGCGGGTTCTTGTGCGCGAGGGCAGCACCGAGCGGAATGTGGACGCGCTGATCGGCGGCGTTTTGAAGCTGGGATGCAGCACGGAAAATCTCTGCTTCTGTACCGATGACAAGCATGCCGGCGAGATCATGCAGGAGGGTCACATCAATTACAACGTACGCCGGGCGATTGCGCTCGGCATGGAGCCGATGCAGGCCATCCAGATGGCGAGCATCAATGCCGCCCGTCACTTCCGCATCGACGACGAGGTGGGTTCGATCACGCCCGGACGGCTGGCAGACATCCTGCTGGTGGACGATCTGACCAAAATGGAGCCGAAAGCGGTCTATTTTGAAGGAACGCTGGTGGCAGAAAATAAACGCCTTCTGCAAGCGTGCCGCGTGTCCGATTATCCCGACTGGATCAAAGATACGGTGCACTTCAAAAAGCCCATTACTGCCGCGTCTTTCCGCTGCTTCTCGAAAGATCCAAAGGCCAAAGAGACCACGGCGCACGTTATCGGCCTGATCGACGTGCAGATCATCAATCACGATCTGATCCGCACGCTTCCGGTGGATCAGGGGGAAATCCAGCGCGATCTGTCGCAGGATATTTTGAAGCTGGCCGTTGTGGAGCGCTACGGAAAGACAGGCGGTGTGGGCGTGGGCTTTGTGCAGGGCTTTACGCTGAAAAAAGGCGCGCTGGCTTATTCCATGAGCCACGACCACCACAACATTGTGACCGTTGGCGTCAGCGACAGCGATATGGCGGTTGCTGTCAACGAGGTCGCCCGCCTGCATGGCGGACTGGCCGTGGTCTGCGACGGCAACGTGATGGACTCCATGTGCTTGCCGATCGGCGGCTTGATGAGCGAATGTGGCGCAGACGAGGTGATGCGCCTTCTCGACGGCATGAATGAAGCGGTGCGCCAGCTGGGCTGTCAGATGCCGGCTCCGTTTATGACGTTGAGCTTCATTTCCCTGCCCACGGTGCCAGAGCTTGGCCTCACCGACATGGGTCTTGTGGACGTGCTGGGGCATCGGCTGATCGACGTGGAAACGCAGGGCAATGATTGATGGGAGGCTTTTGCGGTAAGAACCGGACTTCTGAATAAAATTGCAGCGGCGGCTGCCATCTTCCGATGGCAGCCGCCGCTCATCGTGTCAAAAAACGCCAGTTCTCAAAACAGGAGGACTGGCGTTTTATACTATTCCTTAATTAAGCAGTTTATGCGAATTGCAAGTGCAAATTGGGCACTCGGAAAAAAGCTGATGAAAGTTATCCACGCGCAGGAGCAGGCGCTGGTCTTCGAGAAGTTCATGAATGAGGATGCATACCAGATCGGCACGAAAATCAAGCAGGGCGCGGAAAAGCTCGGCCATGACGTGGTCAATTCGATCTCCCTTGGCGACGAGCAGCTGTTCTATTACGCGATACAGTCGATCGCCCCATCAACCTCAGCTGACTTGGCAGAAAGATCCGCACAGCCAACATGTTCCGGCAGAGTTCGTATCTGGTCGGCCTGGAGATGGCAGCCAGCGGCGATACGTTTGCCGATTCCGGTCTGGAACCTGCAAAGTTCGCAGGTGTAGGCGGCTGCTTCCCGATTAACCTCAAAGGCCGCGGCTTCATTGGTGCCATTGCCGTTTCTGGCATGGAGCAGCAGGAAGATCATTGGCTGGTCGTTGATACCATCAGCCAGTATCTCGGCGTGGCGGTAGAGTCTGTACTGCCGCTCTTTAAATAAGAATAAGCGACTGCCGGTGCGTACGCCTGTGCGTTAAGGAACAGGCTTGCGCACCGGCTTTGCTGCGCCCCAGGCGAGCGGCGCGGGGGCTTGAGAATGGTGAATTTGGAACAATATAGAACAGCTGAGAGGGCTTTTGCGGAATTCTGCCGGAAAAGCGAAAAAAAACTTGACAATCGCCGCGCGATCTTTTATAATGCACCGAGCGCCACAACACAGGAGGTCAGTTATGCGGATTTGTTTCAAGCATGCCCAGGTATGGAAAGACGGCTCGCTCCGTCTGGCAGATATTCTTGTTGCAGACGGCAGAATTGTTTCTATCGGAGATCGTGTTTCCTGCCCTACGGATACTGTTTGTGTTGAAGTTCATAACGCAGTTATTTTTCCCGGTTTCGTTGATGTGCATGTCCATCTTCGTGAGCCGGGATTTTCTTATAAGGAGACGATCCGCACCGGAACACTCGCAGCGGCGCACGGCGGCTTTGCCCACGTGGCGGCGATGCCGAACCTGAACCCGGTGCCGGACTGCAAGGCGTCACTGGAAGAGGAGCTGCGCCGTATCCGGGAAAGCGCCTGCGTGCATGTGCACCCCTACGGCGCAATTTCCGTCGGGCAAAAGGGCGAGCAGCTGGCGGATCTGGACGCGATGGCCCCGGAGGTAATTGCATTTTCCGACGATGGAAAGGGCGTACAGTCGGAGAGCCTGATGCGCGAGGCGATGGAGCAGTGCAGAAGGCTTGGGAAAATTCTGGCCGCGCACTGCGAGGACAATCGCCTGCTTCGCGGCGGCTATATCCACGACGGCGCATATGCAAAGACCCACAGCCACCGGGGCATTTGCTCCGAGAGCGAGTGGGGCCAGATTGCGCGCGATGTGCGCCTGGCAGAGGAGACAGGCTGTGCATATCATGTGTGCCACGTCTCCACGAAGGAAAGTGTTTCGATCATCCGGGAGGCAAAACGGTGCGGCGTAAATGTAACATGCGAGACAGGGCCGCATTATCTGACCTTTACGGAGGATGATTTGCAGGAGGACGGACGGTTCAAGATGAATCCGCCGCTCAGAAGCAGGGAAGACCGCGACGCGCTGATTGAGGGACTTCTGGACGGAACGATTGACATGATTGTGACCGATCACGCGCCACACAGCCGGGAAGAAAAAGCCCGCGGACTGGAAAAAAGCGCGATGGGCGTTGTGGGTCTGGAAACCTCCTTTGCCGCCTGCTACACAAGCTTCGTGAAGCCCGGCATTCTGCCGCTCGGAAAGCTTGTGGATCTGATGCACGACGCGCCAATGCGCCGCTTTGGCTGCGGCACGGAGCTTGCCATCGGGCAGCCGGCAGATCTGACAGTCTTCAACCTGAGCGAGAGTTATGTAGTAGAGCCGGAACAGTTTTTGTCGATGGGTCGGGCAACGCCGTTTGCAGGCGTCACGCTCACCGGCGTATGCAAGATGACAATGATTGATGGAAAGATCGTCTGGAAGGAGGAAACGCTTTGAACGAAGTACGCTTTACACTGACAGAAAACGCGCGGCTTGCGCCGAATGTGTACCGGCTACGTTTGGCAGGGGACGCCTCGGCCATCACCGCGCCGGGACAGTTCCTGGAGATCACCATTCCGGGCTTTTTCCTCAGACGGCCGCTTTCCGTCTGCGACTGGGAGGACAGAAGCGTCACAATTTTATACCGCGCGGTCGGAGATGGCACAAGGGCGCTGGCCGAAATGAAGCCTGGTAAGACGATTGATGCGCTGTGCGGTCTTGGAAATGGATTTGACGTGACGGCGTGCAGAGAAAAGACGCTTGTGATCGGAGGAGGCATCGGCGTGCCGCCGATGTACAGCCTTGCAAAGAGGCTCCTTGCGGCTGGGAAAACACCGGCTGCAATTCTTGGATTTAATACGGCGAGCGAGATTTTCTACAAAGAAGAATTTGAAGCGCTTGGAATTGAGACGATTCTTGCAACCGCCGATGGAAGCGCGGGTATCAAAGGCTTTGTAACAGATGCGCTGCCGGAAGCGTTTGACACATTCTGCGCCTGCGGGCCGCTGCCGATGCTGCGCGCGCTGTGCAGCAGGACGGAAAAGCCGGGTTTTTTGAGCCTGGAAGCGCGGATGGGCTGCGGCTTTGGCGCGTGCATGGGTTGCACCATTGAGACAGCACATGGGCCGAAACGGGTCTGCAAGGAAGGACCCGTATTCCGAAAGGAGGAACTGATATGGTGAGGGCAGCAGTTTCACTCTGCGGCATTGAGCTCGACAACCCCGTCATTCCGGCCAGCGGAACCTTTGGCTACGGGTACACGTTTGCAGAGCTCTACGATATCGATTGCCTTGGAACCTTTTCCTTTAAAGGAACAACACGCGAGCAGCGCCTTGGAAACGCGCAGCCGCGCATTGCAGAGGCGCCCGGCGGTATGCTCAACGCCGTAGGCCTGCAAAACCCGGGTGTGGACGCGGTGATAGCAGAAGAGCTTCCGCGGCTCAAGCAGGTTTTTCATAAGCCGGTCATGGCGAATGTGAGCGGGTTTTCGATCGAAGAGTACGTTGAGGTCTGCCGGAAGCTTGACGCATGCGAGCAGGTTGGCTGGCTGGAAGTGAATATTTCCTGCCCGAACGTCCACGGCGGTGGCCTCGCCTTCGGAACGGATCCGAAAGCTGCTGCAAGCGTCACAAGGGCAGTAAAGGCTGCGGTCAAAAAGCCCGTTATTGTGAAGCTTTCTCCGAATGTCACAAGCATTGCAGATATCGCCAGGGCGTGCGAAGATGCGGGCGCGGATGCGGTGAGCTTAATCAACACGGTGCTTGGCATGCGCATCGACCTGCGCGCGAAGCGGCCGCTGCTGGCAAACAAAACGGGTGGCATGTCCGGTCCAGCAATTTTTCCGCTTGCCGTGCGGATGGTCTGGCAGGTCTATGAGGCGGTCAGAATTCCGATCATCGGCATGGGCGGCGTGACGCGCGCGGAAGATGTGCTGGAGCTGATGCTGGCCGGAGCAACGGCGGTGGAGGTCGGCGCGGCAAACTTGGTGAATCCCTATGCCTGCCGCGATATTGTCCTGGATCTTCCGCAGGCAATGCAGAACTACAACATACAGAATCTGAAAGATATCATAGGAGGCGCACACCATGGGTAAAGACGTAATCATCGCTCTGGATTTTGACAGCCGCGAAAAGACGCTGGCCTTTCTCGATCAGTTCACAGGCCGCAAGCCGTTTGTGAAGATCGGCATGGAGCTGTTCTATGCCGAGGGCCCGTCCATCGTCCGCGAAATCAAGGCAAGGGGCCACAAAATTTTCCTGGACCTCAAGCTCCACGACATTCCGAACACGGTCAAAAAGGCGATGGCGGTGCTCTCGGCGCTTGATGTGGATATGGTGAACCTGCACGCGGCAGGCACGCGCGCGATGATGACAGCCGCTCTGGAGGGCCTTACCCGCGCAGACGGAACGAGACCGCTTCTTATTGCCGTTACGCAGCTGACCTCGACAAGCCAGCAGAGCATGGAAGAGGAGATTGAAATTCACAAGGAGCTTTCCGAGGTCGTCATCGACTACGCGAAAAACGCGGAGCTGGCGGGACTTGACGGCGTGGTCTGTTCGCCGCTGGAGGCAGGCAAGATTCATGAGGCCTGCGGCAAACACTTTGCCACGGTCACACCCGGCATCCGCTTTGCAGACAGCAAGGCAGACGACCAGGTGCGCATCACAACTCCGGCACGCGCACGGGAGATTGGCTCTGACTACATTGTAGTTGGCCGTCCCATTACCCAGGCGGCCGACCCGGTTGCGGCGTATCTGCGGTGCGCAGAAGAGTTCGTGGGGTAAGCGATGCAGGAGCGTATCATTTTATTCGATCTGGACGGCACGCTGACCGACTCCGGCCCCGGCATTATGAAGGCCTCGCAGTTTGCGCTGCACGCGTATGGGGTGGAGAGAGACTGGCAGGAGCTTGACTTTTTTGTCGGGCCGCCGCTTGACGAGACGTTCGGTCAGTTTATGCCGAAAGAGGATATCCCGGGCGCGATTGACCAGTTCCGCGTGTACTACCATGACGTCGGATGGTTAGAGAACGAGCCGTACCCGGGTGTGCGCGAGATGCTGGACACGCTGCAAAAAAACGGCTTTCGGCTGTTTGTGGCAACCTCGAAGCTCGAGAGCATGGCCGTGCAGGTGCTGGGGCATTTCGGCCTGGCGCCGTATTTTGAAGCGATCTGCGGCGCGCCGGGCGATAATACGCAAGCAGGAAAAAAGGTGAATGTAATCCGCGCGGCGCTGCAAAAAGCAGGCTGCACCGACCTTACGCAGGCGATGATTGTGGGCGACCGGAAGCACGATATCATTGGCGGCAAGCTGGCAGGCATCCGGACAGCCGGAATTTTGTACGGCTACGGAAGCCGGGAAGAGCTTGCGCAGGCAGGCGCAGATCTGATCTGCCGGACACCGGAGGAATTTACGAAGATCATGTTATCAGAACAACAGGAGGACAAGCGCATGAACGCGACAGAACGCAAAATTGCAGAGGATTTACTCTCCATCCGCGCCGTATTTTTCCGGCCGGACGAGCCGTTTACCTGGGCCAGCGGCATCAAGAGCCCGGTCTACTGCGACAATCGCCTGATTCTCACCGCACCTGAGGTGCGCACGGAGGTGGAGACGGCGATCATGCAGACCATTGAGCGCGAATATCCGCAGGCTGAGGTGCTGATGGGCACGAGCACGGCAGGTATCGCGCACGCTGCCATTGTCGGACACATGATGAAGCTTCCGATGGGCTATGTCCGCGGTTCGAGCAAGGACCACGGCCGGCAGAACCAGATCGAAGGAAGACTTGAAAAGGGCCAGAAGGTCGTAGTGGTGGAGGACCTCATTTCCACCGGCGGAAGCGTTCTGGACGTGGTGGAGGTTCTACGCGCGGCAGGCGCGGAGGTGCTCGGTGTGGTGAGCATCTTCACCTACGGCATGAAAAAGGGCCTCGAGCGGCTGGCCGCGGCAAACGTGAAGAACGTGAGCCTGACAAATTTTGATGTGATCGCTGCTGTTGCAGCGGAGCAGAACTATATCAAGCAAGAAGACGTTGTCCGGCTGATTCAGTTCCGGAACAACCCCGCAGACGAATCCTGGATTGGAGGTAACAACTGATATGAACCATCTGATTGACATTTTGCAGCTGAGTACGCAGGAAATCGACGAGCTGGTCGAAAAGGCCAAGGATATCATCGCAAACCCCGAGGCATATGCCCACAAGTGTGACGGTAAAATTCTGGCCACGCTCTTCTTTGAGCCCTCAACCCGTACAAGACTGAGCTTTGAATCGGCCATGCTGAGCCTGGGCGGCAAGACACTCGGCTTCTCGTCTGCTAGCAGCTCTTCCGCAGCAAAGGGCGAGAGCGTAGCGGATACGGTGCGCACGGTCAGCTGCTACGCAGACATCATTGCCATGCGCCACCCGAAGGAGGGCGCGCCGCTTGTCGCTTCGATGCGCTCGGAGGTTCCGGTCATCAACGCAGGCGACGGCGGACACAACCATCCGACCCAGACGCTCACAGACCTTCTGACAATCAACCGCGAAAAGGGCCGCTTCAACGATCTGACGGTCGGCTTCTGCGGAGACCTCAAGTTTGGACGCACGGTCCATTCGCTCATCAGCGCGCTCAGCCGCTACACCGGCATCAAGTTTGTGCTTGTCTCGCCGGAGGAGCTGAAGCTGCCGAGCTATGTGAAAAACGAGGTCATCAAGAAGAACAACATCCCCTATGAGCAGACGACCGATCTGGAATCCGTGATGCCGGAGCTCGACATTCTCTACATGACCCGCGTGCAGCGCGAGCGCTTCTTCAACGAGGAAGACTATCTGCGTCTGAAAGACAGCTATATCCTGACGCCGGAAAAGCTCAAAAACGCGAAGCAGGATCTTTGCATCATGCACCCGCTGCCCCGTGTCAATGAGATTTCCGTCGCGGTCGACGACGACCCGAGAGCCTGCTATTTCAAGCAGGTTCGCAACGGCCGGTATATCCGCATGGCTCTGATTATGAAGATGCTTGGTATCGAATAAGGGAGGTACTGAAAGATGATTATTGATGCAATTTCCAATGGCATTGTTATTGACCACATTACTGCCGGTAAGGCCATGTATTTATATAAGGTACTGGAGCTTGACAAGCTCGATTGCTCGGTGGCGCTGCTCAAAAATGTTGTCAGCAATAAGCTTGGCCGCAAGGACATCATCAAAATTGACCGCATTCTGGATCTGGACTGGGACGTGATCGGCTATGTTGACCCGGGCATTACGGTGAACTTCATCAAGGACGGCAAGCAGGTGGAAAAGCGCCAGCTCAAGCTCCCGACGCGGATCAAAAATGTCATCCACTGCAAAAACCCGCGCTGCATAACCTCCGTGGAACAGGAGCTTCCGCAGGTATTCACGCTGACCGACCCGGCGACACGCACATACCGCTGCCTGTATTGCGAGGCAAAGGCAGAAAACGCCTGATTGAAAGAATAGTAAAACACAGCCACCGGCGAAGCCGGTGGCTGTTCTTATGCGGGCATCGCCCTATGTTCCTCGCGTGACGCGTCAAACGCGTAATTCTTTCTGCCAGCCGCGAGCGGACTGCATCCATCTGTTTTTGTACCGTCTAATTGTTGAGGTAGCTAAAGCAGAACCAGAAGCCGTCGCGCACGAGTAGTTTTTGCCGCAGAGCATCGGCTTTTTCCGTCTCGCTGTGCGCTTCCAACAGTACGCACAAACCATAAGCCGTCATGGCAAACTGCAGATTGTCCTCTTCCGCGTCCAGCTCCGCCAGCATATCCTCCATCGGCGCAAAGCCAGCCGCCACGCGCATGGCTTTCTTATACTCCGTGTGGTGCCCGACGTACATATCCGGGCGGTAATGCTACTGCAAGGTCTTTTGCGCCTCGTCCGCTTGCCCCGCACGAAGCTGCGAAAGTACCAGCCAGTAAACATCCGCAATATACATATCGTCGTCCTGCGGCGCGATGGCGAGCGAACCAGCAAAGGCGGCGGTCGCCGCATCATAGTTTTGCAGCATATACTGCGCCATACCAACGCGGTAGCGCGACTCGACGCTCACGCCGTCCGCCTGTTCGCAGCGGGTATAATCCGCGAGCGCCTGCTTAAATTGCAGCGTAAACGTCCAGCGAAAATTCTGCCGAGGCGTGACCGAGGATCTCCGCGACTGTTTTCGGGTCGATACCGCTTTGAATTGCCAACGTCGAGAATGTGTGTCTGAGGTCATGGAATCTGACGTGTTCCTCAATCCCTGCCTTCTCTAACAGCTTCTTGTGAATCCGTCCGACGCAGTCCGGACCGTACATCCCGCCGGTCTTTGGCGACGGGAACATATACGGACTGAACGGGTGATTCTTGCGGTCTTCGACCAGCAGTCGAATCGCTTCGTCGCTGAGATAAATCTCCCGGATAGAGTTTTCTGTTTTCGGTTCTGTCACGACCAGCTCGCCTTTGCCGCGCGACACGGATTTGGACACGGTCAGCGTTTTCGTCTGAAATTGAGGTCGCTCCACAGCAGTGCCACCAGCTCCCCGCGCCGAAGTCCGGTACTCAGTTCCAGATAGAACATCGGCAGGACGCCCCATTCCTCTGCCGCTTTCAAATAGTCTTGAATCTTCTCCGGCGGAATGATCTGCATTTTCTTCTTTTCCTTTTTCGGCAGACGGCAGCCGTTTGCGGGATTGTACGGAATCAGCCGTTCCGTCACCGCCTGCTCCAAGCATTGCCACAGCATCGTGTGTAACCCTCGGATGGTCTTGTTGCTGAGACTCAGATCATCCATATTTTCATAGCCAAAACTGCCGAAGCGCTTTTAATTCATCGCAGCAGTCTTCTCAAGCGACTCGACAAGATCTACAGATTGCTCGGCAGTACGCTGGATACTCCGGAGGAACGACTGTATCTGCGGCTGTGTCTGGAGCTTTTGCAAAGGACCAACAGAGAAGCCTTATAACGAAGCTGCCTTTCCACCCTCTATCGGCATCACCGCCTATTCTTTGTTTACAGCGGCGCAGTTTCTGCACCGCTGGTTTTCTGTCCTGACCCAAACCGTGACCCAAACGCGGAAAAATCAGGTGGAATTATTCATGCAGGAAAGGACGCCGCTGTGATTTTTTCCGAGCGGAAAGGTGTGGAAATGCCCTGAAATGTCCACGAGAAATATCCGACCAACCTTCGGGACCAAGAGGCCTCGGGTTCGAATCCCGACACTCCGACCAAATCCGGCTGAAATCTTCTGATTTCAGCCGGATTTTCTGCATATTTCGAACTTTTCCGATGGATAATTCTGTGACTTTTCCGTCTGACCCAAACGCGACCCAAACAGGATTTAAACTGCTCCCCAAGTCAAGGACAAAATAAGGTGACCCATTCCGCTAGCATGGATAGCTGCCGGTTGTCATGTAGCGGTAATACTCGTTCGGCGAGAGCTTTGCCAGATCCCACTGGTATCGGTCGTTGTTATAGTAGTCCATCCAGTCGTC
>CAKASQ030000044.1 GCA_916988195.3 Oscillospiraceae bacterium
ACGACTGACGACGCTCGAATTAAGCTTTCTCATCTCTATCCAGAAATAAAATTTTAGAATTAATGAGCTACTACGCATAATTTCGGCAGTTTTGCCTTGACCGCGAAATCAGCCCCCGGCGAAAGCCGGGGGCTGAGCTTCTTAGGGGATGTTGGGGCACACGGGCTTATTCGTCGACAGACTCGTCAAAGTCCTCTTCGAGGGAAGCGTCGTCCTCGTCCTCTGCCAGCACGAACTGTTCGATGATGGCCGCCTGACGGGATGCTTCCTCCTGCTGGAGCTCGAGCGCTTCAAGATCAATGTCGCCGCCATCGACCGAGATATCGAGCGCAGCGCAGCAGTCAAAGAGCTTCTGCTGGTTCTTTGCGGCGACCAGCTCTTTCTGCTCTGCCGTCAGCTCGTTGTAAGCGTCCAGCGCCTCCTGCACCTTCTCGCGATGCTCTTCCTTCACACGCTTGGCCGTCGGAAGCTTCTTGATGAGCTTTTCGACTGCCTCTGCTGCATCCTCGTCTTCGATTGCCTGTGTAAGTGCCTCTTCGCAGTCTGCAAGCTTGGCAATCACTTCTGCGCTGTCATCCGCGTACTTCTTTGCGTTCTCGTTCAGCCTGTCGTAAGCCTTTCTGGCTGCCGAGATAGCAGACTTGTTCTTCACGATCACGTCTTCCGCTGCTGGAAGCTTTTCGATCTTGGCGATGACCTTGGCCGCTGCCTTCTGGTCCTTCGTGTCCTGCGAAACGGCCTTCTTGAGCGCCTTTTCCGCGTTCGTCAGGAGCTTGAGGTTGTCTTTGCCGACGATGTTCTTGCCGACCTTGCCGAGGTTATTATAGGCCTCTCTAGCTGCGTGGATCTCAGCCTCGTCGGACTTGTCATCATGATCATAGACGACCGTTTCAGGCAGCGCCTGGATCATCTCGATCACAATTTCCGCCGCAGATTTATCCGCCGCAACATCGTCGAGCGCCTTCCGGAGCGCAGCTTCCGCCGCAGTCAGGGTATCAAGGTTCGAGACGAGCTTCTTCTGGTCATCGGTCAGTTCGTCATACGCTGTGCGGGCTTTTTCGATCTCTGCCTTGTCGGTGTAATCGACCCTCTCAGACTTCGGCAGCGCCTTGATCAGCTTTTCGACCGCAGAGGCCGCCTTTTCGTTGGCCTTCATTTCCGCTTCGTTTGCATCGAGATAGTCTCTGCGCGCGGTGAACGCGTCCAGCGTGGCCTTTTCTGCCTCGGAGATGAAGGTCTTCTGTGCATCCGTCAGCTTATTGTATGCCGTCTCGACGGACGTGATCGTTCTGCGGTCATTCAGACCCATGCCGTCGGGCTCGCCGGTGAGCTTGGAGGCGATCAGATCACTGACCTTTTTGGCCGCCCTCTCATTGGCCGCAAGGGACTTCCTGGCCGCTGTGAGCTTTCTGCTTTCCTCTTTCGTGACAAGCTTTTTAAGTCCCGGCTCCATGCCTTCGTAGAGTTCTTCGGCCTTCTGCACGAACTGCTTCTCGCTCTCGGTCACGTTCTTTTCGTCTGTGATCTCCTGCAAGAGGCCGCGCAGGATGTAGACGTCCATGTTCTTCTCGTATTCTGCAAGCTTTGCCTCCGCGTCAAAGAGCTTTTGCGCCACCTGCGGATCGAGCATGGCCTCGCGGATGCCTGCATCCAGATCATTGTACGCGCTGCGGGCAATGGTCACGGCCTTTTCAAACGCTTCTGCATTGTCGCTCGAGATCTCGTCGGGAATCGCATGGATCTTGTTGGCCACGTCGTCCGCCAACGCCTTGTACTGTCTGTATTCGTCGCTGTTCTTGTCGAGCTCGAGATAGTAGTTGACGGTGTAGTAGAAGTAGATCTCGTCGCCGTCTTCCACGAACTCGGCGTTGATCGCGTCGGCATATTCCCCGTTGCGGGTGTACATCCAGCCGCTGTAGGGTCTTTCCTTCGTCGCCGCCTCGAGCTTCACGCCCTTCGGGTCAGTGATCGCGGCAATGTATCCGCCGTAGTAGCCGGCATAGGAATCGGAGGTGTACTCGGTGTCTTTGAAGAAGGCCTGCATGACCTGCGCAACGGTGATGCCGTCGCCGGTATCCTTGCCCTCGAACGCATAGGGATTCTCCTTGTTCGAGACGAAGCCGTCTACGTCCCGGCCATCGACAATGACCGTCACGCCAATGTCCGTTCCGGTATCCGGCTTTTCCGGCTCGTCGATATTCTGCTTGCCGTCGACCTTGACGGTTGTCGAAACCTCGTGCTTATAGAACGTCGCAAACTGCTCATACGCCCCATCCGGAGTTTCGGCGTCTTTCACAAACTTCTCATAGTACTTGGCGTACTGCGTGTAGGTCAGCCAGCTCTTGATGGTGACTTTGGTGTTGTATTCCGGCTGCGTCAGAAGAAGATTCTCATACTTGATGATGGTGCGGCGGCTTGAATAGAACGTGCGGTATGTTTCGCCGTAGGACGCCATCGGGTCATAGCCGGGATAGTCGTCGGTGTAGATGCCCTCGACGTTCTTGACCTGGCCGAGCGTCGGATAATCATAGCCGCCAATATCGTTCTTGACGATCTTGTAGAACGGATGGAGGTCGGTCGTAATGTGATTCTTGTCGGTGTTCTCGCCGCGGATGCTCTGCCAGTAGACTTCTTCCTGGGTGACCTCAGTCATGAGCGCCTTCGCGTCGTCGATCTCCTTCTGGGTCAGCGGCTCGATCGTAAATGTCAGGATCGTCTCGCCGAGCACCTTGCCGGGCGTGCTCTTGCCGTTGACCTTCACACGCTCGCAGATCTGCACCTTGATCTTCGCTTCGACTGCGGGCTGTCCGGGCAGCGGACGATAGACGGTGATATGATAGCCGTTCACGTCTGCCACGTCGGGCGTCAGGCTCTCCAACTTCTGCATCTGACTGTAGTCGTAGTTGAAGATGCCCGCGTCAGACATCTTCTGGAGACTCGGGATCAGCAGATCGTCCTTGACAGGCTTCGTCAGGTCGACCTTCGCGCCGTAGTCATAGTAGTTGGTCACAAGACCGGGGAGTTTATCCTTGAGATTCTGCGACAGCACATTCTGCGCATCTTCTGTCTCGGGCTTTACCGTAATACGGAACGCGTTTTGGAGCTGGAGCGTGCTGACATTGTCGCCGCTGCTGCTCATCATGGCAGAGATCGTGTACGGGTCAAGGTTTTCGTCGAACAGCGTGACCATCCGCAGCTCGAACGTTGTGGCAGGTTTGCCCTGTGACGGACGGCGCGGCGAAATGTTGATCTGGCTGTCCGTAAATTCATAGGTCACCGCGTCAGACGGGTTCACACTGAAGCCGACGCGGACTGCAACGCCGTCCACTGTGACCGTGCGCGGTGCGACGAGCATTTCGGAAACTTCTCCGTCCACGACCATGCCGGTAAAGCTCTTATCCGTGCTGGCCTTTGCCGTATTGGTGTTTTCGCCGCGGATGGCTTCCCATGTGAGCTGCTCGTCGAGCGCCCTCTGCATGAGTTCCTGCGCTTTTTCCACATCCCAGCCGATGCGCACGTTCGCCGTAACCGTCTTCTCGGCGCCGAGTTTGGAAAGCTTGAACTGTACGCCGGTGTAGGTCACATACTTGGTGTCCGTGCCGCCCTCGCCCTGATAATAGGTAACGGTTCCGTCTTCTGCGAGGTACGAACGGCCGGTAACAGAGGTCGTCGCAAGCGTGCCTGCGCTGACAAATTCGACCTCGATGCTGTCGTCATAGCCGTTGTCATACAGCCAGTAGGAAACGGCGTCCATTGCCGTCTCGTGGCCGCGGATCTGCACGGGCTGGACAAACGCATCCTTTGCCGACAGCGCTTTTTCGATGCTGCCGAGCACGTTTCCGGCCTCAGCTTTCACAGAGTAGAGAATAACAGTGATCTCGCGGCTCTTTTCTGCCGTACCCTTTGCCGCGGTCGCGGTGAGCCTGACGGTGATCGTGTCTGCCTCGGGGAGCGTGACTGCGCCGGTTTCCGCGTTCAGTGCGTCGCTGTCCGAATGCCAGGAGATCCGGCTGCCGTTTTCACCCGTCGCTGCAAGCGCCAGCTGCGCCTGCGTTTTGATATGGTATATGCCGTTGTTATCGGGCGTCAAAATGCCCTCGGTGTTGCTCAGGTCGATCTGCTCGCCGTATTCTTCCAGATACTCGGCTTCTTTTTCTTTGCAGAACTGCTGATAGACGTATGGCTTTGCGTCCTCCGGCGAGGTCAGCACGCCGCAGTCATAGCCCCAGTCGTCGCGGATGTACGCAAGGAGCATACTCAGGGAAGTTTCCGCGACAAACGCGTCCGTCTCCTCCTGCACCTGCGCGCAAAGCTCCTGTACAAGCGCCGCCTGTTTTGCATCTTTGAGGACAAGCGCGCGAACGTCGAGCGTGACTGCCTTTTCGTCCTCGGTCAGTTCCGCTTCTTTGCCGCCCTGCCATGCGTGGATCGGGTAGCCGCCGTTGATGCCGTCGGTGTCGACATGATAACGCTCCAGACCGAGATGATCCTTGATGAAGCCATCGCTCTGCATGACAGCCTTCGTCATCGCCGTGAGGCCGTCTGCACTTCCGGTCGCGACCGCAGCTTCTGCCGCATCCTCGCGGTAGTAGCTGCCGGAGATCGAGCCGCTGTTCACACCGACGAACGCGCCGAGCGCACCGCCCGCAGAACCGGTAACTGTACCTGCCGCGTAGCTGTTCGTAATGGCCGCAGTGTTTTTGGTCTGGCCGATGAAGCCGCCGACCGCCGTATAGCCGCTGCCCGCTTCCACCTTGACGGTACCGGTCGCGTAGCTGTTTTCCACCGTGCCATACAGCTTGCCGACCAGACCGCCCATGTTGAGCTCTGCTTTCAGGCTCTTCATGGAGCAGCTGACGTTTGCAGCAGAACCGCAGTTGCGGATTACCGTACCGGCGTCTGCGCGTCCGATGAGGCCGCCTGTCGTGCCGTAGGAGTTGATTCTGTGCAAAGAACCCGTGGTGAAGCAGTTTTCTACCGTACCTGCGCTGACGTCTGCAAGCAGACCCATGTTTGTGCCTTCTTTAATCGCACCGGAAACGGTAAGGTTTTTGATCACACAGGCTCCGACGAAGTCGAACAGGCCCTTGCTGCCCGCAAGACCGGAAACCATGAAATATTTGCCGTCGAACGTACCGGTATATTGATTGCTGGCCGTACCGATGCCCGGCCATGTTTTGCCGTTGAGGTTGATGTTGTCGGTCAGCGCCGCGTTCAGAGCCGTGCTGCCGTTATTGACCGCATCTGCGAACCACGCAAGCTCTGCGGCGCTGGAGATCTGATACGTGCCGTCCGCGCTCTTTTTTGGCTCGGTCTTCGTCGTGCCGTCCCAGCCGATACCGGCGTAGGTGAGCTTGACGGTGATGGTCTCATCGCCGGAGACGGTGATCGCGCCGCTCTTGGAGACATAGTTTTCCTTCGAGACGGTGTAATCATACGTCTCGCCCTCAACGAGGGTATACGTGCCGTCGTCGTTTGCCGTCTGCGCGCCCTGTGCTGCATGGGTCACGGAGACAGCCGCATCTACCGGGTCTGTCTGGAAGGTGATCGCTGCCGACGGCATCGGCTGAAGTACCTCGACATGGATGTTCTTATCCTCGCCTCCCACCGTAAAGGAGACGTTTTCGACCGTCTTATAGCCAAACTTCGACGCCGTGTAGGTGTAATTGCCGTCCGGAAGCGTGTAGCTGCCGTCCTTGTCGGGGGTCACCACGTCGCCCTTTGCGTTCTTGACGGTGATGACCGTACCCTCCGTGCCAAGCGTGAAGGTAACCTTCGAGAGCGCCTCGGTGCGGAAGTCCTTGAGCTTGACATGATAGGGGCTTTCGCCGCCTCCATAGACGTACGGCTGCTCATAGGTCAGCGTCAGCTTATCGCCTGCGGCAAGATCCGTCGCGAAAGTCTTCCACGTTGTCTCGCCGTAAGCCTCCAGCAGCGTCTTTGTTCCGTTCTTGACAACGAACGGACAATCCTCATCGCTCGTTGCATAGTAGGAGAAGTACAGGCGCAGCGCCTTTTCTGCGGTCAGGGTGATGGTCGCCTTGCCGTAGTTTCTCACGCTGTCACTGATCAGATAGTCGCCCGCAGCGTCCTTGACCGCCTTGTAGGGGTAGACGTTGCTGTTTGCGGCGATGATGCCGTCGCACTTTGCGAAGAAGTCTTCAAACACGGGCTTCCGCGCCAGCGTGACGCGGATCTCTCCGCCTGCTTCCGCCAGTTCAAGCTCGCCCGCCGCATCATCGCACTTCGCGTGCGAAACGGTGTAGGTATACGTGCCGACCGGAAGCGTGCAGGACTCCGCCGCGTCCTCTGCGATCGTCTCGTTATAGACGATCTCGCCGCTCTTGCAAATCACGACAGTGTAGGGCTTTTTGCAGTCCTCCGGCAGGGTCACATAGAACGTGACCGTCGCATTCTTGAGTTCCTTGAGCGCCGGAACTGTGATGTTCTTCGTCTCGCCGCCCGCAACGGTAAACTCGCCCGTCTCGTCCTTACAACCAAACTTCGAGGCGGTGTAGGTGTAGGTACCGGCAGGCAGCGCGACGGAGCTTGCGCCGCTCGCAGGCTCATAGGTCGCGCCGGTTTCCTTGTTCGTGAACACAAGGGACGCTCCCGCGGTTCCAAGGGTGAAGTTCACCTTCGCAAGCTGCTCTGTTTTGAAGTTCTTGAGTCTTGTATAGTAGGTGCTGCCATGCGGCGTGTATTCCAGCAACAGCGTATCGCCTGTAAGCAGATCAATGCTGTAGCTTTCCCACTTGTCGCTTCTGTCATATGTTTTTACGCTCTTGTTGTTTTTGTAGATCACGAAGCGATTCGATGAGCCATAGCAATACGGAACCACATCAAAGCTCAGACGGACATTGTCCGCTGCCTCGAACAGGATCGTCGTCTTATCGCTGCTGCTAAAACCTGTTGCAACGCTCTCTGTGGTCAGGTAATTGCCGTTTGCTTCGTCCTTGACCGCCTTCCACGGGCGTCTTTCGTGGTTGGTCGCCGTAATGCCCTTGCAGTCAGCAAAGAAGTCGGAAAAGACGAGCTTGCGGGTCAGCGTCTTCGTTTCCGTGACCGCCTTGCCTTCTACCTTGAAGCTGCCCGTCACATCATCGCAGTTCGGGTGCGTGATGGTGTAGGTGTACTCACCCGCCGGAAGCGTCGTGGTGTTTTCGCCCTTGAGCGTGCGCACGGTGGCAGCACCCTGCTTGATGGTGATCGTGTAGCTGTTTTTGTCTTCTGCGGGAATCGTCTCGGGGATTTCCAGATCGAATGTCACTGTCTGGCCGGGAAGCTGCTGGAGCGTAATGGTCTTGGAAACGTCCTTGTCCGTGACCTTGATCGTGTCCGTCGCAGTCTCGTAGCCGAAGGCCGAAGCTTCGTAGGTATATGTGCCCGGAGTAACGGTATATTTGCCGTTCGTAGCGGTAACCGTCGTGCCCGCCTCGTCCTTGAGCGTCAGGCTCGCGTCCGAAGGAACGGTCGTAAGCTCGATGGTGTAGAGCCGCTCAAATGTGAAGTCCTTGAGCCAGACGCAGTCCTTGCCGGTATCGCCGCTGGAATCCTTCCGGAAGGTCAGCAGCTGCTCTTTGCCCGGCTGAAGTGAGAAGCTTGCCTGCGTCCATTCGGTTTTATTGTACTTTGTGGCGCTGTAGGCGTAGCTGCCAAGCAGCAGATAGTCGAAGTTCGATTCGGAGTCGGTCTTGTACCAGAAGCTGATATTTCCGGCAGGTGCGTCATCCTTCAGCTTGATGGAAACCCAGACCTGGGAGTTTCCCATGCCCTGGCTCTTGGACTGGAGCGCGCCTTCTTCTTCGTCGTATGCGAACTCCTCTTCATCGTTGCCGGTATAGCTCGAGTTGTGGCCGTAGGTGATCGTCGCGTACGGACGAAGCTGCTGGAACACGTCGGGCCGTCCCTGAATCGTTACCTGATAGGAAACGCTCTTGCCCTTGTAGGAAAGCAATACATCGGCCGTTCCCTCTTTTGACGAGTCAAACGCCGCCGTCACGCCCTTGGCCGCAAAGTCCGCCGCAGAAATCTCCTTGTCGTCTGCGTTCGTATAGTGAACCGTCAGAACGAGTCCGTCCGTCTTGAGCTTCTCGTTCTGGAAGTAGGTCGTCTTCGCATTGGTGGTATCCACCGTGAGGGAGTCCACCTTCGGAAGGTCGATCGTCAGCGTGCCGGCAGTGGGGTCGACGCTGCCCGCCGCATCCTCATAGCCCTCTTCCGTGGTCGTGGCCGTGTAGGTATACGCGCCGTCCTTGAGGAGCTTATAGCTGCCGTTCGTTTCCGCGACCGTATTACCAGCTGCGTCCTTGATCGTTACAAGCGCGGACGCGGGGTTCTTCGTGACCGTGAGGCTGACCCACGCGGAAGCGTCCTCATTCAAAGAGACGGTAACCGCCGAAAGCGTCGCGCCGTCGTTCGCCTCCTTCTCGGAAACTGTGAACGCATCGCCGTTCTTTGTCTCGTAGCCCGCGCAGGAGACCGTGTAGGTATACGTGCCCGCAGGGAGAGAGACCGTCTGCTCCGCGCCCGTGCCGGAATAGGCCGTCTCGCTGCCCTTCAGGACGGTGAGCGTCGCCGCCGCCGGGGTAATATGGAAGGTCTTCGAAGCGGTCGGAACTTCCCATGCAAGCGTGGGATAGCTGCCCGCCTTCGCCATGAAGCCATCGCCAAGGAGCGCCGCAAAGGCCGCTTCCTTCATTTCCGCGTCGGTCTTGAACGCGCAGTTCGTTCCCTCGACGTAGCACAGCTTCTCGGCAACGCCTGTCAGCGCGTAGCTGTTCGTGGTATTCGCGCCCGTGCCGCCGCCGACGATCGCGTATCCGGCGTTCGTACTGGTGCCGTATTTTTCAATTGCGCCTGTCGAGTAGCAGTTCTGAACCGTAACCTGACTTGCTACGCCCTGCGTTCTGCCTCCGTTGTGGCCCACGATACCGGCATAGTTGTTAAAGCCGGTGATCTTTCCCTGGTTGTAGCAGTCGACGATCTTGTGCGCCGCATACTGTGCAACACCGATGATACCGCCGACTTTGTTGCTGCTGCCGGTAATATCACCGAGGTTTGCACAGCCCTGAATGGTCAGCGTGTTTGCGCTGCTCGTGCAGCCGCCGACAATGCCGCCGACCGGGCTCGTGCCCGTAATATCTGCGGTGTTCATGCAGTTGATGATTTTGATCTCACCGTCTGCCGTATTGGCCATACCGGCAATACCGGCGAGATAGCTTGTGCCGGTCACCGAACCGGCAACCTTCAGGTTCTCAATGGTCGACGGGCCATTTACAATGCCAAACGGTCCGCTGGTCATGCCGCTTAGCGTAATGGTGTGGCCGTTGCCGTCAAAATGGCCCTGGAAGTCGCCGCTGTGCGGCTTCGTGATCGTAATATCCTGTGTAAGGATATAGTTCCCGCCCGCTGCCATCGCGACGAATTCATCTTCCGTCGAGATGCGCGTGGCCGCGGTATCTGCCGCGAACGCCACGGTCGGGAGCATGCCCAGAACCATGACGAGCACCAGCAGAATACTTACCAGTCTCTTCTTCATAAATACCTCCTGTTTTTTAGAGCCGCCCTCCAAGGCCGCCCTCTTTCACAAAGCGCTCGCGCGCAATTTGACAAAAAAACCCGTGCAGAAACCGACTGCACGGGCGATAAGATACAGAAAAAGCCCGTGCTCGGTTTGGGCAAGCACGAAACCAGCTAACGTATCTGACTTATCCGCATATTGCGGCATCACAGTGACCGACTCGCGGGGCTTCTCACCCCATTCCGCCTCCGGCGCTTTGCCGGAACGCTGTAACTATTCATTTAGCTTCATTATAACGATGCGAGGAAGTATTTTCAAGTCCTTCCCCCGTTTTTTCGTGTGAAAAATCGTATGATGATAAACCATATTATAAAAGCGGCAGACAGTCGCCTGTCCGCCGCTTACGTATTATGGGTGCTTTCGTGTCCATCGGGCGCAGAGCGCCGCAATGCGCGGAACCGCCCGCTCGAGAAGCATGTCGTCCAGCCAGAAAATGACGTTCCCGCCCAAGATGAGCGCGAGTGTCAGCCACAAGCCCATCGAGAAGAGCTCCTCTCGCAGCGCGTCCAGCCGGAACACAAACAAAAGCGCGCCGTATACCGCGAAAATCGCCGCGTTGAAAAGAAGCAGCTTGGAGGCAATGCGCCGGGGCTTCGGCTTCCGGTCGAGCTTCGGCTTTACGATCGGGTAATATCCCAGCGCGAGGAAGATGGCCGCCGCCTCCTTGTCAGGCGCAAACAGCAGGCTCAAGATCGCGCTCGCAGCGAACATCGCCCAGCTCAGCCTTTCTCCGCAAAGGATCAAAACCGGCACGAGCGTCATGCTCGCAAGCACCGGGCAGCAATACGTCGCGGCCGGGAGAATCGTCCCCATCGCCATGATCGCCACCGCCAGCGCGCACAAAACCCCGCAGAGCGCCAAGTCGCGGCTCGAGCGTTTCATCAGAACGTTTTTTCGCGCAGCAGGTCATACTTGATCTGCCAGAGCTTCTGCGAGAGGTCAACATAGTAGGTGTGCGGGTTATCAAAGCGCTTGACCTCGTCCCAGAGCGTGTCGATCTGCTGCTGGCAGTAGGCCTTGATCTCGGGAAGGGTCGGGAGCTTGTAGACGAGCTCGCCGTTTTTGAAAATCGGGACCATGAGCTCTTTTGCTTTGAAGTTATAGACGGTTTTGCGCTTCCACGTCGCCTCGGGGTCGAAGATCTCGATGTCCTTCGTATCGTCGACCGTCTCGTCAAACACGCACAGATAGTCTGCGATCGCCTTGCCGGTGTCGTTTCCGAAGAAGCGATAGAGCTTTTTGAAGTGCGGGTTCGTGATCTTGCCGACGTTTTCGCTGACCTTGATCTTCGGGATGACGTTCCCGTTCTCGTCTTCAATGGCCGCGAGCTTGTAAACGCCGCCGAAGACCGGCTCGGAGCGCGCGGTGATGAGCCGCTCGCCCACGCCGAACTGGTCAATTCTCGCGCCCTGCACGAGAAGGTCGCGGATGAGGTATTCATCGAGCGCGTTGGAGCACGAAATCGTACAGCTCTCCCAACCCGCATCGTCCAGCATCTGCCGCGCCTTTTTCGTCAGATACGTCATATCGCCCGAGTCTAACCGAATGCCGCACTTGGTAAGCCCCTTGGGCTTTAAGACCTCGTTGAATGCGCGGATTGCATCAGGAATGCCGCTTTGCAGCGTGTTATACGTGTCGACCAGAAGCGTCGGGTTATCGGGGTAGATTTCACAGTAGGTCTTGAACGCCTCATACTGGCTCGGGAACATCTGGACCCACGAATGCGCCATCGTGCCGCCCGCAGGAACGCCGTAGAGCTGGTCGGTGAGCGTGCAGGCCGTGCCCGCGCAGCCTCCAATGTATGCCGCTCTCGCGCCCAAAATCGCAGCGTCGCTGCCCTGCGCGCGCCTGGAGCCAAATTCGAGCACCACGCGGCCCTTCGCCGCCCGGCAAACGCGGTTCGCCTTTGTGGCAATGAGGCTCTGGTGGTTGAGCGTCAGAAGCAAAAACGTTTCGACCAGCTGCGCCTCGATCGCGGGCGCACGCACGGTCAGGATCGGCTCCTTCGGGAAAATCGGCGTCCCCTCCGGCACGGCCCAGATATCGCCCGTGAAGCGGAAGCTTTTCAGGTAATCTAAGAAATCCTCACCGAAGATGCCGCGCGTACGCAGATACGCGATATCGTCCTCTCCGAAGTGCAGGTTCTGGATATACTCGATGGCCTGCTCCAGACCCGCCGCGATGGCAAAGCCGCCTTCATCGGGCACCTTCCGGAAGAACAGATCAAAGTACGTGATCTTGTCCTGCATGCCGCTTTTGAAGTAGCCGTTCGCCATGGTCAGCTCATAGAAATCGCAGAGCATGGTCAGGTTGATATTCGGATTCGTCTGCATGATGTTTTATTTTCCTTTCATATACGAATTCCCGACGAAGCATTCATCCGGAATCCTGTAGGTTTTACCATCTGCGCCTACTATATCATATTATTTTCCATCCGCCAACCGTCTGGCGCGGACAAATTTGCTTTTTTGCTCTTCTATAAGGCCATATTTCCGCGAAAGCTCGCCCGCGAAGGCCAGAAGCGCCTTGCCGTCTCCCCGCGTGAGCTCAAGCTCCAGCTCGCAGAAGGGCTCTTTATGCCGCCCGCCAAGCAGCTCTCCCCCGTCTGCGCAGATTTCGCACGTCGTGCCGTCCGGCAAGCGAAGCGGCTGCGTCAGCCGCACAAATTCCGCACCGCAGACCATCTGGAGTCCCGCCTTCGTCAGCGTCAGGAGCTCCTCCGGCGCGCCCTTGGAAACGAGCGTCCCGATGGCCTCCTCCGGCGTTTTTCCTTCGCATTCCCACTCGCCGCGCACATAGCCCTCACCGGGCGTTTTCATCGTCACGACGCTCTTTTCGTTCTCCTGCCGCACGCGGAGCATCCATCTGCGTTCGCTCAGCGCCCCGTCCGCCGTATCAAAATACGTCGTGCGCATGTGAATCTCGCGCAGCTTCTCCTGCGCAAACTTCACAACCTGCGCGTCGCGCAAAATCTCTCCCAGCTGCTCGACGCTCTTCGCGCGCAGCTTGATTTCAAACTCGGTCGCCATAAAAGCCCTCCCGCTCATGAATTGGCTTTATTCTACGACGTTTTTGCTGTATACGCAAGCGAATTCTCGGGAAGCTCTGATTGAATCAGAGCTTCCCCTATTTCCCGCTCCATTTCCCGACAGGCTTTTTCTGTCATTTCTGCTAGACTGACAGACATCACAAAAGCGGAGATGGAAGCCATGAAAAAACGCGCAGTCACACGTTCGCCCGCAGCGCGCCGGTTCGCCTCGGCGTTTTCGTCGTCCTTCCTGCGTCTGGGGCTATATGCACTGGGCGCGGCAGCCGCGGGCTTTTTGCTCAGCGCGGCGCAGATCGGGGGCGTGTGTCTTCCGGCGGCCATTGCGCTGACGGCGGCGCTGCCGTTTTCTCTGGCGGCGGTCTTCGCCTACGCGGGCGCGGCGCTTGGATATTTCGCGTTCTGGGGCGCAACAGGCGCAGTCGAGCCGGTCGCGGCGGGGTTTCTGATCCTGGCCGCGTCGTGCCTGTTCCATGACGTAATTCCGGCCTCGCGCCGGTGGTTCTTTCCGCTGCTCTCGTCCGGGATCTACGCGCTGACGGCGCTCATTTTTCTCCTGAGCGCCCCGGTCCATACGAGGGCCGTCTGCGTTTTCGCTGGAAAGGCCGCGCTCGTCTGCCTGTGTACCTATCTTTTCACGGGGTTATCCGAAAAGCGCGCAGAGAGCGTTGCGGCGCTGGGCTTCGGGCTTCTTCTCAGCGGAAGCAGACTCCTGCTCCTGCCGGGATTGCCGCTCAGCGTGATTTTATCCGGCTGCGCAGTGTTTTTGTGCAGCGGGACGCGGGAATTCTGGCTGGCCTCGGGTGTGTGCGCAGTTGCCTTGGATTTGAGCTTCCGGCCGGGCTACAGCGCGGGCGCGATGCTGTTTCTGGCCGCGCTCACGTGCCACTATCTAAAGCCCCGCTTTGCTGCTTTGCGCGCGTGCGTCTATTTTCTCGTGCTGGCCCTTTCGTCGTTTCTCTTTGGCGCGGGGCAGACGATGTTCCCGCCCGGCGTTTTTCTGGGGACGGTGCTGGGCCTCATTTTGTGGAAGCCTGTCCAGCCGCTTCTTGCCGCGCGCGATTTGCCGCTCGACGCGGCGCGGGAAAAGGCACTCACGGCAGCATCAGGCGCTTTATGGTCGCTTGCAACGGATTTGCAGCGCGGGTGTACCAGCGGGTTGGAGCCACAGAGTGCCGCAGTTTTTGACAAGGCCGCCGAAGAGGTCTGCCGTTCGTGCGCCAAGTGGAGCGTCTGCTGGGAGCAAAACGCGCAGGAAACCTTCCGCCTGCTCAGCCGCGCCTCGCGTGGGATCTTGCGCCGGGGAGAAGCCAAGCGCGACGATCTGCCGCCGCTGTTTTTAGCCCGCTGCTGCCACATTGACAGCTTCCTGCGCGCGGTCAACGACGCACTTTCCACGCAGCTTGCCAAAGTGCAGTACCAGTCGCGCCTTGCCGAAAGCCGCCAGATCCTCTGCGACCAGTACCGGGTCCTCTCCCGCCTTCTGCAAAGCCTCAGCGAGCGCGCTCCCGGCCAGACAGAACCCGATGCGTATGCTCCGGAGCTTGGCTTCCGGGCGACGGGTCTCCGCGGCTCAAATATCTCCGGGGACTACGGCGCGAGTTTCCGCGTGGGCGAATGGTATTACCTGCTTCTGTGCGACGGCATGGGCTCGGGCGAGGAAGCCCGGAACGAGGCCATGGGCACGAGCGCCCTTCTCAAAGAACTGATCGAATCGGGTCTGGAAGCGCACGATGCGATGCAGACGATCAACGGCCTCTACATTCTGCGAGACGGCGGCGGCTTTTCCGCGATTGATCTTTTGCAGGTGAGCCTTGTCTCAGCCGAAGGTTTTTTGCACAAATGGGGTGCTGCCCCATCGTTTCTGAAGTTCGGCCGGACGCTCCAGACGCTCGGCTCTCCCCTGCCGCCGCCGGGGCTCGGCGTAGGCCGGAGCTACGGCCCCGCGTGCATCCGGGTATCTTTACAGCGCGGAGAGGCCTTGATTCTCACCAGCGATGGCGTGGATACGGCGATGGCCGAGCGGTATCTGCAAAGCTGCGGGGAGCTTCCGGTGCGGGAGCTTGCCGCCGGGGTAGTCGGCAGCAGCGAGGACGCGATGCCAGATGATCGCACAGCTGCCGTTTTAAGGCTAAGGCTCATCGAGTCGCAGAACCGCACAAAAAAGCATGTTCTGTCGCATATCAATTTGTTCTGAGTATCAAAATTCCCGCAAATCGCCCGAATTTGCGTAGGGGCGGACGACTCTGTCCGCCCAAGGGAAGTATCGAATTCGCCGAAGATTTCCGTAAAAACGGGTGCATTTTGCCGGAGCGATGTAGGCTGTATAG
>CAKASQ030000045.1 GCA_916988195.3 Oscillospiraceae bacterium
ATCCGGATGGTTTGGAATCCCCGCCGCAGCGGACTTTTCTTTTTGCTTCTTTTTCTTTTACTGGGAGGACTTTGTGTATGACACAGAATTACACTGAAGGATATGAGTATTTGAGTTCTCAATTTCCGGAGGTCAGCGGCTATGATTTTTACAGAGAGATGTTCCCGAATAACGAGCGATCTGACGAGCAGCATATGGATTATTCTCATCCCAACGCAATTTATCTGTATCGGGAGCAAACGTCCGATGGTTTTAATCGAATGCGCCGAAGAATCATGTTCTCCGATCAGTGGGAAAATGATTACATGGAATTTATCGAACAAAATCCGCTGACGCTGTGCAGCGGACTGTCCTATCGCGGGAAATCCAATAAGCTGGAGCACGCGCAGCGGATGAACGCACTGATCTTCGATTTGGATGGTGTTGGTCTGAAAGAGTTGCGAAATTTATTTTTGCGATTTGGCGGCGATCCGACGCGGCTTCGCCGCTTGCCGATGCCGACGTATCTCGTTCTGTCAGGGACCGGTCTGCACGTTTGCTATTTTTTCCGGGAGCCGATCGATCTATACCCGAATATTAAAATCCAGTTGAAAAGCCTAAAGTATGATCTTACGTTTCGGATGTGGGAATACAAGGCGACGTCGCAAAACAAAGAGATTCAGTATCAGTCCATCAACCAGAGCTTCCGCATGGTTGGCAGCATCAACGAAAAGCATGGCAATCAGATTGTGGCGTTTCGGACCGGCGAACCGGTGACGTTGGAATATTTGAACGCTTATGCCAGACCGGAAAATCGGGTGGATGTCAATAAGCCGTTTAGACCGTCGAAGATAACGAGAGCGGCAGCGCGGGAAGCGTATCCGGAGTGGTATGAGCGAGTTATTGTCAAGGGCGAAAAGTACCCGAAAAAATGGGACATTGCAGGAAAGGTACATGGCGACGATCCGTATGCACTTTACCATTGGTGGCTGCGGCAGATATTATCAATCCGGGGCGGACACCGGTATTTCTTTTTGATGTGTATGGCAATTTACGCCTATAAATGCGATGTTCCGAAGGCGCAGCTTCGGAAGGATATGCAGATTGCATTTGAGGATCTCCAGATGGTGCAACATGAGAATGCGTTGACTGAGGATGATATTAAGAGTGCGCTGGAGGCGTATGACCGGGAATATTACAACTTTACGATTTCCGATATAGAGGCGCTGACGGACGTTCATATAGAGCGGAACAGAAGAAACGGGCTAACGCAGGAAAAGCATCTCTATTTGGCGCGGAGGCGAAAAGAGGATATGAAAGCAATAGGGATACCAATGAAGGCTGCGGATGGTCGCCCAACGGCACAGATGAAAGTCTACGAATGGAGAAAGGCAAATCCGTCTGGTAAAAAAGCTGATTGCCATAAAGACACTGGGCTGGATCCAAAGACGATCCGAAAGTGGTGGGAAACAAAATAACGTATATACTTTGCGTAAAGTATATACGTTATATAAAATATTTACGATATATAGATTTATGACAAGGTTGCCTGATGATTGTCTCAGAAAATAACGCTACTTTTTCGATGTATCTGTGTCACCTGAGACAAAGCGGGATTCCGTTTTGCGGATGATCCGATGGAAGCTGTTTTGTTGTGCTGCCATTAATTCCGGACAGTCTACATCCGCGGTCGATGGAGAGGCTGCGAGAGCCGTTAGCATTTCTATTTGTGGCGTTGTTAGCGGTGCAGCCAAGTCAATTTCTTTGCGTGTAATCATAAATGCAGATTCCCTCCTATTACATCCTCATGGAGCGCAATCCTTCTTCTTTGCACGGAAATAGTATAACAAGTACTGAGCCAAAAAGAAATAGCGGATTTATGTGATATAAAGTATATATATTATTTAATTTATATACTTTATATCAATTATTGATTGCTTTTGCGGGGCATATTTGCCCAAAAAATGGAAATGAGGCTGTGCGGCGTCTTCATAATAAGTGGCACAATGAAAAGGACAAGAAACAATGCAAGGAGTGAGACAATATGATTGACGAAACTGTAATTGACACGCGGAAGAAAGATAAGAACGTGGTAATCATCAGCGAGGAACGGTACGGTGAAATGGAGAAGGCTGAAAGAAACTCCGTGTATCTGCGGAAGCTGGATCGCGGCCTTACGCAGGTTCGTGCCGGGCATGGTGTCGTGAAGTCTATGGCCGAGGTGGAGGCAATGGAACGGAAATGTTGACAATGTAAATAAAATATAATACAATGAGAACGCTAAGAGCAGAAAGGAGCTGCGATAATGGCAAGCACAAATATCAATATCCGGATGGACAGCGACTTAAAAATGCAGTTTGAGGCATTTTGCGCAGATATGGGAATGACAATGACAGCCGCATTTAATATTTTTGCGAAGAAGGCGGTCCGTGAGTATCGCATTCCTTTTGAAATCGGCGGAGAAATACCGAACGCTGTAACAAGGAAAGCAATCGAGGATGCAGAGAATGGGATTGGAATGAGCAGGTCTTTTTCCTCCGTAAAAGACCTGATGGAGGATCTGAATGCTGACGATTAGGTATCAGACGGCCTTCAAGAAAGACTACAAGCGGATTGTTCGGAGAGGCTATGATGTGCGGCTGCTGGAGGAAGTAATCACTATTTTGGCTGAACAGAAGCCGCTGCCAGAAAGCTATCGGGATCATAACCTGTCCGGTGACTATATTGGATGCCGGGAGTGCCATATAACCCCAGACTGGCTCTTGATTTATGAGATCAAGAACGATGAGCTTGTTCTTTGCTTAACCAGAACAGGAACGCATAGCGATCTGTTTTGAAGAAACAACGGCAAATGTTATGTAATTTATATACTGTATATATAATATATAAAATATGTAATGTAATGCGGGAACGCCGCCAATCGACAGGATCATCCGTTGACAAAATCAGCGGAATCTGCTAAACTACAGTTGACCGAGCAAAGGCGGTTAAGAAAACTACACAAGGCGTAGCGAAGCCCTCCAGAAGTTGCAGCTTCTGGAGGGCTTCTTGTCCGTTATCGGTGGACCAGACCGTTGGGCCGGGTGCTGCGGAGTCAACTATCTCCATCCAGCCACTTGCAGATGTAGTATGAAACTACGCCTGCCAGTACGGAGATAGCAAAGGCGATTAAGTACGACAAGGCGTTCACCTCCTTCCGCTGGAAGGAGTCGCAGCGTGAGAATTATATCAAAAAAGGGAAGAAATTAAAAGCACTACATGGAAATATAGAAAAAGCAACTGTGCGTTGCCTGCGTGTAAAGTTCATGTGGTTTACACTTGAGCAGAATTATAGTTAAAATCAAGTGGAAAAGGGAGATGACTGTAAAGATTGTTGTGACGCAAAGTGCTAATGAATGATAGAGAGGATCGAATAGAGAAATGCGAATTAAAAGTGTTGTTGCATTGATGTGCATTGGGCTAATTCTGATTATGTGTGGATGTAGAGAAACGAGAGAAAAATTAAGCGTGGAGGAGTATTTCTACAAAGATGGGATGGGGGTAGATCGGGAACCTGAAATGGAAGCGGGAGGGAAAATAAAACAAGAATATGTTAGTGAGGACAAGGAGAAAGAAATCTCAGAAAACAAGGCAGTTTTATATATTTATGACGGATTGAATGGGAATAAGACGTTTGAAATTGATGAGGATGAGACCGTTACAAAACTCAGAAAAATGTTTGGAAAAGAAGCTTTGACAGAGTCAAGCCAAGGGTGGAGAGGAACGGCGAAGTATTATATAGACTTCGGGGACGGGTATGCGATTGGAGTCTATAAAAATGAGCCGTATTGTTATATTGGAACGGGGGTGTATGAACAAGATGGATATTTGATGCTTAGCGGAGATCCGGGCATATCCAAAGGGTTCGATATTCAGGAAGATGCACATGAGTATTTGCTAGATGTTGTAGATGGGCTTCTAAAAGAGAATCGATAAAACATGAAGGGAGAATGCGTGTGAAAAAGTACAGAAGAGCAATTGCGCTATTTCTCGCAATTGGGTTGATGGTTTTAATTCCAAGTGGGATGGGCGTTTCTGCAAGTGGAAATACTGTAGAAGCCAAGATGAGTGAAAATATTGCGCAGGTTCTCAGTATGACTGGGATCGAAAGAGAAGAATATAGTGATCAGCAGGTGATAGACGTTGATGGCCAGAGGGTCAGGCAATTAGTGTTTGACGACAATTTGAAGGTCGACATGGATGGTGCAAATGTAAAAGCAATTTCCCATTTTACAGCATGTACGAATGATGCAATTGTCGTTTATGGAGAAGACGACATTTCGGAGACGGTAAATAATATTGTTGAAATTTCTGATATGGACGAGAATTATGACCTTGTCGGATCTGAAGAATTTGACGATGACTATTGGCGTCTTACCTGGGTGAAGAGTTATGGATCAATTCAAAATCCGTATGAAAGTGTAAATGCTGTCGTAAATAGACGAACGCGGGAACTTACAACATATAGGAGATTTGATGAGGCTCCAAATACGATCACACCGGGCATAACACAATCCGATGCATTTGAGCGACTTACACAGCTGGACACGGTTGAAGGGTTGAACTTGTCAAATGCTGAGTGTGAGCTGACATTTACAAAAAGGAATTATTTACGCGATGAAAATTCCACGACAAGGCATTATGGCGAAGTGCGGATGGCGTATCACTTTACGATTGGAAATTATTCCGTTTATATTGATGCGGCAACGGGGGAAGATATCGCCTATTCAGAAAAGAGAATGGTGGCACGGGCATTTTCAGCAGATGGAGAGGGAGCTTTTCCAAATCCACAAAAACAGACAGCAGATGCAACGACATGCTTTAATGAGCTTGGATATACAACCTATGAACCGTGCATTAGCGCACAGTATTATTTAAGACAAAGCCTAGATGCCTTTATAGATGATGATAATGCTTACGGTTTATATCTTGCATGCCATGGTGACGAGGATCAAACTGTGCTCAGTGGACTCGGATGGACAATGGGACGCGATGATATTCATGGAAATTGGAGATTCGTTTTTTTGGATGCATGTTACTCCGCGGCAGGGACTGGATGGTCAAATCAATTCAACATTTATAGCTATTCGCAAAGTCGCGCGTTTTTAGGATGGAGTGACACAGTTGAGGGCGGGAACTCCACAGATTTTTCGTCTGCGTTTTTCCCGGAAGTAATTGCGGGAAATCACTCTAACAATATCAGAGATGCTGCGGTATGGGCGGCAGATCAGGTTCCAGGTTATCATACAGCGCCGATTAAGTTTATTGGAGATCGGACATATAGAGGGTTCGTATAGGGCTAAAAGAAGTACATAAAAGAGCCGCGCCATCAGAAACGATCTGGTGGCGCGGCCCTTTTATGTATTGACAATTATATAAAATATATATTATAAATAACGTATATAAATAAAATAAAAAGGAGATGCTGCAATGAAAGTAATCGCAATAGCAAATCAAAAAGGCGGCGTGGCGAAGACGACCACGACGCACAATTTGGGCGCTGCACTGGCTGCTGCGGGCAAGAACGTGCTGCTGATCGATCTGGACAGTCAGGCCAGCCTGACGATCAGTGTCGGCATGGAGCCGCTGGAGGTTCCGAAGACGATTGTAGACGTTCTGAAGAAAGACGGCGCGCCGATCCGCGAGTGCGTACAGAAAATCAATGACCGGCTGCACATTGTGACGTCGATTATCGATCTGGCCCCGATGGAGATGGAAATGCTTTCGCGGGCGAGCCGGGAGAAAATCCTCGACCGGGCGCTGAAGCCGATCAAAGACAGCTATGATTACATTCTGATCGATTGCCCGCCGCAGCTTTCGATTCTCACAATCAATGCGCTTTCCTGCGCGGACGGCGTTCTGATTCCTGTCAAGACAGACTACCTGGCATACCGTGGCCTGACGCAGCTGCAGGACAGCATCCGGGAGATCCAGGAGTTGATTAACCCGGATCTGAAGGTGCTGGGCGTGATTGCGACACTCTACGATGCACGGGTATCGGACGATAAAGATATTCTTGCGCTGCTGAAGGAAGAGTATAATCTCGTCGGCGTTGTGAAGCGGCTGGCGGTGGCGAAGAAGGGAATTTACGATGGCTTGGCAGTTGTGGAACAGGCACCGAGCAGCGAAATTGCGAAAGAATACACGGAAATTGCGAAGATGATCATAAACGGAAATTTCGACCGGGAGGATATTGAAAATGGGTAATTTGAAAGATCGTGAAAGCCGGCGCAGAGCGTCTGTTGTTGGCAGCATCATTGAGCAGCAGCCGTCAGGGGAAACAATGCAGCGTAGTACTAGCCGCGGTCGGCCGAAAGAGGATCGGGAGCTGCGGAAGCGGGTGAGTTTGTCTGTGCTGCCGAGCCTGTATGAAGATATTCAGAAAATTGCCTATGTCGAAAGGCGCAGCGTCAGTGAGCTGCTTAGTGATTTGATGCTGCAGTATCGGGAGCAGCAGAAATCGGCACTTTCGGAGTATGAAAAGGTCAGAAAATGAAAGAGGCAACTCAGAGTTGCCTGGATGTAAACCACAAGTGGTTTACATCTGATGGGGTTTGAATATAGAATCAGGAGTATAAAGCACATGACCCTTAGAGAAAAACTGATCGTATTAAGGGATAAAGCTGGAATCTCACAAATGTCGCTGGCACATCAGCTTGATGTGTCCAGGCAGGCAGTTTCCCGCTGGGAAAGTGGAGATACTACGCCGTCCATGGACAAGCTGAAGGCGCTGGCGAAGATCTACGGTGTATCCCTAGATTGGCTGTGCAGTGACAGTGACATGGCTGATGAAAAACCGATTGAAGTGGTGTCGCCATTAGAAGAGAATGAAACAAAAAATACCACTGTAAGTGCGAAAGATAAAAGGAAGCGAAAGATTCGATTCGTTGCGATTGCATTAGTGGTTGGCGTAATAACTTTAACGTGCATATGGATCGCAACGAGATCTGAGAATAAGGAGATGCCTGGAAAACAATTTGTAGATATGGGAGACGAAGATGTTGATATGCCAGATCAAGCTGCAAATGGGTTTGATTTTGAATGGAAGGACTGAGAAGAAATAAAATGAAAAAGATGTTGTGTTCGTTGCTGACAGTGCTTTTGCTTGTTAGCTGCTTTGCTGGAACGGTTAATGCAGCAGAACGTGCAATGGGAAAATTTGATGTAACGGTTAAGGCAGGAGAGTTAAAGCCTGCAAAGACGGGATTTCCAATGGCGGCAGGGGAAACGGTTACGATTAATGCGACATATTCTCCAAGTTCAGCAGATGTGGATTTTGGCTTGGTAGATAAGAATGGGAGATTCCATTATTTGAAAGGTGAGAATGGAGCGTTTAACGAGAAAATTGAAATTCCCCAAAATGGAACATATACGTTTGCGATAAGAAACAATTCGGACGTGGATATAGAAGTTACAGGATATGTAAATTATTAATAGGGACAGACGCAATGAGACCCGCAGGGAGAGGTTTTGCCATTACTGCGTAATTTTGCAAGGAGCGACTAAAAAGGCTGTTCGCAGCACCAATATGATCTTTATAAAAGCGGCCGCTTTATGAGGATAGACAGTCGAAAACAATTCTTATGGGAATATGAAACGAAAGGAGAAGCAAAATGAAAAAGAAAACTCGTATTATCGCCCTGCTTTTGGTGTGTGTGCTGATTGCATGCACGAGTGCCAGCTTCGTTTCTGCTGCCGAACCGCAGTATTATAACTACGGAACGGTGTCTGTCGAGGCTGCGAATTTCCGAGCAAGACCTGAATTAGACGAAAAAAATGTTCTTGGCACGCTTCTGAAGGGAGATCGTGTCCGAATCCTTCAGGGTGTTAACGGTGATGGGATTTCCTGGTACTATGTGCGTGTAGCTACGGGGGCAAATGCAAATAAAACGGGCTATGTTTCTACCGGCTGCGTCACGCTGGACGCTGTTTCTACCGGCTACGCCACGCTGGATTAAGCCGCCGCTAGATATACAAGACCGCCTGCAACAGGGCGCACGGTTTTCCGTGCGCCCAAACAGACTATATGGGTGACACATATGAAAAAAACAGTATTCTCTATCTTCCTTCTGCTCCTACTTTTCCTGACCGCCTGCAACGCACGCAGTGCAGAATCGGACGTGCAGCAATCGACTCAGCCCAAAGCGGAAAGCGTTGCTGCGCAGGTTGATGTTTCCGGACTCCCAGAGGGACAGTGCTACAACCAAACGCCCTACTTAAATCCAATCGGAATTTCGTATCCGGAAGGGCAATGCGTCTGGAATGGCAAGGTCTATTCCTTTTCCAATGCACCGGCGAAGCTGGGCGTTACGGACGCGAACGGAAACAGCGAAGCCTTGGAGCTGCCGGACGCAGAATATATCTACAGCGTGTGCGAGACCGACGATACGCTTGCTCTGATGGCAGGAGCCAATCCGTTGTTCTTTGCCGGGACGGATGATGAACAATCCGTGCAGGCATCCAGCGATGGCGGTTATGCGATTTATCTCTACGACGAAACCGAGCATTTGACCGGTAGTATCCCGCTGGCAGAGTGCGGCGCAGATGCGCCGTATGAGCTGGATAGCGACGGAACGGACTATTTTATCCTGTTCGGTGACGCGGTCGTTCGGGTCGGCGCTGACGGCACACAGCTTGCAAAAAGCGGCGATATAGGTGGGCGGCTCTTGCAGCTCGTCTGCGTAGACGGCGCGGTCTTCGTGCGCGTGGAGGGCGATGCAATTTATCAGACGGAGAAGATTGTCCGCCTGAACGCGCAGACGCTGGCAACAGAAACGGAATTTTCCTGCGACGGACTGGACATTCAGGGTATGGGAAAGGCGGAAGACGGGGCGTTGCTCTTAATCAGCGGCGAGTATCTGCTTCGCCCGGATTTTGATGCCGGGAAGCTGACGGCGATTCTGCACTGGGCAGACAACGCGAACACGTCCGTCAACAATTACCGCTCTGTCTTGGAAACGGAGTCCGGCTTTTTTGCGTGGAACAGCGATGTCGAGGCTGCGTGCTTCTACGAAAAACTGCCAGAAGGAGAAACGCTTGAAGACCCAACGGTTATCACTCTCTTTGCAGGCACCGGTTCGTATGACATCGAGATTGCGGCTGCAAACTTCCAGAAACTGTACCCGCAGTACCGTATAGATATCACTGCGGCGGAATCGGACGAGCAAACCGAGTTGGCACTGACGGAGCTTGGTGCGGGCAAGGGCTATGATATGTACCTGCTCTATGATACACAGTGGGCGCAGTTGGATGACGCTGTGTTCTTTGAAGACCTGACCAGGTGGATGGAAGCAGACAGCACAAAGCCGCTGGAGAGAATCCGACCAAGCGTTTTGCGTCAGGTGCAGAAAAATGGTGGCGTCTACCGCCTGCCGGTTGACTATACAATTTTGACATACGCTGCCGACCCCGAGCAGCTTCCAGATTGCAGACCGGAGACGGTTCTGCGGGCATGTGAGCAGGGCGATGATACATTGTATCCATTTGCTCGTAACTCAGATTATTCCTCGCAGATGGCGAAGCGCTGCGCGATCGACTATGTGGACGCGGCGCAGGAAACGTGCAATTTCGAGTGTGATTCGTTCTATGCACAGCTTGCACTTCTGCGGCGGCAGCAGGAAGCCTTGGACGCGCTGCCGAAAAATCTTGACGTTGCTGCCACCTGTGACGGCCTTTTATACTACTACGTCATTTTATCCGCAGACAGCATCGTCTATCAGCCGGGACGCTATGTGTACCCTGAGCTGAAGCAATATGTGTATTATGCGTATCCCAGTGACTATGATAGCGGATGCCAGCTCGATTTTAACAGTCTGCTTTCTATCAACACAAAAAGCGAACAGAAGGCGGGCGCATGGGCATTTTTGAGCTATTTACTATCGGAGTCCTATCAGCAAAGCATGAATTATCTTCCGGTCAGTGATACGGTGCTACAGGAGCAGTTTGCACAGCTTCTGGCGCAGGAAAAGATCACTCAGGAAAACATTGATACGTTTTATGCACTAGTCGATCATGCACAGAAACCGGATTATCCGACCGAGCCCATCGAGCAAATCATTCTGGAGGAAATGGCGGCGTATCTCGATGGAGCCATCGACGAAAAGACAACGGCCGAACGGATCCAGTCTCGCGTGTCGTTGTATCTTATGGAGCAGAAAGTGGAGTGAATGCTTCACAGAGATTAAAGACGAGATCTTCCAAATTTCATAAAAAACTGGCGACCATTTTGAATGGCCGCCGGTTTCTTTGCTTCTTTTGCCTTTTCGTGCGTATTGCGTGGGGACGCAACATGATAGATAGATATACATTTTTGACGAAAAAATACGGCTCTGCGGTTGCGCACGCCCGCAAACGTAGAGGAGTTACTCTATCCAATTTTCAACGACCAGATCAGGAACGCGCTCGAACTCTCGGACGTTGTTTGTGACCAGAATCATATCTTCAAATCTAGCGTGCGCGGCGATCAGCATATCCTGTTGTACAATGCTGCGTGGTTTTATTGACCGAAAAAATTCGTGCAGAAGCATTACTGCCAGGATAATTGGAGTTGCCGGTGGTTATCGGCACAGTCTCTCAAATAGAGGTTAATCAGGGTCTGATAGGGGATGCCTTTGGCGTCGGCCAGAGACTTGAAGTAGTCGATGGTGCCGCCGTCGATATTGATGGTAATCTGCTTTTTCAGCCGGTTCGCATAGGGATTTTTTCTTGGATTCAGCTCGCTGATGTTATATTCATCTCTCATACTATCACCTCAAATTCCATCGAGATAAATACGTTGCTCGGTTTTGGTTGCCTGCCTTGCCGAGATAATACGGATGCAGTTTTCGTTGTCGCGGTAGCAATGGCTCACAATGCAAATTTTCTGCGATTTGATTGATCCGATAATGAGGAAGCGATCTTCTTCAATGGAGTGATCCGGATCGTCAAATAGAATGGCAAACTCGTCGTAAAAGACCTCCTTTGCTGCCTCGAAGGATAAGCCGTGCTTCTTCTTGTTGATCTCATTCTTGTTAGGGTCCCACTCAAATCTTAGTGTGTCCATAATTATATTATACATACTAAATAATTATTGTCAAGGAAACCAAACGGCGATACAAAACCCGCACGATCGGTTGTATAGGCAGCAGCGATACCGGAGTTTTCTCGCTGGCACGGCGAATGCTCGATGAGCGCATTGCTCGGTGACGACAACGGACAGCCGACAGGAAGGGCGGTTCGTTGTCGCCATCGAGCAGGGGAGGCGTCCGCAGACGCCCGGGGTTTACCCCGCCCAGCGCTGTGCGCTGGGGAACTCTTGGCATCTTGGATGCCTAATAACGGTTTACCCGTTTGCGCAATGGCGTGAACGGGTAAACCGTTATATCTGTATATACTCGGTTTATGTTGACTTTATCAGCATAGTATGGTAAGATGGGCTTGAACAGAAAAGGACGGTAAATTAGAACTGGCTGGGAGGGAAAACAAATGACAATTAAGGACTATATGCGAAAGGTTGAATCAGCAAAAATGACGCCGAAAGATTCGGCTGGAGCCAGCTTCACCGATGCGATGATGGAGAACACTGAAATCTGGAGTAACGATGCCTGTGTGGGCTATTTTCTCCGGGTGGCACAGATCGTCGGTCTGGATCAGGCAGACACTAGAAAGGTCGTGGAAGCGTTCAATACGGCTTTTGATGGAACTTCCGTTGATGAGGCAGCGGATATTTACTGCAAATACTGAGCGGCGGGAAAGGCTCAGTGAATTTTACAGAAAACTCGTCTGGGCGAGTATAAATAGTAATTAGGCCTAGAGCGTCCCGGTAGCTGCCGGGGGTTTAGCAGTTTTCATTTTAGAGCCGCTAAAAAGGTATGATGCACCTTTGTGATGTGTGGGCTTGCCGTAGTAACCTTTGTGAATTGGAAAGCACATCATGGACCCTGCTGCGAGTAATCTTTGTGAAAGCACAGGTAAGCAGAACGCATCTGTTCACCATCCACCTACTGAACGTTGCCAGTGTACTGTAGAAAGCACTGGAGAGCTGATCCCTCGGAAAAGGATTCGACAGAACCTCAACTGCCGTAGACGCTAATAAATAGGCTGCACACATAAGCAAGAAAAAAGTGTAGAAGAGAAATCTTCAAAACAGTCACACATAAGACTTAAAAAAGTGTACTTTGCTGATCGTCGAGGTTTCTTCGGAAACTGACGTGAAGCGGCTTAGCTTGAACGTTTATATAATGTAAATAATTGATATAATGGAAATAAAGTATATACGATATATAACTTATGTAAGTTATATATCGTAATGAAAAGGGGGCTACTATTTGGGGCGAAAAAACAAATCATACTCGAAGGATCTGCACCAGCAGGCGTATGAGAAATTGACATCTATGCTAGCGCTTGGCGAAAGCAAGCGCGAGGCAGTTTTGAATGGGACAGCCGATGATAAGATCTTCTCGGTCAACACATACAAGACCTACTGGAAGCACATAAAGTACTTCTTGAAGTATGTCAAGGAAAAATACCCGGAATGTACGACGCTGAAGAAAGCAAAAAGGTATGTCAACGAGTGGCTGCAGGTGCGAGTTGACCAGGATCTATCTGCATGGACGATTCAGGCCGAGGCGAAAGCCTTGGGGAAGTTGTATGGCATAAAACCAGACGATGAAGACTACTTCAAGCCGCCGAAGCGGAACCGATCAGAAATTAAACGGAGCAGGGGAGACGCCAAGCGGGATCGGCACTTCTCGGAAGCTAACAACGATGAGTTGATAAAATTCTGCCGGGGAACCGGGCTGCGGCGCAGCGAGCTTGCGGATCTGAAGGGAACGGATCTGGTGACACGGGAACAGATCGAAGCGCAGATCACGGCGCTGGAACAGATCCCAGAGCAGAAGCGGACGCCGGGTGACACGAAGCGGCTTCAGATGCTGCAGGACACGCGAATGTTTGACGGTGAGTATTTCATCCATGTGCGAAACGGAAAAGGCGGTAGGGAGCGCGTAAGCCCCATTATAGGGAAAAATCAGACACAGATCATCGACCGGATGAAGAACACGCTGCCCGATGAAAAGGTCTGGCAGTTCATTCACCAATGCGCGGATATTCATAGTTACCGCTCAGATTACGCAGTTGCTATCTACAAAGCTCATGCAAGAAAGATCAGTGAAATTCCGTTTGACCGGGTGAATAAAGGAACCGGAAAAAGATATCAGAGTGACGTCTACACTTGCCGCAAGGATGAAGCGGGCAAGAAGCTGGACAAGGCTGCTATGCTGGTCTGCAGCAAGGCGCTGGGGCATAATAGAATCAGTGTTGTAGCGGACAACTATATCCGCGGCCTTTGATGGGAGGCGAATGAGGCATCGAGTACGTAAGGAAACGAATGGGAGGCTATAAAACATTGGATAGCCTTGATGGTGAGTGTACCCATGTAATTCAAACAAGGCAGGAATATGAGATGCTTCTAAATCAGCGCGATAGAGCCAAGCGCGAAAAAGAGGAAGCAGAAAGAGCCGCTGCGCGGGAGATATCCAGAGTAAAACAGGAGGCGGCACACGAGGCCGACAGAGCTGCACAGAGGGCGCAAGCGCAGATAGACGACCTTTTACAGCAGGTGGAGCGGAAAACGGCTGAAATCGCCGACCAGCGCGCCCTCAACGCGAACCTTCTCAGAATTTCGCGGGAAAGAGCAAATGCGGATAGAGGGCTGCGACCGAAAAAGGTACATACCGGGTATGTTGTCGTGATGTCCTCCGAAAAAGAAATACGGTACAAAACCGGCAGGAATAAGCTGCTGACGGCAAAGGTATGGGAGACGGTACTTCAGAGTCCTTACTCGGTCGATTTTACAGAGAGCCAGGCAAGGCAGCTGATCGAGGAAGATCTTCTGGCCAGAAAAAATGGCTTGCTTGCGGACGTGGGCATTACGATGATTTGCAGCGGGAGCAGCTATGAGAATTTAATCGAAACGGAAAACTGGAAAGAAATCAAAGCAGCGCACAATACGCTATTCTCACGGCAGCTTCGGGCAAACTATAGAGTTGGCTATTGGGAATATATCATTCAGCACACAAAACCGCTTGGAATCGTCCCCGCAGATATGCGGGCTGGAACGAAAAATGGATAGCAAAATAGCCTGTCCGCAACCCTTGAAATCGCGTTTTGGACAGGCTATAATAACGGTCAAAAAATAGGGAAAAAGCTATTGATAATCTAAGCGCCCTATAGGGGTCTAAGGCTAGAACAGGGGCTGGATTTTTGTTGCGAAAAAATAAAAAATTTCTCTTTTTAGGAAGCGAGCAGGGGTCAGCAGTTTGTAGCGATTTGCTGGGTGCTGGATCGGGGGGCGCAGCCCATCCGATAGCAGGGTAGGATTTGTCCACGGTCTTTTCCAAGGTCGTCCATCAGGATTCTCCACGCCTTTATGGTGTGGGGAATCCTGTGGGCGTACCGGCAGGCGTAAGCCTGTGGGAAAGGCGGTGGGCAAATCCGGATGGTTTGGAATCCCCGCCGCAGCGGACTTTTCTTTTTGCTTCTTTTTCTTTTACTGGGAGGACTTTGTGT
>CAKASQ030000046.1 GCA_916988195.3 Oscillospiraceae bacterium
GATTTTCCGTGACCTTCTCCGTGTACGGATTTGCACGCAGAAGCTCCTGTTCCGCCGCGCTGAATTTTTTCCTTGTTTCCATAGCCGTCTCCTTCTTCCTGTCTTCAGTATACCATGTTTCGCGCCGCTATGGGTCTTTTCCTTGTCCACTTCTTGGGGTATAGTTTAGAAAAATCAGGTGGAATTATCCGTGCTGGAAACGACGAAGCTGCGAAATTTTCTGAGCAGAAAGGTGCGAAAATGCCTTGAAATGTCCGCTAAAAATATCCGACCAACCTTCGGGACCAAGAGGCCTCGGGTTCGAATCCCGACACTCCGACCATGCAGAGTGTCCTTATAGGATCTGAGTATGATATTTCAAAACCGCCGCTTGATTTTAGCACGCAAAATCGTCATCGAATGGCGGTTTCATGTGTTGAGCTTCTATATATTTCGGCTTAATTTTAATCAGATTAGGCGCCTTTTTTTGATTTCAGCAGCGCAGATTCTGCGCCGCTGGTTTTCTGCCCTGACCCAAGCGGGAACTCGGAGCGGAAAGCGCCGGAAGATAAATTTTGCCGCCTGCCGGAGGATTTCCCGCAGGCGGCTGCGCTTTTCTGTTCATTTTATGCCGTTATCCGACACTTGCCATGAAGCCGCTGATTATTTGTGCGGCTTCTTTTCATGCCCGCCGTGACGGGGCTTTCAGTAGTCAACTCGCATGAGGCTGAGGCCCTGCGGGGGCGCGGTATAGCCAGCCGTCTGCCGGTCGCGCGCATCGAGCGTCTGCCTGACACTTTCCACTGTCCGCTTTCCCTGACCGACCTCCAGCAGCGTTCCAACGAGAATCCGCACCATGTTCTGCAAAAAGCCCGTGCCGTGGAAATTAAAATAGATGTAGTCCTTCTTGCGGACAATTTCAATCGAGTCGACAATGCGGACCGTCGATTTTTTCATCTGCGGATTGGAGCAGAAGCTTTTAAAATCGTGCTCGCCCGTCAGAACCTCCGCCGCTCGCTGCATCGCGGCCACATCCGGCACATAATCGAGCGTCGTCACATACTTCCGGTTGAAAATCGGCTTTGTATCGCCCACATAGCAGGTATACGTGTAGAGCTTTCCCACTGCGCGGTACCTTGCGTGGAACCGGTCGGCAGCAAATCTCACCTCGTCCACGCAGATATCATCTGGAAGATAGTGGTTCATATAGTCCCGAATTTCGTCCGGCTGCATCTCGGTCTCCAGATAGCAGTTGGCGACCATCGCCCTTGCGTGCACGCCCGCGTCCGTCCGGCCCGCACCGATGACGTTCACCTCGGCATTTACCATCCGGCTGAGCACGGCCTCGAGCTTTCCCTGAATTGTGTCTCTTCCCGGCTGCCTCTCCCAGCCATAGTAGCGCGAGCCGTCATAGGAAATCGTCAGTTTGAGATTTTTCATAGCTTTTTCTCTTCGTAGTTTTTTGTATACCGGCACGCCGGGAAATTGGAGCAGCCCCAGAACCTCTGCCCCTTCCGCGCGCCCGACTGCCCCGTGCGAAGCACCATATTTGCCCCGCACTTCTCGCACACCGGCACGCGGAAGCTCGCCGCTTTCTGCATGCACAGCTCCTTCGGCTCCGGCGTTTTTAAGACGTCTGCATAGCGAATGGCCGTACACGACGCTCTTCGCGCAATTTCGATTGCCAGCATGTCATAGAGCTTTGACAGCTCTTCCTCGTTCATGCCGGAAGCCAGCTTCCGCCGCACATAGACCTCCGGCGCGCAGCCAACCTTCTTTTTAAACGCCTCTAAAAACCGCTCGCGGTCACTTTTTACTTTTCGTTTCGGGTACATACGCCCACCTCCCGGCATTTTTTCATTCTGTCCCTCGTTATCGGAACTGCATTTCCGCTCCCGCCGCATCATAAAACCCGGCCGTACTCGATGAAACCGGCGGGTCAGCAATATATACATACGGTAGCTCCTCCGGCGTGAGGTCGATTCTGATCTCCCCGTCGGAAGTGCTGCCTTTTGTGACGATTGTGCGGCAGTCCGGGTTGTTGACCAAGTATACCGCAAGATAAGAAACAATATCCGAGCAATACGTACTCGGATTTTCTATTTTTGTCAGCCGGTACCGCCCGTTCTCCAGCACGCGGCAGACGGCGGCCTTGTACTGCGTTTTTTCCGGCATTTCGATCGTGAACCACAAAACCGTCTCGCCGCTGTATACGCCCTCTCCAACGAAAGCAACTGCCTCGCTCTGCCAATCGGCCGCCAGCTCCTGCCGGACGGACTCAATCAACGCCTCTCGGGGCTTCGCCATAATCCAGTTCGGTACAATCAGATACGCCGCAAGCAGCAGCGCCAGCAGAATCCAGCCAATCCAGACAAGCCGTTTTTTCATATGCTTCTCCTATCCGGTAACCGCGCCTCCCGTGTTCTGTTCCAGTATACCATATCTCCCGCCGCTTCGCCACCTGCGCAATTCAAAAATATTTTCCGAAGACGCTTGACAAATCTGTATCGCTGTGTTACTGTATTATCAACATAATACAGTAACACAGGAGGTACGATATGTCCTGGGAATTTCAAGACCACCTGCCCATCTACGCCCAGCTCATGGACACGCTCAAGCGCCGCATCGTTACGGGAAGGTATCTCCCCGGCGAAAAGCTGCCGTCCGTGCGAGAGCTTGCCGCCGAGGCCGGGATCAATCCCAACACCGTCCAGCGCGCGTTCAGTGAACTCGAGCGCGACGGGCTCATCTACACCCAGCGCGCAACCGGAAAATACGTCACCGAAAACGAGGCGGACATCAAATCCGCCCGCGAAGCCCTTGCCAGAACGCAGGTCGCGGATTTTCTGCGCGCCATGCAGTCTCTCGGCTTCAGCGTGGGCGATGTAATCGTCCTGCTGCAATCGTTCAAAGAAAGTGAGGAGGAAATCAAACATGCCGATTCTGGAATGTAACAATTTAACCAAGACCTACGCGGGCGTGACCGCGCTGGACCACATCGATCTTGCCATCGATCCCGGCCGCATCGTCGGCCTGCTCGGCCCCAACGGCAGCGGCAAAACAACGCTCATCAAGCTCGCCGCGGGTCTTTTGCAGCCCACGCAGGGGCAAATTCTGATCGACGGGAAAAAGCCGTCGCCCGAAACAAACGCCGTTTTATCCTATCTTCCCGAGCGCATCGCGCTGAGCCAGTGGATGAAGGTCACGCAGGTGCTCGACTTCTTCTGCGATTTTTATAAGGATTTCGACCGCGCGGCCGCCGAGGCCATGCTCGCCCAACTTCAGATCGCGCCCAATCAGGTCTTAAAGCAGATGTCCAAGGGCACAAAGGAAAAGGTGCAGCTGATTCTCGCCATGAGCCGCAAGGCGAAGCTGTATCTTCTCGACGAGCCGATCGGCGGTGTGGACCCCGCGACGCGCGACTACATTCTTCATACCATCTTATCCAACTATAATCCTGAGGCCGCTGTCATCATCAGCACGCACCTGATTGGCGACGTGGAGCAGATTCTTGACGAAGTCGTCTTTTTAAGCCGCGGCCAAATCGCGCTCCACGATTCGTGCGAGGCGATCCGCGAGCAGCAGGGAAAATCCGTAGACCAACTTTTCCGGGAGGTATTCAAATGCTGGGAAAACTGATGAAATATGAGCTTCGCGCCACAGGCCGCATGATGCTCCCGCTGTTTTTGTTAACGCTTCTTCTGGGCGTTTTTACGCGCATGTCGACCGCCGTCGTCCAGCATACGCACACCAACATCACAGAATCTCTCAACATGCTTCTCATCTTCGCCTTTGTTCTCGCGCTGGTTGGAACCGCCGTGTTCAGCGTCGTCCTCATGGTCGTGCGCTTCCGCAACAACCTCATGACCGACGAGGGCTACCTCATGTTCACGCTTCCCGTGAGTGTTCATCAGCTTCTGTGGGCAAAGCTTCTCGTGTCCATGCTTTGGTTCGTCGCCGTCTTCTGTGTCGACGCGCTGGCCATTCTGCTTGCCATCTATGAAGACGGCATGCTCGCGGGACTGCCGGAGTTCATCCGCAGCGCCTTCGAGAACATGGACCGCTATTACGCCGTGAACGGGCTTTTGTATATGCTCGAGTTTCTCGGTGTGCTGCTCGTCTCGATGGTTACGGCCTGCCTCCTGTTCTACGCGCCCATCTCCATCGGCAACAGCTTTGCGACCCACAAGACGCTCCTTTCCGTCGTGTTCTACTTCGTCATCCAGACCGTTTTGCAGATCGTTACCGTCTTCGGCTTTGCCTTCTCCGCACGCACGGTCAATGACGTGATCATGCCGAGCCTTGCGTCGAGCCCCACCCGCGCCGCGCATCTTCTGTTCCTGTCCGTTCTGGGCTATAGCCTCATCATCGGCACAATCCTGTACGTCCTTACCTGGTTCATGCTCCGTAAGCGCCTGAACCTGCAATAACATGCAAAACCGGAAGACTTCCGTCTTCCGGTTTTCGAGACTGTCAAAAAAGCTGACGCTTTCTTGACAGAAGGGTCTGCGCCTCGACTGCGCGCATAATTTGTGCGCCTTTGGCGCACAAATTCCACACTTGCGAGGCGATATGTATTTTTCCGGTCGGCAAAGCCGCCGGATAAAATGAATTTCCATTTTATTTCGCCCTGCGGGGCGAAACTCTACGAGGTTTTTTGACACACTGCAAAACCGGAAGACTTCCGTCTTCCGGTTTTCTTTTACCAATTCCGACTTGTCCCGGCCTCCTGCACGCTCCAGCGGAAGCTTCCCAGATCGTAGCCGCGCGGCACATAGAACCGCTTGACGCGCATGGGATCATCCGAGGTGTTGTAGAGCTGGCCATTCATGAGAAGCCCATAGTCGTAGTACCGCTCGGCAACCTCGATGGAGAGCTCACTCCTTGTCCCCTCCGGATAGCACACCGCGTAGGGAACCTGCCCTGTGAGCGCAGCGAGATACTTTTGGCTCTCCTCCATCTCAAATATCAGCGTTTCCTCGTCCATCGTGCTGAGATTCCCGTGCGAATAGGTGTGGCTCTGAATCGACACGAGGCCGGACCGCGAGAGCTCATAAATCTGCTCCGCCGTCATTTTGTGCGGCGTGCCGATGGCCTTCGGGATCACAAAAATCGTCGCCTTGGCATTGTATTTTTGCAGCAGCGGGAAAAGCTCGGTGTAATTGTCGTCGTATCCGTCGTCGAAGGTCAGAATCACGGGCTTCTCGTAGTCCTCAATGTGCGACAGATCCTCGAACCAAATCGTATCAAATCCGTTTTCCTGCAAATAGAGAAGCTCTTCTTCTATTGTCTGTGGGCTCACGAACAGATCCCAGTAGCCCCACAGATCGTCGCTCACCGCATGGTACATCAGGACCGGCACGTTGACATTTTCGGCGGGCTGAGAAAGCGCAAGCTCTCTTGCGATGTAGCTTGTCCCGTCCTCCGCTGTGCCGGACACAATGCCCGGAAGCTCCAGAAGCGCCTCGAGCGGCACATACGCTGCGCCGCCCTGCATAAAGCCGTCGCCCGCTGTCAGCTCGTCCGACCGAACAAGCGAAATTACCGTCTCCTGCCCGTCAAAGCCCAGCGTGAGCGTGTCTTCCGTCGCGGTAATATCCAGTCCTGCGCATTCTTCGAGCCGCGTGCAGTCCACAAAAAGCGTCTTCCCATCCGTCAGCGTCGATACCCTCGCGCCGAACAGCAAAATTTCCGCCCCCTCCGGCAAGGGCTCCGGCTCCGGGATTTCTTCCGGTTCGGGTTCTACCGATGAAGTCTCCTCCGCCAGAACCACAGTCGCTTCTATGGCCTCCGGCTCCGGTTCCAGTACGGCGGCCTCCTGCGCCGTTTTGCCGCACCCGACGAGCATCAGCGCCAGAAGCGCCGCCGCACAGAACACCAACCATCCCTTTTTCATAGCGCGTCCTCCCTCTCCCGTTCTTTTTGCATGGCAAGCTGCTTCGACGCGTACAGATACGCCTGCTGATAGTCTCCCAGCTCCCGGCAGCAAACCTCTAAGCCTTCGTAGAGCTCGCGCTCGAGCATCCTTCCAAGCGGAATTTCCTCCGCCTGGTGGAAATAGAGCGCAGCATTTTCATACTGCTCGCGCTTTGCTGCGATTTTTCCGCGAAGAATCAAATATTCCGCCCGGCTCGCCTCCGGCAGCTCGGCAATCGACCAGATTTCGCGCTCGGCCGCCTGAATGTGCTCCTGCTGCAGGTGAAAGCGCGCCATCGTAAAATGGTACCGCACGGTGTTCTGCCCCTCGAGATAACAGGCTTTATAGCGCTCGACGGCCTCGTCCGGGTTCTTTTCGAGAATCGCAATTCTGGCCAATACATCGAGCGCTCCGGTCTGCACCTGCGCGCTTGCATAAAGGCTTTTCCGGTTCCACTCGAGCGCGCGCCCGGCAAGCTCCTTTGCCCGGGAAATATTCTCGTCCAGAAGCATCTGTCCGGCAAGCGTTTCCGCCGCGATTGAGCACAGCAGCAGCGTCTCGTCGTCTCCCGGCGCGTCCTGCGCAAAGAGCGCGAGGCATTCCTCATATTTCCTCTCCCGGAACAGCGCCCGCGCCCGCCGCATCCGCTCCATTGCCGCGTCCGTCTGCTCATCGGACAGAAGCCACCCCACGCTCACACCCAGCGCCTGCGCCAGATGCTCGAGCGTGCGCATGGAGGGCGACGCCTGATCGTTTTCGATCTGCGAAAGCATGTTCCGCGTCACGCAGTCTCCCGCCACCTGGCTTTGACTGAGGCCCTTGGAAAGCCTTGTCTGCCGAAGCTTTTGTCCAAGCGTCATGCGCGTCCCTCCCGTAAATTTCATTTACACCATCATACCAGATTCTTCCGTCTTTTGCAAGCGAAAAACCGTGCGTTCTCTCATTTTGCCCATTTTTTCTCAAAAATCCATGCGCTGTCTTGCAAACATTCGCGCATGATGCTATAATATAGTCGCTGAAAGCTGCCGCCCATGCGCGGCATTTTCAAGCAGCTTTGGTTAGTTATCTCTAACTAGAAACTGCAATTTCTGACACGCGAAGGAAAACCCACCATGGAACGAAAAGAAGCCATTCAAAGCGCCTATCGCCTGACAGGCAGCAACCAATTTTACGACGGCATGATCACCTGTTCTACCCTTCCGGGAAAGGCTGTCTGCCGCCTCGTGTGGGCAATGAACAAGAAAGAATGTGACGCGTATCTGGCGGATGCCCTGTCCGGCATTCCGGAGAATTTTTCCGGCTCGCTTCTCGAGATTCCGGTCGGCACGGGCATTCTGACGATGCCGCTTTATAAAACGCTTCCGAACGCGCGCGTCACGTGCCTTGATTACTCGCCCGACATGATGGCGCAGGCGCGCGAAAAGGCTTCGCATCTGTCTCTTTCCAACGTCACGTTCGGTCAAGGTGACGTTGGCGCATTGCCGTTTGCGGACGAGAGCTTTGACATCGTTCTCTCACTCAACGGCTTTCATGCCTTCCCGGATAAACAGGCCGCCTACCGCGAAACCCTCCGCGTTTTAAAGCCCGGCGGCATATTCTGCGGCTGTTTCTATGTTTCCGGCGAGCATCGGCGCACCGACTGGTTCATCCGCCATGTCTATGAGCCCGCGAAATTTTTTACCCCGCCCTATGAAACCATGCCCTCGCTTCGGACCCGGCTCCAGAGTTTGTATGAAACCGTCCGCCTCGGAAATTTAAAATCCATCGCGTGGTTCGTCTGCAAAAAGAAGGAGGAAGTGACCCATGCCTGACCGTATTTCGCTCTCCGGCGTGCCGGAGACAATGCTGCAAACACTCTATGCCCGCGCCGAAGAGAGCCGGACGCGCGGCGCGATTCACGACGAAGCTGCCGAAGCGCTTGTGTCGAAGCTCGACTACGATTTTTCCATCGCCAAACGAGACAAGGCCATGCGAAGCGGCGTTATTGCCCGCACGATTGTTCTCGACAAGCTCACAAAGGCTTTCCTCGCATCGCACCCCGGCGCGGTGGTTGTGAACATCGCGTGTGGTCTGGATACCCGCTGCTACCGGATGACAGGCTTTTCTCACTGGTATAACCTCGATCTGCCCGAGACGATGGCCGTACGGGAAAAGCTTTTACCTGAAAAGAACGAAACCATCTCGCAGCTCGCCATGTCGGCCATGGACGACTGGGGCGCAAAAATCGCCGAAACAAACGTGCCTGCGCTCATCATCATTGAAGGCCTTACCATGTATCTGGCGCAGACAGACGTACAGCAAATCTTCCGCGTCATTTCGGGCCGCTTCCAAGACGCGACTGTCTTTGTCGAGACGATGAACCCCATGGTCGTCCGCCGCTTTCAGGAAAAGTCCATCGCGGCCAGCGGTGCGCGCTTTACCTGGGGCGTGAAGGATGGGGAAACGCTCGCCGCACTTCTTCCCGACTTCCGCTTCATGGAGGAGCACGGCTTAACCGAAGGCATGGCGGTCTTCGTTCCGATCTATAAACTGCTTGATAAAATCCCCGCCGTGCGGAGCATCTCTAACCGCATTGTCGTCTTGCAGCAGGAAGGAGCATAACCATGCACGAATACTATCAGAAATCGAGCGGCAAGCTGAAAAAGACCATGCGCGGCTTTCTTTCGCTTGTCCGCCTGGAATTGGAACGCATCACAAAGCAGCCCTATGAGACTGCCTTTGAGGAAATCTGGCGCATCTACGAGCACGACATGCTGGGGCGCTTTCCCTACATCGGCGGCGACAAGGCAAGCGGCACAAAAAATCTCACGCAGGCCTACATGCTCGTCGCAATGGGAGAGTATCTCAAGCGCTTTGGCTGCTCACCGGAGGAGATCGGCCGTCTTATGACGCTTGCCTACGAGCGCCGCATGCAGAAAACGCCGCCGATTGCCAAGGCGCTTATGGGAAAACTGTTCCGAAATCCGGGTTTACTCAACAAAATGTTCCGCAAAAAGGACGCGCAGAATGCCGCAAACGCGAAAGTCAATCCCGGAAGCTTTGAAACGAAGACGCAGGTCCCGCCCGAGCCGGGCTTTGATTTCAGCTATCATAACCTCGTCTGTCCGCTTTCCAATTTTGCGAAGCAGTACGGGTATGAGGCCTACATGCCCTACCTCTGCAACCTCGATTACGTGATGTTCGGCATGCTCGGCGCGCCGCTCTTCCGGTCGCGCACGTGCTTTGAAGACGATTTCTGCGACTTTAAACTAAAACTCGGCGCGAAGCCGCTTTCCTACTGGCCGCCTGTTTTCTCGCAGGAAAATGGCTGCAAATAACTCCAAGGAGACCATCTATGCTTGTTCACTCGCTGGAAGACCGATACATAGAATCCATCGGCCACGCGTTCGGCTACTATGACTACGGCGAAGAAAAAGGTCTTGTCTCCGCCTTTAAAGACCGCGACAGGACCGCCGTCTACATCTGCGGCTTTGCCCGCTCCATGCTGCAAGCCGGCCTTCTTTACTCCACAAGTCCCCGCTATGAGGGCTTCATCGCCTACAAGCTCCCCGGCCAGAAAATTCGCCCGTCGGCGTTTCTTCCCCTGCTTCAGGGCGTGTTCCGCTCCATGACGCTCGCAGAGCTCCTGCGCTTTGCCCGCGCGATAAAACAGGGCGGCGCGAGCCTTCGCGACGAATACGACAAGCGGAAAGCGCCGTATATTTTTGTCGGCATGCTCTGCGTTCCGGAGGCATACCAGCATCAGGGCTACATGCGAAAGCTCCTAGGGTGTATTCTTCCAACTCCCAATGTGACCGGCAGCGAGGAATTTTTGCGCTGAGCAAGACATTTTTTCGCAGGAATACTGACGTATTTCAAGGAAAAATGGTGCAGCGCAGCGTGAAAAGGTCCGCTGTCCGGGTTCGTTGGGAGTTCTCAGATACACCCTAGACATGGCCTATCAGGAGGGGGAGCGCCTCGGCGTTCCGGTCATTTTAGAGACGGACGCGATGTCCAAATGCGAAAAATACCAGCATCTTGGCATGGAGCTTGCCGGGACGCGCGACGTTGGCGCATTTGGGAAGCTGTACGATCTCATCCGCTATCCGGAAAAGCCAGCTTCTAAGGAGATCCTATGAAATACATCACGATTCTCGTGTTCTGTTTTTTCTACTGGGGCATGTGCGTCCTTGGTACCGGCGGCGACCGGAAAAATCTTCTCGGCCTGCGCTCGTATCCGGAGGATATGCAGCGCATCGTCCGGCATCGCCCGGAGCTTTCGCCGTATTTTCCGAAGGAAAAAAGCCTTCCCGCGATTTTATTGAGCAATCTGCTTTTGTTTACCGTTGTCTTTTCTGTCCTCGGTCTGGTCTTCAAAACCGTGCTTGGACTCACCAGCTACCGCGCGGCCTTCTTCTATTTTCTCGCGCTGGGCGAAGGACTCGGCCTTTTTGACCTTGTCGTGATCGATCTTCTCTGGTGGCGGAACACGAAGCGCATCCGCTTCTCCTTTCTGCCGGAAAAAGCGCCGTATCAGGACCCGCAAAAGCATATCGGCTCGTTTGTGCGCGGTATCCCGCTTTTTGCCGCTGTCGCGGCCATTTCCGCCGGAATCGTGAGCATCCTCTGAGCAGCATCAAAAAACGCACTGCGGAGATCATCCACAGTGCGTTTCTGTTATGTAGGTTCAGCCCTTCACGGTTCCGTCGGCGTTGAAGGTGGGAAGTTTTTCCAGATATACGATATCCTCCCGCTTCTGCGCGTCGCCCTCGGCAAGAACTGCCATGCGTCCGGCGACCTCACCGCCCGCCTGATGGACCAATTCTTCCAGCGCGTGCAGGCTCTCACCGGTAGAAATCACGTCGTCGACGATGAGAACCTTCTTGCCCTTCATCTTCGCCGCGTCCTCGCCCGACAGATAAAGGTCCTGATCGTGCTGCGTCGTAATCGAGCGCACCTGCACATGAATCGGGTTCGTCAGATAGACCTTCATGCCCTTGCGCGCGACAAAATACTCGCTCGCGCCGGACTGACGCGCCATCTCATGAATCAGCGGAATGCTCTTGGCCTCAGCCGTCAGCAGATAGTCATACTCCTTCGGCGCGCGCGCCAGAAGCTCTTTCGCGCAGGCCACGGTAATCTCCGCGTCGCCGAACATGATGAATGCGCCGATGTAGAAATCGTCCGCTACCTTGCAAAGCGGCAGCTCGCGCCTGAGTCCCGCAATGGTCATCGGATATGTCATGCGTATCTCTCCTCGCATTTTCTTTTGCGTCAGCTGACGCAGTCTCACTCGATTATTATATCTGCCGACCCCCGGAAAGTCAATTCTTTTCCGCCGCCAAGCGCTTCCCCTGTCCGTTTTTTGTCCCAGTTTGTTCCATCATTTCGCCATCTTCGTACGCTGATCCTGTTTGTCGAAAACAAGCTAAAAATTGGTGAGTCTCCCAAAATATTTGTTTGCTTTTTTGTTGATTTCGTCCCATCCTCCCGCCTTGCCTTTTGTCCGGTTCTTTCCTATAATAAGGGCGGAATGGCGATGACACAGGGTCCTCGCCGCGTGAAAGAAAGGAAGGAATACCCCATGAGCAACTACTTTAAAGTGAAGGAACACGGCTCGACCGTGCGCACCGAGATTATGGCCGGTGTGACCACCTTCATGGCAATGGCCTACATTCTGATGGTCAATGCCGGCATGTTCGCAAGCCTCGGCACCGTGAGCTACGGCGCGATCTACATCGCAACCGCCATCTCCGCCGTCATTGGCACGGTTCTGATCGGTCTTCTCGCGAACCTCCCTCTGGCGCAGGCTTCCGGCATGGGTCTGAACGCATTTTTTGTCTACACCGTCTGCTTCACCTTCGGCCTGAGCTACGCGAACGGTCTTGTGCTCGTCCTCGTTGACGGCATCGTCTTCGTGCTACTTACCGTCACTGGCCTTCGCAAGATGATCTTCGATGCCATCCCGGCAGCCGTCAAGACGGCCATCTCCGCCGGTATCGGCCTGTTCATCGCCTTCATCGGCCTCCAGAACGCGGGCATCGTCGTCGACGACGGCGCAACGCTCGTGAACCTCGCCTCCTTCAACGTCTTCTCCGGCTCGGCAACCTGGGCTTCTATCTTCCCGATGCTGCTGACGATCATTGCTGTGTTTGCCATCGGCGCAATGTCCAAGAAGAAGGTCAAGGGTGCAGTCCTCTGGGGCATGCTCGGCGGCGCAGTCGCGTATTATGCCATCGGCCTCATCACGGTTCCCGACTTCTACGCTACGGCTGTTGCGCCCAACCTGACCTCCGATTTCTTTGGCGCGTTCAAAGAGTTTGGTACGCAGGCATTCGGCAAGGTCTTCACGGAAGGCTTTGACTTCTCCCCGTACATTGCGGAGCACGGCATGAGCAACTTCATCGTCATGTTCCTCACCACGATGCTTGCATTCTGCATGGTCGATATGTTTGACACCCTCGGCACGCTCTATGGCGCCTGCGCTGCGGGCAACATGCTGACCAAAGACGGCAACGTCCCCAACATGGACAAGGCCATGCTGGCTGACGCGATTGCGACCTGCTGCGGCTCTGTCTGCGGCACATCCACCGTTACCACCTTCGTCGAGTCCTCCGCTGGCGTCGCGGAAGGCGGCCGCACGGGTCTTGCTTCCATGGCAACCGCCGCGCTGTTCTTCATCGCAATGTTCCTCGCGCCTGTCGCGCAGCTCATCCCGACCTACGCCTGCGCCGCGGCTCTCATCTACGTCGGCGTTCTGATGATGTCGAACGTCCGCTCCATCGACTGGGACGATCCTGCATCCGCAGTTCCGGGCTTCATGACCGTCGCGTTCATGCCGCTGACCTACAACATCTCCTACGGCATCGCCTTCGGCCTCATCTCCTACGTCTTCATCAAGCTCTTCACCGGCAAGATCAAGGAAGTCAATGCCGGCACCTGGGTCATCACGATCCTCTTCGCCCTCATGTTCTTCCTGACACGGTAATCAAAAAAGCTGACGCTTTTTTGATTAAGAAGCTGCACCTCGACTGCGCGCAAGTTTTTTGCGCTCCGCACAAAAAACTTACACTTGCGAGGTGATAGGTATGTTTCCGGTCGGCGAAGCCGCCGGAAACATGGATTTCCAATTTATTTCGCCATCTGCGGATGGCGAAACTCTACGAGGTTTTACACGCAAAAAGGGAGGGCTTTAAGCCTTCCCTTTTTCTCATTCCATTTCGTCATTTTACGTATTGAGCAGCAGCGCCTCGTCGATGCAGAGCCTGCCGCTCTTTTCGAGCAGTCCCAGCTTGCAGCGCCTTGCGATTTCAAAGAGCTTATCGCCGTTCACGCCCGTGAGATTATCGACCTTGTCTAAAAGCTTCTGCGCCTCGGGGTGGAAGCTGGAGAGCGTGATGAAAATGCCGCGCGAACCGTTTTCCGCGCAGACCGCGCCGTAAAACTCACGCACATCCTTTGCCGTCATGACTGCATGGCGGTTTTTCATCTGCATGAGCACTGTCTCCCGGTAGCCGAGATCGTCCGTCGTATGGATCACGCCGTCAATGCCGCCGTCATCCGACCCTCCCGTGACGAACCCCTCGTCGACAAGCTTGCCCTCCGATAAATAATACGCCCGCAAAAGCCGCACGCAGTAGCTCTCGAACCATTCGCCGCCCTTTGTGTGGATGGCCTCCAGGAAGCAGCGTTTTAAATCCCCGCCCTCGGCCGCCTGCCGAAGATACCCGCCGAGCTCCGTCGCCGGATAGTCGCCCTGCGCGCCCAACCGGTAGCCCCGCGTGGTTTTCACGACGGCGCGCTCCTTTTCCATCTCGACAAGGCACCTTCCCATGACGCTTCGCAGGGCATTGTCGTCCTGCTTCGTCGCGGTTCTGTCGGTCCCGAAATGGATTTCTGCCAGCCGATAGAGCTCCTGCTTGCCGAGCAGCCCCCTTTCCTCCAGCGTCCGGGTGATAAATGCGCGGATGGCCGCCGGAGCAAACTCGATATCCTGCTCCCGCTCGAGCTGCAAATAGCCTGCCTCGTCCTCACGGATAGAGCCCGCGTGGATAAGCCCGGTCAGCACCATGCCGAGCCGGCTCTTCATCATCGTCAGCGGCGCGCCGGGGCTTAAATCCGCGTCCGCCCCCCGTTCCATGCCAAGCGCCGCAATGCCTGCCTCAATGAGCTGCTTGCGCCGCAGCCGCCCGGCTTTCGAGAGCTTGCGCAGCAAAAGCTCCTGCAATTGTTCGTCGGTTCGTTTCATACCGCCCCGCCCCTTCCGTCCTTTTTCCCTATCATACGCCATTTTCCCGCAATTTGCAACGAAAGCTGTCAAAAAGCACTATCCTCGTGCAAAGTTTCCTCGACTTACGTAGGGGGTGATGCCCACATCGCCCCGGCAAATCGCACGTTATTTATTAAAATCTTCGGCAAATTTGCAACTTCCCAATGGGTCGATGTGCTCAATCAACCCCTACGCATGACCCAGTAGCTCGTTAATTCTAAAATTTTATTTCTGGATAGAGATGAGAAAGCTTAATTCGAGCGTCGTCAGTCGTAAAAT
>CAKASQ030000047.1 GCA_916988195.3 Oscillospiraceae bacterium
TTAGCGGAATGGGTCACCTTATTTTGTCCTTGACTTGGGGAGCAATTTATTCGCCGTGTGGGTCACGGTGTGGGTCAAGGGGAAAATAGCCCACTCAAAAACTGCGCCGCAGTAATCAAAGAATAGCGGGGTTAAAGCAAGTGCATTTCAAATTGTGATTCTTCCTGTGGCAGTTCATCTCCAAATGCATGATCATCCAATGTTTTCATACAAAGTGTTTCAACTGTGTCCAAAACAGTATCCCAGGTAATCCCGGCAGCATAGTTGAAATCTGATTGATATTTCATCCATTGTGTACGCATTGTGTCGCTCTGTCGGACTCTGTCAAGGATAGACGCATATGTGTGAAGCAGATCTTCGTGTCCGCGCTTTCGACAGGTTGCAAGTAACGCATGGCACAGTGCATCAGGTGTTACGACGAAATCCTCTCTTTGCAGGATATACACATCATAGAAATCACGCAGCCGTGTATTTGCTTCCCCCGCGTGAAAGGATCGTTTCCAGCTTTTCAGCGAGAACTGTCTCAGGTGGATATGCCAACAAGGGGATTGTTCGGTTTTCAAACATCAGCTGGTACGAAAACGATATTTCACAAGGGGTAATGACATCGCCGGTGGAAATATCGATCTTCAAGGGAATCCTCGTTTTGTCCAGATACGCATCAAGCGAGAGCCGCACACCCTGGTACTCCGAATCTTCCATAATTTCTTCTGTTTTCTTGATTACAAAGCTGATTTTGTCGTCAATTTCCACATCGGCGATCTGCCGGACGATCTGCTCGGCGCTTTCGCAATTCAAAGGGTAGTTGCGCAGGGTGGTGTCAATGTCCATCGTCGCACGGCTGTCGATCCCGACCATTGCGGAAATCAACATACCACCCTTTAAAATAAAACAGTTTCTATACTTAGATGCAGAAAGCCGCTCCAAAAATCGCTCCATCGCATAGTTCCGGAGAAACAGCATGGATTTTGCGCTGTCTCCATGCGCACGGTTTCCAACCAGATCTTTCAATTGCTTAGATGTCTTGATCATTCAGAACAGCACCCCCATTTTCTCACGAAGCTTTTTCTCTACACGAAGCGCTGCTGCGTAACGAATCAGCTTCGCATAATTCTTATCCCTTCGTTTTGTGTACTCCCTGACTGCATAATTAAATGCAGACACATCCATCATTTCACTGCGTCGAATCACATCGCAGATCGTGCGTTCCAGGTCGTAGGCGTGAACCAGATGACCACCAAAAGAAGGGATCTCAATTAAACCAAGTGTGTACCACTCCGGTTTCACGTAGTAGACTTTCACGCCTTTCCGAGTCAGTCCGGTGCTGTTGTAACTCGCAGGAACGGTCACTGTCAAGGGAATCGGTTCATATTCGCTGAGATCGTGCAGATAAAGCGCCGCCTCGTGCGAAAAAACAGCGCGTGGAAACTGTGCCTGCAATAAGTACAGTTCGTCCGTCAGCATATCCGCAGACACATAGATGCCGTGTGCGGCTTTTTCTAATTTCGCAGAATTGACGTATTCGTAAAACTGAGATTTTGTAATACCGCGAGCCAACGCGTCTGACGTTCGCAGGATTCCGTTCTGCTCATGCAGCAAATCGTCGAGTGTCTCAAAACACATATCTGTCACCGACTTTCATGCTGATATTATAACCATAAATCAGCGTGAAAGTCAAATCGAAGTTAAGCGTCTTTCAAAAAAGGCGAACAACAAAATGCAATCCCCGCACCGTCACGCCTGTGTCGGCAGTTTGTGCCGTTTTCAGGACACAGCCGAACGCGTACCCGCCGAAAGCCTGAAAACCGGACGTTGTGCCTCTGTGAAGCAGCATTGCGGGAACGGCAAACGCAGAAGAAGGGCTAGCAACCTCCCAGCAAATAAATTCCAAAACCAGTATAACTCGAAGTGCAGCTGAATACAAGCTGCTGACTTGATGCCGCTGTCCGTTTGGACGGTGGCTATTTTTTGCCATCGAAAAATTTTTCAAAACAGGCTGTTCAAAACGCGGTTTTCTGTCGGATTAAATAGAAGGACTTTTTGAGAAAGCCGCTGGCGAGTCAGAAGTAAATATTTTGTGAACTTTTGTGAAAAGGGGTCTAAAAAGTGTGTTCTCGCTGCCTACCACATGGGAGGACTTTTCAGAGAGACGAAAAAATGTAAATGATCTGTGAATTTTCACAAAAGGGTTTCTAAAAATCGCGTTCCCGTGGCCTATGCAGTGAGGGGATTTTTTCGAGGGACACCGCTCAAAACGCAAAATTCTGTCGGATCAAATAGAAGGAGTTATTGAAGGGCGTAAAATATCTTCTTTCCTGAATTAAAAAATTTGCAGAGAAGGGTGTCAAAAACGGCTTTTAGTGTCGGATTAAATAGGGGGTGTTTTTCAGAAGGACAAAGTACAGACAGAAAAAATGGACACGAACAAAGGAGGACAACTATGAAAGAATCTATCTACAAGAACTATGACGAACTGCCGCTGTTCCTGAACGCGGCGACAGTAGCGAAAGTGCTGGGCATTGCGCCGTCTAGTAGCTACGAGCTGATGCACGAGAAAGATTTCCCCGCGCTGCGGATAGGTAATCGGATCGTCGTTCCGAAAGAAGCGTTCATCCACTGGGTGGAGCAGCATACAGGAGGGTGCGAATGAAGCACTGTCTCTGGCCGGCACGCGATCCGGTCAGGGACTACTACCCACTGCCGAAGGAGATTTTCTCGCTGGGTCTGAGCGCAGCGGAAATCGCGATCTACGCCTACCTTCTGTTCTGCGAAGATCGGCAGACTTTCCAATGCTGGCCGAGCTATCGGAAAATCAGTGAAGCGGTTGGGCTGAGTCCGAATACGATTCGTAAGCATATCCGCTCACTCGAAGAACGCGGCCTGCTCGTCACAGAGCCGACGATGGTTACAACGAAGAATGGATGTAAGCGCAACGGCAACCTGCTATTCACAATCCGACCGATTCAGGCGGCACTCCAGCAGGACTATGACCGGCAGATGCAGCAGCTGGACGAGGACGCAGCAAGGAGAAAATATGCCGATTTTATTGAAAACACAGGTTGATCGCACAGACAAAACGCCAGTCACAGCCCGTCGCGCCCGTGTCGGCGGTTTGTGCGGCTTTCGCGGCGCAGCCGAGCGCGTTACCCACCGGAAGCCCGAAAATCGGACGTTGCGCCGACGTGCGGGAGCATTGCGGACACGGCAAACGCAGAAAAAGAACGGCTGCAGGCGAATTTCGGCAGAGGGAGAAGCCGCAAGCGGCGAAGCAGGACAAAGCCGCGGGGTCGTGCGCGCCCCGCAGCGGTCACATCTGCCCGCTGTGCGGGCAGTTTTGGAGCTTTACGAGGGGTTGCTGAGGAGGTAAAAATAGCACCCTTGGGGTCGTGATTTGAAAAAAGCCTGCCGTTTCAAGGAAAACGACGGGGTTGCACGAAAAAAGTGCGCAGAAAACGGAAAGAATCAGCAGGTGCAGAGGCGGGTGAAGAAGCTCTGAGTTTACAGAGAATAACAGCTTGCAAGCCTAAAACTTGCAAGACATTGCCTACGATCGATAGTATTTGTTATAGTCGGAATATCCTCTTCGCCGCTCTTTAAACATTTCTCCGCGTGGGTCAAGTCGATTTTCGACCGCACGAGCAAAACTCGAACGGAATGTGGCAGTGCCACCATCCATTTCAATACGCATTCGTATTGGCTTCAAGTGCAGGAAAAACTTATGCGGACACCGTTGGTAAAAGAATAACGGATATTCGGTCGTTTTACGCCGAATATCCGTTATTTCTCTGTATACCGCCCGCCAGATGCTCATTGTTATAAGCACCGTCTTATTTCGGCAGAATTCATAAGAGATGCTGATTTTGTGTATAAGCTGCAAACATCAGCATTCAATTTCAATCAGTGCTTCACCCGGGCCCGTGATCCACTCAGCGCCATGTTCTGTGACAACAACCTCGTCCTCCATTCTAAAAGAAAGATAGATTGATTCAACATCCTTGGACAAATCATATGGATACACACCATTTTCCACCGCAAATACCATACCCGGCGCAAGCCGCTCTGTCGCATCGTCATTGATCGTTGGATACTCCACAACATTCAGGCCAATGCAGTGTCCGCTGGAATGCAACAGGAACTTGCCGAACTTGGAATTTTTGATATACCCTTCGCAGATTCTGTTGATATCACCGACAGGAATTCCCGGCTTCATCGCGGCCATCGCGGTACGCACGCAGCCACTCGCCACTTCCGCCATTTCACGCTCCTCCTCAGGCGCATGTCCCAGATAAAAAACACGTGTCAGATCGGAAGCATAACCATCAATATGACCGCTGATATCGACCAAAACGTATTCGCCTTTTTGAATGATGCGGTCTGTTGCGTAGGTATTGAACGTGCAGTACTTGTCTGCGCCGCTGGTAACGGTGAGATACGAGATTTTGTCTACACCGCCCTCCGCCATACGCTTGGCAATTCCTTTGGAAACATCCTTCTCCGTCGTCTTACCAGCCACAATCTGCTTACCGGTTTCAAGAATTGCCTTTTCCGTGACTTCACAGACATAGCGGATACGTTCAATTTCCCAAGGTGTCTTTACCATGCGCGCTCTCTGAATCGCCAAGGACCCATCCGTAAAGGTAATGTCCGGCTGCGATGCAATGATGTCTTTCAGCAGACTCAGCGACCAAAAATACTGCATGCCGTCTCCGGCTTCCAACCCGATTGTCCTTGTGTCCGGCTGAATCTCCCGAATAATCTGGTCAATAATACCGACAGGTTCGATGCCTTCCAATTTGCCGAGATTACGGCTCACTGTTCCCCAGCAATAGATTCGCTCTGTCCAGCTCGTATACCGCACGGTTGTTTTTTCCAGAATGCGCAGCACAATGGCCGGATCGCCAACTCTTGGAACCAGAACATATACCGGACGAAACAGGCTCGATGTATACCAGGATCTGTAGCCGGTTGAATAGTAAATGTTCTCTGGCGTAGAAAGAAGCAGCATATCCAGATTCTGCTCTGCCATTTGTTCCTGAAGCTTCCGGTTATGAAGCCGGAATTCTTCTTTTGAAAACGACTTGAATTCAGATGTCATTTTCTTTAAGTACCTCCGTTAAAAAATTATGCAAGAATGCCCAACAGTCCGCCGACAAGACCAATTGCCGCAACAATCAGAATAATCTTGACAGAAGAGACGCCTTTCTTCACCATTTTGTAGCAGCCAAGCGTGAGCAGCAACGGCAGCGCACCGGGAAGAATCTTGTCGAGCAATTCAGCCTGCACGTTGAACAAAACATCTCCGCCCACCGGGACAAGAATGCCCAAGCTGCAGGACACATAGTTGCAAACCAGACCGCCCAGAACCAGGCATCCCATAACAGACGCGCCAAGGATCAGCTTGTTGATAAGACCGCTTTCCATGATATTCACAATTGCGTCGCTGCCTTTTTCATAGCCAAGCTTATAGGAATTCCAATAAATCAGATACATGAAGGCGGCTTCAACAAGCACATAGCCGATAACACCAAGCACAGTACCAGTCTGTGTAATGCCGATAAACAGTGTCAGCAGCAACGGCGTCACAACGCCGCCGTCAATGGTATCGCCAATGCCTGCAAGCGGACCCATCAGGCCAGACTTGATCGACGTAATCATATCTTCCGTAATTTCTTCGGAACCCTGCGCGCGTTTTTCTTCCATTGCGGCCGTAAGGCCAATGATGCATGCGCCCCACTGCGGTTCCGTATTGAAGAACTGCATATGCGTCTGCATCAGTTCTGCACGTTTTTCCGGGTTATTCGGGTAGAGTTTCTCAATAATGGGGGTCATCGAGAAGCAGAAGCCAACGCCCTGCATCCGTTCATAGTTGTAGCATGCCTGGTTAAACCAAACCCAACGACGCCAAGACTTTTTGATTGTCTTTTTATCGAGCATCTGATAGGCATTGTTTTCACCGTTCTTTGCAAAAACGTTCTTGTATTCACTAAAATTGAATCCCTTGATCTGCATATAGATCAATACAATAACAATAGACAAGAAGCCCATGGAGATCATATCCAGATGGAAGTACGCCACCAGCAGGAATCCAAGGAAGAAGAACAGGATCGACTCGCCCTTGAAAATGGACTTCAACGTCAGCGCGACGCCGACGGCCGGAAGCATGCCGCCGACAATCGTCAGCACACCAACAACCTTATCACCAAGGAAATCAAGAACGTTCTGCAGATATTCCGTGCCGTAGTACACAATCAGGAAGCATGGAATCACCGAAAGCAGGAACAGCAGAGCCTGCGGCAGCAGCACGTTTACGACCCAGAAATGCTTCGTGTCGCCCTTTGCAGCCATCTTTTCGCCGACACGGACAAAGCCGGTATTCAGCGTCAGCTTCACAACCCAAATGATTGTGCCAAGAATGCCGACAGGCACAGCCAGTGCCATCGCCGTTTCAACGCTGAGGTTGTTTGTAATGGCAAATGCCGTACCGACAACGCCAGCAAGGCAGATATCGCCAGGCACTGCGCCGCCGGCGCCAATAAATCCAAGATACAGGATATTCACTTGGGCGCCAACCAGTGCACCGGTAACCGGATCGCCGAGAATACAGCCAGCCAAAAAGCCGGATACCAACGGGCGCATAACTGTCCACCAGTTCACACCGAACACCAAGGCACTGTTACCCCAGAAGTACAGCAGCGCCAACGCAATTGCTACACCAATTTTCATGAGCTCCTCCTTTAACCATCTTTCAGTTCATTAAGTTCTTAATATTTACTTCTTTGTCATCCGGTACAAGCTGATATACAATTTCCACCCCCTTGGCCATAATTTGGCTGAAGTCCTTAACCTCTTCTTCGCTGGCAGATACATTGCGGTTAAAGGTCTTCCTTCCTGTTTTAGCGCCCATTCCTCCAAGAATCACTTTCTTGAGCGGAATGTCATGATTCAGCAGTGCCAGCATAATCGCCGGAACTTTGGCGAGAATCAAATATTGACTCTTCCCATCGTCATCTTCCTTCAGAAACGCAATTGCATCCTCCAGAGGCAAGATGATGACTTCAATACCGGCAGGAGCCGCCGCTACATAAATTCGCTTCATCAGGGAATTTCGACTCAGTTCATCATCGATAATCAAAATTTTATTGATCGGATACTGTTTGATCCATGCAGTAACAACCTGTCCGTGAATCAGTCGATCGTCAATACGGGCTAAGGCAATATTTTTCATCAGGAATCCTCCTCATATTCAATAAGTCTCTTTGCTAGAGTGAAGCCAGGAATTGATTTGCGTCTTTTACCGTGTCTTTGCTGAATTCCATCAGATCCTTTACAACCTCCCCGATCTTAGCATTCTCCTGCCGACTGTAGTTTGCCGCTTCAATCAACAGTGGAAGGTTTACGCCGGTAATATGATAAAACTCGACTTTCTGGCTTAAATCAACCAAAATATTAAACGGTGTGCCAAAGAACAGATCCGAAAACACCAATACGCCTTGACCAGCGGCATTGGAACGCGTGATGCTGTCTTTTACGCTTTCAGACAACGCCGACAAATCACACCCGGGCATAACGCTGAAGCATTCCATTTGATCCAGCGATCCAACAAGCATGGATGCCGCCTCTTTTAAGGCCGCAGCAAGCGGGCCATGTGTAAATACTATGATTTTAAACATCATCTTTCTCCTTTTATCGGCATGCGCAAATCAGTTCTTTTCTTCGCCATCGCCGCTTCCAATTCACTTCGAACCTCTTCCTCGCTGGAAGCCTGTAAAAGCCGATCACCCAAGGCTTGCAGTTCCGATGTCTCGAACTGAGCAATCGTACATTTTACACCTGCAATCGAAGTGCGGTCCATGCTTAACTGCCGGATGCCCAGGCTTGCCAAGGCCACTGCCCCATCCGGTTTTCCCGCAAGTTCTCCACAGACACCAACCGGCTTCCGTTCCCTTGCAAAGGCTTGTACGACCTGGTGGACCATTCGCATAAGCGCCGGATGGAACGGTCTGTAATAGTCTCCAGCAGAACCGCCCACACGATCGACTGCTTCCAGATACTGTGTCAAATCATTGGTTCCGATGCTTGCAAAATCCACTTCGTGTGCAAGCGTATCGGCCATCATCGCAGCCGAAGGAATTTCGACCATAATCCCCAATTTGAATCGACACTGAAGCTCCGGTACTTCCCTCTGCAATTCTTCCTGCACAGCAATTACCGTCTTTTTTGCGGCTCTATAATCCTCAACCCCGCTAATCATCGGGAACATAATCCACAAATCTCCATACGCCGAAGCCCGCAGCAGTGCACGCAGCTGTGTGCGGAACAATTCTTTGTTGGAAAGGCAGTACCGAATTGCACGTTTTCCCAAAGCCGGGTTTGCTTCTTCCGGAAGCGAAAAATACGGAAGCTGTTTGTCTGCACCAATGTCCAGCGTTCGTATAATCACAGGTTTACCGCGGAATCCCTGCAGCACCTCGCGATATGCCGAAAACTGTGTTTCCTCGTCCGGCAGTCTCGCGCTTTCCATATATAAGAATTCTGTACGAAATAGACCAACGCCATCTGAACAAGCACAGTCGTCCGTATAATTGACGTCCATCGTTCCCTCATTTACCTCGATAGCGAACTTCGCTCCGTCTTTTGTTTGGCAGTTCCTGCGCAAATACACATTCCGTATTTCTTTTTTCTTCCGATCAGCATCCTGTAAATTCCGGTACTTTGCGGCTGTGCCTGCCGTAGGGTTTAAAATGGCTGTCCCCTGATTTCCATCAAGCGCTGCCAAATCTCCATTTTGCACCATTGCAGAAATACCTTTTGCGCCAAAAATCACGGGCACATCAAAGCTTCGGGCAATGATTGCCGCATGGGAAGTTGCTTCATCCTGTTCGGTCACAATTCCGGTAACCGCTTCCCTGCACAGTTGTTTGAAGTCGGACGGAAACAGCTCGTTGGCTCCAAGAATACCGCGCATACGCTTAAAATCTTTGCGTTTTCGATGCAGGAGCTGTTCCAGCAGCAGCAAGCGGATATCCTGAATATCGGAAGAGCGCTGCTTCAAATATGGATCGTCCATTGAGGCCATCAATTCCGCAAACTCGCGATATGCCGCATCCACGGCTTTTGCCGCATTGTATTGCTCCATACGTATGTAATCTTGGATTTGTGAATCAATCTCCGAATCATTCAGTATCATAATGTGCGCGTTCATGATCTCGCTCTCTTCGCCCTTCAGCTCAGCGAGCGATGAAGTCATTTCCTGCATGACACGCTCCAGCGCAGAATGGTACGCTGTTATTTCCTGCTCTGCTTCTTCCGCCTTCACCATATACTGAGGCACTTCGAGCTCTTCATGAGCAAACAGGAACACCTCGTCTATCACAACGCCTGGCGCAATCGTTATTCCGTTTATTACAGTTTCTTTCTGCATTTAAATCTCTCCGAAACCACTTTGTATGAGTGCAACGATATGCTTTACCGCCGCTTCCTCATCTTCTCCATCTGCAATAACCGAAACGTCCGTACCCATTGAAACGCCAAGCGAAAGAATCCGAATGATGGATTTCGCATTCGCCGTCATTCCTTTTTCGTCGAGCTTTTTGATCTTGATATCGCATTTGAACTTATTGGCTTCACTGCAAAGCATCGCGGCAGGTCTTGCATGAAGACCTGTTTGATTGATGACTTTTGTTTCACAGCTTATCATATTCCATGTCTCCTTGCGTTTAAATGATACTGTATCAACCTATCGAAACGGTTTTATCAGCAACGGTTCGTCATCTGGATACTCTTGCGCAATCGCGGAAATTCCCATTTCTGCCAGCCGGTTAACACACTGCTTATCTTCTTTTGATATTGGAATTTTGTTTGGAAAATACTTTTTGTCCGCCATCAGCACACAGTCCGGGCGAATGCCCTTTTCGACAAGACGTACAATCGGAGACAACATACGCGAAAGCAATAAAACCCTGCCATCAATATCGCTATTCGCTTTCAGAAAATCTATGATGCCGTCTACGCCGAACACTTCAACTTGGATGCTTAGCGGAGTCAACGCCTTATATACGTTTGTCATAAACTGGTCTTCAACAAGTTCCTCGTCCACAATCAAAATGTGCGATATATTATTTCTAGTGTACCATGCATTGATGATCTGCCCATGAATCAGTCGTTCATCTACTCGCGTCATTACAATTTTCATAAAGTCGCCTCCTTTCTGCATCTGCAGACTTTTTCCGAAACAGCATTTGGCTTAAATCTCTCTATGCAATCCGCTGTTTATAATCTATCACCGCCCCCTTGTTTTGTACATTACGCACTTCTAAGTAACTATAGACACCACAGATTTTTGTACTATAATGATAGAATCAACAACATCACGGAGGGTCTCAATATGTCCAAAGGTATTGCAGATATGACAATGACAACCAGTTTCGAAATCATTAGGAGGATATGCGGCGATAAGTGGAAATTTTTAACAATTTGTTATTTATTTAACGGTCCACGCCGGTTTGGAGAATTGCTCTATCATCTTGATTCCATTACGCAGAAAGTGCTTTCCGAAAATCTCCGGGAATTAGAATCTTTAGGACTGATTGAGCGAATCTGCTATCAGGAGGTTCCCCGGCATGTTGAGTATCGTTTGACTGAAACGGGAAAAAGTCTCCACCCAATTTTTCACGATTTGATTGTGTGGGGGCTCAATTACGCGCAAGAGCGCAAATACGAGAAAAAAGAAAGTGTAAATGGTGAAGCCTGCCGCAATGCCGCACCCAAAACCGAAGACTAAAACGGAATACAAACATCTAGCGGTGCCAAAGTGCTCTAAGCCTATGCGCATTTCTAAAACTCATTGCAACCTCTGTAACAACAGTTTTCACACACCCGTGTCTAAGTCGTACCGTCTTTTTGAAGTTTGATACGCCATAACTATCTTTTGTCCTGACAATCTGTAAAATACCATCCACTTCTTGGAATGCTTTATATAACCATCCGCTCAAAAACTGCGCCGCAGTAAACAAAGAATAGAAATTTCCAGCACACGCGAAAGCGGCTGAAAAATATTCCGATCTTCCGAAAAAATCAGTAGACTTTGTGCCGGTTCTGTGGTAGTTGTTTGTGCTACCACAGAAGGAGGTACAAACATGGCAAAGAAACGGGCAAACGGGGAAGGCAACATCCGCAAGCGGAAAGACGGGCGCTGGGAAGGGCGATACACAGCCGGATATGACGAGAAAACCGGCAAGCGGCTGATCAAGAACGTCCTCGGCAAAACGCAGGCCGAAGTGAAAGAAAAGCTGGCAAAGGCAGTCGCGGAAGCGGAAAGCGTCGATGTACGGAGAGCAGACGAGTACACGCTTGGCACGTGGCTGCAAACGTGGTACGAGCTATACGCAAAGCCACACCTGCGATTCTCGACTGCGGAATATTACCGGCGCGGCATCGAATTGCATATCACGCCGCGCATCGGAGATATTCCACTGAAAAAGCTGACAGGCCGCGACCTGCAATGGCTCTACAAAAACCTACAGGAACACGGGCGGCTCCGCGAAGCGCAGAAAGGCAAGCAACCGGGACTGAGTGATTCGACGATTCGTGGCATCCACACGATGCTACACAACGCGCTCGACAGGGCGGTCAAAGAACGACTGATCGTGCGCAATCCGGCAGACGACTGTGTTCCACCCAAAATCCCAAAGCACGAAATGAAGATTTTGCCGCCGGAGCAAATCAAATCCTACCTAACCGTTGCCGAGCAACGTGGCGTCCTGCCGATGTTCTATCTCGAACTCATCAGCGGATTACGAAAAGGCGAACTGGTTGCGCTCCAATGGTCGGACTTGGATATCGAAAACAAGACCATCTCCGTCAGCAAACAGGCAGGCCGCAACAACGCAGGCAAACCGGACATTACCCGTCCGAAAACAGAAAACTCCATCCGCAAAATATCGATTCCACAGGATGCCGTCGATCTGCTGATCGCAGAACACCAGAAACACCCCAGCAATCCTTGGATGTTCCCGTCACCCAAGACAGGCGAAATGTATCACCCTGACTCGATTGTGAATATTCACAAGAAAATCCTGAAGGATGCAGGGCTGGAACACCTGAGATTTCACGACTTGAGACACACATTCGCAACGTTGGCATTGCAGAATGGCGTGGACGTAAAAACCGTATCGAGTATGCTTGGCCATTTCGACGCTGGATTTACCCTTCGCACCTACACCCACGTCACGCGGCAAATGCAGGAAAGCGCAGCCGAAAAGATGGGCAATTTCATGGCGCAGGTCATGTGAACAAGCAGCTGAAAAACAAAGAGCGGCGGAGAGAATGGTACAAACATCCTCTCCGCCGCTCTTTGGACATTTCTAAACTATACCCCAAGAAGTGGACAAGGAAAAGACCCATAGCGGCGCGAAACATGGTATACTGAAGACAGGAA
>CAKASQ030000048.1 GCA_916988195.3 Oscillospiraceae bacterium
AGATCTTCATGCGCCTGGCAAGAGCCGTCGCTGCATCTTGTGCCCAGCTGCATTAAGCCGATAAGCACATTTTAAAAAATCCGGCAGGGGCGAACGACTGGCATTTTGGCAGAAAAAACGGGCGCGATTTTGTGAAATCAAGGTCTGCCAAACGGCGCGTATTTGTGATAAAATACAGAAAACGGCCATAGGCTGTTGGGCGTAGCCTATAAAATTTAAATTCCCGGTGCTTGCACCGGCGCAGGAAAAGGAAGACGACTATGAAAACTTTACTCAAGGGCGGTATCGTGGTGTCCGGCGGCGGCTCGGCGCAGCTGGACGTGCTGGTAGACGGCGAGAAGATCGAGCAGGTCGCGGAGCATATCTTGTGCGCAGACGCAAATGTGGTCGATGTGACGGGAAAGCTTCTGTTCCCGGGTTTTATCGATGCACACACGCATTTTGACCTCGACGTGTGCAATACGACGACGGCGGACAACTTTGACACCGGCACGCGCAGCGCCATTCGCGGCGGCACGACGATGGTCATCGATTTCGCCTGCCCGAACAAGGGAGAGAGCCTCCAATACGGCCTCGATCTTTGGCACAAGAAGGCCGACGGCCGGTCGAGCTGCGACTACAGCTTCCACATGACGATCGATGACTGGAACGACGAAATTAAGGCCGAAGTGCCCAAGATGTTCGAGCAGGGGATTCCTTCGTTCAAGATGTACATGACGTATCCCGCGATGATGATCGGCGACAAGGACCTGTTCTACGCATTGGAGGAGATCAAAAAATACGGCGGCATCGCGGGTGTGCACTGCGAAAACGCAGGCGTGATCGACGCGCTGATTGAGCAGCATAAGGCGGATGGGAAGCTTGCACCGGGCTCGCATCCCGAGTGCCGCCCGAACGCGACGGAGGCTGAGGCGGTGGCGCATCTGCTTCGCATCTGCGAGGTGGCAGATACGCCGGTCGTGATCGTCCATTTGAGCACGAAGGAGGCGCTGGCCGAGGTTATGGCCGCGAGAGCCAGAGGACAGAAGGTCTATGTGGAAACCTGCCCACACTATCTGACGCTGGACGAATCCGGTTACTATGAAGCGGACTTCCGCAAGGCGGCGGGGTATATCTGCGCGCCTCCGCTCCGGACAAAGGACGACCAGAACGCGCTCTGGAAGGGGCTTTATAACGGCGCGATTCAGACTGTCTCGACCGACCATTGCAGCTTTACGCTCGAGCAGAAGGAAGCAGGCAGGGGAGACTTCACGAAGATTCCCGGCGGCCTTCCCGGTGTAGAGACAAGGGGCGTGCTGCTTTATACCTTCGGCGTGGCAACGGGCAAAATCACGAAAGAGAAGATGGCCGAGGTTCTGAGTGAGAACCCCGCGAAGCTCTATGGCGCGTGGCCGAGAAAGGGCGCGATTCTGGCCGGCAGCGACGCGGACATCGTGGTCTACGACCCGGAGGCTGACACGACGATCAAGGGCGAAGACATGCTCTCTGAGGCCAAGTACACGCCCTATGATGGCATGCGCACGCGCGGCTCGATTGCGCAGGTTTATCTGCGCGGCAAGCTTGCCGTCGAACACGGCGAGGTGAAGATCGGCGCGGCAGGTACGTTCATCCCCCGCACGACGGGAACGCTGTAAGACGTATTTATAAGGAAAGGAGCCTCCCTGGCGTTCCGGGAGGCTCCTTTTATGGCTCGGATGAATTATTTGCAGAGCGCTGCGGTATCCTGCGCGATCATGAGCTCCTCGTTGGTCGGGATGACCCAGACGGTGACCTTGGAGTCGGGCGTGGAGATGATGGCTTCTTCGCCGCGGGTCTTGTTCTTCTCGGGATCGATCTTGATGCCAAGGTACTCGAGACCCTCGCAGATGGAGGCACGCATCGTTGCGGAGTTCTCGCCGACACCGGCCGTAAAGACGAGGCAGTCGAGGCCTTCGAGAGCGGCGGCATAAGCGCCGATGTACTTTCTGACTTCATAGGCGAACTTATCGAGCGCCAGCTGCGCGGCCTGATTGCCCTGTTCGGCGGCGGCGTCGAGATCACGGAAGTCGGAGGACACACCGTCAGACAGCGCCAGAACGCCGGACTTCTTGTTGAGCATGGTCAGGCATTCGTCGGCAGACATGTTATACTTGTTCATGATGAACTGTGCGACGCAGGTGTCGATGTCGCCCGCGCGGGTGCCCATAGGAACGCCGGCAAGAGGGGAAAGGCCCATGGAGGTATCCTGGCACTTGCCGTCTTTCACCGCGGAGAGGGAAGAACCGTTGCCGAGGTGGCAGACGATGACGCGGTGCGCGTTCTCTACGCCGCCCATGAGCTCAATGCAGCGCTTGGAGACGAAGCGATGGGAGGTGCCGTGGAAGCCGTAGCGGCGCAGATGGTCGTCGGTGTAGTACTTGGTGGGGATGGCATAGCGATAAGCCTTCGGGGGCATGGTCATATGGAACGCGGTGTCGAATACGGCAACCTGGGGCTTGCCCGGCATGGCTTTCTCGCAGGCCTCAATACCCATGAGGTTGGCGGGGTTGTGGAGCGGGCCGAGGGGGATGCAGTCGCGGATGGCCTGCTTGCAGGCCTCGTCGATGAGGCAGGAGGCAACAAACTTGTCGCCGCCATGGAGCACGCGATGGCCGACCGCGTCGATCTCGTCAACGGACTTGATAACGCCGTCCTCGGGGTCAACGAGAATGGCCATGACAGCCTCGATGGCTTCCTTATGGGTGGGCATGGGAATGTCCTTCTCCACCTTCTTGCCGGTTGCGGGAACCTTGTGGGTCAGCCGTCCGTCAAGGCCAATACGCTCGCAAAGACCCTTTGCGGTAACGTCGCCGGTGTCGGGATTCATCAGCTGATACTTCAGGCTCGAGCTGCCCGCGTTGATGACCAGAATGTTCATGGTAGATTCACTCCTGTATCTTTCATTATTTTTGAAACCATGATAGAATGGTTTTGCGCACCAGATGGCGCAGTCACTATTGCATATCATACAATAAAAGCCAGAGGGAAACAAGGGCTTTTGCGGATTTTTTTGAAAACGGAGGAAATCGCATGCGAATTTGCGGCGTGATCTGTGAATATAACCCGTTTCACAGGGGGCATGAGAAGCAGCTGCGGCAGATTCGCGCGGCGCTTGGGGAGAATACGGGCGTTGTGTGCCTGATGAGCGGGAGCTTTGTGCAGCGCGGAGAACCGGCCGTGTTTGATAAGCGCGTGCGCGCGCAGGCGGCGGTTCTGGCGGGGGCGAACCTCGTTCTGGAGCTGCCGGTCACCAAGGCGCTTTCCTCGGCGGAAGGGTTCGCGCGCGGGGGTGTGGAGATTTTCTCAAGGCTCGGCGCGGTCGACACGCTGGCCTTTGGGTGCGAGAGCGGAAGCGCAGATGCGCTTTTGGCGGCGGCAAGGGCCATGTGCGAGCCGGCGTATGACGCGGCGCTTCGTGAAATTCTGAATACCGGCGTGAGCTACCCCGCGGCGCGGCAGCGGGCGCTCGTAATGCTGGGATTTGACGGCGGCGTGCTGGAGCGGCCGAACGACATTCTGGGCCTGGAATACTGCAAAGCAATCTTGCAGACGGGAAGCCGTTTGCGGCCGCTCACGCTGTTGCGGGAGGGGGACTATCACGCGCAGGAGGCGGATGCTGAGAACCCGTCGGCGACGAGTCTTCGGGAAAGGCTTTCGCGCGGGGAGAATATTTCTGATTTTGTACCGGCGCAGGCGGCGGAAATCTATCACGGTGCGCGGCAATATGATCTTCTTTCGGGCGAGCGGGCGATGCTGGCGGGGCTGCGGCTTTTGCAGGAAGAGGCCTGGAGCAGAATTGCGCACGGTTCGGAGGGGCTTTGGAGCAAGGCCATGAAGGCGGCGCGGGAGAAGGGGAGTCTGGAAGCGGTGATCGGCGCGACGAAGTCGAAACGGTACCCCAGAACGAGAATCCAGAGACTTCTTTTATGCGCGTTTCTTGGTATCACGCAGGAGGATGTAAGGAGACCTGCTTCCCATGTGCGCGCGCTGGCCTTTGACGAGACGGGACGGGGAATCCTGCGCCGGATGCGGGAGACTGGAGAGCTTCCAATTGTAAACGCCGGAGAAAAACCGGAAGATGGGGCGCTGTATGATCTGGAGCTGCGCGCGGGAAGGCTCTATCCGCTCTTTTGCCGGGACGACACAATCCCGGACGGAAATGCGGAAGAAAATTTGCGGATTTTTCTGAAAAAATAGCTTGCAATTTTGGCTTCTTCGTGATAAAATACTCAGGCGTTTGAACCAAGGGAAGGGCATTATGCCTTTTTACAGAAATCTGATGAGAGAGGTGAAACTCATGAAGGAAGGTATCCATCCCAAGTACGAACAGACTACTATCAGATGCGCGTGTGGTGCAGTTATTGAGACTGGTTCTACAAAAAAGGACATCAAGGTTGAAATTTGCTCCAAGTGTCACCCGTTCTACACCGGCAAGCAGAAGCTTGTTGACACCGGTGGACGTGTCGACCGTTTCAACAAGAAATACGGCCTGAAGTAAGAAGCAAGTCCGCACCAGCGTATTGGTGCGGGCTTTTTTCATATCTGCGAAACTTGTCGCAAACAGGGAAAGCCCTGATTTGCGCAGCAATTGGGGACTTGGGCAGAGATTCCCCAGAATTCGGAGGAAGTATGGAACAGACCAGACAGGCGGCGGGCGAAAAGGCAGTCTTAGCGGGACTGGACGCCGCCTGCTTTACAAGAGAAGAAACAGCGAGCGAAACGTCGCTCGAGGAATTGCAGGCGCTTTTGGAGACGGCGGGCGGCGAGTGCGTCGGAACGGTTTTGCAGTCGCGCCCGACGCCGGACCCACACAGCTTCGTCGGTCAGGGCAAGGCAGAGGAGATCCGCGAGCTGGTCAAGGAGACGGGCGCGAAGCTTGTGATTTTTGACAACGACCTTACGCCGTCTCAGATCAAGGCGCTTGAGAGCATTACAGGCGCGTCGGTTCTCGACAGAAGCGCGCTGATCCTCGATATTTTTGCGCAGCGAGCTAAGACCCGCGAGGGAAAACTCCAGGTCGAGCTTGCGCAGTATCAGTATTATCTGCCGCGGCTTTCCGTCTGGAACGAGACGATGGGCAGACTTGGCGGCGGCATCGGCACAAGAGGCCCGGGCGAAACGCAGCTCGAAACCGACAAGCGGCACATCCGCTCGCGCGTGGCGAAGCTCCGGCAGGAGCTTTTGGAGGTGCGGCAGGTGCGCGGCGTGCAGCGCAGGCAGCGGATGAAAAATAATGTTCCGGTTGTGGCGCTGGTCGGCTACACGAACGCGGGCAAGTCGACGATTTTAAACGCGCTTACGGGCGCGGATATTCCGGCAAACAACCGGCTTTTTGACACGCTCGACACGACGACCCGGCAGCTGACGGTGTCCGATACCTGTCAGGTGCTGCTGTCGGATACAGTCGGATTTATCGCGAAGCTGCCGCACCATCTGGTGGAGGCATTCAAGGCGACGCTCGAGGAGCTCGAGTACGCGGACGTTTTGCTGCATATCATCGACGCGTCCGACCCCGAGCGGCAGGAGCACATGGCAGTTGTTGAGCGGTTAATTGAGCAGCTGGCAAAGCCCGGCGTACCGGTCATCCGTTGCTACAACAAGTGCGATCTGCTTCCGGACGACGATCTGCCGCGCGAGACGGGAAGCGTCTGCATCTCGGCCAAGACCGGCGCGGGTGTGGACGCGCTTCTTAAAAAGATCGAGCAGGAGCTCGGCAAGGGGCTGCATCAAGCTGTGTTTCTGCTGCCATATTCCATGGCGGGCTTTTTGGACACGCTGCACCAGAATGCGAAGGTGCTCAGGGCCGAGTATCAGGCAGACGGCATTGAGGTCGAGGCGATCGTTGACGAGGTGCTGCTCGGCAAATTATCCGCATACCGAAAGGAGTAACGGATGGAAGACTATCTGGTGCCCCGCGGCGTGGGGCAGGCGGAGTATATCGAAAAGAAGTCGCGCTTTTTGGGCGGCGTGTATCCGGTAACATCGGAGCAGGAGGCCAAAGAGATTTTGGAGCGCGTGCGCAAGCAGCACTATGATGCGCGGCACAACTGCTGGTGCTACATTTTAAAAAGCGGCCAGAAGCGCTACAGCGACGACGGAGAGCCCCAGGGTACGGCCGGGCAGCCGATGCTGAACGTGTTTGAGCGCGAGGGGGTCGTGGACGTGCTGTGCATCGTGACGCGGTATTTTGGCGGCATTCTTCTTGGCGCTGGCGGGCTTTGCAGAGCCTACACAAAGGCGGCGAAGGACGCGCTGGACGCGGCGGGAATTTCCAAAATGCAGCCGTGGCTCCGGCAGCAAATCACCGTTCCCTACGCGCTTTTTGAGCGGGCGAAGCTTCTCATCGCGGCGCAGGACGGCGCTGTCGAGGATGCGCAGTATGGGGCGGACATTCTGATTACCTACCGCATTCCGGAGGGCGCGGATGAACGGCTCCGGACGGCGCTGCGGGAGGCCTCCAGCGGGAGCGTCATACCGTCTCTTCTGGAAGAGATTTTCTGCGCCGGTTAAACAAAACATACAGAAAATTCAAAGTTTCGACATTTTTCCATGCTATCGTATACATGAAGGAGTGAGCGTATGACCATCTGCGAACGACTCGAACAGCAGGAATACATGCTCCTCGCGCCGAACGCGCAGAAGGCGGCGGAGACGAAGGGCAGGCTCTATCCGGCGGAGGAAAACGAGGTGCGCACATGCTACCAGCGGGACGCGGACCGGATCGTCCACAGCAAGTCCTTCCGGCGGCTCATGCACAAGACGCAGGTCTTTCTCTCACCCGAGGGAGACCACTACCGCACGCGCATGACCCACACGCTGGAGGTCAGCCGGATTGCAAGAACCATCTGCCGCGCGCTGCGGCTGAATGAAGACCTTGCCGAGGCCGCGGCCTATGGGCACGATTTGGGGCACACGCCGTTTGGTCACGCGGGCGAGGCGGCGCTGTCTGATATGATGGGAACGCCGTTTCACCACAATGAGCAGTCGCTTCGCGTGGTAGATAAGCTCGAGCGCGACGGCGACGGGCTGAACCTTACCTATGAGGTGCGCATGGCGATCCTCGGGCACACGGGACCGAGAATTCCCGAGACGCTCGAGGGGCAGGTCGTGCGCACGTCCGACCGCATTGCGTATATCAATCACGACATCGACGATGCGATCCGTGCGGGGATTTTGTCCGAAAGCGACATTCCGAGGGATATCGCGGACGTTCTGGGCGCGTCGCATTCGGCGCGTATCAATACGCTCGTGGAGGACATGATTTCGAACACGCAGAACACGGGCGTTTTGTCCATGCATCAGGAGGTCTCCGACGCGATGGACGCGCTGCGTGCGTTTATGTTTGAACGAGTCTACACCAATCCTGTTGCCAAGGGCGAAGAGGCCAAGGCGAAGGATATCATGCGCAAGCTCTTTGACTACTACTATTCGCATCCCGACAAACTGCCGGCGGATTTTATTCCGCAACTGGATTTTGACGGCATCAGCCGGACAATCTGTGACTATATTGCCGGGATGACCGACAAATACGCGATTTATACATATTCTGAAATTTTCATCCCCACCGCTTGGCAGGTGCGATGAAGAAGGGAGGCACGCATGCCGTTTCCGCCTGCGTTTCTGGACGAACTGAATAACAGAAACCCGATCGAGGACGTGGTGGGACAGTATGTGACGCTGACGCGGAAGGGCTCGAACCTGTTTGGCCTGTGCCCGTTCCACTCGGAGAAAACGCCGTCTTTTTCCGTCGCGCCGGACAAGGGGATATACTACTGCTTCGGCTGCCATAAGGGCGGCGGCGCGGTCAACTTCATCATGGAAATTGAATCGCTCAGCTACCCCGATGCGGTGCGGTTTCTCGCCAAGCGGGCGGGACTGGAGGTGCCGGAGGACGAGGGGTATCAGTCGCAGTACCAGAAGCAGGAACGGCTGTGGGCGCTTTGCAAAGATGCGGCGCGGTTTTTCCACCAGAAGCTGTTAGAGCCCTGCGGCGAGCAGGCGCGGGCCTATATCATAAAACGGGGCCTGAGCAAGGCTACCGTGACCAGATTTGGACTTGGGTTTTCGCCCAATGAATGGTCGGCGCTGTTAGATACGATGACAGGGAAGGGGTACTCGAGGGAGGAAATTCTGGAGGCCGGGCTTGCCGTCTCGGGCAAAAACGGCGGCATGTACGACCGGTTCCGAAACCGCCTCATGTTCCCGATCATCGACATCCGGGGCAACATCATCGGCTTCGGCGGGCGCGTGATGGATGATTCCACGCCGAAGTATTTAAACTCGCCCGAGACGCTGATCTTCAACAAACGAAAGAATCTGTTTGCCCTCAACATTGCAAAAAAGAGCAAACAGGGGAGGATCATCCTGACGGAAGGCTACATGGACGCGATTTCGCTGCATCAATACGGTTTTGACTGCGCGGTCGCGTCGCTTGGCACATCGCTCACGGAGGAGCACGCGAACATTCTGGCAAAATACACCGATCAGGTGGTGCTCACGTACGACGGAGACGAGGCCGGACAGAACGCGACCCGGCGCGCGATCCCGATGCTGGAAAAAACGGGGATTCAGGTGAAGGTCCTCCGGATGCAGGGGGCAAAGGACCCCGACGAGTTTTTGAAAAAATACGGTGCGGACCGGTTTTCGCTCTTGCTTGACCAATCGGAGAACCAGGCGGAATACCGGCTCGAGAGTCTGAAACGGAAGTTTGATCTCACGCAGGATGAGCAGCGCGTGCAGTTTTTGCAGCAGGCGGCCGAGCTCGTTTCGAGCTTCCCCAGCGCGGTGCAGCGCGAAGTCTACGGCGCGAGAGCCGCTGAGGCGGCGGGCATTACGACGCAGGCGATGAAGCTGGAGGTCGACAAGGCATACAAAAAGCGCCGCCGGCAGGAGGAAAAAAAGCAGCTTGCGCAGGACTTATCGCCTGCGCGCCAGCTCTCGCCGCAGATTCAGGGCATCCGGTACGACAATGTCCGCTCGGCGATGGCGGAGGAAGGGCTTTTGCGGCAGGTGCTGAAAGAACCGGAGCTTTTGCGGGATATCGATGTAACGCCGGAGCAGTTTTCTTCCCCGCTTCTGGGGCGGGCGTTTGCGGCATTGCAGCGGCAGCACGCGCAGGGGCAGATGGTAACGCTTTCAAACCTCGGCGAGGAATTTACCCCGCAGGAGATGTCGCACCTGTCTCAGGTCGCGCAGCGGCGCGACACGACGCTTTCCGAACAGGCGCTCAAGGATTACATCCGCATCATCACCGAGGAGTACGCAAACGCCAGACTGTCGGGGCCTGAGGGGCTGCTTCAGCTGGCGCAGAGGAAAAAACGAATGGAACACGGAGGTTAGACGATGACAAAGGAACTGGAACTGCTGGGGAAAATGGATCTGACCGAAGAAAACCGCGCGAAATTGCAGGCGCTGCTCGAAGAGTCCAAAAAGACGGGCAAGGTTGCGTCCAAAAAGCTGGTCGAGACGCTTGACGCCGTGGACGCAACCGAGGAGCAGACCGAGAAATTCTATGATGTTCTGGAAACGGCGGGGGTGGAGATTGACGTTTCGGACGTGCTCGACCTCATCGGGACCGCCGAGCTCGATAACCCGACGCTCAGCGAAATGCAGGCCATCGAGGACGAGGGCCTCGACGTTTCCAACGAAAATATCGAGGACATCGACGACTCCAACGTCAAGCTCGACGACCCCATCCGGATGTATCTCAAGGAGATCGGCAAAATCAAGCTGCTTTCTCCGGAGGAAGAGCTTGAGGTCGCGAAAAAGATGGTCGAGGGCAGCGAGCAGGAGAAGGACGCGGCGCGAAAGCGCATGTCGGAGGCGAACCTCCGCCTCGTTGTGTCGATCGCCAAGCGCTATGTGGGGCGCGGGATGCAGCTTCTGGACCTCATTCAGGAGGGAAACCTCGGGCTTATGAAGGCGGTCGAGAAGTTTGACTACACGAAGGGCTATAAATTTTCGACCTATGCCACCTGGTGGATCCGGCAGTCTATCACGCGCGCGATTGCCGATCAGGCCAGAACCATCCGTATCCCGGTACATATGGTCGAGACGATCAACCGCGTGCTGCGCACGTCTCATTCCATGGTGCAGAAGCTCGGCCGCGAGCCGACGACGACGGAAATTGCGCAGGAGCTCCACATGGAGGTCTCCAAGGTCGAAGAAATCCTGAAGATCGCGCAGGAGCCGGTGTCGCTGGAAACGCCGATCGGCGAGGAAGAGGACAGCCATCTGGGCGATTTCATTCAGGACGACGAAGCGTCCCAGCCGTCGGAGGAGGCGTCCTATACGCTTCTGCGCGAGCAGCTTGAAGAGGTGCTCTCTACGCTCACGCCGCGCGAAGAGCAGGTGCTTCGCATGCGCTTCGGCCTTGTGGACGGTAAGCCCCATACGCTCGAGGAAGTCGGTAAGGAGTTTGACGTGACGCGCGAGCGCATCCGCCAGATCGAGTCCAAGGCGCTTCGCAAGCTCCGGCACCCGTCGAGAAGCAAAAAGCTGCGCGATTTCCTCAATTGATTGCATCCGGAAAGCGCCCGGCTGAAAATTTTTCTTGACATTGCGGAAAAATTCCGTATCATAAGACGTGTCTTAATTACCAAATTACCGTTTTACGGAGGCATTTGTCATGTTTGAGAAAATCCAATCCTATCTGGCCAACCAGCTGGACATCTCGCCCGACGATATCACGCGGGACACGACGTTTGAAAGTCTGGGTATCGATTCTCTGGACACCGTTGAGATGGTCATGGATCTGGAAGAGCAGCTGGGTGTTGATCTGGAACTTGAAGAAAAGCTCACGACGGTGGGCGAGCTGGTCGAATTTGTGGCAAGCAAGCTCGACTGAGCGTTTTTAAAACCGGAAATCCGGTACGCAGTCAGGCTGCACTACTCGGGGAGATAGCGGTGCCTTGTTACCCGCAATCCGCTACAGCGGGGAGGAATTCCCGACGGAGGGTGCGTATTGTGTCGTCTGACCCATATAAGCGGCGTTGAAGATTTGGTCTTACGCAATAGGGCTCTGTGAACCGTGTCAGGTGGGGAACCAAGCAGCACTAAGCAGTCCACCCTGTGTGCCGTGAGGCAGCCGTTTCCGAGCTGGCTGTATGGGTAACGGATGTAGTACGTATTCGATGGAGGGTGTGCAGTCTGACTGTGTACCGGAAAAGATCCCTCTGACACAACTGGGTTGTGTCAGAGGGATTTATTTATATCAGAAAGCGCTGGAATTAACCTGCCGGGAAGTTCGTAGGGGTCGATGCCCACATCGACCCCCTACGCAGGATAAATTGCTCCCCAAGTCAAGGACAAAATAAGGTGACCCATTCTGCTAACATGGATAGCTGCCGGTTGTCAGGTACCGGTAATACTCGTTCGGCGAGAGCTTTGCCAGATCCCACTGGTAT
>CAKASQ030000049.1 GCA_916988195.3 Oscillospiraceae bacterium
TGTAGCACTTCTGCTGTCCTATATTTCGGACTTTGTATCTATTTTTCGTTCAGCTGCGTGAAGCCGATAAGCACATAATAATATAATCCCAGACAGCGCAGAAAAAGAAGTTTACGCGGGCTTCTCAAGGGGCTGCCCTGAATTACCAGATTTGGATTCCCGTCAAGCTTCGGGAATATTGTGGTTTTTAAGGTATTTGCGGTTTTTATACACGCCAACGGTCAGAAACGGGATCACCAGCATGACGATACCGATGTAGCCGCAGTAGCCGTAGCCGTATTTGATGATGTTGCTCAGTCCAACGACCGAGATGCACACGGCAGTCGCCATAATGAGAAAGGCGATGCCGGCTCTTCTTGCCATGGCGTTCGGAAGCTTCCGCGTGAGCCAATCGTTTGCTTCAAACCGGTTGACCACGCCGAAGACCGAGCACACGCCGTTGGAGACGAAGCAGAGGAACAGGCAGATGTAATAGATCCACACAAGCGACGTGATTCCCATCTGCTTGCAGACCGTAAGGGTCGGAATCGTCGTTCCGCCGGGAACGGAGGAGTAGATATCCTTCCAGCCGAGGAGCATTGTGACCGAAAGCACGAGCGCGAGCGCGTTCATCGCGAACGAGAGCCACATGCTCTTTCCCGCTTCCTTCTCATTTTTCAGCACCGTGCCGCAGGCAATCATCGTCGGGATCGACGAGCACTGGAAGCCAGCGTACTGGAACGAGCGGAAGATTGCTCCCGGAAGCGTTCCCATGTCGGCCGGTGCGCGGAGGACCTCCGCAATCACATCCGATTTTCTTCCGATGCCGACAATGAAGATCATGACGGCACAGATTAAAATGAGAAGACTCAGAACGGATGAGACCTTCCGAAGAACGCCGGCGCCGAACATGCTCAATACCAGCAGCAGCGCGCCGATGAGCACAATGCCGAGCCCGTACGATACGCCGAGCGCGTCGCCAAGGAGCGTCGCCGCACCCGCGATGCAGGAGCTCACGCACATGAGAACCATAATATAATAGTATATCTCAAATACGAGCTCCAGCTTATCGAGCGGATGGTAGAGCGTCTCCAGTAGCTCCTTATAAGAGCCAAGGCCGCGGCTGTTGTACATGACGATCGCCTGCCGCACGGTCATTGTCAGAAGCAGCAGCGCCAGAAGCGCCGAGACAAGTCCAAGCTTGCCCGAGACCAGGAAGTACTGGTTGGCCTGATTGCCGGTTGCAAAGCCGCCTCCGGCATGCCAGCTGAACAGAACGGCCGCTACCGAGAATACCGCAGCCATGCGGCCGCTCTGCCCAGAGTGTTTTGTTTTTTCCATGCGCCGCTCCGCTTACTTGGATGCGTTGGCCGCAATTGCGATTGCGTCCCAGACGCTTGCGAAGGGAGGCGCGTAGCCGAGATCGAGGAAGCCGAGCTCATCGGTCGTCATACCCTGATCCACGGCGCAGGCGAACGTGTCGATACGGACCGCCGCTTCCTTCGCGCCCGCGATCTGCGCGCCGAGCAACACCTTGTCTGCCGCGCGGTAGGTCAGCTTGACGGTCAGGGTGACGGGGTCTGGATAATATCTGGCGTGCGAGCGGCTTTCCACGGTCGTCGTCTTGTAGTCGATGCCGTTTGCCTTGCATTCCTGCTCGCCGAGGCCGGTTTTCGCAAATTCCATGCCCATGACACGCAGCATGCTTGTTCCGAGGGCTCGCGCAAAGCGGACATTCTTGCCGAGCACCGCGTCGCCTGCAAGACGGCCCTGCTTATTCGCGTTCGTGCCGAGCGCGATGTACATGGGCTTATCGAGAAGCTTCGACCAGACCGACGCGCAGTCGCCTGCCGCGTACACATCCGGAACGGAGGTCTTCATGGAAGCGTCCGTGACGAGTGCGCCGTTTCCGAGCTTCTCAATGCCTTCGGACAGGAAGCGGGTGTTCGGCGACACGCCGATCGAAAGGATCACAACGTCGGCCGCATAGCAGTCCTTGTCGGTCTTGACGGCAGTTACCTTGTCGTCTTCGCCTTCGAAGGACATGACGCGCTCGCCGAGGTGGATATGCACGCCGTTCTTTTCGAGCTCCGTCTTGACCATTTCGGAAAATTCCGGGTCAAACACATTGAGCAGGCGGTCGAGCGCCTCGACGATGTGAATCTCGGGAACCTTCTGCAAAATGCAGGCCTCGGCGAGCTCCAGACCAATGTAGCCGCCGCCGACAATGACGACGCTCTTGGGATTGCTTTCGAGGGCAAGCTTCAAAGCCGCCGCCTGATCGAGCGTTTTGAGCGGGAAGATGTTCTTCTGGCGGATGCCGGGGATCGGCGGGACCTTCGGAGACGAGCCGGTCGCGATGAGGAGCTTGTCGTAGCTCTCCACGTGCGCCTCGCCGTTTTCGTCCGTATAGGAAACGGTTTTCGCCGTAAAATCAGCGTCCGTTACATCGCAGCCGAGCCGCAGATCGACGCCGTTGGCCAGAAACTGATCGGCCTTGCGGATGCGCATCAGATCGAGATTGTTGTTGAGTCCCGCCACATAATACGGCAGGCCGCATGCACCGTAGGACACCTCGTGCGTCTGTTCCAGAACGACGACCTCGGTATCCGGGGACTTTCGTTTGACACGGGAAGCAGCGCTCATACCCGCTGCGTTGCCGCCAATTACAAGGAATTTCATATCACTTTTTCTCCTTTAGCTTCGCAATCGGGCGGCTGTATGTCTCGCTGTCGGCAAAATCAATCGTTACTTCCGCGCCGCACTTCAGCTCGTCCGGGTCAACATCAAACATGTTTGCCAGAATCCGGACGTCCTCGCTGAGATCGGTGGTCGCCACAATGTAGGGCACCTTGTCCTGAACCGAAGGATGGAACGCGCGATGCATCACAACGAAGGAATAGAGCGTTCCCTCCGGCTTCATCTCGACCAACTCCGTCTCGGTGCTGAGGCAGTTCTGGCAGACATAGCTTGCCGGGATGCGGAGCCGACCGCAGACCTTGCATTTCTGCACCATCAGCTTGTGCTCTCTGCATCCGTCCCAATATGCTTTGGTGTCGGCGCTGATCCTGGGCTCAAAGAATTCTGTCATGCTCATTCCCCTCTCTCCAAAATCATCGCCGCGTGGCCCTGGAAGACCGCGCCGTTGTCGCTGCACGCGATCAGGGCGGGCTCCTTCGTTCCGGCCAGCTTGCCGAGCTGCCGATCGCCGCAGCGGCCGGTCAGCTGCATGAAGCTCTCTGCCAGAGGCGTAAGGCCCATGAAGTAGGCCTCGGAGAGCATGCCGCCGGAGGTATTGACCGGGAGGCTGCCGCCGGGGGCGAGACGCTCGCGGGTGATAAAGTCGCGGACCTGCTCCTTTTTGAAGAAGCCGTAGTCGCGCAGCGTCGCTTCCACCGTGTAGGTAAAGCAGTCGTAGAACTCGCACGCGTCGATATCGGCCGGCGTAACGCCCGCCATATCGAAGGCCTGACGGCTCGCGAGATATGCCGCGCTTTCCGCATCCTCCACCCGCAGGCGATAGGGGGAAACGGGCTGGTTCGCGCTGCCGAAGCCGCGGATGACCACATAGGGGTGGCCCAGCGCCTTGGCGCGCTCGACCGTCGTCAGGACCAGCGCGCGGCCACCATCGGAGGTCGGCGTTGCGTCGAGCATGCGGAACGGAGCGGCAACCATCTCAGACGCGTAATACGCTTCGTCGTTCAGGGGCTTTCCGTGCATGCCGGCAATCGGATTGAGCTGCGCCCAGTCGCGCTGCGCAAGAGAAATTTCCTTCCAGACGTCAGGGCCGGTGCCGTAGGTGTCCATGGCCCGGCGCGCCAGCATGGCGTATTTTGCCATCGTGCTCAGATCGCCGAACACAGCCAGATCGTCCGTGGACTTGCCGTCCTTGAGCTCCTTGATGAAGCTTCTTCTGCCGCTTCTGGCGTTGTCGCCGTAGGAGATGACAAAGTATCTCGCAAGACCGCTCGTCAGAAGGCCGATGGCCTCATAGAGCCAGCCTCTCGTGCAGAAATACTCCTGGCTGATGACCGCCGGGCGAATGCCCAGCTGCTCGGCCAGCGCGTAGCCGGTCAGATCGAAGTCGCCCGCAAGCGCGTCGAAATGACGGTAAGCATAGAGCGCGTCGATTTCGTTTTTACTGATTCCCGCGTCCGCGATCGCGTTGGCGACAGCTTCGCAGTGGAAGCTGATCGCCGTGCGGCCGGGAACCTTGCCCTGCGGCGTGTAGCCCACGCCGACAATTGCGATTTTATTTTTCAGATGATCCAGATTCATTCTTTGATCCTTCTCCTGAAATTCAAATTATTCCGCCCAAACCTTCTCGGCTTCGGGGATCGTGGGATCGTGATAGAACGCGAGCTTCGTGGTGTTCATCAGATGCTTGTAGCTCAGGTTGTCGCTGATGGAGTTGTTGCCCCAGGAGCCGCAGCCAAGGCTCATCGTCGGAACGAGACCATTGATGAAGTTGCCGCCGGAAGCAGCGCCGGCCGGCTGGTTGACGAGCAGGCGGGAGACCGGAAGCTCGAGTGCGGCATGCTTTGCGCAGTCCTCATCGTTCGTGTAGACGACGGAGGAATGGCCCTTGCCTTCCCACATCAGGTTCGACTTGGCGTTGCTCACGCCCTCTTCAAAGTTCTCATAGGGGAAGAACTGAACGACCGGGCAGAGCTTTTCGCGGCGGAGCATGTTTTCTCTGGTCATGCCCTGGCTCGGGAAGAGCAGCAGCGTGGTGCTGTCGGGAATATCGAGGCCCATCAGCTTTGCAAGATGCGAAGGCAGCATGCCGACGTGCGCCGGATCGGTGGTTCCCTTTTCGGTGAAGAGGATGCCGGGCAGCTTCTTTGCGTCCTCGTCGGAGAGGATGTAAGCGCCCTGCTTGACGAACGCGGCCTTCATCTGCTCGACCTTGTCGGCCGGAAGGTGGATGGCCTGCTCGCCGGTGCACGGCATGCCGTTATCATACGAGCGGCTGCCGACGACCTGCTTTGCTAGCTTGTCGTAATCCGTCCAGTCCGGAGCAACGACGACCTGCACGTTGCCGGGGCCAACACCGTAGGAGGGACGGCCGGAGGAGTATGCGGACTTGACCATCGGTGCGCCGCCGGTTGCGACAACCACATCGACCTTCGTCATCAGCTCGCTGGTAGCTGCCATGGAGGGCTGGTCCACGATCTGGACCAGATTCTCCGGCGCGCCGGCCGCACGGATGGCTTCGTTGATGAGCTCGACGCCGTGGATGGTGGTCTTCTTCGCACGCGGATGCGGGGAAACGATCATGGCGTTGCGGCACTTGAGAATGCTCATGCCGTTGCTGACGGTGGTGGAGACGGGGTTTGTCGTGGGGACAAGCGCCGCAACAACGCCAACCGGCTTTGCGTAGGTAGCCAGCTTTTCGACCGGGTCCCAGTCGATCATTCCGACGGATTTCTTGTCATGCAGATAATGCCACGCGGCGGTCGTGCAGCGGGTGATCTTCAGAATCTTGCTGTCAACGCGGCCATAGCCGGTCTCTTCCACTGCTTCTTTCGCGATCAGCTCGGCGTTGTCATAGATGATCTTGCCCATCGCCTTTACGATCGCGTCAACCTGCTCCTGAGAGTAGGATTCAAATTCCTTCTGCGCCTTCTGTGCCTTTTCGATCAACGAGTCGATATAGCCCTGTTCCATTTCTGCCATTTTACATTACCTCGCTCTATTGAAATTAGATTGGCGAATTGTATGCGTAAGAATTGTATACAGTTTTCTCTTATAATCTAAACCCATTTTTCCGGTTCGTCAAGCCTCTTTCCGCAAAAAAACCTGCAGTTTCGCAAGTTTGTAACATCGAATAAAAAATTGTATACAATTTCGTGCAAATTTCCGCTTGCATTTTCCCGTGGATTTTATCTCATTCGTCCGTGCGCGGCGTACCCCTGGCCCTTCCCTGCCGGCAGTGCCGCAGGCTACCGTCCGCCACTCGGTTTCCGGTCAAAAAAGCCGGTCATATGCGCGGCCTTTTGGCCCACAGATGATCGGCTCCTATCCCCCGGAACGCCCCGGAGGCGACTGTTTCTCTATATTCTTCTTGCTGTTTCCGGATATGCCGGCATCCACTATCTTCTTTTTCCTTCCAGAAAAAAAGGGTGCCCTTCCATCTTTTCCTGCGTGCTCTCAACCGTCCCCTCCCCTTCCGCTCGCATGAAGCCGGTCAGAAAAGCCTGCCGCTCCTCGCTCTCGGAACATCCTCCAGCTCCGGGATCTCCGCTGCATCCAGCGCCAGAAGGCACAGCCGTTTTTCTCGCGGCAGCTCGTAGGGGAATTCTTCGTTTCCTGTTTCGCGCAGCCGCTCGGGGGTGAACCGCCGCTCATAACCGCATCCCGAATGCAGCCTCCTGCCGCAGTCTGGAGCTTGGCATGATCCGTTGTCTGGATGAGATCGCGGAGCAGGTGCGCCGGAGTCTGAATCTGTCTCTTACCGGTGCGCAGATTGAAAATGTCCTGCGCGGCAGCCCGGACAGTATGGACGACCGCGTGAAAGCCATCATCCAGCGCGAAGCCGGGAGCTATGCCCGCCGCATTCTCTCTGCCATTGCCGAAGCAGGTCTGGACTGCCGCGCCATGCCGGTTGTATTTCTCGGCGGCGGGGCCGGACGTATGAAACGATACCTGCCGCAGGGCAGCGTTCTGCGGCCTGTCATTCTGGACGACGATAAACTGAATGCGCAGGCTTACGAACGGCTGGCATCGCAGGTAGCAGGCCATGCAGGATAAGCCGCAAACGGCCCGGTTTGGTACAACGCTGTTTTTGGACAATCCGCTGCACCGGCAGGCGTGGGAGCTTCTGTCTGCGATTCCGGCTGGGCAGCGCACAAACTGGCTTTGCCTGGCACTGTGCCAGCAGGCGCAGCGGAAGCAATTCCTGCTGGACCTGAAAACGATTCTCCAAACGGAGCTGCAAAACAGCTCCGATCCACAAGCAATTTCGCGGCCGCAGCCAGCCGGGAGCGTCGACGATGACGTTCTCGGCTTTTTGCGCGCGCTGCAGGAAGAAGGTGAAGAAAGCTGAACGTATAATCCGATATCGTCCCATTCGTACACGCTGACAATAGCCTGAATCTCCGTTTTTGTACGGCGGCTCTCGATCATAGCTCGGCGTCTGGCCCAACGCTCGGCCTGCGCCTGAATATCCGTGGTATAGAACGCAAAACCAAAATCACGACCGATTTCAGATTTGAGAATGCGCGGCTGCGAAACCTCCATCGTACTTCCGTGATACAAAATCATGCCACGCCCTCCAGATACCGGTCAAAAAACTGCATCAGGTATTCCATGCTCATACCGTGCAGATCTTCATAATCCTCATCGAGCAGGTTCAGAAGTCCAGTTTGTTCAAACAGCGCATAGCCTTCATTGCTGGGCCGCCCGATATGCGCGGCATAGTATTCAATACAAAAGGCTTTGAAAGATAATGTGCTCATACAGACGCCCCCTTTTCATTCTATTATATCCAAACTACAGATTTTTTCAAGCAGAACGCATTAACGAATAACATTGCGAATTTTCCGCACCAGCGACACGCCCCACGAAATCAGTCCCAGGACAATGAGCGCATACCAGATTCCATTCGCCAGTGCATAGTGGCTGTAATACCAGCCGGAAAACAGCGTCGGCACGATCAGCGCATACAAAAGCGGCAGACCGAGGTGCAGCAGCGACGCGGCATGAAATAACACGGACAGGAGCAAGCAGCCTGCCCCAAATACGATCATCAACATGGCACGACCTCCTTTAGAAAGTTTGTGCCATGTTAGCTTGGAACAAGGAAAAATGCAAGGGTCAATCCTAAAAATACAGAAAAATTGGAGGGATTCATCATCGAAGTGAAAATCAACAAAGAAATCCAGCGGTATCAGGAGAGCATTCTGTTCGGCTTATCGCTGCGGCAGATGGTGTTCGCGCTGCTTGCCATCGGTGTGGCGGTTGGCGCATATTTTGGCTTGAAACCGCTCATCGGCGCGGCGGAGGTCGGCTGGGTGTGCATGCTGGCGGCGTTCCCGTTTGCCATGTGCGGCTTTTTTACCTACAACGGCATGCCCGCCGAGCGATTCCTACGATGACATTTTCCTTTCCCTGATCGGTAATTATCAACCGGGCGGTACGCCCATCGGCCCCGTCGACATTTCAGACATTCAAGGCACGCTGCCGGATGATCTTGATCCGCTGCGAGAATCCATTGTCCTGACGGCGTATCAGCTTCTTGGAAAGGTGACGTATTTCTGGGGCGGCAAAAGCCTCGTTCTCGGCTGGGACAGCCGCTGGGGAACGCCGACGACGGTCACTGCACCGGGCAGCGGTTCGACCGGCAAGGTGCTGCCATTCGGACTGGACTGCTCCGGCTTTGTGGACTGGACATTCTATAACGCCACGAATGGCGCGTATCTGCCCGGACGCGGCGGTGGCGCAGCCTCGCAGCATGGGTATTGCACCAACATTGCATGGTCAGACGCGCTGCCCGGCGATCTCGTCTTTTACGCGGATGACAGCCACGTTGGGATCGTCTGCGGCTACGACAGCGTGGGCAATATCCTCGTCATCCACTGCTCCGGCGGTCAAAACGGCGTAGTTGTGACCGGGCGCGAGGGCTTTGCCGTCGCAGCCAGACCGGATTTGTTTACGGATTAGTCCAATTTGCTTCGTTTGTGCGGCATTCTTTGTTGGCTCTGGTGAATAGCTTTCTTTCCTTTTTCCTGCGATACTTGGCGTACCAAATCGAAAGGAGACTGCAATGGAAACAAGAAAAAACCTATGCGCCATGCTGCCGGTCGCACTCCATACCAGAGTCCGGCAGGAGCAGGAAAAAGCCGGGATGACCCTCGGTGAGTATGTGGAAGCCATGATCACAGAATATTACGACTGGAAGGATGGAAAAATCATGACCGGAGAAATGAGAACCTTAGCCGCGCAGATCCCCGCAGAGCTCTTTGACCGCCTCGACCGCTACCTCAAGGCGCGCGGCATCAAGAAGAAGGACTTCTTAGTTGACATCATCACCCGCGCACTGGAGGCAGCCGAAGCCGATGAAACGCTCGCTCCGACCGAATCGGTCATAGAAACGCCGCTGGGGGAAGCCGAAGAAACATCGCCCCAAGACGCGCTGGAGGAACAGCCGGAAGCGGACGAAACCTGAACCAAAATCAAGCCCCCGTAGGTCAACTCCTGCGGGGGTAAACCTTTGTTGCAAGCTGTCAGCCGACACGCGCCCGCGTGTCGGCTTTTCTGCGTCCCGACAGGGACGCTGCACCCTGAAACCATAAAGCCGCGCGTTGGAGCGCGTAACGCGAAAGGAGCAACATGGAGAAAAGAACCTATCAATCATTACAAGAACTTCCGCTTATGCTGAGCATGATGGACGTTGCATCCGTGCTTGGTATTTCCAAGGCGGGAGCTTATACCCTTGCGCACAGCAGAGATTTCCCTGCGTTCCGGGTTGGTCGCAGGATTGTCGTTTCACAGGAAAAATTTCTGGACTGGCTGGAAAAGCAGGCCGGGCAAAACTCTCTCACTTAGGACTAGCTATTTCGCTGTCTTTGTGATATTCGTTTGAGCTACCAGAAAGGAGGAACGCAAATGGCAAAAAAGCGAGTCAATGGGGAAGGAACCATTGGAAAACGAAAAGATGGCCGCTGGGAAGCGCGCTACATTGCAGGTCGTGACCCAGAGACGGGAAAGCAGATTCGAAAAAGCATTCTCGGCAAAACACAGGCTGAGGTTCGCACCAAACTGAAAGAAGCACTGGCAGAAGCAACCGAGATTGATGTGGTCAAATCCGGCGAATATAACGTGGCAGGTTGGGTGCAGGCTTGGTACTCGCTGTATGCGCAGCCAAACGTGCGCGAAACGACCGCACGTTACTACAAGGGCTACATCGATCACCATGTAATCCCGCGCTTGGGCGATACGCCGTTAAACAAGCTGACGTCGCTGGACATTCAGCAGTTCTATAAAGATCTGCTGGAAAACGGAAGAATCCGGGAAGATACGAAAGCTAAAAAGCCGGGGCTCAGCAGCACGACTGTACACGGCATCCACGTCATTCTGAAATCCGCGCTGAAACGCGCCGTGCAGGAGCGCTTGATTCCCTTCAATCCGGCAGAGTTCTGTATCCCACCCAAGATCACAAAGCCGGAGTTGCAAGTGATTCCATCGGAGCGATATCAGTCCTACCTGCACGCGGCAGAACAGCGCGGTGTGCTGCCGATGTTCTACTTAGAGCTTTCCACCGGACTTCGGAAGGGCGAGATCGCAGTGCTGCTCTGGTCGGACTACGACGCGCAGACGCAGACCATCCATGTGACGAAGCAATATCTCTTCTACAATGGTCAAGGCACTGTGTCCCCGCCCAAATCAAGCACCTCTGTCCGCTACGTTTCCATCCCGGAGGAAGCTGCAAAGCTGCTGGAGCAGGAGCATGAAAAGCACCCGAAAAATCCCTACATGTTTCCTTCCCCGGTAACCGGCGAAATGTACCACCCGGACACCATCGTGAAGATTCACCGGAAGATCTGCAAGGACATTGGATTGGAGCACGTCAGATTTCATGACTTGAGACACAGCTTCGCCACGACCGCGCTGCAATGCGGCGTGGACGTAAAAACAGTCTCCACGATGCTCGGTCACAGCAGCGCAGGCTTTACACTGAACGTCTACACGCACTCGACCAGCCGGATGCAGCAGGAAGCAGCGCGAACCGTCGGAAACGCGATGCCAAAGATACTAGAGCGTTGAAAACAGCAAAAACAAACTCCCGGCTGCCTGAAAAAAGCAGCCGGGATTCTCGTTATTATCTCATTTTGTCCAAACAGGCACGTTTCGTCCCATCGCCGTTGGCGTCAGGGTTGGCGTCAATGTCGCTGAGTGGAGGACATCAGCCAAAGTTGCCTTGACCCTACGTTGTGGACGAAAGCCGCACAAAGCGAAGAAAAACCGAGCCTGCCTACACAAAAACGCGCTTCGCTGGCAGTCTCGGTTCTTCTTCAAAAAGTTCGGATAAAGCAAAAATCCGCACTTTTCAGTGCGGATTTTGGTGGGGGAAGGTGGATTCGAACCACCGAAGTCACTGACAACAGATTTACAGTCTGCCCCCTTTGGCCACTCG
>CAKASQ030000050.1 GCA_916988195.3 Oscillospiraceae bacterium
TGTATCTTTTCATTTCTCATCACCATCTTCATTATACAACAACGACGTCAAATTATCAATCTTTTTAAAAAGATATTAGTATGACCTGAAAGCCCATATGCGGAGTGCTATAATAGATAGAGCTAGCTAACCGTTTTTGTAAGGAAGGAACCGTATGTATCCGCGTCCAAAGAGCTATCGCCGCAATTACCTGTTCAGCGCTCTGAGCGCGGCTTGATGCAAATGCTGCTGCCCATTTTAAAGCGCTGTCTCGTGCCGGGGGACGGAGCAGTCGTATCACTGCGTTCCACGGTATGGCTGCGATTCGGAAAATTCCAGATAAAAACGCCTGCACCGCGAAGCTGCGATGCAGGCAAGAATTTTGCGTTTTATGTCGTGGCGGGCTTGGATGCACGGAGGATCATACCGATGACAAAGCCGATGCAGGCCGGGATCAGCCAGCCGAGGTTCTTGTCAAACAGCGGCAGGCACTTGCCGGCAAGACTTACCAGCGTGTCCAGATGCAGGCTTTCCTGCAAGCTTCCGGGAAGCGTCTTCATGAAGTCGAAAATCGCAGCGGCCCAGGTGAAGACCATGGTGGAGACATAGACTCTGCGGTCATGGCCGAAGAGCTTTCCGGCGAAGGCCAGAATGATCAGCACGATCGCGGGCGGATAGATGAGCATCAGCATCGGGATGGAGTATTCGATGATCGTGCTGAGGCCCACATTGGAGATCGCGAACGAGAAGACCGTAAAGATGATCGCCCAGACGGAGTAGGAGATTTTGCCGTGCGTCATCTTCACAAACGTCTCAGAGCAGGAGGTCACAAGGCCGATGGAGGTCTTGAGGCAGGCGAACGTGATCGTGACGGCCAGAATCAGCTGACCGACGGAGCCAAAATAATGGCCCGCGATCTGTGTCAGGGCAATACCGCCGTTGGCGGAGGTCTCGAAGAGACCTCTGGACTGCGTGCCCATGAGAATCGTCAGAACATAGATGATCGCCATGAGAATACCGGTCAGAACGCCGGAGCTCAGAACGTCGGCGGCCACTGCGTCGTCATCGTCAACGCCCATGCGGCGAATGACGTCGATGACCACAATGCCGAACGCCAAGCCTGCAATCGCGTCCATCGTGCCGTAGCCCTCAATGAACGACGAGAAGAACGCACCGGTTTCATACGCCGCATCGGGCTCCACATCGGCAACTGCCGCACCCGGATGGATGAGCGCCCGGATGACGAGAACCGCGAGGAATAGAAGGAAAATCGGGTTGATGATCTTGCCGATCCAGACCGTGATTTTGCCGGGTCTTAACGAGAAGAAGAGAACGAACGCGAAGAAAATGGCCGAAAAGATGAGAAGCGCGATGGGCTCGCGAGACGCATCCGTCAGCATCGGGGTCACGCCGGTGGTAAAGGACGTGGTCGCGCATCTCGGGATTGCGAACAGGGGACCGATGGTGAGGTACAGAAGACACGTGAAGAACACGCCGTAGCTCTTGCTGACCTTGCTCGATAATGTCTGCAAACCATCCGAATGCGTTGCGCCGATGGCTGCTACGCCGAAAATCGGAATACCGACGGCGGTGATGATAAAACCAATCATGGCGGGCAGGACGTTTCGCCCGGCCAGCTGGCCAAGGTGAACGGGGAAAATCAGGTTGCCTGCGCCAAAGAACATGCCAAACAGGGTTCCGGCCACCAGAATTTTCTGCCGGAAGGTCAATTTTTTCGTGGTCATAAAACAATCAGCTCCTTTAAAAATATAATAGCCGAAATGGTTGAAAAATGGAATCGCGTGATTATAATAGATATATGACGTTTTGTCATAGTATCCGTCATACCCGTGGGAGGATTGTTCATGGACAGCAAGAAGCTTGAAATTCTGATGACCGCCATCGACCTTGGCAGCTTTTCCAAGGCCTCGGAGGTCGTGGGCTATACGCAGTCGGGGCTGACGCACATGGTCGACAGTCTGGAGCGCGATATCGGCCTGACGTTGGTGCGGCGTGACCATAATGGAATTACGTTAACTAAAGAAGGGGAGACGCTCATCCCGTCTATCCGAGAGTTCCTGCGCGCGAACGCGAAGCTGGAGAACCAGATCGCGGCCATCACCGAAAAAAAGCGCGACACCATCCGCATCGCGGCCTACGCCAGCATCGCCATGCACTGGATGCCAGAAATTCTCTACCGCTTCCGCCGCGTTTGCCCGAATATTGACGTGGACCTTCGGATGGTCGACCATGAGCTTGAGCCGTTTGAGCTGCTGGAAAAGGGGAGAACCGACGTCATTTTTGCTGCCCGACAGAAGGGCTTTTCCTGCGACTGGACGCCGCTGTGGCAGGACGCGATGTACGCGATTCTGCCGCCGGATTATGATGTTCAAGGAGAAGACAGCTTTCCCATTACAGACTTTGACGGCAAGGAGTTTCTGATGCCCTACGGAAAGTTCGACCTGGATGTCAACGCCGCTTTTGAGAAAAACGGCGTGCGGCCAAAGGTCCGGCCCTGCCACGTAGACGATGAGACGGTCATCCGTATGGTCGGTAAGGGCCTGGGGCTTTCGATGATGGCCGAAATGATGCTCCGCGGGCGGACGAACGGCGTAAAGATTCTGCCTGTGAGCCCGGCCACAGGGCGCGAACTCGGCATGGGTATGCACCTGCGCGAGCATATGCCGGAGGGAATCGGCCGCCTGCGCGCCTGCGTGCTGGAATTTATCGATACGCTGAAATCCTGATACGAAAAACCGCTGCAACGAAGCTGTTGCAGCGGTTTTGTTATGCTTTTTCTTCTATGTCGTCTTGCAGATAGTCGATCAGCGCCTGCACGCCGTCTCCTGTATAGGAGCTGAGGACGAAAATGGGGTCTGCGCCGGTGAGCTCCAGAAGCTCTTTTGCCTGCGCAATCTGCTTTTCGGTTGCAATGTCCGCCTTTGACACCACGCCGATCACCGGCACCGGGAAAGCTGCCGCCTGACCGGGGGAATAGAGATAGAGGTCACGCGACGCATCCTGGACAAAGACAACATAGTCTGTGTCCGCAGACACAACCGTAAGCCCCCGCATCAAAGAGCGGTGCTCCAGATACTCGCCCGGCGTGTCGATCGTGCAGTTGACGACGTTCAAGGCCTGCGTTTTTTCATATTGCAGTTTCAGGCCGTTGAGACGCTGGCAAAGCGTCGTCTTGCCGCAGGCGACATTGCCCACCAATACGATCTTCTTCATGTCTTGGTAATCTCCGTCGGCGTAAAGTGCAGAACGTTCGTCAGCACGCGCAAAACGTCCCGGATTGCCTCTTCGACGCTCGCAACGTCTCCGTTGACGACCAGAGAGCCGTTGAAACGGTCGACAAAGACGACGTTGATGTTCGCGGCCTTGGACGCGACGTCGGCGCCGATGATCGCGCCCTCGCTCGGCGTGATGGTCATGATGCCAAGCGCGCCGCTGGTCTCGCCGATGACGCCCATTTTCTTATACAGGCTTTCGTCCGGGTTTGAGATGACATGCGCAAGCGTGACCTGCTTGCCCGGAACAAATTCCTGTATGATACGTTGCTTCTCGTGAAATTCTTCTGCCATAGTCTTCTCCTTACATCAGCGCGTCGAGCAGCTCCGGATGCGGGCCCGGAATCACGACAGAGGAGACAACCATGCCCTCTGCGTTCGGGGTGCTGATGCCGCAGGAAACGGCCTCAGAGACGGCTGCAACCTCGCCGGTCAGGACGACAAAGGACTTGCCGCCGATGCCGGTTCCAAGGCGCACGTCCAAAAGCTGCACGTCGGCAGCTTTTGCCGCGGCATCTGCCGCATAGACAGAAGCGGTCACCGAGAAAAACTCCATGACGCCGATGGCGCGCATGTTGTCGAGCATCGTTGCCGAATGGATAGCGGAGATCACCTGCGGGTGAACCCGCGGAATCACGCAATGGTCTACGACGAACTGACCGCCCAGACGGCAGCCGGCATCAATGGACTCCTGCACGGCCGCAACCTCGCCGGTAAAGAGCAGGTAGTATTTGCCGGGGCAGCCGGCACGCGAAAAGACCAGTTTGACCTCGGCCGTTTTCAGAACGCAGTCCGCGACTTCCATGCCCTTTGCAATGCTGTTTAATTCCAGAAATCCGATTGTTTCCATGCAAATCTACCTCAGTTCTTTGAAATCACGATGGTGCTGTCCACCGACTTCACCACGCCGTCGATGCTCGCGTGGATATTCGCGCCGAGCGCGCCTTCCGCCGGGGCTGCAATCAGCTGTCCGGCTGTGACGTGGTCACCGGCTGCAACGCAGGGAACACAGGGCGCTCCGATGTGCATTTGCAGCGGAATGCGGACCGTATCCTGCTCGGCGCTGATGAGATCGGTAATCTCATAGTCATAATACTTTGCAACGCCGTCTCTTGCCGCGATGCGGCGGGAGGGAACCTTGCGCGCCTCGCGCTCGGGATTGGCCGTATATTCCTGCTCGGGAATCTGGCAGCGAATACGCGCCTTACCGAGCTCTTTTTTCAGAAGACCGTTGATTCTGCGCGGCTGCAGGCCCATCGGGCAGGCGAATACCTCGCACACGCCGCACTCGCAGCACATCTGCGCGCTCTGCACGATAGGGTCTGAGAGCATCTCGGTAATATCGCCGCCAAGCGCCATTTTGCGCATGATTCGGTGTGGCTCAATGGGATGGCCGAGCATGTGGCGCGGACACATCTGCGTGCAGGACGTGCACTGAATGCAGGCGGCCTTTGCCCGGTGCATCATCGCCTCCACGCTCACGCGGTCGCGTGATTCGTTCGCACAGCCTTCCGGCAGAACCAGAATACCAGAGGTCGTCTTGGTGACGACAGCCGTATCCATTGCTTCCGGCGCGACATGCTTGCCCATCAGAGGGCCGCCCGTCATAATGTAGGGATTGCGGCACGTTGCGCCGCCGGCAAGATCAATGCACGCCTGCAGGCTGGTGCCGATCGGGACGCGGAGGACAACAGGGTGCGCAACCTCGCCGGTCACGGTCAGGTACTTGTGCGTGAAGGTCTTGCCCTCCATTGCCTCGCCGATGGCGTAAATGGTGGAGATATTGTCGACCACTGCGCCGACCGCCGCGGGGATTTTGGTGGGCGGAACAATTTCGCCCGTGACCTCGCGGACGATCATCTGCTCGTCTCCGGCAGGGTAGAAGTTCTGAAGCTCAAAAATTTTGACATCCGCGCCGCTTTCCGCAACAGCCTTTCTCAGTGCGGCAAGCTCCGCGTGGTAGTGGTCCTTGAGCGCAATCACGCAGCACTCTACCTGCAAAAACTCGGCAAGCGCGGCCATAATCCGGACAATCTCCGGTGCCTTTTCGCGCATGAGATAGCGGTCTGTTCGCAGCAGCGGCTCACATTCCGCGCCGTTTGCAATCAGATAACGGAATTTGCCGCAGAGCTTCTGGTCCGTCGGGAAACCCGCGCCGCCGCAGCCGACAATTCCGGCTGCATGAATACATCTGATCAGATCCATATGCGTTTACCGCCTCACTTTTTCTTGGGTACGGAGACCTGCTCCATGCTGTCGATGATGCCGACGATTGCCATATCCATCGGCACGTCGTCGCGGCCGAAGGCCTTGCGTGCAGTGCTGCCGGAGACGACAAGCACGCGTTCGCCAATGCCCGCACCGACGACATCCGCTGCAACCTGAATGGACGCTTTGCCAGAGCCGGTGTCTTCCTGCACCAGCATCAGCTTCAGTCCTTCCAGACTCGGCTCTTTTTTCGTGGCCCAGACGTGGCCGACGACCTTACATACAACCATGGGATCCTCCTTGCGTTACTTCGCCTTTGCGTGCAGGAATGCGTCCTTCGCAAGCGGCGTTACAATAATATTCGGGCCTTCCGGCATGGAAAGACCGGCTGCGACCATTCTGACGGCTTCAGCTTCGGTAATGAGCTGTTTTTTGCCGTTGGCCGCGGGCACAGCCGGGGTCTGGCAGGAAGGCTTCTCCTGCTTCACCGGGGCAGGGGCTGCGGGCTGTGCCGATACGCCGGCGCAGCAGATTGCGCAGGGCTCTTTGCCTGTAAAATGCGCGGCATTCGCCTCGTCAAAGTCAATATGCGCCGCAAGCGCAAATTTTTCACTCACGCGGACAACCACATCGCCAAGGGTGATGGGCCGGTCGGTTTGCAGCCGGAGCTGCACAGTCTGACCGTCCTGCACACCGTACTGCTTTGCGTTTTCCGGCGTCATATGCACGTGCGCCTTGGCCGCAATCACAGAGCCCGTGGCGTTGAGCATACCGCAGGGGCCGATGATATAGACGTCTCCCGCGCCGCTGAGGTCGCCGGACTGGCGGATCGGCGCTTTGACGCCGAGCGTCCGTGCGTCGGTCAGCGACAGCTCTACCTGTACGGCAGATCTCACTGGGCCGAGCACTGCGATATTTTCCATCACGCCCTTCGGGCCGATCAAGCGCACGCGCTCTTCACACAAAAACTGTCCCGGCTGGCTCAGATCGCGCTTCGGGTGAAGCGCTGCGCCGGGGCCAAACAGGGTCTCGACGGCCTGCTCCGTCAGGTGGACGTGGCGGGCAGAAATTTCTGTCGGCACCTCCATCCAGCCATTTTTTTCGCAGCCTGCCGCTGCGTCAACACCGAGACCCACAATCCGCTCGACCAGCGCGCGGATATCCTGTTCTCTGATTTCATTCATGTTGCATGTCTCCTGTCGTAATATCCTGCCAGTTTTCTGCAGAACAGAAGATAGACACAGCTCGAAAGCCGGTTCATTGCCTGCACAAGGTCAACGCGCGTACAGCTGCCGTCCTCCGCTTCAAAGGCATGCGCCGCATACAGCTCCGCCTCCCGCACGCGGGTGCGCAGACGGTTGAGCTCCAGGCAGATGAGCGGCATCCGGTAGTCCGGAATCGGGTGTTCAATGCCAAGTGTGCCCTTGATATTGTGCGAGGCGTGGCGGATCTGCGCCGCGTCCATACCGAGAACCTGTCCCTCGGCAAGCGGTTCGTCCTTGACCTCCGCGCCTAAAATGCGGCGGGTAAAGCCGGCCAGATCCTCCAGATCTGCCAGAAGCGCCGTTTCACCGTCCTGGTGCGCGCGGCTTTGCAACAGCAGAATCTCTGCAAGCAGGCTGTCGAGCTGGCCACGGAACGCGATGCGCGGGTGGGTTTTGGAAACGAGGAGGTTTCCGCGCAGATGCGTCATTTCCTCCGGCTTTTCCGCGCACTCGCGGCCGGTTTCCAGATTGACAAACACGGGCTTTCCGTTCTGCATCGGAATCTTGCTACGGGACATCGCACCGTATTTCGGCCTGCGGATAATTTCAATATGGTGATCCCGCACAAATTCCTGCGCGCACGGCGTCAGAACGGCGTCTGCGCTGATGGTGATGGGATCGTCTGCCCGGTAAGACCAGCGCGCGCGCAGGTCGCTGTCGGTTATAAGCTCCGCTTTCATGTTGCTTCACCTCTCAAAGCCGGTTTTTGCCGGCGGGATTTTGCTGCGGCCGGGAAAAGAACGCGCCCGGCCGCGTGAAGCTTACTGATTGCTGCCGTCGAGCGTCGGCAGAATGTATTCCACATCGCCGTGGGGTCTGGGAATAACATGAGTGGAGATAAGCTCGCCAACACGGCTTGCCGCTGCTGCGCCCGCGTCAACGGCTGCCTTGACAGCGCCGACGTCGCCGCGGACCATGACGGTCACAAGGCCGCCGCCGACATGGACCTTGCCGATCAAATGAACGTTTGCTGCCTTGACCATCGCATCAGCTGCCTCGATCGAGCCGACAAGACCTTTTGTTTCAATCATACCAAGAGCCTGTAAGTTTTCCATTTTAAATTCCTCCAAATTGTTTTAAATACAGTAATATGTGATTTCTCAGCAGCCGGCGCTCTTTTTGAGCTGGTCGACAACTGCGCGGGTGATCGCTTCAATCTGTGCCTGGGTGAAGACGCTCGAAGAAGTCTGGCACGTGCTTTCGCAGCAGGAGGGCTGTGGCTGAATCTGACGAAGGTCAGACAGCTCCTTGAGACCGTAAGCCACGCGGCGGATATTGATGAGGTTCAGGGGGCTGATATTGTCGGATGTTGCGCTGCCGCCGACTGCACCGCAGCCAAGCGTCAGAGCAGGGGAAAGGCCCGTCGTTGCGCCGACGCCGCCGAGCGCGCCCGGTGTGTTGACCAGAAGACGCGAAACCGGCTTTTTGAGCGCGAACTCACGGATGACGGCCTTGTCCTGGCTGTGGATGGTCATGGTGTGACCGGCACCCTCGTTGAAGAGAATTTCCATGCAGCGCTTGCAGGCTGCTTCCCAGTTGTCTTCCACGTAGAACGCGAGAATCGGGCAGAGCTTTTCACGCGAATAGGGGTTGCTCTTGCCGACGGTTGTCTGCTCCGAGACGAGCACGCGGCAGGAAGAGGGGACCTCAATGCCCGCCATCTGCGCGATGACCTGCGCGGATTTGCCGACGATCTTGGGATTCATGGTGCCGTTGGCACGGAGAATGAACTTGCCGACCTTGTCGCTCTCTTCCGGGCTCAGGAAGTAGCCGCCCTGCTTCTTGACCTCGGCGATCACCTGGTCCTTGATGCAGGTTTCGGTGACGATGCTCTGCTCGGAAGCACAGATTGTGCCGTTGTCAAAGGTCTTGCTGTCGAAGATATGGCGGACAGCTTCGGGAATATTGGCCGTCTTTTCAATGTAGGACGGGCCGTTGCCGGGGCCGACGCCGAGCGCCGGATTGCCGGAGGAGTAAGCCGCGCGGACCATTGCCTCGCCGCCGGTGGCAAGAATGATGCCGATATCGCGATGCTTGAGGAGCGTATTCGTCGCGTCAATACTCGGCATGGTGATGCAGCCGACCAGACCTGCCGGAGCGCCTGCGTCTCTTGCGGCCTTCTCCACCACACGCCAGGTCTCAATAATGCAGTTCTTCGCGCCCGGATGGGGGCTGATGACGATGGCGTTGCCTGCCTTGAGGGAAATGAGCGACTTATACATGACGGTGGACGTCGGGTTTGTCGACGGAATCAGCGCCGCAACAACGCCCATCGGCACGCCGATTTCAGTCAGGCCGCGCTCGGGGATCTCACGCAGCACGCCGACGGTTTTCATATCCTTGATGTACTCATAGGTCATTTTGCTGCCAAGCAGGTTTTTCAGCACCTTGTCCTGCCAGATGCCAAAGCCGGTTTCCTCGACTGCCATCTTGGCAAGCCGCTCCGCTTCTTTCTCACAGGCCTGCGCGATGGCCTTGACTACGGCGTCTACGCGCTCCTGCGAGAACGTCGCAAATTCGGCCTGCGCGGCCTTTGCCTTGGCGACAAGGTTCCGGACCTCCTGAATGGATTGCAAATCCTTATCAAATTCCAATGTGTTTGCCTCCCTTCAATTGCCCTGCAAACGCTTATGCGTTGTCGCCGAGCGTCGGAAGAATCTTTTCCACGTCCTCGTGGGGTCTGGGAATGACATGCGTGGAGATGAGCTCGCCAACGCGGCTTGCAGCTGCTGCGCCTGCGTCAACGGCTGCCTTGACAGCGCCGACGTCGCCGCGGACCATAACGGTCACGAGGCCGCCGCCAACCTGAACCTTACCGATCAGACGGACGTTTGCTGCCTTGACCATCGCATCAGCCGCTTCGACAGAGCCGACAAGACCTTTTGTTTCAATCATACCAAGAGCCTGTTTCGTTTCCATGATAATTTCCTCCTAAAAGTTATGTAAAAATGTTTTTCTCAAATGATATCCGGCTGCGCCGCGACCTTGCAGACCGTGTCTGCAAAGGCCTCGCAGGCCGCCTTGCAGGCCGCCTGGTCTCCGGTGAGGAGGCCTCCTGCAAAGTTCGTTTCCGTCGGCGGACCGTAGAACAGACACATCTGGACGTCGGCCGCCTTCATTGCCGCGTCGAGCGCAACAATCGCTTCTGCCGGCGGCGCAATCAGATAGGCGATGGCCTCGCCCTCAGCGATACCGGCAGCCTCTGAAAGGTAGCTTCCGGAGCGCGAAATGCAGTGCGCAAAGTAGACAATCGAGTCATCGTCGTTCGCGCTGTAAAAGCAGGCGTCGTTTCGGATGAAGCTGACCGTCGCTTCCAGCCCGCTTTTGATTTCCTCCGGGTTTTCCGCGCAGAGGATTCCGATGAACTCACCGGCCAGGGCCGTGCTGGCGTTGGAAGAGCCTGCGTACATGCTCTTCGCGTAAACCACGCGGACAGCCGCTTTTTTGGTCGCTTCATCGAGCGCGGCATAGGACACATCATCACAGTCTGTTGTCAGAATACCAAGGCTTCTTGCGCCCTGCGGGGCGTTGAGCTGCGTCAGAAGCGCCGGGTCGGCGTTCGGGATGATCTGTGTACAGAGGATCGTTGTCTGCATGGGATCTGCTCGCATACAATCCCTCCTATTTGATCAGGTCCACGCCGCTGGCCTTCTGCTCGAGAATTTTGTCGATGACCTCGGCGATGTACGCGCCGGCCTCGACGGCTGCGGTGCCATTTTTGTGAATGTTGGAGACAACCGTGCGCTTTGATTCCGGCATGCCGACGTAAGCGTTGTAGGCGATATAGGCGCTCATGCTCTCCGCTGTTGCAAGGCCGGGCCGTTCGCCGATCAGCACGCACACAACCTTCGCGCCGAGCGCTTCGGCAACGTATTCCTCCGAACCCACACGCCCGTAGCGCAGGAAGAACGGCGTGCCGACCTTGAGACCCTTGTCCTCCAGTGCTTGCACCAGAATCGGAAGGATTCTTCCAAGGTTTGCTTCAATCGCCTTCGAGCTCAGGCCGTCTGCCGCGTAGATCTGCACGTCAGGGTTTAAAACGCAGCGCTTTTTGAGCTCGTCCAGCGTCGGCTTTTCCAGAAGCCGCCCTAGATCGGGCCTTGTGAGGTAGGTGTCTTTATCCTTACAGGCCGACTGGACCTGGAAAAGGCCCATGCTTTCCAGAAACTTCGGGTCCACGTCTGCAAAAACAGCGTCTCTCGCGTTTGCGTGGTCCGCGCGCAGGGCAAGGGCCGTCTGCGTTTTGAGCCGCGCGCCGCACCGGCCAACGCCAATGCGCGCTGTTGTCTGCTTTTTCATCCGCGCAAGGCCCTCAGGGTCCAGCGGATTTTCCAGCAGGGGAACGGCCTTGCAGGCGGGCGAGACGATATCCTCACATGGCTGCGGCACAATCTCTTCTTCGGTGCGGTTCGGAAGTACCACGCAGCCGCTTTGCTCAAGCTGGCGGATTGCTTCGGCGACAATTCTTTCAATCAATTCCTGATTCATTGTTATCACCTCTTCCGAAGGAACATCGTCGGATCGCCCGCACGGCCGGTCAGCTTGCCGTCGTGCATGATCTCCATTTTTTCCAGCCACTGCTCAAACTCGCGGATCGGGCGGAGGTTCAGAACCTCGCGCACGGCGTTGACATCGTGGTAGGCGTTTGTCTGATAGTTGAGCATAACGTCGTCACTCGACGGGACGCCGAGAATGTAGTTGACGCCGGCGCTTCCAAGCAGCAGCGCCAGATTTTCAATGTCGTTCTGGTCGGCCATCATGTGGTTGGTGTAGCAGCAGTCGCAGCCCATGGGAATGCCGGTCAGCTTGCCCATGAAGTGGTCTTCCAGACCTGCGCGGATAACCTGCTTGCTGTCGTAAAGGTACTCGGGTCCGATGAAGCCGACGACCGTGTTGACCATGAACGGGTGGAACTCCCGGGCAAAGCCGTAACAGCGCGCTTCCATGGTAACCTGATCTGCGCCATAGTGCGCATCGGAGGAGAGCTCGCTGCCCTGGCCTGTCTCAAAATACATGACGTTCGGGCCCTTGGCGGTGCCGCGCTCTTTCAATACCTGTAATGCCTCGCGGACCGTGTCCGCGCAGAAGCCGAAGGCGTGGTTGCCTTTCTGCGAGCCCGCGATCGACTGGAAGATCATATCGGCAGGCGCGCCGCGCTTGACCGCTTCAATCTGTGTCGTGATATGGCCAAGAACGCAGATCTGCGTTGGAATTTCAAATTCGTGTTTGACCTCGTCAAAGCGCTTGAGCACCTCGGAAAGTCGCGACACGGTGTCGCTGACGGGGTTCAGGCCCAGGAGCGCATCGCCGCAGCCGTAGCTCAGGCCCTCAAAGAGGGAAGCGGTGATACCCTCCACATCGTCGGTCGCGTGGTTCGGCTGAAGTCTGGTGGCGAGTGTGCCGCGGCAGCCGATGGTGGTGTTGCAGGTTGCGGTCACGCGCACCTTGTTTGCCGCATAAATCAAATCCAGATTTCCCATCAGTTTGCAGACGCCCGCGATGACCTCGCTGGTAAGGCCGCGGCTCAGACGCTTGATGTCGTCTTCCGTCGTGTTCCCGTCCAGAATGTATTCGCGCAGCTCTGCCATCGACCAGTTTGCAATATGGTTGTAGACCTCCGGGTCAATGGAGTCCTGATTGATCTGTGTGACCTCATCGTCCTCATAGGCGACGACCGGATTTTCCCGGAGATCGCGGACGCTCAGCCGGCTGAGAACGACCTTCGCGGCAATGCGCTCAAGTCCCGACTGCGCAGCGACTCCGGCAAGCACGTCGCCGGACTTTTCCTCATTTGCTTTGGCGAGAACTTCTTTGACAGAGCCAAACTGGAAGCTCTGTCCTGCCAGAACCGTTGAAAGCTTCATATAATTCCCCCTTATCCGAACAGCAGCGATTTGACGACGATGGGAATGACAAGTCCGTCAAACAGCGGCTTTCCAAGATCCATATAATCTCCCTGCTCGACCCTCACGCAGTCGATGCACACGACGTCTCTGGCAGAGCCGAGCACGCTGCGCATCAGAATGCCGACGGCCTTCGCGATATCTGTTTCAATCAGAACCAGCAGCGGCGCGTCCTTTGGAAGCGTCTGCTCCAGCGCATCAGCAAGGCAGACCGCCAGCCGCTTGGCCTCCGGGAACTCCGGGTTTTCCTTGCCCGGAAGAGCCAGAACCAACTGCTCGGTCTCCGATTGCTCGCAGAACCAGCGGATACGCGAGATGAGCGCCTGCACATTTCCAAGGAAGCACTGTTCCTGCTCGTCCGGCGTAAGCTTGAGCACCGGAATGTTCTTCATCGGGAACTGCGCGCTGGTACAGGTGATGGTGCTGCCGGAGACGGTCGTGGTAAACATGCCGGCGCCAACGACGGTGGCGCGGATGGTCTGTGTGCTTTGCTGCGCGGTCGTTTCGCCAAAGAGCGTTCCGCGGAAGACCGAAGCGCCGAGCAGCGCGCCGATGTCCCCATAGGGAAACGGCTCTGCGCTTAATGGCTCAATGCGGTTAGCCACGCCGCCGGAGTAGAAGACTGCGGTCTTTGGCTTTGTGCGGTAGGTGAGCGGCGTACTGTTATTGGTCGTAACCGCGTCCAAAAGCGCGCTCTTCGGCAAGAGGCCCAGAGACTCTGCCAGAAGTTCTGCCATGCGATCGGTGATTTTTGAAAGCTGCGCAGCGTCTGCCGCATTTCCAACCTGAACGCTGAGGCCAAGGGATTCTGCGACAAGCTTTGCAGAGGGACTGATGTGTGTGATCCTGCCATTTTCGACGCGGATCAGGCGGCCTCCAATGTCAAAGCAGCCCTTGGCAATCACGTCGCCCTCTGAAAAGACGACAATGTTGGTTGTGCCGCCGCCGATATCCAGGTTAACGGCCTCGCAGTGATGATCCAGGCTGTAGGCCCACGCGCCGCTGCCTTTTCCGGCAATCACGGACTCCAGGTCCGGGCCTGCTGTGGAGACGACGAACTCGCCTGCAAAGGCGCTCAGCCGCTCCATGACCGCGCGGGCATTTTCTTTTCTGGCCGATTCGCCGGTGATGATGACCGCGCCGGTGTCGACCGAAGAGGGAACAATACCTGCTTTCTGGTATTCCTGCGCGACAATCTCGCGCACGCCGTCGGAGTCAATCAGCGTTTCTGTCAGAAGCGGCGTCAGATGCACCTCACTCTGATAGAGAATTTCCTTGTCGACGATGGAGATGCGCGGAACGGCAAAGTAGCCGGTCGTATTTTCCATTTTGATTTTGCTGAAAATAAGCTGCGTCGTCGTTGTTCCGATGTCAATGCCGACGCTGAGCAAATCCGCCATGAAAAAGCCTCCAAAAAGCATGAAAAGCTAAGGTGATCGATAAATCACCTTAGCTCTGTTGCTGTTCTCACGCACGCTGTTGTGCGCGTTTTATTCTGCTTTACAATCGAACGTCACAGTTGTTCCGCAGGCCAATGGCACGATGCTCACGCAGCCATGGAGCTTCTGCGCAACGGTTGCCTGCACAATCTGGAGGCCAAAGCCGTTTGCGTGCTCCGGGTTGAAACCGATGCCGTCATCGCTGACAGAAACCGTATGATGCTCGACGCCCCTTGCGAAAACGACGCGCACCGAGCCGGAATCGCGGCCCGCAAACGCATGCTTCAGGGCATTTGTTACCAGTTCACAAACGACCATTGCAACACCGCTCGCAGTCTCCTGCAGCAGTAGGACATGATCGGCCTCGAGGGAAAGCGCTATTGATTTCCCGACCGGAACCATGGCCTGCAAATTTTGTATCAGGTTTTCCAGCAGCTCATTGCTGTCTACCAACTGAGAAGAACTGGTATCTTTTAAAAGTATATCATGGATTGTCGCCATTGACAAGACCCGTTCGACATTTTCTCGTAAAATATTCGCGGCGGTCTCGTCCTTGCACCGTCTGGACTGCATGCTGAGAATACTGGCGACGGTTTGCAGGTTGTTTTTGACGCGGTGGTGAATTTCACGCTGCCAGAGCGCATGGTCCTCGCGGCTGGGGTCGTCACGGAGGGTCGGCGCTTCCTCGGCGTAGGACTTGGCAAGCTCGGCATATTTTTTGTCACGTGCTACGCGCTCACTGATATCCTTTTCCCGGATCAGCAGGGCAATGCAGCGCCGCCCACTTCCATAGACCGGAACAACATCCTGCCAGACCGTCCGGTCCTCCTGCGTGACGGCCTTGAGGTCGCGCTGGACAAGTCCTGTCCGCCAGGCTGCAAAAACAGCCGGCTCCTTTTCCTCGCTCACATGCTTTCCAACGGCAGGCGCGGCGTAAAAGCTTCCAAGCTGGTTGGACCAGGCGTGCGCTACAACAACGCCGCCGTCGTCTCCCACACAGTCGATAAACAGCTCGCACGCGCTGAGCTCTGCAATCAGAGGAAGCTGGCGCGCAAGCTCTTCAAGCTTCTGACGTTCAGACGGGTCAAGCGATATCGGGCAGGCAGAAAGATCAATCATGGTGTCTTTCCTCCTGCGGGCCGAAGCGCTGGAGCACCTGCTCTGCCATCGCCGCAATGGTCATGCGCTTATCCATGGCGTATTTTCGAAGAAGCTGGTAAGCTGCTGTCTGTGAGCAGCCGTTCGCCTGCGACAGAAGCTTCTGTGCCTGAAAGATGCGTTTGTTTTCCTCGATTTTTTCCATGGCCTGCTGCGCGCGCGCCTCGCTCTGGCGAAGACGTTTGCTCTGCGCAAGCGCCACCTCGATCGCAGGCTGGAAGCGTGTCTGATCAATCGGCTTGACAAGATATCCGCTGACGCCGGCCTTGGTTGCTTTTTCGATCATATCCCGGTCCTGATAGGCCGTGAGCAGAACGATGCAGTTGCAGTAGTGCTTTTCCAGAATCGTTTTCGAAGCTGTCAGACCGTCGAAAACCGGCATTCTCGCGTCCATCAGCACCAAATCTGGCCGGTGTACCCGGCAGAGCTCTACCGCGTCAAAGCCGTCCGCGGCCTCGCCGACCACGTCGAAGCCCATCTCGCGGAGCATTTCCGCCACGTCCATGCAGGTAATCGGTTCGTCATCCACCACAACAGCGGTTCGTTTCTCACACATCACGAGCTCCTCACAAATCCATCTGGTATTCCGCAAGCTTGTTGCGAAGCGTGCGGTCGGTGATGCCGAGCTTGTCGGCGGTGCGTTTTTTCTGTCCGTCGTTTTTCTTGAGCGTTGCAAGTATGGCGATGCGCTCAATGTCGCTGAGCTTCTGGTCGGCCAGCATCTGCTCGAGCGTCTGCTGCTGCGCAGCCGGCTGCGATTCCAGAATCGCGGGCCGGTCAGTACCAAGCACCTCCCGCGGAAGACTCGAGAGGGAAATAACTCCGTCGGTCGCCATCAGCGCCGCATACTCCAAAATGTTAAAGAGCTGCCGCACATTGCCGGGGTAAGAGTAGTCGGTCAGCGCGCACAGCGCGTCCGGCCGGAGCTTGAAGGGCGGCAGATTGTGCTCGTGCGCGTATCGGGAAAGATAGTAGCCCGTGAGCACCATCACATCGCCGTCCCGTTCGCGCAACGGCGGCACGTTGATTTCCATCACGTGCAGGCGGTAATACAGATCCTCGCGGAACTTTCCTTCCTCGACCATCCGAAACAGGTCCCGGTTCGTTGCGGCGACGACGCGGACATCGACATTGATGCTTTCCGTGCCGCCGATTGGCGTCACAACGCGCTCTTGCAGGACGCGCAGAAATTTTGCCTGCATGGAAAGGGGCATTTCCGCCACCTCATCGAGAAACAGCGTGCCGCCGTCCGCCTGAACGAATTTACCCTGCATATCATGCACCGCGCCGGTAAATGCGCCTTTTTTATATCCGAAAAATTCGGATTCCAGCAGCCCGTCCGGGATTGCCGCGCAGTTGACTTCAACATACTTCTGCGTGCGGCGCTTGCCCGCATAGTGAAGCGCCTTGGCGACAAGCTCCTTGCCCGCGCCGCTCTCGCCGGTAATGACAACAGATGTATCCACGTCCTTGAGCTTCGTGATCATCGCGCGGACCTTGTCCATACAGGCGCTTCCGCCCTGCATGCCGTAGTCGTCGTAGCGGGCGTTGAGCTCATTTGTGAGGTTCGCAATCGTATCGTTCATTTCCTGATAGCGAAGCGCCTGATACATATAGATTTTCAGCTCTTCCAGATTGACAGGTTTCGTCAGATACGTAAACGCGCCGCGCTTGACCGCGTCGACAGACGAACGGATCGTGCCGAAGGCTGTGATCATGATGACCTGAATCTGCGGGGAAATGGCCCGGATCTGCTCTAAAACCTGCAAGCCATCATCCTCTCCGATCATCAGATCGAGCAGCACCAGCTCATAGGTCCCCGCGCGCAGCTTTGCAAGGCCCTCTGCCGCGGTAAGCGCCGCGTCCACTTCAAACTCCTTGCGCAGCGCGAGCGACAGCGACAGCACAATATTCTGTTCGTCGTCAATGATCAGTACGTGTGGCTTCATGCGTTATGCTCCTTCGAGAAAACCAGACGGATCGTCGTATGGTCGCCCAGTACGCTTTCAAGCTCCATCTGGCCGCCGTTTTGCAGGACCAGTTCGTTGGAAAGCGCCAGACCAAGGCCGATACCGGTGGGCTTTGTGGTATAGTATGGCTCGCGGCACTTTTTGAGATCCTCGGGGCTCATGCCGGTACCCTCGTCGCGGATACAGATGACCGCGCGGTCATCTTCCGAGACTGTGCGAATCTGCATCATAAGCTTCCGGTCCGGCTGCGTCAGCGCGACGCGGCGCTCCATGGCCTCCATGCCGTTGATGATAATGTTGATGATGACCTGCTTGATCTGCGTCGGGGAGACGCGGATGAAGAGCGCATCTTCAAGCTGCACGTCAAAGCCGATCACATTCTTCTTTGCCGCAGGCTTTGTCAGATACAAGCACTCACGGACAAGGTTCGACGCGTCGGTCACGATGCTTCCCGGTTTACCGGGCTTTGCATAGTTGATAAACCGGTCGACCAGCTGATTGATGCGGTCAACCTCCGCCGGGACAACCTCGCCGAACGCCGCTTTTACATCGTCGCCGCAATCCGGCTCCTTAATCATATCAGCGAATGTGCGAATTGTCATCAGAGGATTTCGGATTTCATGCGCCACACCGGCGACAACGCGGTTGATGGTGGTGCTCTTCTCCGCTTCAAAGAGCTTTGCCTTCTGCGCTTCCTCCTCTGTAATATCCTCGACGCTCAGCATATAGGTTTTGCTGCTGGTAATCACGCGCGCAGAATATTTAAAGAGCGTTTCACCCAGGCGTTTGGTCGCGTTCATAACCGTCGGTGCATCTTCTGTCTCAGTCGGCGGAAAGATTCCTTCCAGAAGCTCTGCGTAAGGGGAGACGTCCATGATATTTTTCCCCTCGAGCTGCTGGTTTGCAAGCATCAACGCCTCGCGGTTATACATGGTGATCTGGCCCTTGTCGTCAAACAGGAGCATGCTGAGCTTTGCCGCGTCCAGAATCCGCTGCTGGGTCAGACATTCCTGCTGCGTGGCGCTCAGCTGTAATTGCAGTTCTTCGTTCGTCCGGTTGAGCACCTTTGTCAGCGCCGCAAGCCGACGCTTCAGAATCGCAGAAAACGCAAGGAAGAGCAGAACCGCCGCCATCGCCGCGCCCAACGCAATCCAGAGTTTTCGCATCATGACGCGCTGCTGATATGACGTATCCTGCACCCATAAAGACGACCACTGGTTATAAATCCGGTCATACGTTCCGCCGGAACGCAGGTTGACCGTCTGATCGTTGAGCCTGCGCAGCATAACCCGGTTTCCCGGATGGACGACAAGGCGGTAGCTGACCTCGCCGAGATAGGAGCGCAGCACCGTAAACTCATCACTCTCGCCGGACTGCTCGAGCTGATATAAAAGCGCGTCTTCAAATCCGATGGCAACGTCCGCGCGGCCATCTTCGAGCGCCTGCAAAATCTGGCGTTGGCTGCCGACAGCAAGATAACTCGTGGCGTCCAAATGCTGCAAGTAGGAATAATTGACCGTCCCGTATTCAAAGGCGGCAACCTGTCCCTCTTTTTCCGCATCTTCCAACGAGCCGGTTTTGGAGATGGCGCAGAGCTTGAGCGTGGTCAGCGGTTCCGTTGCCCACTGCGCATAAGACAGCTCTGCCGGCAGGCGATAGGAGAGTACCGCGTCTACCTCGCCGTCTTCCAGAGCCTCGAGGCAGGCATCCTCCGAATCAAAATACAGGACGCTCACGCTGTCGTCTGAGCCGATTTCCAGACTCTTCAGCAGATCATAGTGGATACCGGCGAGCTGCCCCTGATTGTCCAAAAACTGGTACGGCGCCATCTGCTCGCTCACGCCGATGCGGATTTCCATCCGCGTGCGAAGCGCCGCGCAGCTGCCGGCCATCATTGTAGCCAGCAGAAGCGCGGTGAGAAGTCGCCGTATCAGTTTTTCACACGTTCTGATTGTCATGGATTTTCGCAGCAGAGCCTTACACGCCCATCATATCCGCAAGGTTGGCAGACGGGGTGAGCACCGGCTCAAAAATTTCTGTTTTGCTGGTCAGCAGCGTTGCAACGCCGGGACCGTGACCCATGCGGATGCAGTCGCTGTGGACAACGACGCCGATGGTCTGCGCGCCGGTGAGATAGCCGCGGCCGCAGGTCGTGTCGCAGTTCTGAAGCAGGACGATATCGCCGAAGCGCAGATGGTCAAGCCCCTGCCGGACAATCTCATCCCAGTCCTCGGTCATGATATCGTAATCGCCAAAGCAAGCGGTCGGTTCGCCGTAGCCGCTGCCCATCAGATAAGCAGGGGAGATGGCTGCTACCGGAACCCGGAGCTTTCCGTTTTCCTCGGTAATGTTCATCTTCTCCAGCACCCGCGGGTCGCAGTTCATCACAGAAACCTGCGGATAGTCCAGAAGCTTGAGGCCCTGGCCATAGGCGCGGACCTGAATTTTGTCACCGATGACCATCTTTTCAAGGTCCTCGCGTGCAAAGTAGATCAGCACATGCTCCACGCCGCCGTGCGTTCCGGTGACAAAGCCTTTCGCGCCCTTCGCGTCGCCAGAGACGACAACCGCATCGTTTCCGATGCACGAAAGGACATTCAGTGCCTCGTTTTCCCGCGCGGCATTGTGGTTCTTGATGGTAACGCCAGGCTCAATGTGGTCGCCGGCCAGGCCATACACGCTGTCTCCAAGCTTGACATTATACGTAATGGAGCCGGTATTCGGCAGGGTGTGGGCCACGCCGTCGCAGTCGAGCCGGACGGGAAGCTCCTTGACCGTCGGGTGCTGGATTTCACCGAGCACGCTCTGCATCACAAGCCGGTCCTGATTGGTTTTGAGCATATTCTTTTCTCCTTTCCAAGAGAAATCCAAACGGGTTATTTTTTCTTATGGGTCTTAAAATATTCATTCCACTCGGCAATCTGATCATCGCCATAGACGACAAACGCGTGCTTGGCGTGTACGGCAAGATCATTGTCGACATAAGAGTCACTGTAGAAATTGTCCATGTCCTCGAGCTTGAACTTCTTGACATAGGCGTCGACCTTGTAGGGGCCTGCGGCGAACTCGCCGTTGATTTTGCCGGTTTTCGGGTCCATGTCGGTTGCAACCAGGTTCTTGAGCCTCAGCCGCTTCATAATCGGAACCATCAAAAATTCCGGCGTTGCGCTGGCGATGATATCGTCGTCGCGCTTTGCCTTGAGGTACCAGGGCTTCATAAACTTGATCTGCGTATCCCAGTAATCTTCGAGCGTCTGCTCGAGATTTTCCATCCGCTTGAGGAAGGCATACTGGTGCTGACGCGCCTTTGTTTTGGTCATGAGCTTGCTGTTAACTAAGAAATTATAGCATTTATATTTCCAGTTGACCAGACGGAAACCCGGTTTTTTTTCTAAATAAGCAAAAAAATGGTCTTCGCTGTCGCCGGTAAATACGGTTTCATCAAAATCGTATACGTTCATTCTTTCTCTCCTCCGGCCGAAACCACGTTCCGGCCCGTGCTTTCACGCGTGATTTTTCTTGCGTAGGCCGGCGGAATCTGCGCCAGCGCGCGGTATTTTGCAATCAGACGGCGCGAGACGGCAACGCCGCTTTGCGCCAGCTGTTCGTGAATTTTCTGATCGCTCAGAGGCCTTTGCGGGTCCTCCGCCTCAATGAGCGCAAGAATTTGCTGCTGGATGCTGTGCGTGGAGCGCGCCCGGTTCCCGGCGCTTGGACGGGAAAACAGCTCGCGCACGCGAATGCAGCGGCCATCGACAGAAATGTACTTTCCCTGGATGGCCCGGCTGATCGTCGACACATTGACGCCGAGCAATGCGGCAACGTCCTTTTGCCGCAGCGGCTTTTTCTCGCCGCCGACAAAATACGCGGCCTGCTGCTGCGCAGCAACCAGCAGAATCTTCTGCAGCAGGGCGTTCCGATAAAACAGCCTGCTTTGCAGTCTGCCTGCCTGATAGGCGCACTGGCTCAGGAACTGGCGAACCTGCGCGTCATCGGTATCGGCAAAGAGACTGGGATACGACTCGTCGATCGTCAGCGTACAGCTGTCGACAAGCTGCACGTGAAGACCGTCTTCGCCGTTTATGAGATAGGCATCAGGGATGACATACTGTGGATCGTCGTGGGAAAAGCCGTTGGCAGGTCTCGGATTGAGATCAGCAATCAAAGCAAGTGCCTGTTCGGCCTTTTCCTGCGGCACGTCAAGGAAACCTGCCAGCATACCGGCGCGCGGCCTGCGCAGAAACAGCTCCCAGTGCATACCGACAATTCTTTCGGCCAGCGCATTGCGCTGGGGAAGACGCCGGAGCTGCAACAGGAGGCATTCCTGCAAGCTGCGAGCGCCGATTCCGGCAGGCTCCAGCGACTGAACCGTCTCCAACGCATCTTTTACCGCCGCCTCGCTCACGCCAAGTTCACGCGCTGCTGAAGCGCAGTCCTCCCGGAAAAAACCGTTTTCGTCGAGCGATTCGACAAGGTACGCCGCGATGCGCGCCTTCTCTTTACGCAGCTTCAAAAACGCGAGCTGGCGGCGAAGATACGCCCCGAGCTCCTGCTCGTCATGCATGCCAAGGTCCCCGACGTCAAAGCCCTCGCAGCGGGCATGAAGCGGAAGCTCCGGCAGGGGGGTACGCTGGACAAGCATCATGGGGTTGGCCTCTGCGGCCTGCGCCAGATACTCATACAGTCCCTCGGCATTCAATTCAAGCAGTTCGACCGTTTGGATTGTCTGGGACAGGTGCCGCGTCAGGCGCGGCTCGACGGTGATATGCAGATGCGCATCGGTTGGAAACGCGTTCATACTGGACTCCTTGTTTTGTGCAATGATTCAGTGATGATCCTCTGACGCATATGATACCACATCTGGCCGTTTTTTGACGGTCAAATGTCAGTTCATCTCCTCAATGTAGTATACATAGTCGAGCGAGCGCAGCGCGTCAATGATCTCGCGGTGCTTTTTGTACCGCTTGAGCTCCGCACTGTTGACCGTAAATGAAACGGAATACACGCTCAGACCGGAATTGAGATACGCAGGGTTCGACTCAATGTCTTCAATCTGGATACCGAGGGCACGGACCGTTGAGACAAAGCTTGCCAGATCCGTCTTGCTCTTGAGTTCCAGATGCACCTCAAAGTGATTCGAACGATCCTTGAGGTAGGTTTCGAGAACCGGGAACCAGGAGATGCTGCAAAGCAGGAACAGAAACAGCAGAATCGAAAGCGTATAGAATCCTGCGCCGGCCGCAAGGCCAATGATGCCGCAGGCCCAGAGACCAGCCGAGGTCGTCAGACCCTTGATCTGGTTCTTGGAGCTGAAAAGGATCGAGTTGCCGCTGATCATGGCCGTGCCGATGATGGCAGACGCCGAAAGCAACGGCACCTGGCACGGGGTATTTGCGATGATGCAAAGATCAATGATCATGATCGAAGCCGTCGACAAGCTGACCAGCATAAACGTCCGAAGGCCCGCAGAATGGCGCTTGCTTGAGCGCTCGCAGCCAATGATGGCGCCGAGCAGCACGGCCAGTGTCACGCGCAGAACAATTGCGCCCAGCGTCAGCTGCGACGCCCAGGGGCCCAGCAGCGACGCCAAATAATCATGCGTCACGATGATTACCTCCTAAGATAAGAATGTCGCCGCAACATCTGCATATTGCAGGCATACTGCTCCTCCGCAGCCTCCATAAACGCGGCCTCTTCCTCCTCTGTTGTCTCGCCATGGGCAGGCAGGGGAGGAAGCTCCGTCTGGATTTTGCGGATTCGCTCAATGAGAAGCTGCGCCTCCGTTTTCCGTTCGCCGCTCTCCGTAACCTCTTCCACAACCGCGACATCCTCGAGCCTTGTGGAATAGGATTTGGAGAGGTACAAGGCAAGCTTCGCGCAGCCGGGACCGAGCAGTTCATAAAGAACGCTGGACGCGAGGATAATTGTCTCCAGATCGCTGCCCATGGTTCCGCCAAGCGTTCTCGCGCCAAGCGCGGCAAGACCGATGGCGACGCCTGCCTGCGGAATGAGGGCCAGGCCCAGATAGTTCCGCACCAGCTTATCTTTTTTGACAACAAAGCAGCCGAACCAAGCACCGACATATTTGCCGACGATACGAACCAAGAAGTAGGACACGCCTACCACAATCAGCGGCACGCCGTCAAGGTCGCCAGACGCGTTGAAGAGCGCATCGAGCTTGAAATTCATGCCGGAACGCACGAAGAACAGAAGCAGAATCGGAGGGCTGAAGTAGCCAAGCTGCTTGAAGAGCTTGTCGTTTTCTGCGATATTCGTGTAAACCGTGCCCATGATCATGCACCCGAGCAGCGGGGACACGTCGAGCAGCACACATACGCCGCAGAATGCGAACAGCAGCGCAACAGAAATGATCAGCTTATTGTCAGTTGAACGGCTCTGCGGCATGAAAAGCTTCATCGCAAGGCCAAAGCAGGCGCCGATGAAAAGCGTCAGCATATTCAGGAGAATCGGCTTGCCGATTGTCTGGAACGAGAAGCCCTGAGAGCCGCTGAGGCTTGCAAGCGCGATGGAAATGGCGACCGAGTAGAGAACCAGGCCCACCACATCATCCAGCGCGACAACCTGAAGCAGCGTATCGACAAAGTCGCCCTTTGCGCCGGTCTGGCGGATGGTCATCATCGTAGACGCCGGTGCCGTTGCCGAGGCAAGGGCCGAGAGCACGATGGAAAACGCCAGATCCATGTGCAGGATGAAAAACGTCAGAACGAAGACGAGCAGGGAAGCCAGCACAGACTCAAAAACCGTGATCCACACAACCTTCATGCCGTTTTTCTTGAGCACGTCGAGCTTAAAAAACTCGCCGGTCGAGAAAGCGATGAACGCCAGCGCGATATCGGACAGGAACGAGGTCCCGTCGATAAAGCGCTGCGGCACGAGATTGAGGCAATACGGTCCAATGAGGATACCGGCTACTATGTAGGCCGTCACGTTCGGAAGACGCAGGAGCTTTGTCACACGCGTCAGCAGAAAACCAGCAATCAGCATCAGCGCAACTGAGATGATGATGCTTGCAACCGGCTGCTCGGATTGTATTTGCGTTGCGAATTTAAAAAGCTGCATGAATCAGATGAACCCCCATTTCAGCAGTTGTCCGTGGGGGACACGTGCCGGAGCACGCGCGCTCAGAGCGCGTTGATTTCCTCCACGCAGGAACAGGCCACGAAGTGATTCGGGCGCACTTCCACGAGCGCAGGATTGCCATGATGGCAGTTTTCCTCGCAGTACTGGCAGCGCGGAGCAAAGTGGCACGCGTCCGGAAGATTGATCGGGCTGGTAATTTCGCCCTTGATAATAATACGCTCGGACTGGTCGTCGGGATCCGGAATCGGGATTGCCGAGAACAGCGCCTTGGTGTACGGGTGCAGGGGATGGGCAAAGAGCTCTTCCGCCGGCGCCTTCTCCACGAGCTGGCCAAGGTACATGACGGCGATATCGTCCGAGAAGTGGTTGACAACGCTCAAATCATGCGTGATGAACATGAACGTCAGCTCCATCTTCTCCTGCAAATCCTGCAAAAGGTTCAGAATCTGGGCCTGAATGGAGACGTCCAGTGCAGAGACAGGCTCGTCGCAGACGATGAACTTGGGGTTCATGGCAAGCGCGCGGGCGATGCCGATACGCTGGCGGCGGCCGCCGTCGAGCTCGTGCGGATAGGTGTTGACCAGACGCTGGGCAAGGCCGACGGTATCCATCAGTTCATGTACGCGGTCTTCAACGTCCTGCTTGTTGGTCAGGATCTTGTTGATGATGATGGGCTCGCTGATGATCTGGCTGATCGTCTTTCTGGGGTCCAGAGAAGCGTAGGGATCCTGGAAGATGATCTGCATATCCTTGCGCAGCGCCTTCATATCGCGCGGGTGCAGCTTTGTGATATCCTGGCCGTTGAAGATGACCTCGCCGGAGGTCGGCTCAATCAGGCGCAGAATACAGCGGCCCGTCGTGGATTTGCCGCAGCCGGATTCACCGACCACGCCAAGGGTCTTGCCTTTTTCGATGGAAAAGGAGACGTCGTCCACCGCATGGAGCTTGCCGCGCGGCGTGTCAAAGTATTTTTTCAGGTGCTTGACCTCGAGCAGTTTCTCAGCCATCTACTTTCTCTCCTTTCCGGATTTTGAAGTTCGGGTCGTCGTAGGCGCTGCAGGCGACATAGTGGCCGTTCCCCATGCAGCGAAGCTCCGGAACCGCCATTTTGCAGGCTTCCGTTGCGTAGCGGCAGCGGGGAGCAAAGGCGCAGCCGGGCTGCACAACCGTGGGATCGGGAACCAGACCCGGAATCGGGTTCAGACGCGCCGAACGCTCTTTGATGTTGGGCAGGGAATCGAACAGACCCTCGGTGTAGGGATGCTTGGTGCGCTTGAAGATATCGCGCAGCGAGCCATACTCCACAATGCGTCCTGCGTACATGACAGCGACCTCGTCGCAGACCTTTGCCACGATACCGAGATCGTGTGTGATCATGATCATGGAGGTTTGGTACTGCTTTTTGAGGTTCTGCATGATGTCCAGAATCTGCGCCTGAATCGTCACGTCGAGCGCCGTGGTCGGTTCATCGGCAATCAGAAGCTTGGGGTTGCAGGAAAGGCCGATGGCGATGACAACACGCTGCTTCATGCCGCCGGAGAACTGGTGGGGATATTCGCTTGCGCGGCTTGCCGGAATGCCGACAACCTCGAGCATTTCGCCCGCGCGCTTCATGGCTTCCTTCTTGGAAATGCCTTCGTTGTGGAGCAGAATCGTCTCGGCGATCTGCTGGCCGACGGTATCGACCGGATTCAGCGCCGTCATCGGATCCTGGAAGATCATTGCAACGTCGCTGCCACGCATGGCTTCGAGCTCTTTTTCTGTCATTTTCAGAACGTCCTTGCCGTTCAGCAGGATTTCACCGTTCTTGATGACTCCGGGAGGGTTCGGGATCAGGTTCAGAACGCTGAGGGCCGTCGTGGTTTTGCCGGCGCCGGTCTCACCGACGAGGCCGAGCGTGCGCTCTTTTCCAAGCGTCAGGCTCACGCCGTTGACCGCGTGAATGATACCGTCTTCTGTTTCATAATCGACAACGAGGTCTTTGATATTCAGAATTTCTTCGACATCGGATGTCTTGTGTTCTTCTTTATTCATTCGAAAGGCCTCCCTATTTCTTCAGTTTCGGGTCGATCGCGTCGCGCAGTGCGTCGCCGACAAGGTTCAACGAGACAACGGTCAGCATGATCGCAAGGCCCGGGAACAGCGTCATGTAGGAGTAGTCGCGGATATAAGCGCGGCCACCGGAGAGCATAGCGCCCCATTCAGGAGCAGGCAGCGGAACGCCGATGCCGAGGAAGCTCAGAGAGGAAGCGGAAATGATCGACGCGCCGACACGAAGCGTCGCCTGGACAATGATCGGAGCCAGGGAGTTCGGCAGAATGTGGGAGAAGACAGTGTGAAAGCTGTTCGAGCCGATGGCACGTGCTGCTTCCACATATTCGTTGTTGCGGACCGTCAGAACTGCCGCACGGGAAATCTGAACGAACGATGCAGAAGAACAGATGCCGACGGCGATCATCAGGTTGAGTGTGCTCTGGCCCATAGCAGAGACGATGGCGATGGCAAGCAGGATATTGGGGACTGCGATAAAAATATCGGTAATACGCATGATGATATTTTCGGTGATGCCGCCGACGTAACCAGCCAGAGCGCCAAGAGAAACGCCGATCACCAGCGCGATGGCAACGGCCACAACGCCAACAGACAGAGAATAGCGCGCGCCATAGATGACGCGGATCAAAATGTCACGGCCCATTTCATCGGTGCCGAACGGGTGTTCCCAGCTCGGAGACTGCAAACGTTGCGTCACGTCGCCGCCAACGACCTGGGTGTCGTAATCATAAACGAAGCCGGCAGAGATTGCCAGAACACAGATCACCAGGAAGATGCAAAGACCGACCACAGCGCCCTTGTTCTTCTTGAACCGGCGCCAGACCTCCTGCATCATGCTGCGGCTCTGTGCATGCTCTTCGGTATGCTCTGCCGCATGAGTTTTTTGCTTCATCTGTAGGCCTCACTTTCTTGCGTACTGGGACTTGATACGCGGATCGATAAACGCGTAAACAATGTCGGTTGCGAGGTTCACGACGCTGACGATGATCGTCGTCAGAATCAGTGCACCGGTTACCATGGGGATATCGCGACGCTCGATCGACTGGACAATCAGACGGCCGACGCCGGGGTAAGAGAACACCGTCTCGGCCAGAACGCTGCCGCCGAGCACCTGGGCCAGCTGCATGCCGCCGACGGTGACAATCGGAATCAGAGCGTTCTTGAACGCATGATGATAAATTGCATTTTTATTGCTGACGCCCTTGGCCTTTGCCGTCGTGATGTAATCCTGACGGATGGTTTCGAGCATCGAAGAGCGCGTGGTACGAGTCATCAGAGCCGCAAGGCCGATACCAACGGTAAATGCCGGCAGGATCAGGCTCTTCAGGCCGTCTTCGTTGCCGCCGGAGGGGAACCAGCCGAGCTTCAGCGCGAACGCGAGCATCAGCAGCAGGCCCAGCCAGAACTGCGGCATGGAAACGAACAGCAGGGAAGTGAACATACTTCCTGTGTCAGCCCAGGTATTTTGGTGAATGGCCGCGTTGATGCCCAATGGAATGGAAACGATGATGGCAATCACAACAGCCAGGAGAGAAAGCTTCACGGTGTTCGGAAGCAATTCCATATAGGTTTTGAAAACGTCTTGCTTGGTAATGTAGGAGGTGCCCATGCTGCCTTTGCAGAGATTGATCATATAGCGGGCGTAGCGGACTAAAAACGGATCGTTCAGGCCATAGGCCTCGCGCGTCGCTTCAATGACCTCTTCACTGGCGGTTTCACTGACGATCTGGTAGACCGGATCGCCCTCGGCAATGTCCATGATGGAGAACACCAGAAGCGAAACACCGATGATGACGGGAATCAGAAGCACAAGGCGCTTGAGAATATACTTATACATGTCTGCCCCTTTCGTGTGTGGCGCGAATCGGAACGCGCGGGCCTACAGTTTCCTGTAGGCCCTTGCGATTTCGCATTGCTTAGGTTTTGTATGAAGCCCCAATATTACTGCTCGATGTAGCAGTCATAGAAGCGATGCAGACCGGAGGTGTCCGGCTGGAAGCCCTGCAGCTTGGCGTTGGTGCCGACGCTGATGGTCTCGTAGAAGCACGGGACGATGGGGCAGGCATCGAGGATGTAGGTCTGGATTTCCTTGTACATTTCAAGACGCTTGTCGGAGTCGGTCTCCTTCAGAGCTTCGTCCATGAGGTTGTCGATGTATTCGTCGGAGTAATGGGTTCTGTTGGAGCTGGAACCGGTTCTGAACAGCGGACGGACGTTGTTGTCCGGGCCCGCGGAGTCGTTTGCCCAGGCATAAACGCAAGCTTCGTAGTCGCCTTCCTTGAGCTTGCTCTTCAGAGCAGCGGTCTCAAGTTCTTCGATGTTGACGTTGACGCCGATTTCCTTCAGGTTGGACTGGATAACCTGGCTCATGAGTTCCTTCAGGCTGCCTGCATAGTAAAGCGTAAAGGTCAGGCCATCGGGATAGCCAGCCTCAGCCAGCAGAGCCTTTGCCTTTTCTACATCGTAGGGATACGGATCATAGCCGTCATAGTAGCCGAAGCCCTGGCTGAAGAAGGTGACAGCCGGAGTGCCGAGGCCTTCAGAAGCGACGGTGATGATGTTGTCCTTGTTGATCGCCATAGCGATAGCCTGACGGAGCTTCTGGTTGCTGCCGAACGGCTCGCCGCTCATGTTGAACGCAAGGTAGTGCATACGCTCAGAGGAAACCTGCAGAAGAGACAGGTTGGAGTCCTCTGCGATGTGGCTGAGCTCGATTGCGGGAGGATCGATGCAGACGTCGACCTCACCGGTCTGAAGCGCGATAACACGGGAGGAAGCTTCGGGCATAATACGGAAGGTCAGGTTCTTGGTGGGCTTGACGCCGCCGTAGTAGTCCTCAAATGCATGCATGGTGATGTTGTTGCCGTTCGACCAGGAATCGAAGACGTACGGGCCGCAGCCGATGGTGTAGCCGTTTGCTTCGTCCGCTTCCACGGCAGCCTTGTTCAGGATGCCGAGCGTCGGATACGCAATATAATAAAGGATATCGCTGATCTGGTCTTCCAGAACGATCTCAACCGTGTAGTCGTCGATCTTGTTGACAGCGGTGATCATAGCGACCTTGTCGTTGGCAGCGCCGGAGTTGTTGGCACGCTCAAAGGTGAACAGAACGTCGTCAGCGGTCAGCTCGTTGCCGTTGTGGAACTTGATGCCCTTGCGGATGTTGAACTGCCAGGTGGTATCGGAGGTCTGCTCGTAGCTTTCAGCAACCTTACACTCAAAGCTCTGGCCGTCGGCGGAGAGCTTGATCAGCGGATCATGGATGCACTGCTGGATAACGAGGTTCATCGTTGCGTTGGACTCCTGAACGTCGAGGTTCGTGATATCCTCGGGCAGGGCGACCGTGACGGTTTCCTTGTAGCCGCCGGTGGATTCAGTTGCAGCAGTCTCGGCAGAACCATTGCTGGTCTCCGTGGTAGCTGCGGGTTCACCGGAATTCGAGGTCTTACTCGAGCAGCCGGCGAGGCACGCACAGAAGATTGCAAGGCATGCAATCATTGCAAGAACGTGCTGGAATGTGCTTCTCTTCATTTTACTTCTCCTTTTTATTTTTTTGAGAATTGCTTCTCACTTATCTACATGCAATTTTCATTCCAACTTATTCCCTTGTCAAAAAATAAGTCGCCGAAATTCCGGCTTTTCTGTTGTCGACTTCCACGAAAAACATGATTGATTTTTTTGCAGTTCGACAGTTTTAAGAAAAATCCAACAATTTCAGACATCAACCTCACATCGAACGGAACTTTTTTCCGCTTCGAAACGAAAAATATTCCGTACTTGTGAACAGGCGGAAAATTTTTCGTGAACAAATTCTGGAACAATCCGCTCGATTTTGCCTGGAAGAAATGTCAAAACGAGCTGGCAGAGCGCCAGCCCGTTTGGTGATTCTGGTTGTTTGTGTGACAGGCGTCCAGCGCTGCATGAAAAGCAGGGGATCGAGATAATCGCCGTCTTTCAGAAGCGCGACGTGCAGCTGCGGTCCGGTGACCCAGCCGGAAGCGCCGGATAACCCCAGCAGCTGACCTTGCTCCACTACATCGCCCTCGCCGACAGACAGGGAACTCAGATGCTGGTAGACCGTCTGATAGCCGGCTTCATGGTCAACAATGACCCGATAGCCGCCATCCGGCGTGTAGTCCGCGAAGCTGACGTTTCCTGCGCGGTGGCGAGGACCTGCGTGCCTGTCTCTACATCTAAATCTGTGCCAAAGTGCATTGCGGTTTTCCCGGTGCTCGGGTTCTTCCGCGAGCCAAAGCCCATCAGAACCTTTGCGCTGTGATTCCCGCACGGCCACGTCCAGTCCGCAGCCTGCACTTCTTCGTCGGAAGCGTCCATTTGCGCAGAGACCGGGGCGTCTACAGCTGTCAACTGCGCCTGTTCGGGCTTCGCGGCAGCAGCATTCAGTGTCAGCGCCGCAGATGCAGCAGGGGATGGCGCCTCTTTTTGCGCCGGTGCCTGCGTCGCAAACACGGTAAAGCTCAGTGTCAGCGTCAGCACGGTAATCAGTAAGATACAATAGGAAGTCTTTCTGTATTTCATAATATGATGGATCCGTTCCTCGGCAGCAGTCTGGTCAAAGCCGCTGCCAAACGCCAGATCCGGCCGCTTCCGCGCCGCAAATTCCAGCAGCACGCCAGCGTAAGCTTTCCGGCTGCCATCTCCGAGCAGGCGAAGAACGGTTCCGTCGCAGGCAAGCTCCAGATCGCGGTTTGCCGTGTAAACCATCAGCCAAACCAGCAGATTGAACCAATGGACGCAGAGCGCCGATGTCAGCAGCCACTTTCGCAGACAGTCGAGCGACCGGATATGCACGAGTTCGTGTGTGAGAATGTACATTCTCCGCCGCGCATCTGTTTCCAGATGCTCCGGCAGCACAACCACAGGCCGGCCAAGCCCGTAGGTCAGCGGGGTGCGCGCATCATCCAGTAAACGAATGGAGATCGTTCTATGAAACCGGAGCCCGCAGGAAGAGAGCCAGATGCCGGCGTCCGGCGCTTGTCTTGCACCGGAAAGCGCCCGCAGCGTGCGCAAATAGCCGAGCAGGAAAAAGAGCGTAAGCCCTGCTGCGCCAACGGCCCAGAGAACCGTCAGAATGCACGCACTGCCGCAAGCCGAAAGCTTCATCAGCGTCATACGTCCTGCTCCTCAATCATCCGGCGCAGCCGCTCCAGCGTTTCGGGCGACAAGGTTTCCTGGCCCAGAAGTGACGCCATCAAGAGCTCTGCTGAGCCGTCAAACGCCCGGTCCAGAAGCGCCTGTGTCTCTTCGCGCCGGGAAATGAGCGCATGGCAGATGAAATTTGGCTCAAGCCGCGCAATTGCGCCCTTGTCCACACATTTTTTAATTACTGTATACGTGGTATTCTTGTTCCAGCCGACGCACGAATTCAGACGCTGTGAGAGCTCCTTTGCGCTCAGATCGCCGTTTTCCCACAGCTCGTCCATGCTTTCCACTCGGAATCAAACAGTTTCATACAGAACCTCCAGACTATTGCAATCGTCTATAGGCGAACTATCACAATAGTCCGCTTCTGTCAATCCCTAATTCGAATTTTCAGCGGGGAAGGCCTTTGCATTTTCACTGCTCGTAAACATTCTTTTTTCCATGTCGCGAAATACGCCCATGCCGGAATCGTGGTGCGATTTCGGTTGCCCTCCGGGTACACGGAATATTTCGCCTGTCAAACTGACCGCGATTGCGCACGTCGCTTGACAATCAGCCTGAGCCGAGTATAATAACAAGTAAATGAGTTGCTCATTGCTTGGCAGTAAGTTTGGAGCATGAGCTAACGCTGAAAAACCGCCATTTTGTTGCTTTGGGAAGGGGCCTACAATGCCTCTTTTATTTGGGCCCTTACCAACGCAACAAAATAAAAATTTTGTTGCGTTCAAGGAGGAGATTTTAAAAATCAGGCTAACCAGACAGCTTTTAGTTCGTTTCGACTGCTATACAGGAGGTCTTATGGAAACATACAATGACGCGCCGCAGGTGCTGCGCAATTTCTTATCCTATCACGAAACGGTCAAGGGCCAGTCGCGCCGGACGGTTTCGGAATACTATCTTGATCTTCGGATGTTCCTGCGTTTCGTCCGGCTCATGCGCGAAGAGCTGCCGTACAAAACGCCGCTCGACGATATTCCAATCAAGGACCTCGGGCTCGACTTCATCCGCTCAATCACGACCTCCGAGGTGTTTGACTTTTTGTCGTATCTCGCGAACGATCGCGAAAATCCGGAAGCTGCTTCCGGAGACTCCGGCATCGGTTCCGCCGCGCGCGCCAGAAAGCTCTCGGCCATCAAGGCGTTTTACAACTATCTGACGGTGTCTACCAAGCAGATCACGGAAAATCCAGTCAAGGACATTGAATTTCCGAAAATTCGTAAAAGTTTACCGAAATACTTATCGCTCGACGAATCCAAAACGCTTCTGAAAGCCGTCCAGGGGCCAAATCAGGCGCGGGATTTCGCGATACTCATGATCTTTTTAAATTGCGGCATCCGGCGCTCTGAGCTCGTAGGGCTCAATCTGACGGATGTTTATGACGACCGTCTGCGTGTTGTTGGTAAAGGCAACAAAGAGCGCATCGTCTATATGGGCTCAAGCTGCCGCAAGGCCATCGACCGGTACCTGATCGAGCGCAGTCAGATCGTGCTGTCGGATAACCGGGCGCTCTTTGGCTCGCGTGACGGCAATCGCATCAGTGTCTCCGCCGTCCACCGGCTGGTCAAAAAGCATTTGCTTGCCGCAGGCTTGGATTCCACGCAGTTTTCTGCGCACAAGCTTCGCCACACGGCGGCAACCCTCATGCTCTCGAACGGCGTCGATCTCAAGACGCTTCAGGAGGTGCTCGGCCACGAAAACCTCAACACCACGCAGATCTACACCCATATCGAAAGCACCGAGCTCAAAATCGCCGCCGAGGCCAATCCCCTCTCCCATCTGGCTTTAGACGGCCCGGATACAAAATCAGAAAAATAATCTGAAATTTACAGAAAAAGAGCTGCGATTGAGAAAAATCGCAGCTCATATGTTTCGCTAAAGCAGCTCGTTAGCCACCTAAGTATGCGCGCTTGACCGATTCGCTGGCCATCAGCTCCGCACCCGTTCCGGAGAGCGTGATGCGGCCGGACTCAAGCACGTACGCGCGGTCGGCAACCTGCAGCGCCATCTGCGCGTTCTGCTCGACGAGAAGAATCGTGGAGCCAGCCTTGTGAAGGCTCTTGATGATCTCAAAAATCTGCTCAACCAGCAAAGGCGCAAGGCCCATGGACGGCTCATCGAGCATGAGAAGCTTTGGCTCGCTCATGAGCGCTCTTCCCATCGCCAGCATCTGCTGCTCGCCGCCGGAGAGCGTGCCACTGACCTGCGTGCGGCGCTCTTTGAGGCGCGGGAACAGCTCATAGACATGCTCCAGATTTTCGTCAAACTTGCCGTTCGGACGCGTGTATGCGCCCATTTCCAGATTTTCTTCAACCGTCATTCTCGCAAAAACGCGGCGGCCTTCGGGGCACTGAACAAGGCCGGTCTGGACGATCTTGTTGGGAGCCACGCCCGTGACGTTGTGGTCCATGAACTGAATCTTGCCGCTTCTGGGCTTGAGTAAGCCCGAAATGGTGTTCAGAACCGTGCTCTTGCCCGCGCCGTTCGCGCCGATGAGCGTCACGATCTCGCCCTCCTGCACGTGAAGCGAAACGTCTTTCACAGCGTGGATTGCGCCATAGTAGACATGCAGATTTTCAACGGAAAGCAACATTTTATTGGCCCTCCTTTTTCTTGCCGAGGTAGGCTTCGATGACCGCAGGGTTTGCCTGAATGTCCTCGGGTGTGCCCTTAGCGATGATCTTACCGAAGTTCAGAACGCAGATACCCTCGCAGATACCCATGACGAGGTTCATGTCGTGCTCGATGAGCAAAATTGCAATGCCGAACATGTCGCGGATGCGGACGATGTTGTCCATGAGCTCACTTGTCTCCGAGGGGTTCATGCCGGCAGCCGGCTCGTCAAGCAGCAGCAGGCACGGATTCGTCGCCAGCGCGCGGACGATCTCGAGTCTGCGCTGCGCGCCATACGGAAGCGAGCCCGCCTTGTGGTCGGCCATATCCTGCATGTCGAAAATGCTGAGAAGCTCCAGCGCGCGCTCCTTTGCGATGCGCTCCTTGCGCCAGTACTGCGGCAGGCGGAACATTGCCGTACCGAGCGTGTATTTCGTCTCGTTGTGAAGACCGACGAGAACGTTGTCGAGCACCGACAGATCGCGGAACAGGCGGATATTCTGGAATGTTCTGGCAATGCCCATCTGGTTGACCTGAATGGTGGTCTTCCCTGCTGTGTCCATGCCGTCGAGCAGGATGGTACCGCGCGTCGGCTGATAGACCTTGGTAAGAAGGTTAAAAACGGTCGTCTTACCTGCGCCGTTCGGGCCGATCAGACCGGCGATCTCAGTTCTGCCAATGGCGAAGTTGAAGTCGCTGACAGCAGACAAACCGCCAAAGTCAATACCGAGGTGGCGCGCTTCGAGAATCGGAGGCAGCGAAACGTCGCGTTCGGGGATAATGTTGGTTGCGGGAACCGGAACAAGCTTTGTCTTGGGTCTTTCAGTTCTGCTCATTGTCAGCTTCCTCCTTACCTTTTCTCAGCTCTGGCCGGAACACAAAATTGAGTGCCTTTTCAAGTACCCGGGACATCGAGAAATCGTAGCTGCCGAATAGTCCCTTCGGGCGGAAGATCATCATGACGACCAGCGCCAGCGAATATGCAACCATGCGGTAGTCCGCCACCGAACGAAGCAGCTCCGGCAGCACCGTCAGAACCGTCGCCGAGACGATCGAGCCCAGCATGGAGCCCATACCGCCGAGCACAACGATGACGAGGATCTCGATGGATTTCATAAATTTGAACGTCGAGGGATACAGAGAACCAAGGTAGCCTGCGTACAGGCAGCCCGCGATGCCGGCGAGCATGGCCGAGAATACGAACGCCATGGTCTTATAATACGTGGTGTTCACGCCGACGCTCTCAGACGCGATCTCGTTGTCGCGGATAGAGAGGATCGCCCGGCCGTGCTTGGATTTCATCATCGTATGGATGAAGAAGCATGCGAGCACGACGCAAATAAACACCAACGTCACAGACGCAAATTTCGGAATGCGCTTGAGGCCTGCCGCGCCGTAGGTGAAATCAAAGCCCAACACGGAGTCGATGTTCGTCAGGACAACGCGGATGATTTCACCGAAGCCCAGGGTGATGATAGCCAGATAGTCGCCGCGCAGGCGAAGCGCCGGGATACCGATGATAACACCGAAAATACCGGCAACCACTGCGCTGATGACGATCGCGGCCAGAATGTACGGAATAAGCGCCGCGGTATTGCCCTCTTTCAGAAGTGCAGCCGCAGGCGTTGCTTTCATGAAAATCCCGCCCGCGTAAGCGCCGACTGCCATGAAACCCGCGTGACCCAGCGGCAGCTGGCCGAGGTAGCCGGTCGCGATGTTCAAGGACACGGCAAGGATGATGTTGATACCGACGGTGATCAGAATGCCCGTCCAGTAGTTTGTGATGATGCCGGAGGAAATGAGTCCAGTCAGCAAAAAGTAGAAGCCGACCACCAACGCGAGGTTGATAACATATCGCGCCGGCATGGGGATCCGGATTTTCGATCTTGTTTTCATATCGTTACCTCCCCATCAGACCTTTTCCGTGACCGGATGGCCCATAATGCCGGACGGCTTTACAAGCAGAACCACGATCAGAATTGCAAACACGACTGCGTCCTTCCAGACGGAAAGACCGACCGCCGCGACGAGCGCTTCGAGAAGACCAATGGCAAAGCCGCCGATCATTGCACCGGGAATCGAGCCGATGCCGCCAAGAACGGCCGCGACGAACGCCTTCAGGCCGAGCATCGAGCCCATCGTGGGCGATGCCTGGGAATACGCACAAAGATACAGAACCGAGCCGATACCGGCAAGCGCTGAGCCGACCGCAAATGTAAATGAGATCGTTTTGTTGAGGCTGATGCCCATCAGCTGCGCCGCACCCATATCCTCAGAGACCGCGCGCATCGCCTTTCCGAGCTTCGTTTTCTGGACAAGGAGCGTCAATGCGACCATCGCGATGACAGCGACGATGATGGTCAAGATCGCAGTATAGCTGATCGTGACGGAGCCGAACGACACATTGCCGGGAACAAGCGTGTCCATGCTCTTGGTGTCAGCGCCGAACAGAAGCTGCGCACCGTTTTCAAGCAGGAACGAAATGCCGATCGCTGTGATCAGAAGCGAAAGACGGGGCGCCGAGCGAAGAGGCGTATAAGCAACCTTCTCAATCACAACGCCAAGCAGCGTACTTGTGACAACGGCCAGAACAACGGAGAGAATCGGGTGCAGGTGGAACGCAGTCATGGCGTAGAACGCGGTATACGCGCCGACCATGATGATGTCGCCGTGGGCAAAGTTCAGAAGCAGGATGATACCATAGACCATGCTGTAGCCAAGGGCCACCAGCGCATACACAGAACCTGTCTGCAAGCCGTTAAACAGCTGGGAAACAAACAAACTCATGAGCTTTCTTTCCTTTCTTTCATCTTTCGGACATCCGATGGCTGTCTCTATACACTAAATATAGGAGCACCCATCGGACGTCCGGAAAACGGCCTTTGGGAGGGGAGCTTGCGCTCCCCTCTCAAAAAACCGTGCCGGGTCAAAACTTAGAACATTTCTTTGAAGACTTCCTCGCCGCCGGTCAGCTCGATGATCGCAACGGACTTGATGGGGTTGTTGTCGGAGTCGAAGGAATAAGTACCGGTAATGCCCTTCACGCCGTCCATGGTCTTGATGGCGTCAATGACAGCCTGCTTGTACTCGTCCGTACCAGCCTCGAGGCCGGCGTCTTCCGCAGCCTTCAGACCGTAAGCCATGATCATGGATGCATCGTAAGCAAGAGGCGCAAACATATTGGGGACTTCTTCCACGCCGAAGGTCTCGCAGTAGTCCTTTTCGAACTGTGCAACGTCTTCGGTGCCGGGCGCGTAGCCAGAGCAGTAGACGCTGCCTTCGAGTTCTTCTGCAGAAGCATAATCCTTGACGGAGCCGAAGCCGTCGCCGCCGAGGAAGGTGGCGGTGCAGCCTGCCTGACGGGCAGCCTGGATAGCAAGACCAGCCTCACCGTAATAGATCGGGCAGAAGACAATGTCGGGGTTCTTGGAAGCAATGTTGGTCATCTGTGCCTTGAAGTCCTTGTCGCCGGTAGCAAACGCCTCGGTGTCGACAATTTCAAGACCCATGCGCTCGGCCTCAACGACGAATGCGTTCTTCAGACCTTCGGAGTAGTCACTGCCGGTTTCGTAGAAGATCGCGGCGGTCTTGGCGCCCAGCTTTTCAACGGCGTAATCCGCCATCTTCTGACCCTGGAACGGATCGATGAAGCAGGCACGGAACACGTTCGTGCGGACCTCGCCGGTGTCTTCCATAACCGTTACGCCGGTTGCGGTAGCGGAAGCGGTGATCTGGGGCATGTTGTCTTCATAGGTCGCGTCGGCAAGGCCGATGGTCGCGCCGGTCAGAACAGAGCCGATGACAGCGGTGATGCCGTTTTCCTTGGCAAGGTTGTAAGCGTTGACAGCCTCGACGCCGTCGCCCTTGTCGTCATATTCCTTGACAACAACCTTCTTGCCGTTGATGCCGCCGGCAGCGTTCAGCTGGTCGAAGTACAACATCACAGCGTTGCGGACAGGAATGCCGTACTGTGCGTAGTCACCGGTGGTGTTGCCGATGAACGCAATGTCGATCTCGCCGTCGGTCGCGGCTGCATCGGAAGCGTCAGCGGATTCATTGGAAGCGGTCTCGGTGGATGCAGTGGATTCGCTTGCCTGTGTGGTGCTGGAGCCCTGCTCGGTCTTGGCCGCGCAGCCTGCCATAACGCTCAGCAGCATGACGACTGCCAGCGCGAAGCAGAATAACTTCTTCATGTTCTTCATCATTTCTTACCTCATTTGCGAAATATTTTTCAGCTGTACGCGACAGCATGAAATCAGTTTTTTGTCTCAACGAAGGGCCGTAGTCAAAACAATAGCGGCTCTGCAAAAAGCAAAGCCGCTTACCTTTGATTCTTCCTAGGCCGCCTCGCGCGCCCCGTTGGAAGCATCCAGCACATTTCTGCTTTCTGCCATATTCAGTTGCTGCATAATGCGTACGACAAGCACAAAAAGTACAAGCGCCGCAAGCCCTACCAGTACGGTAAGGTTCATAAGCAGGCAAATAAAAATGGACACGGCCAGAATGGCAGCGTCCAAGCAGATAACATGGGATGCGGATGTCTTGCGAGCGCAAGAACAAGCCGGTGCGCACGCAGCTGCATCGGTACGGTTCGACTGATTCATCTGAGCCATTTCGTAACGCTTCATCTCGTGCGCCCCCTTCGTTTTTGATGTGCCCATTATAATCTCGCACTTTACTGATGTCAAGCGTTAAATCCCTGAAAGAAGTCGAAAAATGCCAGTTTGATTTTGTGCAATTTGTACAGAGACCGGAAAATACGGAATATTGGAGGAATACTTGCATTTCCGGTCTATATTTGGTATTCTATAGAGGTCGACTGGCGATTTTCGTCAGAACAAGAAAAAGGTGTGTGAAAAGAATATGGAAAAAACCACGAAGCGCCGCTTCGGTGATCGGAAGGATGGCGTGCTGCTGCGCGATTTGGACGGCATGCATTTTATTACGCCCATCATCTATCCAAACCGCTGCGACAACGAGGCCTATCTCTCCGAGACGATCGATCTGACCAATATGAACGCATATCTGGAGAAGAAGAATGCGGAGCATCCCGACTTCCCCTACACGATGTTCCACGTCATTGTCGCCGCGCTCATCAAGACGATCACGCTCCGCCCGAAGATGAACCGCTTTATCGCGAATAAGAACTTCTATCAGAGAAACGGCGTGTCCGCGTCGTTCGTGGTCAAAAAGCAGTTTGCGGACGAAGCGGCCGAGGCGCTCGCCGTCGTGCGCGGCAAGGATGAATCGACGCTTGATACCATCCACGAAGACCTCCGGCACCAGATCATGGACTGCAAGGACATGACGAAGACCGACACCTCGACGGATTTCATGGACATCTTTAACCGCATGCCGCGCTTTCTCGGAAAGTTCATCGTCTGGCTGCTCACGCGGCTGGACATTCATGGTTGGATTCCCGCATCGATCATCGAGACCGACCCCTATTACTGCACGGTCGTCATCTCAAACCTCGGCTCTATTAAGCTGCACAGCGGCTACCATCACCTGACGAACTGGGGCACGTGCTCGGTGTTCTGCATCATCGGTGAAAAGTCCCTGCGCCCGGTCTTCAAAGCAGACGGTACATATGAAATGCACGAGATGCTGGATCTTGGCCTTACCATCGACGAGCGCCTTGCAGACGGCTATTATTATTCCAAGACGATCAAGCTTCTTCGTAAGCTCTTAGAGAATCCCGAGCTGCTGGAAACGCCCGCAAATCAGGAAATCGAGTATTGAATCAAATAAAAGACGCCCCACAAAGGCTTCCCTTGGGGGAAGCTGGCACGGCGCAAGCCGTGACTGATGCGGGTCTGAGAGCACTATCAAAATGCTTTGCAGTACGTAGCTGCTCCCTGACCCTCATCCGACCTCGCTTCGCGAGGCCACCTTCCCCGGAGGGGAAGGCAAAACGAGGGATGAAGCAATCCGAAGGATGAAGCAAACTGCTCCATCCTTCGTTTTTTATTCAGCTCGTTCGCCGGTGATGGACAAACGCGTTCGGAAGCGCGCGCCCGCCGGGAAGCGCCAGATTGTTGCAGCGTGTGACGTACTGTCCGTCATACCACATAATGGCGCTCGTGCCGCCGTCGACGTTCATGGCCTGCACCGCGCCGTGCCGCGCTAAAATGGCGGAGCATTCGTTGACGCTGGTGCCGAGAATGCCGCTTTCCGGCATGCGCCCCTCGATCACAAGCAGCAGCATTTCCTGCCGGCTCGATTGCCCGATGCAAGCGCGCGGGGCTTCGCTCGTCCAGTAATTGCTCTGGATGATCTCGCCGTCGATGATGAGCGCGGGGTTAAACTCCGTCGCGTCGCGGCAGTCCGCACGAACCTCTTCGTTGGAACGGCGGATGCAAACGGTATTGTCCGTCAGAATCTCGAACCGGGCATACGGAAAATCATCCATGTAGGGGTAATGCTCCCCGTAGGCGACCCCGTCGCTCATCGCAAAGCCCGCGAGTTCTCCGCCGTTCCCTTGCCCACCGGGGTCAAGAAAGCCGTTGCAGGTCATGGATAACAGCCCGCCGTGCGCTTCGGCGATCTCCCCGACCGTCTGGCCGTAGCTGCCGAGCCCCTCCGACATTTCAACGCTCAAGCGCGCTGGAACCTTCGCGACCGCCAGAACGCCCCGGTATTTTTCCCCCGCGACGCGCACGAGCAGCACCTTTTCCCGGAAATTCACAGCCAGCACCTGCTCGCCCATCGTCGTCCGGATGCTCGTCCCGGACTGGGTAAGACCCGATTCGTTGATATCGATGCCAGCCCAACCGTTTGCGAGCGTCTGCGGATGTTCGTCCAGATACGTTTGCATCGAATCGCGGTCAAGCTCCCAGAAAATATCGTAAAAGTCGTCCTCTGTGACCTGGGACGCGTCCTTTTCCGGAGCGGTCAAGGGTACGACCTTTGCGTCCGCCTGAGCGCCGAATTTCCAGCCGTCAAAGAGCTTCCACGTCGTTTCGCCGTCGGAATACGTTAAATCTGCGATCTTGTCTGCAAGCGCAACCTCGTGCGCGGGAGACGCTGCCTCAATGCCGTTCGGAAGCGCAGTCGGAGAGAACCTAAGGCTGCCTGCCGCCGTGTCATAGTAGTAAGAGACCGGCGAAAGCATGCCTTGCATACTATCGTAGAATGTCGCAATGACCTTGACCGCATCGCCGTCCTTGTAGGCAGACACCATGTAGCCGGAGCTGCCCTGCATATTGTTCGTGCCGAACGCCGTGCCGGGGTCTAAGGCGAGCGCCATGCGGCTTTGCTGTAGGTCATAGACAAAGAGGCCGAAGTAACCGTGAAATACGACGTAATTTTCGTCCGCATAATCCGTAGTGACGCCGACGCCGATGGACATGTCGGCCGTCAGCTCCGGCTCCTGCCGCATGCCGCAGAGCGTCCCGGTTTCGAGCGAGTAATAAAGATGCTGAACGACCTCCTCCTGCGAAGACACTTCCCAGATGGTCAGCTTCAGGATTTTATCGTCGACCACCTGCTGCGCCCACGTCCGGTCAGCAACCGGCGGCTTTCTGGTCGCGACGAAGTAATCCGCAATTGTGCCGTAATAGTGCGGGAAGTTCCCGACCATGCCGTTCTTGCGCGAATCCGCGCCGGTAAACGTGCGCGCCTCGTCCTCCGAGGTCAGCGCCCAGAGCGCCGTTTCGAACTTGTCATAGACTGCCGTCCGGATGGCTTCTTCCTCTTCAGCTGTGAGCGCGGGCTCGTCGGAGGCTTCCTCTGCCGTGTCCGCCCAGTTTTCGCCGAGCGTCATCGTAGCAAGCCGGTCTTCCCCGGGAGCGGGGATGTCCGTGAAGATTGCAACATCTCCTTTCTGCCCGAGCGCCAAGCGAACAGAAGTAATCTCAGCATCGCCGTAGGTGCCAATCTGGAAGGTTTCTCCGGGCGAGGCGGCAAGCGAAGAACTGACGCTTCCTTCCGTGAAGCGAAGCATAACGGAGTTGAAGTTGACGCTTGTGATCTCGCCGGAACCGGTCTCGCGCATGCGCCGGTCGGCGATGCCGAAGACAATGGTCTGCCCGGCCATCCGCGTCTGGAACACGCCGTAGCCTGCGCCATCGTCCACGTGTCCCGTTTCCATCTGCGTGATTTGGATCGCGCCATCCACCTTCTGCGCCAGCATCAGAATCGCGTCCAGACTCGCATCCTCGTTCGTCCGCTTCGCCGTGACGATGGTTCCAAGCCTGCAAGGACTAAAGTCGCAGTCCACGATCGGATTTGGCGCTGTTTCGCGCAAAATCGCCGCATGTACCTCGTCGTTTGGAAGGTTCACGAGCGTATACATCCAATTGCCGTTTTGGTCCTCAATCACCAGCTGTCCATCTAGAACACCGTATTCCCAGCCCTTTCCGGAGAAATTGGCCTGATCGTCCCGGTTCGGCGTTTTTGCGTCGTCCAGCTGATGTTTGATGGTGCCCGTGCGAACCACACGCGCCGCGTCCTCCGGCGCAAGGTTTTCATTTGTCAGCTGATAGAGGGTACCATCAACCTGAACCAAAGGAGGAAGAAGATCTGGTGTGGACGCTGTATGGTCTGCGGCGCTGTTCGTAAACGTGCAGGCGGCCAGAAGCAGACACACGCCGACGACAAGTATCAGGGTGACAGCTGTCATCTTTGGTTTTTTCGCAATCAGGCGGATCCGCGCACGAAGCGTCTTTTTGCCAGAGACCATCGTTGTCGCGCAGAGCGCTGCCTGCATGGGTGCGCGTTTGATGGAGATCTGGTCGAGAAGCGTCCGTCCGTAGGCAATGCGCGCGCCGTCGTCCAGCCTCCGGAGCGCCAGATCGTCGCAGGCCAGTTCGCAGTCGATTTTCGACAGCCGCGCCGCCAGCCACACAAACGGGTCGAACCAGTACATGGCCAGAAGCAGCAGCCGCAGCGCACACCAGATGTGATCCCTGCGCCGATAGTGCGTCCGCTCGTGGAGCAGCACATACTGGTTGGGCGTTCCGTCCTCGTTCAGGGCCTGCGGCGTGATATAAATCGCTGGACGGAAGAGGCCAAATAAGCAGGAAGACGGCAAAATTTCTGTTATGTAAACCGAATTTTTGCACTCCGGCACCTCCAGCCGCACCCGGTTTCGCTTTAATCGAGCGGCCAGGACCGCGTTCTGCCCCAGCATAACGATGAGCGCAAGCGCTGCACCAATGCCCCAGACAAAATAACAAATCGTAAGCGGCGCGGGCCTGAACCGGGCGCTTTCCTCTGCCAAATCCTCTGAAGCGGTCGGCGCTTCCGTCGCCGTCTGGGATGCTTCCGCAGGCAATACTTCGTCTGTAAATGCCGCCCCTTCCACGGGCAGCGCGGTCACTTGCTGCGGAACCTGCGCCGGAATGGACGCGTCTTCCAGGATTTCAGACATCTGCTGCTCCGGTACATAGTTCATCACGCTCGCGGCGCTCTGCCCGATCGAAACCGGAACCAGCAGCCGCACTGCGACAAGAAGCCACAGCCCAAATTGCAGCCGCGGGCTGATCTTCCCGCGAAGCAGAATCCGCAGAAGCGCCAGCGCCAGAATGAGTACGGAGGACGAAATGAGAACCTCCAGAATCTGCTGTCTCATAAGCCCTCCTCCGCCTGTTTGAGCATATCGTAGAGCTCTTCGAGATCGTTCTTGGAGAGCTTGGCGTTATCAATGAAGTTGCTCATGAGTAACCCAAAATTTCCGCCGAACGCGCGCGAAAGGAGCTGCTGCGTCTCGGAATATGCCGCATCCTGCTTCTGGATTGCGGGATAATAGAGCCTTGGACGCTCACCCTCGAAGCGCAGAACGCCCTTGTCCGTCATGCGCGAGATGAGCGTTTTGATCGTGCTGGCCGACCAGTCGGTCGAGCGCTGCAAATTGGAAACGAGCTGCATGAGCGTCTGGGGCGCGTGTCCCCAAAGTGCCTGCAAGACCCGCCATTCGCTGGCGTTGAGCTTGTAGTCCATCGTGTGTTCCTCCTCTGTCTACGTCTGTAGTCTCAGATTATCATATAAGTCTACGATTGTCAACTGGATTATAAAAAAGTTCACAAATGTAGATTGGAGGCGTAAAAAAGCAGCGGGGTTACTTCCCCGCCGCAATTTTGTCGTTCGTATCCTTTAAAATTTCCGCCCGCAGCACCTTTAGATAGTCCGAAAACTGAACAATATCGGTCGCATATGTCCGGTTCAGCTCATATTCGTGCGGCTCCCACGTAGAAATCGGCGATTCGTTGTGCTGAATGACAGCCTCCAGCTTGTCAATCGACTTATAAAGCTTCGCTTCCGGCGTCTTGAGCGCGTCCATTTCCGCGTACAGCGCTGTCATCTGCGATGCGAACGGTTCCGGGAGGCTCTTCACCCAATCGCTGAGCAACTTCGTTTCCCGGTCTTCGTCTGCCTGCGTCTTCCGGAAGGTCGGAATATCGCCTGTGAAGCACTCGCCGAGGTCGTGGATCAGGCACATTTTGATGACCTTGTCCATGTCGAGCGCCGGGAACTCATCCGTCATGAAATACGCCATCAGCGCCATGCGCCAGCTGTGACTGGCCACGTTCTCGGGCGCGCCCTTTGTCGTCGTGCAGTGCCTTGTTTCGTCCTTGAGCTTTTCTGCCACATGCAGAGCGTCCAGCAGTTTTCTAGCCTCCATCGTTGTTCCTCCCCTTTTAAAGCGCCATTTCGATGGCTTCGCGGATATTTCTCACGCGGATGAGCTCCAGCCCATCGGGCACTTGCAGCTGCTTTGTCGAGTGCCGCGGAACGATGCAGCGTGTAAAGCCGAGCCGGGCCGCCTCCGTGAGCCGCTGCTGCATCGACGTGACCGCGCGCACCTCGCCCGTGAGTCCCACCTCGCCGATGGCAAGCGTCTTGGGGTCAATCGGCGTATCACGGTGGCTCGATGCAACGGCCAGAACGAGCGCCAGATCCGCCGCAGGCTCGTCCAGATATAAGCCGCCAATGACGTTTACATATGCGTCGCACATCGAGATGTTCAGCCCGCCGCGCTTTTCCGTGACGGCAAGCAATAAATTCGCGCGGTTGAAATCGAAGCCGTTGCTTGTCCGGCGCGGAACGTTGAAGCTTGTCCGGCTGACGAGCACCTGCACCTCGGCAAGCACCGGCCTTGTCCCTTCCATCGCGCAGGCCACGCAGGTCCCGGGCGCATTCAGAGGCCGCCCGGAAAGCAGCATTTCCGACGGATTCGGCACCTCGCGCAGCCCCTCTTCGTCCATCTCGAACACGCCGATCTCATTTGTCGAGCCGAAGCGGTTCTTGGCCGCGCGCAAAATCCGGTATCCCATCGCCTGCTCGCCCTCAAAATAAAGCACACAGTCGACCATGTGCTCTAAGACCTTCGGCCCCGCGATCGCGCCCTCCTTATTGACATGACCCACGACAAAAACGCTCGTCCCGGTGCTTTTCGCCAGGTGCATCAGCCGCATCGTGCAGTCCTTGACCTGCGAGACAGAGCCGGGTGCGGACGTATTATCGGGCGTAAAGAGCGTCTGAATCGAGTCTGCGATCAGAATGTCGGGGTTTATCTCGCCGAACGCGCTTAAAATCTCGTCAAGATCGGTTTCCGATAACACGTAAAGGTTCTCGCTCTCCACCCGCAGCCGGTCGGCGCGCATTTTGAGCTGCTGCTCAGATTCCTCGCCGGAAACATACAAAATTTTCTGCGTTTTTCCGAGATATGCGCAGATTTGCAGCAATAATGTCGATTTTCCGATACCCGGCGCGCCGCCGACTAAGACAAGCGATCCCTTTACCCCGCCGCCTCCCAGCACGCGATCGAGCTCGCCGAGCCCCGTCGAGAACCGAATCTGCCGGTCGGACGCGTCCAGCTCGCGGAGCTTTTTAGGTTTACTTGCGGCCAGCTTCGTCCCGCTGGATGCCTTATTTGCCGCGGGCTTCTTGTCTTCAAATTCCACAATGCTGTTCCACGCGCCGCAGGCCGGACACTGGCCCTGCCATCTTGGTGTTTCGTTGCCGCATTGGCTGCAGATAAATACGCTTTTTGCCTTCATTGGCTGTCCCCTTCTGTTTCTAAATAGGCGCAGAGCGCGCCGCAGATTGCACCGGCGAGCCTTTGCTGATAGTCCTTTTGTGTGAGCCGCTCAGCTTCCAGCTCGTTCGATAAAAAGCCGCACTCGACCAGAACGCCCGTGCAGGAGATTTTGTCCATCAGATAGACGGACTGCGACGGCTTGGCCCTTCGGTGATTGCTAGAGTCGACGCAGGCACGGAGCACGGCCTGCATGTCTTCTGCCAAGGCCTCGCTTCCGGGCGTTTTCGCGTAGAACACCTGCGCGCCATGGTACTTGGTCTCCGGGAAAAAGTTCTGATGGATGCTTAAAAGCAGTGCGTTTGGCGTGGATTCGACGAGCTTCACGCGGTTTTTGAGGTCGGAAACCTTTTTTTGCTGGATGCTGCCGCCCTCGGTGTAGACCGACACGTCCTGCGTCCGCACCATCGCTGTCCGCACGCCCGCAAAGCGCAGCAGATCGTTCGTGATTCCCGCGATTTCGAGATTGAGCGTGCTCTCCAATGTCCCGGATTTGCTGCTCGCGCCGCCGTCTTCTCCGCCGTGTCCTGCGTCAATGACCACGGTGACCGGATTGTTGTCTGAAAACGCAGGCGCGGTTCTCGAGAGCATTCCTGCCGAATAGCCGCATACGAGAAGTACGGTCAAAGCCAGCACTGCGCACACCGCAAAAATCGCCGCTTTTTTCATTGCCATCACCTCAAGCTATCTTATGAGGCGCAGGATCAGTATAGCATATTTTTTCCGCGCTGAAAAGAAGAAGTTCCCCCGCACAAAGCATGTACGGGAGAACTCGGGAGATTTACTTGAGAAGCGCCTTGTGGTAGACCTTCTTGCCCTTGCGGATCTTGAGGCCTTCTTTGAGCTGCTCGGCGGTGTAGGACGCGTCGATGGACTCGACCTTCTCCTCGTTCACCATCACGCCGCCCTGCTGGACAAGCCGGCGGCCTTCGCCCTTGGAGGGAATGAGCTTGCAGGCGAGCATCAGATCGAGAATGGCGATCTTACCGTCTGTGAGCTGGTCTTCCGTGAGCTCGGTGGTCGGCATGTTGGAGTCGTCGCTGCCGCCCGCGAAGAGCGCCTTGGCCGCGGCTTTCGCCTTGTTTGCCTCTTCTTCGCCGTGGACAAGCTTCGTGAGCTCATAGGCGAGGATCTCCTTGGCGCGGTTGAGCTGGCTGCCTTCCCACTTGTCCATCTCGTCGATCTGCTCGAGCGGCAGGAACGTCAGCATACGAATGCACTTGAGTACGTCTGCGTCGCCGACATTGCGCCAGTACTGGTAGAACTCGAACGGCGTCGTCTTATTGGGGTCGAGCCAGACGGCGCCCTTGGCGGTCTTGCCCATCTTCTTGCCCTCGGAGTTCATAAGCAGCGTGATGGTCATCGCGTGCGCGTCCTTGCCGAGCTTGCGGCGGATGAGTTCCGTGCCGCCGAGCATGTTCGACCACTGGTCGTCGCCGCCGAACTGCATGTTGCAGCCGTAATGCTGGAACAGGTAGTAAAAATCATACGACTGCATGATCATGTAGTTGAACTCGAGGAAGCTCAGACCTTTTTCCATGCGCTGCTTGTAGCACTCGGCTCTAAGCATGTTGTTGACCGAGAAGCATGCGCCAACGTCTCGCAGCAGCTCGACATAGTTGAGCTTCAGCAGCCAATCGGCGTTGTTGACCATGATGGCCTTGCCCTCGCCGAAGTCGATGAAGCGTTCCATCTGCTTTTTGAAGCAGTCGCAGTTGTGCTGGATGATCTCCGGCGTCATCATCGAGCGCATGTCCGACCGGCCGGAGGGGTCTCCGATATATCCTGTGCCGCCGCCAACGAGGACGACGGGGCGATTTCCCGCCATCTGGAGCCGCTTCATGAGGCAAAGTGCCATGAAATGGCCGACGTGCAGCGAGTCCGCCGTGGGGTCAAAGCCAATGTAGAACGTGGCCTTGCCGTTATTGACCATTTCGCGAATTTCCGGCTCGTTGGTCACCTGTGCGATCAGCCCGCGCGCTTGCAGTTCTTCATAGATACCCATTGTGTTTCTCCTTCTATTATCAAGTAATTTGTTAACAAAGTTTTTGCCGTGGCGCGAGCGCCATTTTAAACTGGCAGAAGCCTGCCAGCTTGTTTGATTTCGACCCCACGCTTCTTAGCTGCGCAAAGAAGCGCCGTGTCGAGCCGCCGGGAAGAAGTTGCCCAAAGAAAACCCTTCAAAAGGGTTTTCTCTGGACTCTTTCGGAAACAAAAGGGCTGCGGCCCTTTTGAGATCCCCGGAGGCCCAGATTTACAGTGCCCACCCAGTCGAGCGTCTTCTACGTATTTTGGAAGCACTCTCTTTCTGGCATGCAAGTACCTACTGGCATGTAAAAAGTCTGACGATTTTACTGCCGAGCAGCAAATTTGGAAGACTTGTCCGCCGCAAGGCATTTTTGCTCTGCAAAAATGCCTTGCGGCAGGCTGCGATGGGGGACGGGGGACCTCATCGCAGAGAACGCAGCCCCTCTGTTTGGGAAGGAATCCAGAGGAAACCTTTTCCAAGGGTTTCCTCTGGGCAACTTCTTCTTGACGGCCGACGCCGTTCTTCTTTGCGCAGCTAAGAAGAATTCCGATAGCCGTTGGCGGCTTTGCCGCCTTACGGATATGGGATGCAGAGCTGGGGTTGGAACTACCAGGCTGGCAGGCTTCTGCCAGTTTTCCCCTGACCCCTGGGTCACGCACAGCAGTAAAAAGCCCCATACCGTTGGAAGCGGCAAACAAAAAACACCCTCTACCCAACAATGTTGAGCAGAGGGCGAAAACTCGCGGTACCACCTCTGGTTGTCTGCTTCTCACAAAGCAGACCTTACCGGGTGCCGATTGGCATCCTGCGCGATAACGGGCGCGACCGACACACCCCTAATCGTTTCCTTTCAGGGGGCAGCTCCGGGAGGTATTTCACGCGCCGCGTCCATTTCCTTGCACCAACCGGAAACTCTCTTGGGACGGAAAGCGGGCTACTTCTTCCCTTCTTCACTGTGTCCATATAACGGTAGTATCATACCAGAAATGACGCGGTTTGTCAATCAGTATTCGCCAAATAACGCCGTAAGCTTCCCGTCTGTGACTTCGTAGAGCGCGCAGTGCACGTCCATCATGCCCATGCAGTACGTGCCTGCAACATAAATTTTCCCGTTTTCGACGTAAAGATCCGTCAGGTTCTGCATGTTATTGCTCTCGTCGCGCGAGGCAAGCAGCGTCGTGTTCCAGTCCCAGTCGACAGAAACGACCTGCGTCGCACAGGGATAGTACATCGCAGCATAGAGATACGTTGGGTATTCTTCCTCCGGATGCGTCAGAATGTAATAGCGCTCGCCTGACTGGACAAAATCCAGAACCGGCTCGGGATAGATCGTGCGGAGCGTGTCTCCCTCGCGCTTGTAAAGACCTGCCTCACCCCAGACATACGTTCCGTCGGAGCCGGAAAAAAGTCTCCAGCCAGCAAGCTCGTCGGTTTTCGTCCGGAAGCTGAAGCCAAGCGGCGTTTTTTCGCCGGTCAACGGCTTGACAAGATGCAGGCTCGTTTCTGTCTTTCCGGTCTGCGCGATCAGCCAGTTCTGTCCAACCGTGCAGATGTAGGCGCAATCCGCCTTATGCAGCGCGATCTGCGCCTTCAGGCGCGCCAGAATCGCAGCGGCTTCCGCTCTCGTTACGCCGTTTTTGGGCCGGAACGTTCCGTCCGGGTAGCCGGTCAGAAGGCCCTGATTGACGCAGACGCACAGCGCATCGCTGAACATCTCAAAATCTGCGGTATCAGAGAACATTGGCTGCCATGCAGGCGACTGCATGCGCTGCTCGTTCCAGTTGATGACAAACTGCTCCGCAGCGTCCGCGCGCGCATTGACACCGTCTGAGCCGCGGCAAAGCGTACCAAGGATATTGGCAATTTCGCCGCGCGGCATCGGCGCACTGTATCCGAACGTGCCGCTCAGAAGATTGTTTGCCTCGCAGACGCGGAACGCAGGTTCCCACCATGTGCTGCCGGTTTCGTTTTTAAGCTCCTCCGGGAAAGCGATACGCGCCAGAAGCGACACAAATTCTGCGCGTGTGACAGTCTTGTCCGGCTGGAACGTGCCGTCCGGGTAGCCGGTGATCTCGTCTGACAGATATGCGATCTGTTCGCTTGCCCAATGCGCATCGGCTACGTCCTTGTAATCGCCGGCGCAGACCGCCGTACAAAGAAGCACCGCAGCTGCAAATATGAGCAAAATTCTTCGAAGTTTCATGTTATATCCCCCTTTTTTGCTTCATCTGCCAGCCGCAGAAGCTCTGCCGCGCCGGCAAGCGTTGTTTCCGTGATCATGCTGCCGCCGATGAGGCGGGCCAGCTCCTGCCTGCGCCCTGCGTCATCCAGATGCAGCACGCTCGTGTATGTTCTTTCGTGCTCCACGCGCTTTTCCACGGTAAACTCTGCATCCGCCATCGCGGCAATCTGCGGAAGATGCGTCACGCAGAGCACCTGCCGCCCTTTGGACACGGCCCAGAGCTTGAGCGCCACCTTCTGTGCGGCCCTTCCGCTCACGCCCGCGTCGACCTCGTCAAAAATCAGCGTCGGCACGCCGTCCTGCTGCGCGAGCACCTGCTTCATGGCGAGCATGATTCTGGCCAGCTCGCCGCCAGAAGCAACCTTTGAGAGCGGCTTGAGCGCCTCGCCGACATTCGCGGACATCAAAAACCGCACGCGATCTAACCCGGTTTCCGCAGGCTCCTGCGGGGTAAACTCGCAGACAAAGCGGATCTTCGGCATATCGAGCTGCCGCAGCTCCTCGCAGATATCCGTCTCCATTTCCTTTGCAGCCTGAATCCGTTTTTCACGAAGGGTTTCTCCCAGCCGGACGGCCTCTTTTTGAAACGCTGCCCGCTGCTTTTTGAGGCTCTCTAAGCGGTCGGACGCAAATTCAATCTCATCCAGCCGCTGCTCGGATTTCTGAAGATACGTCAAAACATCTTCTACGCTTGCGCCGTATTTGCGCTTGAGCTTGTGAATGGTGTCCAGCCGTTCTTCAATTTGCTCGAGCTCCCCTTCCGAGTAGCTCAAATCATCCCGCATCGCGCGAAGCTCGTCTGCTGCGTCCTGCACGCTGTACATAAGGTCCGAGATTTTCTGATAGAGCGTCTCCATGTCTGCGCTGATGTTGTTTACCCGGGAAAGCGCATGCTCAGCATTGGATAAAAGGCCCGCCGCGCCGTCGGAGCTGTCTCCACCGTAGAGCGCTTCATCAGCCGCGCGCAGTGCGTCCGAGAGCTTCTCCGCGTTCTGGAGCACCTTGCGCCGCTCCTTGAGCTGCTCCTCTTCGCCGGGCGTAAGATTTGCTGCCCGGATTTCCTCAATCTGATATTGGAGCGACTCTAAAAGCCGCAGCTTTTCTGACTCGTCCATGCTGAGCTTTTGCATCTCCCGCCGGACGGATTGCAGCGCGTCAAATGCCGCGCGGTAGTCTTCCAGCTCTTTTTCATCGCGTGCAAACGCGTCGAGATAAGTCAGGTGGTTTTCCTCGTCAAAGAGCTGCTGCGAATCGTGCTGGCCGTGGATGTTGATGAGCCTTGCGCCCAGCTTTTTAAGCGCCGCCACGCTTACCGGCCGCCCGTTCACGCGGCAGACATTTTTTCCGTCCGCGTAAATTTCGCGCTGCACCTGCAATTCCTGCGGGTCAAATTCCACCTGATTCTCGGAAAACCAGCTGCATTCCGGAATCTTCGTAAAAATCGCGCTCACAAACGCGCGGCTAGCGCCGGTTCGGATGACATCCCGATATGTGCGCTCGCCTAAGATCGCCGAAATCGCGTCAATGACGATGGATTTACCGGCGCCGGTTTCGCCGGTCAGAACGTTGAAGCCGCCCTCGAAGAGAATTTCCGCCTGCTCAATGACGGCGATATTTTCAATATGCAGAACGCTCAGCATGGCCGATTCTCCTTTCGGCAGTTTTTAGGCGCGGGGGGCATGGGTCGTGATCTGGCTGCGGATCTCCGCGCAGATACCGGCCGCCGAGGAAGCGTCCCGCAGAACGACCATGCACGTATCGTCGCCGCCCAGCGTCCCGACCACCTCGGGAAGGTCTAATTTATCGAGCGCCGAACAGGCCGCCATTGCAAGCCCAGGCAGGGTCTTGATGACGATAATGTTCTGCGCATAGTCTACACTTGTCACGCACTGACTGAAGATGATATTGAGCTTGGAGGAAAACGCATGCTCCACAGGCTTTGCACTCGCGCTGTAGCGATAGGTCCCGTTCGGGCCGAGCTCCTTGATGATGCGAAGCTGCTTGATATCCCGGGAAATGGTGGCCTGCGTGGTGTTGAAGCCGCATTCCTGCAATTGCTGCAAAAGCTGCTCCTGCGTTTCGATGTCGTTGTCGCGGATGAGCTCGAGAATTTTCTCGTGGCGTTTTGATTTCATGGCGTTACCTCTGCCTGTCGATAAATTTTTTGTTGAGGATGTCAAAGAAGCTCGTCTGCTTGAGCCGCACCAGCTTTGTCGTCTTCTGTGCGGTCTTTGTGGTGATAACGTCTCCGGTATTGAGCCGGAACGCTCTGCCGCCGTCGACCGACAAATAGGCGTTGTGCCGTCCGATTTTCCCGATCCTGACGGAAATGACGCGCTCCGGAGATACGACGATGGTCTTTGTAAGCATCGCATGCGCGCAGATCGGTGTAATCAGAAGATTTCTGGCAGACGGCTCGACGATCGGGCCGCCGGCGGACATGGAGTAGGCCGTGGAGCCGGTCGGGGTCGAGATGATCACGCCGTCTCCTGAAAAGCTCGTGGCCTCTACATTATCGCAGTAGACCGACACCTGCACCACGCGCGCGATGGCGCCCTTGGTGACGACCGCGTCGTTGAGCGCCGTCTCATGCAGCAGCTTTTGGCCGTTTGCACCGGTGACGGTCACGTCGATCATGCTGCGCGGCTCGAGCGTATAGTCTCCCGTGGGGAGCTTGCGCAAAAGTTCCAGCTCTCCGGCTTCTAACTCCGCAATAAAGCCCATCGTTCCAATGTTCACGCCAAGGATGGGAAGGCCGTGCGCGGTGGCAATTTTGGAGGCATGGAGAATCGTGCCGTCGCCTCCGAAGCAGACCAGCATATCGGCGTTTTTGATCTCGCGGTGCAAATCCCGGAAGTCCATCGTCTTCGGGAGCTCATAGTCCCGGTCCACGTCAAACGGCAGGCACATCACGGTCTCCACGCCGCAGCTTTCCAGAATCTTTTTCGCCTGCTGGACCGTCCGGAACTGCTTGTCCCGGTATGGATTCGGCGTCAGAACAATTTTCATTGGGCTCATCCTTTCAGCGCAGCGTGCGCCTGCGCGACCAGATCGCCGGGAGCCAGATAGGAATCCTCGCCCGGCTGCATGGAAAGATGCGCAAGAAATTCAATGTTGCCCTCCGGCCCCTTGACGGGCGAGAAGGTCAGGTTCCGAATGGTAAAATCAAGAGATTTTGCAAGCGAGATGAAGTTTTGGAGCACTTCCTCATGCACGGCCGGGTCGCGGACAACACCCTTTTTGCCGACCTTGTCCTTCCCCGCTTCAAACTGCGGCTTGATGAGGCACAGCACCTGCCCCGTGGGTTTTAAAAGCGTCTTTACGACCGGGAGCACCAGCGAGAGCGAGATAAACGATACGTCGATGACAGACAGGTCAAGCGGCTCGCCCAGGTCTTCCAGAGTAACATAGCGGATGTTCGTCCGCTCCATGACAACGACGCGCGGGTCGTTGCGAATTTTCCACGCCAGCTGGCCGTAGCCCACGTCGATGGCAAAGACCTTGCTTGCCCCCTGCTGAAGCAGGCAGTCAGTAAACCCGCCCGTCGATGCGCCAGAGTCGCTGCAAACGTAGCCCGTTGGGTCAACACCGAAATTTTTGAGCGCCTTCTCAAGCTTGAGGCCTCCCCGGCTGACATACGGGCAGGCGCTGCCGCGCACCTCAATGTTTGAGGTTATGTCGACCTCCATGCCGGACTTGTCCGCTTTCTGGCCGTTTACGTAGACCTCGCCCGCCATAATCGTGGCCTGCGCCTTCGCGCGGGACTCTGCAAGGCCGAGACTTACCAGCAGCACATCCAGCCGCTCCTTATGCTTCATGACATACCTCCCGGATTCTGCCCAAGAGCGCATTCGCGTTCAGGCCGGTCAACTCATACAAATCCTGCATCGCGCCGTGACCGATGAAGGAAGCTCCAAGATTCTGCTTTGCGCAGACGCAGGAAATGTTAGCCTGCGCCAGATGCGAGAAAATATCGTTTGCCACGCAGCCGCGGTCGGATGTTTCCTCCACCACGAGCACACGTCCCGTCTTGCGGCAGGCCGCTTCGATGGCCGCCCAGTCGATAGGGGCAATCGTCCGCAGCTTCAGAATTTCGGCAGACAGCCCATCCTTTTCGGCCGCTTCCGCCGCCTCGAGCACTGCGTTGATCATCGTTCCGTAGGTAATGACAGTGCAGGACGTTCCCTCTTTCAGGCGCGTTTCTTCCGCGTTTTCCCGGTAAGCGCCCTCGCCGCCTCTGGGATAGCGCACAGCGACGGGACACGTGTCCGTCAGGACAGCCTCTCGGAGCATCACGCGGAGCTCGGCAAAGCTTGCCGGGCAGTAAATTTTAAGCCCCGGCACCTGCCGGAGGTAGCCAACGTCGAACATGCCGTGGTGCGTCCTTCCGTCTTCTCCGACGAGACCGGCGCGGTCGACCCCCAGCACCACGTGCAGCTGCAAAAGCGCCATGTCATGCAGCAGCATATCAAACGCACGCTGCAAAAACGTCGAATAAATCGCGACCGCCGGGATAAGTCCCTGCTTTGCCATGCCGCAGGCCATCGAGAGCGCGTGCTCCTCGGCGATGCCGACATCGAAGAACCGGTCGGGGCAGACCTCCGAGAAGCTTTTCAGTCCCGTTCCGTCGCGCATGGCGGCAGTAATGGCGCAGACCCTCGGATTCTCCAAGGCGAGCTCCGTGAGCGTCTGGCCGAAAACGTCTGAAAAACAGGGCTGATGGACGCTGCTTGTCCCGCGTGCGGGGTCGAACTTTCCAACGCCGTGATAGGCCGCCGGCATTTTTTCCGCCAGCTCGTAGCCCTTGCCCTTTTTTGTGATCAGGTGCAGCAGCACCGGCTCATGGAGCGCCTTTGCGGTTTTTAGAAGCGCTTCTACCTTTTGGATATCGTGCCCGTCGACGGGGCCGAGATAGGTAAAGCCGAGGCTGTCAAAAAGATTCGTGCCCAAAAGCGTCCGGCGGAAGCGCTCTTTGAGCTTATGGGTAAACTGATAGAGTTTCTGCCCACCGGGGATTTTTGCCGTGAAGGCGCGGTAGCGGAGCTTGAAGCCGAGATAGTCCGGCCGCAGGCGAACCTTTGCCAGATGCCGCGAAATCGCGCCGACGTTCGGCGTGATGGACATGCCGTTATCATTTAAAATGACGATCAAGGGCTCCCGACTCGCGCCCGCGTTATTCAGGCCCTCATAGGAAAGCCCGCCCGTGAGCGCGCCGTCGCCGACGAAGGCGATGACGCTGTAGTCCTGCTTCTCGAGCGTTCTTGCCCGTGCCATGCCAAGCGCAACTGAGACAGCGTTAGACGCGTGTCCGGCGATGAAGGCGTCCGCGATGCTCTCTGACGGGTCCGGAAAGCCGGATAGCCCGCCGAGCTGCCGAAGCCTGTCAAAGCCGTCTGCACGCCCGGTGAGCAGCTTATGAACATAGCTCTGATGGCCGACGTCAAAAACGAGCCGGTCCTTTTTTGTGTCGAATACGCGCTCAATTGCGAGCGTCAGCTCCACAACGCCAAGATTCGACGCCAAATGCCCGCCGGTCTGGCTGACGTGGCGAACCAGAAAATCGCGGATCTCCCGGCAGAGCTGCGCCTGCTCTGCGTCGGTCAGCGCCAGAAGATCCGCTCTGGTGTGAATTTTCTCTAAAATCATACGTACCTCTTTGCGAAGGGCAAAGCCCCTCACGATTTCCTTAGCGCTTGCGCTTTGGACGGAGTTTTTCGGGAATGGTATGGAAAAAGTGCAGAATGGTCGCCGCCGTGCGCACGACCGTCGTGCTGGAGCCGATGGCAAAGGATTTGCCGCAGGCCTTTCCGCCGACGGTGAGCCCCGCGGCCAGCGCGGACATCGAAAGCGTAACGGCAAGCTCCTGCATGCCGGGGTGCATCGACCATACGCGCACGGCAATCGTCGCGGATGCGGAGCCGGAGATGACGCCGCAGATATCGCCGATCACATCGTTGCAGAACGACGACACCCGTCCGGCGTTCCGGATGAGCTTCAAGGCTTCTCCTGCCTCCGGCACCTTGCGCGAGGCCATCGAGTGAAACGGCTTTTCGTCCGCCGCCGTCACGGCAACGCCGATGATATCAAACACAATGCCGATGGCAATGATGCTGATCAGAATCACAAACGACACGCCAAGCGTTGCGTTTGCGAGCAAATTGGTTGAAATCAGGCTCATCACCGCCGAAATGCAGACAGTAATGACAAAAATCGTGATGATCCAGCGCCAGTCCGTTCCGGACTTCTTCGGCGCCTTCCCGCTTTTCTGCGCAGCCAAATCGTTTTCTCCTACATATCATAAAAATGAACCAAAACCTGCGTAGGGGACGATGCCCACATCGTCCCAGCAGAATCCACCGATTTCATGAAAAACTTCGGCGAATCCGCAGGTTCCCAATGGGTCGATGTTGGCATCGACCCCTACGCGTTGTTTGAAGATTTTACGTGTAACGGAAAAAGCCCGTATTTGCATCCTGCAAAAACCTCGTAGAGTTTTGCGCCCACAGGCGCAGCTCCTTTGCCCAAAAAGCGCTTGCTTTTTGGGCAATTCAGATGGCGGCAGATCTGGTTAATCTTACGGCTTAGGTCGGGTTTGTTTTCCACCCGGGCAGCCTCCCGTCGCCGAAGAGGCGGTTTCCCTTTCATGCCCGGGCCGATTCGTTGCCAAAACCGGTACCCGATTGCCACTGAGTCCGTACCGCAATCCCAGATCTGCCCGAATCGACAGCCTAGATGATTTCCATAACAGCTTTCTTCCGGTTCTAATCCTCTTTTGCAGACAGTGTTTCAAGAAGCGCGTTCGCCATTTTCAAATGGTGTCGGCGCGCCTTTCCCCGAGCTGTCCACGCAAGGCAGGCTACGCTGCACACAGCGTTCACGGCGTAAAAGCCGGGTAGCACCGCAATGCAGGTTCAAGCCGGTACCGTACAGCGGTCGTTTAGACCGCAAAGGGAGTACGCCGCTGCACGAGATCCGGTCTCCACAGCGGGCGGGTCGCTCATTTCATGCCATTGAAACGCGCCCGGCCGCCGCAGGCAAAATTGCCTCCCCCCAGCATCCACCCCAGACTGGGCGTAAGAAGCAGACACCAGGGGCTTCACAGATGTGCCCTTTAAAGGATTTTTAGGCCCTTCCTCGAAACCGGCAGGCTGACTAGGATACTGCGCCATCGTTCGCCGCGCAAAGGGGCAAAGGCACCCACATCGCGAGACTTCGCATATTATACCATGTTTCCAGTGTATATACAAGCTCATATTCAAGAATATTCTATGAACGAGCGTAAGAAAAAGACCCTCCTCCGAAGAAGAGAGTCCAGTTGCGTTTGTGTTAATGTAATCCGAATTTCGTAGGGGCGGACGCCTCTGTCCGCCCTTTAGAAGCATCGAATTCGCCAAAGATTACCGTAAAATTGGAATTTTCCGCAGGCGGACAGAGTCGTCCGCCCCTACGCACAGCAAAAGGTTTTAGCACTCGCGAATCGCGAGCTTCATGGAAAGCTCCTTTAAAAAGTCGGAGTCCTCGAACGCGCCGAGCGCCTCAATGGCTTTCTGCGTTTCCTTTTCAATGAGCCGCGAGCACGCACCCACGCCGTAGAGTCGGACGAATGTGTTCTTGTTCTCGTCCATGCCGGTGGCCTTGCCCATCTTGCCGGAGTCTCCGAGGACGTCCAGCATATCGTCTCTTGTCTGGAACGCAAGGCCAAGCGCTTCCGCGTACCGGTCCGCCGCGTCCAGCTGCTCCTGCGTTCCGCCCGCTGCGATGACACCAAGCTGGCAGGCAGCCGAAATGAGCGCACCGGTCTTGAGACGATGGACGTTAAAAATTTCCTCCTCCGTCAGAACGAGCTGCTCGCCAGCCAGATCCAAAACCTGTCCCCCGACCATACCGCATTCGCCGGCACGTTTCGATAACAGCGCCACGGCTTTGCAGATTCTATCCGCCGGAAGCTCCGCCTTTGCAAGCGAGCCAAATGCTGCGGTCAGAAGCGCATCTCCCGCGAGGACAGCATTTGCCTCACCGAAAACCTTGTGGTTCGTGAGCCGGCCGCGCCGGTAGTCGTCGTTATCCATGCACGGAAGATCATCGTGGATGAGGCTGTAGGTATGCACCATCTCGATGGCCGCCGCAAAGGGCAATGCCTTTTCCATATCGCCCCCGCACACGCGGCAGAACTCCAGCGTCAGAATCGGGCGGATGCGCTTGCCGCCGGCAAGTAAGCTGTAGCGCATTGCGTCGAAAAGCTGCTTCTGCGGTACGTCGTCGGTGAAAAGCGTTTTCAGATAGTCCTCCACGGTTTTCTGGTAGTCTGCCATTATGTCTTTAAACATCATCGCGTTCATACTCCGTTTCTGCCGGTGTGCCGTCGGCGGTTTTCATCAGCTTGACGACCTCAAGCTCTGCTTTGTCGAGGAGCTTGCCGCAGGTGTCGACCAGAGCCGTCCCTTCCTGAAAGAGCTTGAGCGCGTCCTCCAGCGGCACATTCCCCTGCTCGAGCTGACGGACAATTTCGTCGAGCCTTGTGATTGACTGCTCAAAGCTCTGTGATTTCTTTGCCATGGCGTTCCTCCTGCGTTCCAAGGACGGAAGCGGTGATGCTTCCCTCGCTTAATTTTACGGTAACCTGCTGCCCGACGCTTACCTGCTCCGCGCGCTGCACGACACGGCCATCTTCGGTCAAGACCACGCTGTAGCCCCGCGCAAGAACCTTCAAGGGGCTCAGTGCGTCAAGCTTCGCTGTCAGATGGATGAAGCGGCGCTTCTGCGCCTCCTGATTGCGCTGCATCGCCGCGCCGAGCCGCTGCGCGCTGTGATCCAGCAGCAGCCGTTTTTCGTTTACATAATTGATCGGCGATTGCAGCACCCTTCGGTTTTTCAGGCCATCAAGTGTTTTCCGGTCGAGCTTTATCTGCTTCTGCATTGCCTGCGCCATGCGCTTTTGCGCGGTGAGAAGATACGCACGCAGATCGTTCTGGTCGGGCGCGACAAGCTCTGCTGCATTAGAAGGCGTCGCCGCGCGCACATCGGCAACGAAATCGGAAATCGTCACGTCCGGCTCGTGCCCGACCGCGCTGACGACCGGAATTTCGGATGCAAAAATCGCCCGTGCCACGCGCTCGTCATTGAACGCCCAGAGGTCCTCCATCGAGCCGCCGCCGCGGCCTGTGATGATGACATCCGCTACCTGATACTTGTTCGCATAGCGGATGGCGCCCGCAATCTCAGCGGGAGCTTCCTGCCCCTGCACGCGCACAGGAAGAATGACAACCTTGCTCAAAGGATAGCGCTTTCCCAAAATCCGCAGCATGTCCATAATCGCTGCGCCCGCGCCGGAGGTGATGATGGCAATCCGGTGCGGAAACGGCGGCAGCGGCTTTTTGTACCGCGCGTCAAAGAGTCCTTCGGCGGAGAGCTTCGCTTTGAGCTGTTCAAACGCGACATATAAATCGCCGATTCCATCCGGGGTCAGGTCGCTGCAATAGAGCTGGTACGCGCCGTCGCGCGGGAAAACGGTGATCCTGCCCATCGTGAGCACCTTCATCCCGTTTTCCGGCCGGAAGCGGAGCCGCGCCGCGCTCGAGCGGAACATCACGCAGCGAAGCGCGCCGCCCGCATCCTTGAGGGTAAAATAGTGATGTCCCGAGGGGTAAATTTTATAGTTGCTGAGCTCGCCGCGGATGCAAAGCCCCGTTAAAAGCTCGTCGGTATCCATGAGGCCCTTGATGTATTCATTGACCTGACTGACGTCTAAAATCTTCCGTTCCATCGCTACACCCCTTGCAGCCATGTGAGAACGGCAATGCCCATGGCGTTGTCGGTGGAGTATTCAGGCGGGGAGAAAATCGCGTCAAAGTCCCTGCAGCTTTCTCTCAGCTGCGAATTGGACGCAACGCCGCCGGAAAAGACGACAGGAAAGCCCGGATATTGCTTTAACGCTTCGCGCGTGACCGCCACGATGCACGAGCACACGCAGTTGAGGACGTACCTTGCCGTATCGGCTGGGCTGTGCGTCGCGTCATAAAATGCGTGCATCTTGTTCTCTAAACCGGAAAACGAAAACGCCAGACCGTTCAGCTTGACCTTAAACCGCTCGCGGCAGCCAGATTCCCGGCTGAGACGGTCAATTTCTTTTCCAGACGGAAAGCGAAGGCCAAGCGTGTTCCCTGTCCGGTCGATAAGCTGCCCGGCAGAAATATCCTGCGTGCCGCCGATTTTCTCGGCGTTTACGTTCTTGTTTCCGGGCGTGACGAGCAACAGCTCCGTCGTACCGCCAGAAAGGTGCCACGCCAGATGCGGCGTATCCAGCAAGTCCATGCGGTTTGACGACCAGCAGGCCGCCGCAATGTGCCCCTGCTGGTGAGAAAAAGCGTAGAACGGGACATCCAGAACGGTCGCGAGGTTCCGCGCCTGACTTTCGCCTGCGAGGAAGCACGGCATATACGAGCCCTCGACAGCCCGCGGTCTTGTCGAAGCGCCGATGGCCACGATTTCGTCTCTCGGAAGCTCCGCGAAAAGCTGCGAAACCAGCTCCGGCAGGCGCTTGACATGGGAAAACAGCGCGTCCGACTGCCGAAGCCCCAGTTCGCCTTCTTTTACATCCAAAAGACGTGAGCAGTTTTTACCGCTCACGCCGTCAAATGCAGCTGCCGATGTGGTGTAGTTGCTGGTATCCAGCCCCAAAACCATCATTGTGCCATGCCCTCCCGGGCAAATTTCCCAAGAATGCCGTTGACAAAGGACACCACGTCCTCGTCCTCATATTTTCTCGTCAGCTCGACCGCTTCGCTGATGGCGGCCGCTGTCGGCACGTCGGCTTCATGCTCGCACTCATACATTGCGACCTCCATGACAGCGACGGCGACCTTGGAGATGCGCCCAAGGCTCCAGCCGATGGCGTTCTTCTCAATAAAGCCTGCAAGCTTTTCGCGCTCGCGCTCCACGCCGTGGACCACACCTGCAAGATATTCCGCCTGCTTGCCGGACGGGCGCTCGGCGTAAATTTCGGTCTCTGAAGCCAGCGACGGATAGTAGTCCGGGTCCATCAGAAGGTTCATCGCCTCGTCGGCAGTGATGCCGTTGAAGTTCATTTCATAGACAAGGTGGCAGGCAATCTCTCTTGCATTTGATCTGGTCATTGCAGTTCTCCTTCGCCGCAAAATGCAGCGTTCTCTCTCAAAATGATTATTTATTATACAGGAAGTTGCAGCAAAAATAAACCCTTTGTCACAACCGGCAAAGGGTTTATTTTTCCGTTATTTCTTTGCTTCCTTCGGCAGTGCAATGCCGCAGACGGTCACGTTGACCTCGCCGACGGTGAGTCCGGTGACAGACTCGACGCTGGACTTGACGTTTTCCTGCACGTTCTTGGCAAGCTCAAAGATGTTCTGGCCGAACTTTGCGACAACGTCGCAGTCGATGCGCAGCGCGCCAGACTCGGTGCTCGAAAGACGCACGCCTTTGGAGAGCGTCTTCATGCCGAGCATTTCGGCGATATCCGTTCCGATGGTGCTGCTTAGGCCGCAGACACCTTCGACCTCGAGCACGGCCATACCGGTCACGGACGCGACAACGTCCTCCGAAATCTGAATGGAGCCGTTCTCCATTTCCTGCGTGAAGTATTCTTTATTTTCCGCCATCGTATTACCTCCGGGTTTCGGTGCTTATGCGAACATTGTACCACAAACTTCCGGAATTTCAACTGTTTTTCACTGCGCTTTTACTTCGATCACGCGAACCTGCGACAAATCATAGTCCGTCTGTGATGTCACAACGTCCGAAATGAGCGCCACATCGGCGGTCGAAAGCCCTTCGGCCGGGGCAGAAACCGCAACACTCACGGTATCGTCCGCCATGTAGGTCACACAGTCGGTAAAGCCTTTGGCGATGATCAGGCTCTCGATCTGCGCCTCGCTGAGCGCCGCGCCGACAATGCGGTTGAGGGTCTGCGAGGCGGTGTCCCCCACCGTCGTTCCCTCGTCGTAGGCGATCGTCTCTTCCAAGAGCTCGACTGCGCTGTCGCGCGAGGACTGCCGGCTCAGGCGCATCTGCGCAAAGTAATCATCCGTCGAACCTGCGCTTGTGTCCAGGGATACAGGCTCTGCTGCGTCCTCCATTTGAAGCGTCGCCTCCCCCATCACCTGCTCGGCGTTCAGTGTGTCGGTCAGATCCGGCGTTTTCTGCCGGTTGTTATACGACCAGTTGAGATACACGCCCGCGCAGATGAACAAAAGCACCGTTGCAATGACCGCGTTTCGTTTCCAGATTTTCATGTTCGCTCCTCCTATTGCCGTTTCATTTTGATGACACTGATTTTATCGCTTCCAAGCCCTGTCAGGGCGGAAACTGCCTGCATGATGCGCAGCCGCACTGCCGCGCTGTCCGCTCCGTCGCACACGACGACGGCTCCGAGATAGGGTGCGCTTTTTGTCTTCGTGACGACGGGCGTTTTCTGCGTGCTCTGCGTGGATGAAAAGACCGTTGTCTCCTCCCGCGTATCGCCGGAGACGCGCGTGTCCGTCTGATAGAAGATTTCCTCACTTCCGGAGGTCGTGAGCATCAGCTCCACGCGCCCTACGCCGTCCATGCTTGACAGCAGCTGCTCGAGCCGCGTCTGCATATCTGTGGCCTGCGCTTCTTGCGCCGCTTCCGGTTTTGCCGCCGAAGGCTCGTCTTTTTTGCCGGACGGCCACAGAAGGATCAGCGCGCCCAGCGCTAGAATCAGAAGCGGCAGCCGCCACGTTTCGATCACACGCCGTAGTTTTAGTCCCCACTTTTTGAGATCCGGGGTCCTTATTCGTTCGTCCAAGTCTGCTGCTCCTTCCCGATGGCAAGGTTTTCTTCGATGTACCGTGTGAGGCTCTGTCTTTGCGGCTCTGTAAACGGACCTGTAATCCGAACGGCGGCAGGATAGGGGTACGAGCCATCCTCCTCTACCGTTACGTCAATCGCGACCGCAAGGCCAAGCTCCTGCGCTTTGTCCCATATATATGCTTCCGTTTTGCTCTTTATGATGGCGCTGAGCGCTTCGCGGTTTCCAATCTCCACGCCGGTTCTCGCCTCTTCCGCCGCAATCCGCATTTTCGTCAGCTCCTCCGCAACGTCGCTTAGTTCCCATCCGGCAAGCCCTGTGAGCGCCGTCATCGCCAGAAATACCCCGCAAAGAAGCGAGCAGATGCTTTTCATCCGCCCCTTGGGCACGAGCGCACGTACCAGCGAGCATAACAGCGCCGCAGCGCACAAAGAGAATAAATACCGCCGTACAGCATCCATCACCCGTTCACCGCCTTCAAAAAGCATGCCGCCGAGACAAGGCTCATCCAAAGTGCACTCGCTGCAATGGCCATCATGTAGCCCATGGCGGAGGCGAGGTTTGATAAAAGCGCCGCGTGGGGCTTCATGACCGCGCCCTCTCCGATCGCGCCCGCGAGCTTTAGCGCCAGATAGTAAGCGCCCAGCCGCAAAAACGGCACAATCGCCATGGAAATGACCGCCAGAATCCCGAACGCCCCTGCCGCACTTCGAATCAGCCCGGCGCTTGCCAGTAAAGATTCCGACGCGTCAGACAGCATCGAGCCCACAACAGGCACCATCCCGGAAAAGGCCGCCTGCGCCGCCTTGAGCGCGAACGCGTCCGCAGAGCCCGTCAGCACGCGGCTGAGAGACAGGTACGCCGTAAAGACGGCGCAGAGCCCCTTGATGAGAAGCGAAATTGCCCGGCCGCCGAGCGCGCGGATTTTCCCAAGTCCGCCGCCGTCCGTCGCGCATTCCGCTGCGGAAAGGAGAATGTAGACGTAGACGAGCGGGATGAGCACGCCGGAGGCAAGCTTTGTAAGAAGACTCATCGCAAACGAGCCGCCCGCCAGAAGCGTCCCTGCGCTGACGCTTCCGCCCGAGGCCGCCAAGCTCGACGACAGAACTGGAAGCAGCAGCGCCGTAAAATCCGAAAGCTTCGTCACCGTCTCGCGCGCAAGGCCGATCATGGACGAAACGTCCCTCGTGCAAAGCGCCGTGATGGCGAACGCACCCGCGAGCTGCGCCGGAAGCTTCATTGCGTCTGTCTCCTGCGCGCTAGATGCAAACGCGCACAGCATCGCCGCCGCAAGTACCTTTCCGGCTGAAACCAGCGCGGGCCTGAGCGCGAGACCTGCCCCGGAGATCGCGCTCGATACGATGTGCCAAAGCTCCTTTCCAAAATCCCCGGCAGACGTGGGTGAAGTACCGGACAACGCCTCGCGCGTTTCCTCGTCCAGTGCATGCTCCAGTTTCTCCGCGCCAAAGGTTACATCCGGCTCTGCTGCCTCCTGCGCGTGAACAGGCATGGCCAAAAGAAGCAGCGCCAACGCCGCAAGCAATATTCTCCGCATCAGCCGCCTCCCAGCTCCAGCAAGAGCTCTAAAAGCATCGTCGCAAGCGGCAGCCCCGTGCAAAGGCAGAGCACTGTCCCGCAGAGCTCGACCATCTTTCCGAGCGCCCCCTGTCCCGCGTCCTGACAGAACGCGCCCGCGACTTGTCCTAAAAGCGCAATGGCGACGGTTTTGAGAAGCGGCGAAAAGACGGCGGAGGAAAGCCCCGTGTAAGACAGCAGCTTCTCGAAAAATTCCAGCACCGGAGAGAGTAACCCCAGCGCTGCAATCGCCGCGCCCGCCGCGCATAAAACGGAAATCGCAAGCGAGATCGCGCCCTCGTGAGGCTTGAGTACCGCGCAGAGGATCGCACACACAACGCTGCACGCGGCAATTTTCACATACGTATCCATCGCGTTAGAACCGGAAGAGCGTTTTGACGAGGTCAAAGAGCTCCGCAATGCGCTGCACGACGATCATGAGAACGACCACGAGCCCTGCAAGAGACGTCATCGTTGCCTGCTCCTCGCGGCCTGAGCGCACGAGCACCTGATTGAGAATCGAAACAATGATTCCGACGGCGGCAATTTTAAAAATCAGATCAATTTCCATCGTTACAATAAAATGACGGCCAGCGCGAGCCCCGCGCAGATGCCGATGGTTTCATAGCTTCTGCACCGCGCGCGCTTTTGCGCCTGCAATTGCAGAAGAACGGATGTAATGCTCCCCTTCGCGCGCTCAATGGCAGCCAGTTGGGACTCTAAGTCAAACCGCCCGAGCCCCATGGAAAGCCCATAGAGCGTTTGCACGGCCTCCTGCCCCGGAGAGAGCCCCGGGGAGGCCTGAAAGCCCCGCTTGAACGAGACCGGAACTGTACATCCCGGCGGCACAGACAGCGCGCGCCCGGCAGCTTCAAAAAACAGGGCCACGTCTTTTTGCCGGCAGGCGGACAGCGCGGAAAACAGTTGCGGCAGCGGCGTGAGTCTGGAAGAGAGCTCGCTCTGCATAAAATCCAGCGCCCACAAAAGTCCTTCTAACTGCGCGCATTGCCGCCGCACGCCCCGCGCAAAGCCGAAGCCGACGAGGCTTGCCGACAAGGTAACAAGCGCCGCACCGAGAAGCCTCAGCATACGCCCGCCTCCCGCACGAAAAACTGCCTGTCCGGCTGTAAGACGAGAAAGCGCTTGAAAATTTCAAGGGACAACAGCTCCCGGTAAAGCGGTCTCGCCCTGAGCTCCTGCAAATCCTTCGCATGCGCCGTTGCAAGGAGCCGAACACCGCAGTAGCTGATCTGCTCCATAGCCTCCAAGTCCCGCCGCGCTGTAATTTCGTCCGCCGCGATCCATGTGGGGCTCATCGCGCGCAGAAGGAGCATCATGCCTTCGCTTTTTGAAACGCCGGTCAGAACATCCGTCTGCGGCCCGAGATCGAACTGCGCGCCTTCGTCTGTCATGGCAGAAATTTCGCCCCGGTCATCGCAGACGCACATACGCTCGCCGGAATTGGACAGGGCACGGATGCATGCGCGAAGAAGCGTCGTTTTGCCAGCCCCGGGCGCGCCGAGAATGAGGCAGGACTCGGTGAGGCTCGGAAGAAGCGCAGTTTCATCCAGCCGGATATCGCGCGCAAAGCGGATGCAAAGAGAGCTTACTGTCCGAAAGCCCGTCATTTCTCCGTTTCTTGTGACCACGATGCCGCACACGCCGACGCGGTGTCCGCCGGGAAGCGTCACATAGCCCTGCCGGAGTGCATCCTGACAGGCATGCGCCGAATAGCTCGTCGCGCGCTGCAAAATGCCATCCAGCTCGCCGGGCCGCACGAGCCCGAAAAGTCTTTGCTCCCGCCCGTTTTCCAGCACCGCCGGGGCTTGCCCCACGCGCAGCCGCAGCTCCTGCACATCCGAAAAATCAAGCGTCTGGAGCCGTCCCGGAAGCACGTCCAGAATTTCCTGAAATGCCGCCATCTGCATCCCTCCCACCACAGTCTATTGGACGTTGCGGGCAAATATACCGCAGCCGGTCCTGTTTTCTCTGCGACCTGCCTACTGATTTTGTCGGGTTTTGCACTTGCATGCGGCCTGTATTTTCGTTATAATGAGAAAAACATTTTCTTCGAGGCGCTATTATGACGTTACAGGAATTTTTTACGGAACATCCGAAGGCCGCGCTCGGCTTTTCCGGCGGCGTGGACTCTTCGTATCTGCTCTATGCCGGAATCAAGGCCGGCGCAGACATCCGTCCCTACTTCATCAAGACCGCTTTCCAACCGGAGTTTGAGCTGGAGGACGCAAAAAGGCTCTGCGCGCAGCTCGGGGCAGAGCTCCATATCATCGAGCTCGACGCGCTCGCCAACCCCGACGTGGTCAAAAACCCCGCAAACCGCTGCTATTACTGCAAGACAGGACTATTCGGCACATTGCAGCAGCGGGCAAAGGCCGACGGGTACACAGTTCTGCTCGACGGCACAAACGCTTCCGACGACGCGGGCGACCGCCCGGGCATGAAAGCGCTGACGGAAATGTCGGTGCTCTCCCCGCTTCGCCTGTGCGGCCTCAGCAAGGCGCAGATCCGCGAGCTCTCCCGCGAGGCAGGTCTTTTTACATGGGATAAACCCGCCTACGCATGTCTGGCTACCCGCGTTCCGACCGGGGAGGCCATCACTGAGGCGCTTCTGGCGCGCGTGGAGGGCGCGGAGCAGGTGCTCTTTTCGCTCGGCTTTACGGATTTTCGCGTACGGGTGTTCCATGACGCGGCGCGCGTGCAATTAAAGCCCGCACAGATGCAGCAGGCGCTCAGCCGCCGGTCGGAGATTTTGGAGAACATGAAGCCCTATTTTGAGATTGTCCTTCTGGACCTGAACGGGAGGTAAGCATGGAGCAACTGGAAATCCGGCAGCTGCTGCAGGCGGTCGCTTCGGGCGAGCGCTCGGTCGACGATGCGCTTTTGCAGCTCAAGGAAGCGCCGTTTGAGGATCTCGGCTTTGCAAAGCTCGATCACCATCGCGCGCTGCGCCAAGGTGCGGCCGAGGTTATCTACGGCGCGGGCAAAACGCCGGAGCAGATTTTAAAAATCACGCAGGCAATGCTCGCCCACGGCCAGAAAACCGTCCTCATCACGAGGCTGTCCAAAGATGCGGCGGAGTTTTTAATGCCCCGGCTGCCGCTCACCTACCATGAGCTGGGCCGCGTCGGCATTGCTGGCACGATGCCGGAGCCCACGGGGCGCGGGACCATCGTGATTGCCACCGGCGGCACCAGCGACCAGCCTGTCGCGGAGGAAGCGGCGCTCACGGCCGAAGCGCTCGGAAACAAGGTCGTGCGGCTCTACGACGTGGGGGTCGCGGGGCTCCACAGGCTTCTGTCGCACACGGACGATGTGATGCGCGCGCAGGCGATCGTCGCGATTGCGGGCATGGAGGGCGCTCTGGCGAGCGTCATCGGCGGCCTTGCCGACTGCCCGGTCATCGCGGTTCCGACGAGCGTGGGCTACGGCGCTTCGTTTGGCGGCGTGGCGGCCTTACTTGCGATGCTCAACTCCTGCGCCAGCGGCGTGAGCGTTGTGAACATCGACAACGGCTTTGGAGCCGGATATCTGGCCAGCATGATCAACCACATCGGAACAGGCTACTCAAAAAGCTAACGCTTTTTGAGCAAAGAGATGCGCCTCGACTGCGCGCAAGCTTTTCGCGCTTTGCGTGAAAAGCTCCCACTTGCGAGGCGATAGGAATTTTTCCGGTCGGCGAAGCCGCCGGATAAAATGAATTTCCATTTTATTTCGCATCTGCGGACGCGAAACTCTACGAGGTTTTTTATAATGAAAGTTATCTACTTGGACTGCTCGATGGGTGCGGCGGGCGATATGTTGATGGCGGCGCTTTATGAGCTGCTGGAAGACAAGCAGGCGTTTTTAGATATGATGCGCAGCCTTGGCCTTCCCGGCATCGAAATTTCGGCCGAGCCTGCGGTCAAGTGCGGCATTACCGGTACGCATATGAAGGTGCTGGTCCATGGCTCGGAGGAGCTCGACAGCTTTCATGAGCACTTGCATGGATGCGAACACGATCATGCGCGCGAGCCCGACCACGCGCACACGCATGCAGGCGAGCACGAGCACCACCAACACACAGGACTTCACGAGATCGAGCACCTGCTCTCGCATCTGGACCTGCCGCAAACGGTGCGGGACGACGCGCTGGCGGTCTATCATCGGATCGCTGAAGCGGAATCGAAGGTGCACGGAAGGCCGGTCGACCAGATTCATTTCCACGAGGTCGGCACGTTAGACGCGCTGGCAGACGTGGTGGGCGTATGTTTGCTGATGCACCTGCTTGCGCCGGAGAAGGTCTACGCGTCGAGCGTCCATGTCGGGTGCGGGCAGGTCAAATGCGCCCACGGTATTCTCCCTGTCCCGGCCCCCGCGACGGCGCTTTTGCTTTCTGGCGTGCCGATCTACGGCGGGGCCATTCAAGGCGAGCTCTGCACCCCGACGGGCGCGGCACTTTTAACGCATTTTGTTACAAAATTCGGCGAGCTCCCCGCCATGCGGCTTTTAAAATCCGGCTATGGGATGGGAACGAAGGACTTCCCCGCTGCAAACTGTGTGCGCGCGATGCTGGGAGAACAGGACGCGCCGACGGAGGAAATTCTGGAGCTCTCCTGCAATCTTGACGACTGCACCGGAGAGGCCATCGGCTTTGCAATGGAGCGGTTGCTGGACGCTGGCGCGCTGGACGTGTATTGGACGAGCGTCGGCATGAAGAAGAACCGCCCCGGCATTTTGCTCACGTGCATGTGCCGTCCGCTAGATCGCGAAAAAATGGTCGAGCTTCTCTTCCGGCACACGACGACGCTCGGCGTGCGTGAATCGGCCTTCCGCCGCTATACGCTCTCGCGCGAGAGTAAGACCATCCAGACTCCGGATGGTGATATTCGCGTCAAGGTATCGACCGGCTACGGCGTTACGCGCGAAAAGCCCGAGTTTGAAGACCTCGCAAAAATCGCCCGGAAGACCGGAAAGAGCTTTTCCGAACTTCAAAAAAGCATCTGAATATCAAAGCGCCGCGGCTCACAGACAGAATGTGAACCGCGGCGTTTCTTTCCAAAATACAAAACCCGCGCGATCCTTCTTTGGACTGCGCGGGCGATTTTATGCCTTCGGGTGATACTTATTATAGACGGATTTCAGGTTCTGCTTGACGAGGTGTGCATAGACCTGTGTGGAGGAAATGTCGCTGTGGCCGAGCATCTCCTGAATGGAACGAAGGTCTGCGCCGTTCTCTAACAGATGCGCGGCGAAGCTGTGCCGCAGCGTGTGCGGCGTGATGTCCTTGTCGATCTGTGCCTTCTCCTGGTAGAACTTGATGATCTTCCAGAAGCCCTGCCGGCTCATTCGCTCGCCGGAGACGTTCACAAAAAGCGAATGCTCCGAAGGATTCGCCAGCATCTTGAGCCGCACGTCGTCGATGTAGGTATGAAGCGCCTGCACAGCCTCGGGATAAAGTGGAATGATTCTCGTCTTCCCGCCGGACTCGCAGCGAATAAAGCCGCCCGTGATGCTCACGTCGTCGATGTTTAGGTTGATGAGCTCACTGACGCGGATGCCGGTCGCGTACAAAACCTCGAGCATTGCCTTGTCGCGGCAGCCCTTCATATCGCTCGTGCGCGGCTGCTCGAGAAGGAGCTCGACCTCTTTTCCGGTCAGGATCTGCGGCAGCTTTTTTTCGGCCTTTTCGACCTTGATGTTATGTACCGGGTTCTTCTCGATCTCATCTTCCGATAAGGCGAACAGATACAGGCTCTTGAGCGAGGCCAGACACCGGGACACCGTCGCCGGAGATTTCCCGATCGATTGCAGCCACTGCATGTACGCGCTCACGACGCTCTGATCGGCGTCGAGCACGTCAACGTCAATGCCGGACAGATATGACGCGTACTGCCGGATGTCCCGCATGTAAGACGAGACGGTGTTGGCAGAGGCGTGTTTGGTGTGGATCAAATAATCTTCGTATCTGGCAATGATGTTGTCCATGGCTCTGACCTTCCAAACTTGCGGCGTTCCTGCATTGGGCGGTACGTTGTGGAAAATCCGGCACGACGCTTCCCTGCGGCACAAGATGTGGTATGAATCAACGTGCGCAGGCGTATGCAGAGTTTCCGGACGAACCGCGCGGAGCGGGCGCTGCCGCAGCATGATCCCGGCGCAAACGGCGCGAATTATGAAATCCGCGTTATTTCTACCGATGGGAAATCCGGGAAGTGTCCTTACTATAGCGCAAATCGCTTGAGATTTCAAGAAAAATCGGAACTTTTCGAAATCTTTGTAAATTATGACAAAGCGTTATGTCAATGGTATTATGTCAAATCCGCAACTGAAGGCCGTCCAAAAACCGAACTTTTCCGGAAACTCCACCACATCTAGTAGTGCCTTCGCGGGCAAAAATCCAGATATGGCTTATGAAAGAAAACTTGCACGTGTCCTGCATGATGTAAATTTAATTTACCCCTTTGCCGTTTGCAAGCTTTCCTGCATCATCGTCTGCGCCTCGTCTTCGGCTTCCGGCTGACGAGCAGCGCCGCCAGGATTGCCGCGCCAATGGGCGGCAAACAGACCGCCAATCCGTCCGTCGGCGCTGCGCCCACAAACAGCAGGTTCCCGAGCAGCAGCAAAAGTAAATACCCGCCCACGCTGAGCAACGTCATCGGAAGCCGCCGCTGCGAAAACCCCTTCGCCGCAAGAAGACTTCCAAGGAACGCCGCCAATGCGTTCGCGCAAAGAGCCGCCGTCCGGATACTCCCCTGCCCGATCGCGCCGCCAAGCGTGAGCGCCGCCATGACCGCCGTCAGCGCCAGCATGAATCCCAGCTCTGCCGCGCTCCCGATTACAATCTGCGCAGGCACGCTCCGAGCTGCCTTTTTCTTTCCCATATGTTCGTCCCCCTTTTTGCTACAGCGTATGTACAGGCCATCCGATTTATTCCGGCACAGGTTTTCTTATAGTTTACCGTAATCATAACACGCAAGCTGCACCGCACAAGTTATTCACACTGTCCACAGAGTTTTGCACATCCGAAAATTATCCTGTTTACAAGCAGAATTTCTATTTCTGGAAGGATATAGGGCGTTCAAAAAATGAAGAACTTCGCCGCATAAAGGTGCGAAAATGATTGACATAAAACCGTAATTATTTACATAATGTAACTTTTTGCAGCGCAGCCGTCAAAAAAAGAGCGCGCAGCTATTGCTGTGCGCCCTTTCCGGATACTTGTTTTATTCGTAGCTCTGCTCGATGGAGCGTGTGGCAAAGGCGTTGAGATTCTGCCCTGCCCGCGTTCCGGCGAGAAATTCATAGTAGCCCTGGCTGCCGATCATCGCGCCGTTGTCGCCGCAGAGGGAAAGCGGCGGCGTGTAGAGCGTCGCGCCGAGCTTTTCGCAGGCCGTTTTAAAATCCGCACGGATGCGGGAATTGGCCGCTACGCCGCCCGCAATTGCAAGCTTCCGGTAGCCGCTTTCCTTCACAGCCTGCATCGTCCGCGGCACGAGCATTTCACTGACCGCCTTGGAAAACGACGCGCAAAGAGACGGCACGTCGACAGATTCGCCCTTTTGCTCGTGCATGTGGATGAGATTGAGCGCCGCCGTCTTGAGTCCGGAGAACGACATGTCGAGGGGATTCCCGGACAGCTTCGTGTGCGGCAACGGATATTTTTCCTCGTCTCCCGTCTTCGCGCACCGATCCAACGCCGCGCCGCCGGGATACGGCATACCAAGCACGCGTGCAACCTTGTCAAAGCACTCCCCCGCCGCGTCGTCCCGCGTGGTGCCGAGAATTCTAAAGTCCGTGTAGCCCCGCACGTCGACAATCAGCGTGTGCCCGCCCGAGACGACGAGGCAGATAAAGGGCGGCTCCAGCTCCGGGTACGCAAGGTAATTTGCCGCGATGTGGCCGCGGATATGGTGCACCGGCACCAGCGGAAGCCCCATGGCGTAAGCCGCCGCTTTCGCGAAATTCACGCCGACCAGAACCGCGCCGATCAGCCCCGGCGCATACGTCACGGCAATTGCGTCCAAGTCCTTGCGCGTAAGGCCACTTGTTACGAGCGCCTGATCCGCCAAACCGTAAATCGCCTCAATATGCTTGCGCGACGCAATTTCCGGCACAACGCCGCCGTAGAGCTTGTGAAGCTCCACCTGTGACGCAATGCAGTCGGTCAAAATTTCGCGCCCATCGCGCACGATGGCAACCGCCGTTTCATCGCACGAGGACTCTACTGATAAAATATTCATGCCAGACCGTCCTTTCTGAGGATGCGCGCATCCTCCTTCGGGTGAAAGTAATAGTTGGGGCGCTTTCCCACCTGCAAGAAGCCGAAGCCTTCATAGAGCCGGATCGCAGCCTCATTGGAATCGCGTACCTCGAGCGTCAGCGACTGAACGCCTTTATCCGCCAGACGCGCGCAGAGCGCCAGAATCAGCTTTTTCGCGATCCCCTGCCGCTGCGCATCTTTCCGGACGGCGATGTTCATCATATCCGCCTCATCCAGAACGCTCTGGCTTCCGATATATCCGAGCACCGTGTCTCCGTTTTTCGCAACGAGCCACAGACTCAGCTCGTTTTCGAGCTCATGCGATAAGACGCTCTCCGGCCACGGGTCGGAAAAGCAAGCTTTCTCCAGCTCCGCCACCTGCGGCACATCGGCCGCCTGCATCGGTAAAATTTGTACGTCCATCACTTCGCCTCATACCAGCTCGCGCCGCTCTTGGCCTCGGCCAGCAGCGGAACAGAGAGCTTCGCCACATGCTCCATCTGCTCGGTCAGAAGCGCTGTCACCTGCTCGCGCTCTTCGATCGGGCACTCGACAATCAGCTCGTCGTGTACCTGCAAGACGAGCCTCGCTTGAAGCTTCTGCTCGCGAAGCGCCTTGTCCACATGAATCATCGCGAGCTTGATGATATCCGCCGCCGTGCCCTGAATGGGCGTGTTGAGCGCGACGCGCTCGCCAAACGAACGGATGTTGAAATTGCTGCTCTTGAGCTCAGGAAGATTGCGCCTGCGCCCAAACATCGTCGTTACAAAGCCATCCTGCTTCGCCTGCGCAACGATATGTTTCATGTATTCCCGCACGCCTGCGTAATTCTGAAGATAGTTTTCGATATACGCCTTTGCTTCCTTGCGCGTCACGCCGATATCCTCGGCAAGGGAAAACTCCGAAATGCCGTAGACGATGCCAAAATTGACGGCCTTCGCGTGCCGGCGCATGAGGGGCGTCACGTCCTCGGGCGCAACACGGAAGACCTGCGCGGCCGTCGCCGTGTGGATGTCCATGCCAGAGGTAAACGCTGCCTGCATGTGCGCGTCGTTTGCGATATGCGCCAGAACGCGCAGCTCAATCTGGCTGTAGTCCGCGTCAACGAACACCCAGCCGTCCTTCGGCACGAACATTTTTCGGATTTCGCTCCCAAGCTCCGTGCGCACGGGGATGTTCTGGAGATTCGGCTCGGTGGAGCTGAGCCGCCCGGTCGCCGTGACCATGTTCTGGAACGTCGTGTGGATCCGGCCGTCGTCTGCAATCTCCTTGACAAGGCCGTCGGCGTAGGTCGATTTCAGCTTTGTAAGCGTCCGGTAGTCTAAGATTGCCTCGACGATCGGGTGGCGGCTCTTGAGCTTTTCAAGGACCTCCGCATTCGTCGAGTAGCCGCTTTTTGTCTTCTTGACGGGCGGAAGCCCCAGCCTTTCAAAGAGGATCTCGCCAAGCTGCTTGGGAGAGTTGATGTTGAATTCCTGCCCGGCATAGCGGAAAATATCCGCCTGATCTTTTTGGATGCCGACCTCGAGCATATTGCCGAACGCGACGAGCGCCATCTGATCGACGAGTACGCCCCGCGTCTCCATCCGCGCCAGCACCGCGCAAAGGGGCAATTCGATCTCATAATAGAGCTTCTCCATGCCGCATTCGCGCAGCTTCCTAGGTAGCACCGCATAGAGCGCCGCAACCGCCGCAGATTGGGCCAGAAGCGCTGCCTGTTCCGCCGCTTCCTTCCCGATCCGCGCTTCGTCCGCATAGCCGATCTGCGCGCCGCAATACTGCGAGAAAACGTCATCCAGCTTATAATCGCCCCGCGTCGCGTCCAGATCATAGGCAGCAAGCGCCGTGTCGAAAAGAAAACCTTCCGCCGGGATGCCGCGCTCGAGAAGCGTTCGCATGAGGCTCTTGCAGTCATGTGTGACTTTCTTGACAGATGCGCCGAACAGAGTTGACATAAAATCATTATCCAGCACGGCTTCACCAGAGAACAGGAAGCCTGCATCCTCCAGCTGGACCGCGATTTTTGATACGTCGTCCGATGCAATCAAGTTTACGTAATGCTTTTTTGAGAGCTTTGCAGCAATTTCGCGCGCCTGCGCGGCGTCCGTGACGATTTCGCAAGTATAGACCGCCTCGATCTTCTCCTGCGGCTTTGACGCCTCCTGCGGCGCGTGCAGGCCGTAGCGGGCGATCAGACGCGTGAACTCCAGCTTGCGGAACAGCGCATAGAGTGCGTCGTTGTTGGCCTCCCGCACAAGATTTCGCTCCGGAATAAAATCTACCGGCGCATTTTTGCGGATGGTCGCCAGGTCATAGGACAGATACGCCTGCTCGCGGTCTTTCTCCAATTTTTTGCGCACGGATTCCTTGATCTCCGGCAGGTGCTCATAAATGCCGTCCAGCGTTCCGTATTCCAAAAGCAGGCCCGTCGCCGTCTTGGGGCCGATGCCCGCCACACCCGGGATATTATCCGAGCTGTCACCCATAAGGCTCTTGAGATCAACAAGGCGCACGGGGTCGAAGCCATACTCCGCGCGGAACACGTCGGGGGTATAGTTTGTCGTGATGGTCTGTCCGGATTTCGATGTGACGAGCTTGACCGTGACGCGGTCCGTCACCAGCTGCAAAGAATCCCGGTCGCCCGTGACGATCACGCAGTCTTCTCCCTCGCGCGCGCAGATTTCCCCCGCCGTGCCCAAAATATCGTCCGCTTCCCAGCCCTCACATTCGTAGATGGGGATGTTCATCGCGCCCAAGACCTCTTTCATCAGCGGCATCTGCATTGCCAGCTCCTCCGGCATCGGATGGCGCGTGGCTTTATAGCCGTCGTAGGCCAGATGGCGGAACGTCGGCGCTTTGAGGTCGAACGCGACGCATAGCGCGTCGGGCTGCTCGTCGGCGCGCAGGCGCTCTAAAATATTCAGAAATCCGTAGATCGCGTTCGTATACACGCCGTCCTTCGTGCTCAGAAGACGCACGCCGTAGAACGCGCGGTTGATGATGCTGTTGCCGTCTAAAATCATCAGCTTCATGGGAAAGCTCCTTTTCGCTCATTTGGCATATACCAATGCAACGTTATCATACCACAAAGCTGCGCCTCTTGCAACGAAGGAAAAGAGCAAGCCGGACGGCCTGCCCCTTTCGGTTTCGATGCAATTATACGCGGTTCCACTTTGCGCCGCCCGGAATATCGGTCAGCTCGATACCTTCCGCTTTGAGTTCGTCGCGAATTTGATCGGCCTCGGCAAAATTCTTCGCTTTCTTGGCCTCGTACCGCGCGCGGATCTTCGCCTCCACAGCCGCATCCTGCTCGCCGGACTCGGAGACGATGTTGTACTCGCCGCCGCTCCCCTTTGCGCTGGCCGCCTTTTTGCGCGCCTCTTCCGCTTTTTTAAGAAGGTCGAGGCTCAGCACCTTGTCAAAGTCGTCAAGGAGGTACAGCTTCGTGGCGTCGTTCGTCTGGTACTTGAGAACGTCGTAGAGCGCCGTAATGCCGAGCGACGTGTTGAGATCGTTTCCAAGCGCCTTGTTGAACTTCTCACGCAGCGCCGTGACGGCATCCTCGTCGATCGGCTCATCGGAGGGCTTCAGTGCGGCAATTTTCGCAATCAGCTTCTGGTACGTGCCCATCGCGTTGTCCAGGTTTTCCCACGAGAAGACGAGGTTCTTGCGGTAGTGGCTCTGCAGGCAGAACAGGCGGTAAGCCAGCGGGTCATAGCCCTTCTGCTCGAGAAGAGAAACCGTCAAAAACTCGCCTTTGGACTTCGACATCTTGCCGGACGTGGTGTTCAGGTGCATCACGTGCATCCAGTAGTTGCACCAGTGGTGGCCGATGTAGCTCTCGGACTGGGCAATCTCGTTCGTGTGGTGAGGGAAGGCGTTGTCAATGCCGCCGCAGTGGATATCGAGGTCTTCGCCGAGGTACTTGAGCGAAATACCGGAGCACTCGATGTGCCAGCCGGGATAGCCCACACCCCACGGGGAGTCCCACTTGAGCGCCTGATCTTCGAACTTCGACTTTGTGAACCAGAGCACGAAATCGTTCTTGTTGCGCTTGTTCGTGTCTTCCTCCACACCCTCGCGCACGCCGACAGCCAGATCTTCCTCGTTGTGGTCGTTGAAGATATAGTACTTTTCGAGCTTCGACGTGTCAAAATACACGTTGCCGCCCGCCTGATACGCATATCCGGTATCGAGCAGCTTTGTGATGATCTTGATATACTCGTCGATGCAGCCGGTTGCAGGCTGGACCACGTCGGGCCGCTTGATGTTGAGCTTTCGGCAGTCGTCAAAGAACGCATCCGTGTAGAATTTCGCGATTTCCATGACGCTCTTGTGCTCGCGTTTTGCGCCCTTGAGCATCTTGTCTTCGCCTTCGTCCGCGTCCGAGGTCAGGTGTCCCACGTCTGTGATGTTCATGACGCGCTTAACCGGGTAGCCGATGTAGCGCAGATACTTCTCCAGCACGTCCTCCATGATATAGCTGCGGAGATTGCCGATGTGGGCAAAATGGTAGACCGTGGGGCCGCAGGTATACATTTTGACGAGCTTGGGGTCGTTGGGGATAAACTCCTCCTTTTTGTGCGATGCAGAATTATAAAGATACATGTCATTTCCTCCTGTAACTATTCTTCTGTTTTATGCTCCAGCGCGTCCAGACGCATTTTGAGCATCTCGATTTCGATCATAATCGGGTCCGGCGTGTGGATATGGTCCAGCTTTTCGCCGCAGATTCTCGTGATCCTGCCCGGCACGCCGACGACCGTCGCGTTCTCCGGAACCTCACGCAGCACGACCGAGTTTGCCGCGATACGAGCGTTGTTGCCGACCTTAAAGGGTCCCAAAACCTTTGCGCCGGCTCCCACCATGACGTTGTTTCCGATCGTCGGGTGGCGCTTGCCGACGTCCTTGCCCGTGCCGCCGAGGGTCACGCCCTGATAGAGTAAGCAGTCGTCTCCAATTTCAGCCGTTTCGCCGATGACGATGCCGGTTCCGTGGTCGATAACAAGCCGCCTTCCGATTTTTGCGCCGGGGTGTATCTCAATGCCAGTCCAGAGCTTCGACCACTGCGAGATGCTCCGCGCGAGAAAGCGCAGGCCGTGGGTGTGCAGCCAGTGGGCGATGCGGTAGTCGATGGTTGCATGCAGGCCGTTATAGAGCAGCAGGATCTCTGCTACGCTTCTGGCCGCCGGATCGTTTTTCTTATATGCCCGAATGTCTTCGATGATATGCAAGGATTTTGCCTCCCGGAAAAATAAAAGAACCCGCCTCTTTTGCTCAAGAGGCGGGTTACAGTAACTCGCGGTTCCACTCTGATTTCTCACTCAAGACACTTGACGCGTGTCACACGGGGTCTCCCCTCGCTCACGAACGCACGTTCCCAAACCTCGCTTCATCTCCGCTTGCAGCCGGTGACGGAAACTCTCTGAGAAACTCCGGTAAGGTACTCTTTTCGATCATCGCGATATGCACTTTTACAATTTATGCCGCTATGATACCATCCGGCACGCAAAAAGTCAAGCGCCGGGCATCAGAACGTCCCAGTTCTTCTGGAAATATTCAAAGCCCGAGTAGAGCGTCGTCACCAAAATCACGGCGCAGACGACCGTATCGAGAATTTGTACACTTGGGAAGATCATCATCGCAATGAGGCCCACCATCGTGCAGGAAGTCTTGATCTTGCCCGACCAGCCCGCCGCAATCACGCGCCCGTGTGCCGCTGCGATCGAGCGAAGGCCCATGATGGCAAACTCGCGCGCGACGACGATGAAGGCAATCCAGCTTGCCATCCGGCCCTGCCCGACAAAGACCATCAGGCATGCCGTCACGAGCAGCTTATCGGCCAGCGTATCAAAGAACTTGCCGAAGTCCGTGACCTGATTGTAGTGCCGCGCAACGTAGCCGTCCAAAAAGTCGCTCAGACTCGCCACGACAAAAATGCCGAGCGCGACCCAGCGGTAGGTATCGGCGTTCGCGCCGCCGTTGCCGCTCAGCAGCAGAAACACGATGAAAAACGGGATGAGCACCACCCGCACCATTGTAATCTTACTCGCCGTCGTCATTGTCTTCCATGTCCTCCTCCAGCATGCCTGTCAGCTCTCCATCATATGCGCCCACGACAAAGACGTTCACAAAATCGCCCGTCTTGATGTGCCGCGATGCTGTGAACCAGATGCGTCCGTCGATATCCGGCGAATCCGCGTAGGTTCTGCCATAATAGCATTCCTCGTCGGGGTCGTAGCCGTCGCAGAGCACCTGCATGACCTTTCCTTCACACGAGGCATTGTACTCGTCCATGATGCGCGACTGAAGCTCGCCGATGATCTCCGCGCGCTCCTGCGCGACCGCCTTGTCGGGGTATTCCATGAGCGCCGCCTTGGTGCCCTCCTCGGGCGAGAACGCGAACGTTCCGGCGCGCTCGAGCTTGAATTCCTTCAGGAACTCGCAAAGCTGCTGGAATTCCTCCTCTCCCTCGCCGGGAAGACCGGTAATGAGGCTCGTGCGGATGACAAGACCGGGAATGCGCGCGCGAAGCTTTTTGAGAAGCTCCTTCACATACTCGCCGTTTCCGCGCCGGTTCATCGCGCGCAGAATGTTGTCGTTGATGTGCTGAATCGGGATATCGAGGTACTTTACGATCTTCGGCTCGTCGGCCAGAACGTCAATGAGCTCGTCGGACATTTCGTCCGGATAAAGATAATGGATGCGCACCCAGACAATGCCGTCGATGGCGCAGAGCTTTTGAAGAAGCTCTGCCAGCTTCCGCTCTCCGTAGAGATCGATGCCGTACCGGCTCGTGTCCTGCGCAATGACGATGAGCTCTTTCACGCCGCTCTCCGCCAGATCCTGCGCTTCTTTCACGAGCTCTTCCATCGGGCGGCTGCGGTACCGGCCGCGGAGCTTCGGGATGATGCAGAACGCGCAGTGGTTGTCGCAGCCCTCCGCGATGCGCAGATACGCGTAGTGCTCTGGCGTGGTCAGAATTCGCTGGGGCTCGGGCAGGTTCGCGTTGATATCGCCGAACTCCGCGACCGTCTCGCCGGAGAGGACTTTCCCGACCGCCGAAACGATGTCATAATACGAGCCCGTGCCGAGCACGCCGTCTACCTCCGGCATTTCCTGCACGATCTCCATCTGATAGCGCTGGGCAAGACACCCGGTCACAAGGATCTTGCCGACTCTACCTTCCTTTTTGAGCTCGCCCATCGCCAGAATGTTGTCGATAGCTTCCGTCTTTGCGTCTTCAATAAAGCCGCAGGTGTTGATGATCACCAAATCCGCGCCGTCCGGGTCGGGCAAAATCTCATAGCCCGCCACGCGCAGCAGAAACAGCATCTGCTCGGCGTTGATCTGATTTTTGGCGCAGCCAAGGCTGATCATGCCAATTGTCTGGCTCATTCCATGTCCTCCCAAGTATCGATGGGCTCGCAGTCCGCTTCCAATCGCCGCAGCCCTTCTTGAATATCGTGATAGCTGTGCCCGCGCCGGATGAGCGCGTCCACGGCTTTTTTGATGGTTTTCTGGTCAAGCGTCCTTCTGGAAAGCTTCTTCCGCAAAAACGCGTCAATCGCGCCGTCTGTCTCTCCAAACTCTTCGAGCGCTTCGTCCCAAAGCTCCTTGGGTATCCCCTTTTCATAGAGGATGCTCTTCGCCCGCGCCCGGCCATAGCCGCGAAGGCCCGCGCTTCTCACAAGTTGCTTTGCCGTCTCGAGATCGTCGATGAGGTGCAGTTCCTCCAGCCATGAAACGGCCGCCTCCGCGTCCTCCTCGCGCTCGCCCTTCTGGACAAGGCGCTTTTGAAGCTCTTTTTTCGACAGTCCGCTCGCCGTCAGGATCCGCACCGCGCGCTCCTTGCACGAAGCGAAGCTCTGCGCATTCTCGAGCGCCAGAAAGTCTTCCGGCGTAACCTCCGCGCCGATGGTGAGGCCGAGCTCCACCACCTTGAAGGCGGGGGCCTTCAGCCGCTTTCCGTCCTCAAAGATCAGGCGCAGATAGTTTGGAGAATCCAGCGGCTCGATTTTCTCAAGTTTCATCGTTGAAGTCGTCCGCCGACACGTTTACCGCCTTGGCGGCCGGGGCGATGGGCGGCTTTGCGCGGCTGCCCTGCAGCTTCCACATGTTGTCGCGCACCTCCTGCTCAATGCGGTCGGCAACGTCAGGATGCTCCTGCAGATAGAGCTTTGCGTTGTCTCTACCCTGCCCGATGCGCTCGTCCCCAATCGAGAACCAGCTGCCGGACTTGTTGATGAGCTCCAGCTGCACGGCAAGATCTACGAGTTCTCCCCACTTGGAAATGCCCTCGCCGTACATGATATCGAAGATGGCCTCTTTAAAAGGAGGCGCGACCTTGTTTTTGACGATCTTGGCGCGTGTGCGGTTGCCGACGATCTCCGTGCCGTTTTTGATGGCCTCGGTCCGGCGGATGTCGATACGAACGGACGCGTAGAACTTGAGCGCGTTGCCGCCCGTGGTCGTCTCGGGGTTTCCGTACATGACGCCGATCTTCATACGAAGCTGGTTGATGAAGATGACGACACAGTTCGTTTTTGCGATGTTGCCGGCGAGCTTTCGAAGCGCCTGCGACATCAGCCGCGCCTGAAGTCCGACGAAGGTATCGCCCATCTCGCCTTCAATTTCTGCGCGCGGCGTCAGCGCCGCGACAGAGTCGACAACCACCACGTCCACCGCACCCGAGCGGACGAGCGCGTCCGTAATTTCCAGCGCCTGCTCGCCGGTATCCGGCTGGGAGACGAGCATGGAGTCGATGTCCACACCGATTCTCGCCGCATAGTCAGGGTCCAGCGCGTGCTCCGCGTCCACGAATGCGACCTCACCGCCGCGCTTCTGCGCCTGCGCCACGATATGGAGCGCAAGCGTCGTCTTACCGGAGGACTCCGGCCCGTAAATCTCAATGATTCTGCCCTTCGGCACGCCGCCGATGCCGAGCGCCGCGTCCAAAGCCAATGAGCCCGTCGGAATCGCTTCCACGTTCATCTCCGGGCGGTCGCCGAGGCGCATGACCGTACCCTTACCGAAGTTCTTTTCAATCTGGGAAATTGCCGTCTCCAGCGCCTTTTTTTTATCGCTCAGCGGAGCCTCGGGTTTCTTCTTTTCTACTGCCATAGCCAACAGCCTTCCTTTTCTGTTTTTCTACAGTATACCACAGCGTTCGCCATAAATCAAACGTTCGTTTGAAAATATTTCACGTGTCTCATTCCGGCTTTCTTGCCGCGACCGCACGGGTCACGCCCCTGAGATCCTTACGGAACATCACGTCCGTAAAGCCTGCGGCCTCGAGCAATTCACCAACGCCCGTCTCCTGCCCGTAGCCAAACTCAAAGCAGATCGTCCCGCCCGGGCGAAGCGCAGCATTGAAGTTTTTGACAATCGCGCGATAAAAGTCCAGTCCGTCTTCTCCGCCCTCCAAGGCCAGATGCGGCTCATACGCCCAGACGGACACGTCGAGCGTTGCCATTTCCTTTGTCGTCACATAGGGAGGGTTTGAGACGATCAGGTCAAACTGCCCCAGAAATTTGGGTGCAGGCTGTAAAACGTCGACCGAAAACGCCGTCACGCGGTTTTTGAGCCGCAGATTTGCGGTGTTCTGCTTCGCAACACGAAGCGCCGGCTCGGAGATTTCCGCCAGCGTCACGCGCGCCGACTCCACACTGTGCGCAAGCGCCAGACCGATGCAGCCCGAGCCTGTGCAAAGATCGAGCACGCGCTGCGGCGCTGGATAAGTTCTGGCTGCCTCGATGGCAAGCTCCGTCACGGCCATCGTATCATCACGCGGGATGAGCACGTCGGGCGTTACAATAAACGGGAGCCCATAAAAGCTCCACTCGCCCAGGATATAGGCCAGCGGCTCTCCGGCTAAAGCTCTGCCCAGATAGTCGTTCAGCTTCTCTTCAATGGCCTCCGACGCATAGAGCTCGCGGTCGGATAGCAGCGCGGCCACGGACTTTCCGGACGCAAGCGCCAGAAGCTCTCTTGCGTACACGCCCGCGTTCTCCCCATAGCCGGGACGAAGCGCCTTGCGCGCGCTCAAATACAGATCGCCGTACTTTTTTACCATCTGTCCGCGCCTTCCTGCTCGGGAATCACCAGCGTCAGCGCCTCAATGGCGACCTCGATCATGGAATCGTCCGGCTCGTTTGTCGTAAAGAGCTGGAACCACATACCGGGGGCCGTCAGGATCTTCGTCAGCCAATTGTCATGGCGACCGACAAGACGGTTAAATTCATATGCAATCGCCACGATAAACGGCAGCATTGCAAGCCGCGAGAGCATCCGCAAAAATGTATTGCTGATTGGAAAAATCGAGCTGAAGACGGCGGAAACAAGAATCGAGATGATGATCACGACGAACAGAAAGCTCGTGCCGCAGCGCGGATGGAGCCTTGTCTGCGGGCGGACGTTCTCGACCGTCAGCGGAAGCTGCGCCTCATAGCAGCGTATGGTTTTGTGCTCCGCACCGTGATAGGAAAAGACACGCTTCATGTCCGGCGTTTTGGAGATCATAATCATGTAGCCGAGGAAAATAAGGATCCGGAACACGCCCTCAATGAGGCTCCGCAGCACGGCCCGTTCCTTGAGCCCCGGAATGAAGCTTGCAAGAAGCGTCGGCAGCAGAATAAAAAGGCCGACCGAGAGCGCAACGCCAAGCACGACCGAGAGATAGACCACGACCTTTTGAAGCTTCTCGGAGCCGAGCTTTTTCTCCAGCCATGTTTCAAATTTCGAAGGCTCGCCTTCTGCCTCCGGGAAAAAGTCTGCCGAGTACATGAGCGCCTTCACGCCGTTTACCATCGACGAGCCGAAATTCACAACGCCGCGGATGAGCGGCCACGTGAGAATGCCCGTCTTCTTTTTGATCGGCTCGACCTTTTGCACAAGACCCTCGGGACCTCTTACGACGATAGCTCGCTTGTCTGGTCCCTGCATCAGAATACCTTCAATGAGCGCCTGCCCGCCAATCAAGGTCTTAAACTTTTCCTGACTGACAGGCTGATTGTTTTTCTGCATAAACTGCCTCTATTCTTCCCCCGTGGGGATGGAGATGGTCACAAGGGTACCGCCGCCCTCGGCGTTTTCGAGCGTAATCGTACCGCCGTGCATGGTGACGATTTCCTCGCACACGGCAAGGCCGATGCCGCTGCCGCGCGCCTTAGAGCTTCCCTTGTAGAATTTCATTTTGACGTGTGGCAACTCCTCTTCAGGAATGCCGGGGCCAAAGTCCCGGATGCGCACGACGATCTGCCCGGACTCGAGTCCGATTGACGCCACGATGCGCTTTCCGTCGCCGCCGTGCTTGGCCGCGTTGTCAAGGACATTCAAAAACACCTGCCGCATACGGGCAACATCGCACGGAATTTCCGGAATTTCTTCCTCGCAGGGCTCATACTCGAGCGCAATGCCCTCCTGCTTGAGCCGCGAGCCGTACATGAAAACAGTGTCTTCAAATTCCGCAAGCAGATCGGCCTTTTCTACCGTCAGGGTAAACCGGCCGTCCTGCATACGGGTAAATTCCAAGAGCTCTTCGACCATGCCCGTGAGCCTTTTTGCCTCGCGCAGGATGATCAGCATGCCGCGCCGGGTCTCGGGCTCTAAATTGCCAGAGGAAAGCAGTGTCTCGCCCCAACCGGAAATTGCCGTCAGCGGCGTGCGCAGTTCATGGGAAACGGATGACATAAACTCCGACTGCGTCTTCTCGGACTGCCCGATTTTGACGGACATGTCGTTAATCGTGTCAGCCAGCTCTCCGATCTCGTCGTCATAATGCTTCGGGATCTGCACGCCGTAGGAGCCCGCCGCAATGCGCTTGGCCGTCGCGGTGATCTCCGTCACGGGTTCGATGATCGAGCGGATAAAGAAGCTGCTGATAAAAAACATCGACGCGATGAAAATGAGCCCCGCCGTGAGCGCGATGAGGCCGATCATGAGCACCTGCCGGTCGACATTTTTAAGTCCCGTCACGTACCGCAAAACGCCGATGACCTCGCCATTGGAGTAGATCATCGGACTCGAGACCGCTAAAATCCGCTCATGCGTGTCGGGGTCGCGCCCCTGATAGCGCGCGAGCTTCCCGGTCGTAATGGCCTCTTGAATGTCAGGCGTCTCGGGACTTTTTCCAGCAAACTCACCGTACGAGGACGCGACCAGCTTGCCGCTCGCGCTGATGAACTGCAGTTCCAGCTTGTCCTTGTCTTCAAACGTCTCGGCAAACTGGATGCAGGACTGATAATACTCGTTGTAGCTCTGGCTGATGTAATTGCTGAAAAAGTCGGTGGTCGTCTTCGCCTTCGCTTCTAACCCAGAGCGCACGTTCGAATAATAGTACGCCCCGAGACTTAGGGTAATGGCCGCCACACACAGCGCAGCTAACACGACCATGACGCTGACGTTGTTGACCAGCCACCGCCGCTCGAGCCCCGCGAGCTTCCGGCGCTTCGGCGCGGCCTGTTTGATGGTATCGCTCAGACGCCCCATTTGTATCCAAAGCCCCAGACGGTCGTGATATAGACGGGATTTGCCGTGTCGTCTTCGATTTTGATGCGCAGGCGGCGGATGTTCACATCGACAATTTTGAGCTCTCCGTCATAGTCGCGGCCCCAAACCGTCGTTAAAATATCCTCTCTCGAAAGCGCGCGCCCGGGATTCTGCATAAATAGCTTCATGATGGCATACTCCACCTGCGTGAGCTTAATGCGCTTGCCTTCTTTGTCTAGCGTCCGGTTGCGCGTGTTGAGCACAAACGGCCCCTGCGTGAGCTCGCCGGAATCAGACTGCGTGTCACTTCCGATGCGCCGGTAGAGCGCGTCGATACGCGCGGTGAGCTCAGCGGGGCTGAACGGCTTTGTCATATAGTCATCCGCGCCGGTCATGAGGCCCGTCACCTTGTCCATCTCCTGGCTTCTTGCGGTTAACATAATGATACCGATCTTCTTATCCGTCGCACGGATGTTCCGGCAGACCTCAAAGCCGTCGATGTCCGGCAGCATAATATCCAGAATCGCAACGCCGACGTCCGGATGCTCCTTGAGCTTTTCCAGCGCCTCCATGCCCGTCCCGGCCTCGATGACCTCATAGCCCGCGCGGTTGAGGTTGATGACAACAAAGCTTCGGATACTGACCTCATCTTCAAGAATCAATACTTTTTTCATAAACCAGAATTCTCCTTACGTCTCACCGGTATTCCAGTCGACATGTATGATATGGAACATCTGCCGCAGCTCATCGGGCGTCAGCTCCTGTGCCTGCGCCGCCGTTCCGAGCTGTGCGGAGAAGCAAACATCCGACTGCTCCAGAAGCAGGAACCTTCCATCTTCCTGCGCGCGCTCGAGGCGCTTTTCGCCCGTGAAGGCGTAGATCGTAAAAATCGGGTCGACCTGCGCCGAGCCGTTCCAATACGAGAACGTCAGCGCGCCCCGCGCGCCCTCGATCTCCTCTGCACGGCTGATCGTCACGCGCTCGTCCCAACTCTCCGGAATTTCCACATACCAGCCGCCCGAGAAGCGGTGATACGTGCGAAGCACAATTTCGCGCTTTCCGTCCAGGCCCAGATGGTACCAGCGGATGAGCGAGTATGTCTCCCCTGCCGCGTCCGCCGCCGGAAGCGAAACGAGCTCCGGAAGCTCCACGAGGCCATCAGAATTGATATCGCACGCGTAAGCAAACGGATTTCGGACCGTCTGCTGCGTATCGTCAAGCGCGCTGACATTCTGGAACGTCCCACCGCGGAAGATGAACACGTCCGTCGCAAGAGAATCCTCTTCCTGTGCGCTTGTAACGAACACAGCCGGAATGTTGTAGGCGACCGCGCCCGTCATGATGCGCTTGACCGAGACGGCGCTGGATGAAAGCGGGATTTCCTGCCCCTTTTCCATCAGACCCTTCCGGTAGCGATAGAGTTCTGCCGTCCCCTGCTTTTTTTCCGCGTCAAAGCGTAGCAAAAACAGATCGGTCATGCCGTTATTGTCGAGGTCACAGGTCGTAAACTGGCTATAGCTCGCCGTCATCAGCCGGACGATTTCACCGCTGTCTAACGCGTAGGCGCTGACGGACTGCAAAACCTGATCGGTCAGCTGCCGGCCGATGAGAATCTCGAGCCCCGGCTCGCCGTCCAGGTCTACATACTCGACCCGCGCGAACGCCGCACCGTTTCCCTCAATGACAGAAATATTCTGATACGCGCCGTCCAGCTTATCAAATACATAGGCCTTGAGCGGCTTTTCATCGGAGGTTTTGGCGAAAACGATCGCCTCTTCCTCTCCGTCGCCGTCCAGATCTGCCAGCTGCACCGACTGCTGATTGCTGCCGGAGATGGGCGCGCAGTATTCGCACCCGGCTGCCGCCATCACCTCGTCGATGGCCTTTTGCAGATTGTCATATTCGTCGGAGTGCCGGGGCAGCGTATAGAGCTCGTCGACGGTCTTGACAAAGCAGCCCGAGAGCAGCAGACAAAAAAGCGCCGCCAAGCTCAAAAGCGCGAGTTTTTTCCGCCGCATCGCCCCTCACTCCTTCCCTTTACATAACATCGCAGATCATTGTATCACAATTTGTTACAGATGTGTAGCGGTTTTGTAAAATAATCCTCATTTGAGAACGACATTTTTTTCGCCGAGCAGCCCGCGCAGCTCCTCCAGCATGATTTCCTCCGGCATGCACCGCCCGCCCATGCGAACGCCGGTGTCGGCGTAGTAAATGACGGTCTTGACCTGGCCGGGGAACATGTTGAGGATCGGGACGATTTTTTCGCTGCCCTTCTGTCCCGTGTGGGCGATTTTGAGATAGAGCGTCTTGCTTGCCAGCGCCTGCCGGGACTCTGCCCGTGCCTCGCCCTTCGCGTCAAAGTCCGCAAGCTTCCACACGCGGTTCACGACCATCTGCGGGTCTTTGTCATCGCGAACGGAAATGCGGCCGGAAATGACAACAGCAGACGTTTCATAGAGAAGTGAGCCGTATTGCCCCAGCGCGTTTGAGAACGTCAAAAGCTCCATCGAGCCCGTGTCGTCCTCCAAGGTCACATAGGCCATCATCGACTGGTTCTTCGTTGTCTTCATCTTGACGTTCTGGACAATGCCCGCGATATTCACGACCTGTTCGTCGCTGAATTCGTCCGTATGCTCGGAAAAGCTCTCTAAGATCGCGCCGATACTCACGACGTTCGTGCCCTTGAGCTTTTCGCGGTACGCGTCCATCGGGTGGCCGGAAAGATAGAGCCCCGTCGTCTCGCGCTCGAGCTTCATGAGCTCGTCCGGTGCAAGCTCGGGAAGATCCGGCACGTGCACCTCGGGAACGGGCGCGTCGTCGTCGCTTCCGCCGAGGTCAAAGAGCCCGATCTGCCCGTCGACATTCTTGCGCTTTCCCGCCGCGACGGTGTCCATGACCGCCTCATAAATTTGCAGCAGCTGCGAGCGTTTGAGCCCGAAGCAGTCGCACGCGCCGCATTTGATCAGGTTCTCGAGCGCGCGCTTGTTGAGGTCTGTGCCGTACATCCGCTGGCAGAAGTTCTCGAGCCCTGTAAACGGCCCCTCCTGCTTGCGGTTGGCCATGACCTTCTGGATAAACCCGCGCCCGATATTTTTGATGGCGGCAAGGCCAAAGCGGATCCCGCCGGGGACAACGGTAAAATGGTCGTTCGACTCGTTGATATCGGGCGGCAGCACGGCAATTCCCATCGCCTTGCACTCGGCAATATACTCGGAAATCTTCGTCGAGCTATCCAAGACGGACGTCATGAGCGCCGCCATATACTGCCGGGGATAGTAGTATTTGAACCAAGCCGTCTGGTAGGCGATGACTGCGTAGCAGACAGAGTGCGCCTTGTTGAACGCGTAGTTCGCAAAGTCGTACATTTCGTTGTAGATAGACTCTGCGACCTGCGCCGGAATGCCATTTGCCTCACAGCCGACGATACCGCGCGCAGGGTCGCCGTGCAAAAAAGCGCCGCGCTCTTTTTCGATGTCCTTGACCTTTTTCTTACTCATCGCGCGGCGCACCATGTCGGCCTGCCCCAGAGAGTAGCCCGCCAGCTTGCGGAAGATCTCAATGACCTGCTCCTGATACAAAATACAGCCGTAGGTGACGGACAGGATGGGCTCCAGCGATGGGTGCTTGTATTTGACCAGCTTCGGGTCATTTTTGCAGGCAATAAGCCGCGGAATGGAGTCCATCGGTCCCGGTCGATAAGCTGCAACGATGATGGAGAGATCTTCAATGGACTGCGGCTTCAGCCCCACGCAGACGCTTGTCATGCCGGTCGATTCCATCTGGAACACACCCGACGTTCTTCCCTGCGTCAGCATCTCCATGACCTTCGGGTCGTTGTCCGTGACCCGGTCCATGGAAAAATCGGGTTCTGTTTTTCGGATATCCTGTATCGCTTCGTCGATGACTGTAATGTTCCGCAGGCCAAGAAAGTCCATCTTGAGAAGACCGAGCTCCTCAAGGGTCGTCATGGTGTACTCCGTGACGGTTGTCTCGTCGTTTGTCGCAAGCGGCACGTAGTCGTAGACTGGAAGTCTCGTAATGACAACGCCCGCCGCGTGGGTCGAGGTGTTGCGCGGCATGCCCTCGAGCGCCATGGCTGTATCGATGAGGTTTTTGACGCGCGGGTCCTCATCGTACATTTCTTTGAGCCGCGGAGACACGCGCAGCGCCTCTTTGAGCGTCATATGGAGCGTGGACGGAACGAGCTTTGCAACCACATCCGTCTCCGCGAACGTAAAGTTGAGCGCCCGGCCGACGTCCCGAATCGCGCCTCTGGCCGCCATGGTGCCGAAAGTCACGATCTGCGCGACATGGTCGTCTCCGTATTTTTGCCGCACATAGTCGACAACTTCGCCTCTTCTCGTGTCTCCGAAGTCCATATCGATATCGGGCATCGTCACGCGCTCTGGGTTCAAAAAGCGCTCGAAGAAGAGGCCATACTTCATGGGGTCGATCTCTGTGATATGAAGCGCATACGTTACCATCGAGCCTGCCGCGCTGCCGCGCCCGGGGCCGACCGGAATGCCCGCGCTTTTTGCGAAATTCACGAAGTCCCACACAATCAGGAAGTAGTCCGTAAAACCCATCTTCTCGATCATGTCAATTTCGTAGTCCATCTGCGCCCGGTACTCGGGATGCGCGTCGCCGTAGCGCTCCTTGTAGCCCTTGTCGCAGAGCTCTTTTAAGTATGTCAGAGAATCGTAGCCAGCCGGGAGCTTGAATTCCGGCAGATGGTATTTGCCGAACGTAAACTCGACGTTGCAGCGTTCGGCAATTTTCGCCGTATTTTCGATTGCTTCGGGATTCGCGGAAAAGAGCTCTCGCATCTGCTCTTCGGACTTTATATAGAACTCCTGTGTTTCAAATTTCAGGCGGTTCGTATCGTCGACGGTCTTTCCCATCTGGATGCACATGAGAACGTCCTGAGTTTTCGCGTCCTCCTGCCGCAGATAATGCGCGTCGTTCGTCGCGACAAGCGGCAGCCCCGTCTCTTCTGAGAGCCGCACGAGCTGCTGGTTCACCTTCGGCTGCTCGGGAAGGCCGTGATTCTGAAGCTCTAAATAATAGTGATCTTTTCCGAAAATTTCCGCGTGCTCCAGAGCCGCTTTCTTTGCGCCCTCATAGTCCCCCTGCATGAGAAGCTGCGGAAGCTTGCCAGCGAGACATGCCGAAAGCGCGATGAGTCCCTCGTGGTGCTCACGAAGCAACTCCATATCCACACGCGGGCGGTTATAAAAGCCGTCTAAAAAGCCGCGAGAGACCATATAGCTGAGGTTCCGGTAGCCCGTCTCGTTTTCGCAGAGGAGCACAAGGTGATACGCCTCCCGGTCGAGCGCATGCACCTTGTCAAAGCGCGTTCTGGGCGCGACATAGACCTCGCAGCCGATGATGGGCTTCACGCCCGCTGCCTTCGCCGCCTTGTAAAAGTCGATCGCGCCGTACATCACGCCGTGGTCGGTGATGGCGATGGCGTCCTGCCCCAGCTCCTTGACCCGGTCCATTAGTCCCGCAATGCGGCACGCGCCGTCAAGCAGGCTGTACTCCGTATGAACATGCAGATGGACAAAGCTCATAACTTACTCCTCCAATGCGCGCGCAAGCTCCAATAGCTTTCGCATGCGGTGGTTGATGGCGGATTTTGTGATGGGCGGCTCTAACATCGCGGCCAGCTCCTGGAGCGTCGCCTCGGGGTTTTCCTTGCGCAAAAGCGCGGTCTCTCGTAGCTTTCCGGGGAGCTTATCCAGTTCCCCGGCCTCTTCCAGCGCGCGGATGGCCGCCATCTGCCCCATGGACGCGTCGACGACCTTAGTCAAGTTCGCCGTCTCGCAGTTGACGCGGCGGTTGACGCCGTTTCGCAGGTCTTTTTCGACCTTTGCCTCCATCACGCCCATGGCCGACACCTGCGCGCCGATGGCCGTTAAAAAGTCTTCGATGTAGTCGCTCTGCTTGAAATATAAAATATTGTTGCCGCCGCGCGTCAGCTCCTTCGGAGAAAAGCCGCACTCGATGAGTAACGCGCAGGTCTCCCGGCTGACCTTGTAGTGCGACGTGGTCATTTCCAGATGGTAGCGCTTCGTCGGGTCCGTGACCGAGCCGCCGGCGAGAAACGCGCCTCTGAGGTACGCCATGCACTCCGTTTCCTCCTCCAGCATGCCGAAATTCACGTGCAGCGTCAGACTGGATTTGAGGTCCATTTGCAGCGTATCAAAAATTTTCGCAATTTTGTCCTCCGCCGTGATCGCAAACTGAAGCTTCCCCCGGTCCTCCGGCGCGGGCTCAGCGTCAAACGAAACGCCGAACGCCTTTTTAAAGAGCTTTGGAAGACGCGCGGCAAAATCACGACTTTCGGTGATGATTCGGATCTCTGCGCTTGTGAACGTGTTGCAGTACAAAAGCACGCCGTAGCTCTCTGCCACCGCGCAGGATTTGCGGCCCATACTATCTTTACAGAGCTCCGCTTTGACGTTGGATGAAAAAGACATAAGTCCTCCACGTAAGTAAGTATCCTATCGTTCGTATGTTCTGAATTCCTGCCAGACGGAAAGAATCGCCCGCGCCAGCTCGTCGGGGTTGTGCCGGATGTAGCGCCCCGGCGTACAGACCGGGAACTCCCGCAGCGCAACGCCGAGCTGCTCGACCTCCTCGCGTGTGGCCAAAATCTGCTCCACGCCCTCTTTCCGGTACGGCTCGAGAAACTCTGCCGAAACCTTCCGGTTGTTCGCGATGCACACGTCCATCACGTCCTCGCCCGCGTGGGCAAAAATCGCTTTGATGTGGTCAGCCGCTGTATAACCGTCCGTCTCTCCGTCCTGCGTCATGATGTTGAGCACATAGCACTTGAGCGCCTGTGCGCGGGAGACTGCCTCGGAAATACCGTCGACCAGAAAATTCGGAATAATGCTTGTATAAAGACTGCCGGGCCCCAGGACGATCACGTCCGCGTCCGCAATGGCCTCTAACGCATCGGGAAGCGGCTGCGGATGCTCGGGGACAAGTCTGATTTTCCGGATGCGGCAGTCATTGAGCTTTTTCGCGTAGAAAATCTTGCTCTCGCCAAGACACCGCGAGCCGTTATCAAATTCCGCCTCTAAGTGCACGTTCTGGTTCGTGACCGGAAGCACTCTTCCCGTAATGGCAAGAACGTCTCCCATGCGGTGCACGGCCTCGTCAAACGAGCCCGAGATGCCGTTCATCGCAGCCAAAAAGAGATTGCCGAAGCTCTGCCCCGCGAGGCTTCCTTCGGTAAATCGGTAGTTCAGAAGCTTCTGCATCGTGGGCTCGGTGTTCGCAAGAGACATAATGCAGTTTCGAATATCGCCCGGGGGAAGCATACCGAGGTCTTCGCGGAGCATCCCCGAGCCGCCGCCGTCATCTGCGACGGTAACAATCGCCGTAATATATTTTGTGTAGCGCTTGAGCCCGCGCAGCATCGCAGAGAGCCCATGGCCGCCGCCGATTGCGACAATGTGCGCCATGCGCTTTTTCGGCTCGTATAATCGGACGTTTTCCATCTCCGCCATGCGCTCACCCCCTGTTCCGGCTCATGTCGCGATGCGTGAGGTTCGCCACATAGCCGCGCTTGGAGATAAAGTCGCAGAGCTCCTTTGCGATGCAGGACGACCTGTGCTGCCCTCCCGTGCAGCCGACGGCGATGACAAGATCCGTCTTGCCTTCGTCCACGTAATTTGGCAGCAAAAAGGCCAGCAAATCCTCGGTTTTCTCCAAAAAATCCTTCGTCTGCTGGTATTGGAAAATGAAATTCCGTACCGGCTCATCGAGCCCCGTAAGTGCTTTGAGCTCCGGAATGTAATAAGGGTTCGGCAGAAACCGCACGTCGAAAACCAAGTCCGCATCCAGCGGCAGGCCGTATTTAAAACCGAAGGACAAAACCGTCACGTGCATCGCCCGTTCGCGCACGCCGCCCGCGACAAGATCGATGAGCTTGCCGCGGAGCTTCCCGGTTGAAAGATTCGTCGTGTCGATAATCGCACTGGCGCGTGTCCGGACGGGCTCTAACAGCTGCCGCTCGCGCTCGACGGCCTGCAAAACGGGCGTACCGTCGCGCATCAAGGGGTGCAGGCGGCGCGTCTCTTTAAAGCGCTTGATGATGACCTCGGTGCTGGCCTCAATGAAGAAAATCGCGTATTCCAGATGCATTTCATCGAGCTTGTCGAGCGACTGAAAAAGAGAGTCGAACGTCATACTGCTGCGCACATCTGTCACCAGCGCGACCTTTTCATACCGGCCCTTAGTCGCAAGACACAGGCTCGCGAACTGCGGGATCATCTCCGCCGGCATGTTATCCACACAGTAAAAGCCGAGGTCCTCCAGATCGGACGCGGCTCTGCTCTTGCCCGCGCCGGAAAGCCCCGAAATGATGATAAATTGCATGGTATCCTCCTACCAGATACGGACCTCCGGCTGTAGGCAATAGCCGGACGTTTCAAAAACTCTCTTTTGTACCAGTTCGATCAGCACCTTCACATCTCGCGCCGTCGCGCCGCCGGCATTCACAATGAAACCCGCGTGCTTTTCCGACACGCAAGCGCCGCCGACGGATATGCCCTTAAGGTTTGCACCCTGAATGAGTGCGCCAGCATACGCACCCTCCGGCCGTTTGAACGTACTGCCCGCCGAGGGAAGCTCCAGCGGCTGCGACGTGCGGCGCTTATCCATCAGCTCCTGCATGCGCGCGGAGATTTCCTCTTTGCCCCCGGGCGCAAGCTGGAACACCGTTTTCACGATGATCACGGGGAGATTTTCAAACGCACTCGTACGATAGGCAAAGCCCTGCGCCTCCCCCGCAAACACGCGCGTCTCGCCGTCCATTGTGAGAACCGTCGTCTGGGCCGCGACCTGCTTCATTTCTCCGCCGTAAGCGCCCGCGTTCATATAGATCCCGCCGCCGACGGTCCCGGGAATGCCGTGCGCAAATTCAAGCCCCGTAAGCGAGAGATTTCGCGCGAAGACCGCCGTTTTGGAAAGTGTCTCCCCGGCAAAAGCTTCGATTTTCCCATCGCCGAGATCGCGCAGCCCTGTCAGCGCGTCCTTCGTACAGATCACGACCTCCCGAAGCCCTTCGTCCGGAGCGAGCACGTTCGTTCCCGCGCCGAGGATCCGAGGCGAAATCCCGCGCGCCGCCAGAAATTTCAGAAATTCCGATAACGCCTCAACGGTTGCGGGCTGTGCAAAAATGGCCGCCGGGCCTCCGATGCGGAACGACGTGTGCCGCGCGAGCGGCTCTTCATCCAGTATTTTCAAATCAGGCAGTGCCTGACGCATTTCGTTTGAAAGTTCCTTCCAGTCGATCATAAACGCCTCCGGGTGTACAATTTTTCAATTTCTATCATACCACAAAGCCGCGCGAAAGGAAACAGCAAAAATGCCGCACGGAAAAATAATCCATGCGGCACCTTATATTAGCCTCGCAGAGTTTCGCCCCGCAGGGCGAAATAAAATCAAAATCATGTTATCCGGCAGCTTCGCTGACCGGAAACATACTGCTCGCCTCGCAAGTGTGGAATTTTGCGCCTTGGCGCAAAATTATGCGCGCAGTCGAGGCGCAATTCCCTTTCTCGAAATAGCGTCAGCTATTTTGGGAAATTTAGTCGTCCTTGTTTGCAAAGAACTTGCCCATCTGCTCGGTGAACTCGAGCGCGGCGTTGTAGCCCATGCGCTTCTGGCGGTTGTTGATGGCCGCGACCTCAAAGATGACGGCAAGGTTCCGCCCGGGTGTAATCGGGATGGTGATGGACGGAACCTTCACGTCGAGAATTTCGGTATACTGCGTCTCAATGCCGAGGCGGTCATACGCCTCTCCGTCGCGCCAGGGAACCATGTTGATGATGAGGTCAATGTTGCAGCTGTCCTTGACCGCGCCCATGCCGAAGAGCTTGGCGACGTTGATGACGCCGATGCCGCGCAGCTCGATATAGTGTCGCAGCACCTCCGGCGCGTTGCCGACGAGCTGCCTGGACGATACCTTGCGGATCTCGACCGCATCGTCCGCGATCAGGCGGTGTCCGCGCTTGACAAGCTCGATGGCCGTCTCGCTCTTGCCGATGCCGCTGTCGCCGTTAATCAAAATGCCCTCGCCCGAAATCTCAACCAGAACGCCGTGGCGCGTGACGCGCGGGGCAAGTGCCTGCTTGAGGTAGGTAATGAGGCTCGAAACGACGTAGGACGTGGCCGCGTGGGAGCCTAGGACTGTTACATCGTATTTTTTTGCCATCTCGAGACACTCCGGCAGCGGCTCGTAGCCCCTTGCAATCATGAGCACCGGGATTTTATAGGATAAAAAGCGATCGAAGATCACCGTCCGCTCCTCGTGGGACAGCTTTTGCAGATATGCCATCTCGACCGTGCCGCAGACGTAGATCCGCATCGGCTCAAAATGGTCGAAGAATCCCGCCAGATGAAGGCCCGGACGGCTCACGTCGTCGACCGTGACGTGGATTTTTTCATAGTCGGAGGATTTGTAGAAAAAGTTCAGATCGAACTCACTCACGAGCTCGGACAGGGGAACAGAATACGTCGACGCCATCGCCGCTTCCTCTCTTTCCGGTTCCGCGCGCATACCGCCGGTAGACGCGCAGCTAAACCACAATAGCTAGTCCTTGTATTATAGCGAATTCGCCCCGTTTTGGCAACCTCGAAATGCATACGCCCGGGCGCAAGAAATTTTTTCATTTTTCGCGGAAATTTTGCTTGCATTTTTGAAAGACTTCTGCTATTATATTTGTCGGCGCTTTAAGGCGTTATTACCTGATTTTCCAATGGCAAGGAGGTGCAACTGATGGCAAAGTGCGATATCTGCGGCAAGGGCGTTACGTTCGGCATTAAGGTCTCCCATTCTCACAGAAGATCCAACCGTGCATGGAAGCCCAACGTCAAGCGTGTCAAGGCGATCGTTGACGGTACTCCGCGCCATGTTTACGTCTGCACAAGATGCCTCCGCTCGAACAAGGTTGAGCGCGCAATCTAATTACCAAGCAGCTGAAAGAGCAAGCCAATCGGCTTGCTCTTTTTCTATGCTCCGCCGCTGCTTCCGATCGTGAATTCGCATACTTTCTCTATTCTTCGACGTTGCTTCCAACCATGCCGTAGGGGCCGATGCCCGCATCGGCCCAAGAAACGTTACGAATTTTCCGGAGATTCCCGTATAAACGTGTGCATTCCGCCGGGGCGATGTGGGCATCGCCCCCTACGCGCTGTCTTTGGATATCCCGTAGGGGCGGACGTCCCTGTCCGCCCTTGGGAAGTTACGTATTCGCCATGGTTTTCCGTAAAATCGGTTTTTTCTGCGGGCGGACAGAGTCGTCCGCCCCTACGAAGGATGTGCCTACAGAAACTTCACCATCTGTACTTCGTCGCGGTACGTGCCGTCTTTGAGGCAAAACGCCTTTGGGATACACCCCATCTCGGTAAAGCCGAGCTTCCGGTAAAGATAGATGGCGCGCTCGTTATCGGCAAACACGCCCAGTTCCACCTGCGTAAAGCCGTTTTCCTTCGCCTGCTCCAACGCACGGGAAATCAGAATCGTCCCGAGGCCGAGGCCCCACGCCTTTTTCTTATAGATGGCGCGCTCGTTATCGGCAAACACGCCCAGTTCCACCTGCGTAAAGCCGTTTTCCTTCGCCTGCTCCAACGCACGGGAAATCAGAATCGTCCCGAGGCCGAGGCCCCACGCCTTTTTCTTGATGGAAATGCCAAGCGACGCGCGGTGGCGCATTTTGAGGCGGTCGGCAATTTCGTTCACGCCGCAGTTTCCGACGAGCTCACCGTCTATGAACGCGGCCAGCATGAAGCTCCGTTCGTCCTCCAGCATCGCCTGCAAGCGCTTCTGCGCCGTCTCCAGCGTCTGATTGCACTCTTCGGGGTAGCGCACCATAAAGTGCGTCTCGCCGCTTGTTTGCCGCAGATAGGCGTTCAGCCGCTCTGCGTCGCAAATTTCCGGGCTGCGAAGCAATGCACGCGTGCCATCTCGTAACGTGACGCTGCGTTCCTCCAGTTTCATATGCCTCTCCCCTTTTCCAAAATTCCCGGAAGAAGACGCGCTTCTCCCGGGAATGCTTTTTGTCAGATTTCTTCCTTGTCGCCCTTCTGGCGGATGGTGATCTTGACCGGCGTTCCGGTAAGGCCAAAGACGGCGCGGATCTGGTTTTCCAGATACCGCTGGTAGGAGAAATGGAAAAGCCTTGCGTCGTTGCAGAAGATCACAAAGTGCGGCGGCTTCACGCCGACCTGCGTCATATAGTAGATCTTGAGCCGTCTTCCCTTGTCCGTGGGCGGCTGGACGCGCGCGGTCGCATCCTCGAGGATGTTGTTGAGCATGCCCGTCGTGATGCGCATGGAGTTCTGGTTCGAAACGGCGTTGACCATCTCAAAGAGCTTGTCGACCCGCTGGCCGGTAAGCGCGGAAATAAACAGCACCGGCGCATAGGTCATATAGCTGAGGTCACGGCGGATATCATCCGTCATCTTCTGCATGGTGTTCGTATCTTTTTCGACCATATCCCACTTGTTGACGACAATGATGCACGCCTTGCCCGCCTCGTGCGCAAGTCCAGCCACCTTCGTATCCTGTTCGGTCACACCTTCATTCGCGTCGATGAGAATCAGGCAAACATCCGCGCGCTCGATGGCTGAGACAGAACGCAGGTTCGAATATTTCTCGACCGCATCGTCGACCTTGGACTTGCGTCGCATACCGGCGGTGTCGATGAACAGGTACTTGCCGAACTCGTTTTCAAAGTAGCTGTCGATCGCATCGCGCGTCGTACCGGCGATGTTGGAGACGATCACGCGCTCTTCGCCCAAGATCCGGTTGAGAAGGCTCGACTTGCCGACGTTCGGCTTGCCAATGATGGCGACCTTAATGACGTCCTCGTCGTATTCTTCATCGTCCGTTTCCGGGAAGTTTTCCACGCACGCGTCCAGAATATCACCCGTGCCGTGGCCATGGACCGCGGAAACCTCGATCGGGTCTCCGAGGCCGAGCGAGTAAAACTCATAGACCTCCGGATTCACGCCGCCCGTGCGGTCGCATTTGTTGACGGCCAGAACGACGGGCTTTTTGGACTTTTTGAGCATCGCCGCGACCTCGCTGTCGGCAGCCGTCAGGCCGACCGTTACGTCCACGACCATAATGATAACCGTCGCAGTCTCGATCGCGATCTCAGCCTGCCGGCGCATAAACTTCAGCATCTCGCTGTTTGTGCCCGGCTCAATGCCGCCGGTATCGACGAGCGCGAAGCTCCGTCCGTTCCAGTCGCACTCGCCGTAGATCCGGTCGCGCGTCACGCCCGGCGTGTCCTCGACAATCGCCATGCGTTTTCCGGTCAGTTTATTAAACAGCATCGATTTGCCGACATTCGGCCGGCCCACGATTGCTACAATCGGTTTTGCCATAGATATTACCTCCCTCTTACACAGAAGCAGCCGCTCCGTAGGGGTCGATGCCCACATCGACCCGGCGGTACAAATCGTTTTTACGGAAATCTTCGGCGAATTCGTTCGTGCCCTTGGGGCGATGTGGGCATCGCCCCCTACGCAATACATGGAGGATTCACGCAGCGACGTGGGCATTTTCTCTACTTACACCGAGCTTATCTTCACACAAGCAACAGAATAAGAAAAGAGGGAGGCTGCGTACAACCTCCCTCTCATTCTCGTATCGAGCGAACTTACTTAGCTTCAACAGAAATGACTTCACGGCCATTGTAATAGCCGCAAGCCTTGCAGGCTCTGTGAGGCAGGCGGGGCTCGCCGCACTTGGGGCAAGCGACAACGCCCGGGATCGCCAGTTTCCAGTGGGAGCTGCGTCTCTTATCTCTTCTCGCGCGGGATACTTTTCTCTTGGGTACTGCCATTTGGTACACCTCCTTGGTTGAAATGCCGCTTGGGCATATTGTCTACTTTTTGTCCAATAACTGCTGTAAGGCAGCAAAGCGGGGATCGGGTTCGGGCTTGCAGCCGCAAGGCCCAAGGTTCAGGTTTGCTCCGCACCGGGAGCAGAGTCCTTTGCAATCTTCGCTGCACAGGAGTTTACTGTCCATGTTCAGCACAAAGGTGGTGGTCACGATGTCGTCGAGATCCGCGCAGTCGTTTTGAAGCTCGAAGACCCAAGGGTCTTCAAAGTCGTCGCTCTCCGGCTCCGTTGTCAGCACCGCGCGAAGCGGGTACCGCCCAGGCCTTGTGAACGCCGTCGCGCAGCGGTCGCAGACTCCATGCAGAACCGTCTCGACCGTGCCGGTCATCTCCAGCACGCCCGCCGTGTTCCGCACCTGTCCTTTTGCAAGAACGGGCTCTGTTACCGGCTTGCAGCCGCCAAACGGCATGTCGCTTAAATCGACGCTCGTCTCAAAGGGCAACGTTTCGCCGGGGCTCGTCATCAGCTTGCGAAGTTCCAGCAGCATAGCGCCCTCCAATCCATAATCGTGCGATGGATATTATATCGAAAGAAGGCCGGAAAGTCAAATGCTTTTTCCAAAAATTTTTGCCTTTTTTCAAAATTCCCGCAAAGCCCGCGCTTTACACCGCCGCGAAGCCATGATAAAATCACGTTGCTATATAAAAAGGCTCCATTTTGACAAGGAGATTTCGATATGAAGGAACTTTCCATCGGCAAAAACGACGAGGGCCAGCGCCTCGACCGGTTCGTCTCAAAATCCGTTCCGCTGCTCCCCGCTTCGCTGCTTCAAAAATACATCCGCCTCAAGCGCATTAAGATAAACGGCAAGCGAGCAGAACGCGATACGAGGCTCCATCTCGGCGATACGGTCCAGCTCTATATCAACGACGAGTTTTTTGACACTCCCAAGCAGGAAAACGCTTACCTCACGGTAAACGTGCCGAAGCTCAACATTGTCTATGAGGACGAAAACATTCTGCTCGTCGACAAAAAGCCCGGCCAGGCCGTCCATCCCTACGACGGCTCGGAATACGGTAAGACGCTCATCGACCACATTCAGGCCTATCTGTACGCCAAGCGCGAATGGCGGCCGCAGGAGGAAAACGCGTTCACGCCCGCGCTCTGCAATCGCATCGACCGAAACACCGGCGGCATCGTCATCGCAGCGAAAACCGCCGAGGCGCTGCGCGTGCTCAATCAAAAGATCAAGGACCGCGAGATCGACAAGCGGTATCTGTGCATCGTCCACGGCACGCCGAAGCCCGCCTCCGGCACGCTCGATGGGTATCTGTTTAAGGACGCTGTCAAAAACCGCGTCTATGTCACGAAAACGCCCCAGAAGGGTGCGAAGACCTGCGCGACAAAGTATCAGGTGCTGCAATCGAAAAACGGACTGTCTCTTGTCGAGTGCGAGCTCATTACCGGCCGGACGCACCAGATCCGGGCGCAGATGGCGGCAGCGGGCTGGCCGCTGCTCGGAGACGGAAAATACGGGAAGCTCGATAAGCAGTACGACCGCAAAATTCAGGCGCTTTATTCCTACAAGCTCACCTTCCAATTCACCACCGACGCAGGCGGCCTTGCCTATCTGAACGGCAAAACCTTCCAGGTTTCGGACGTAAGTTTCGTCTCTGAATACTTTTCCTGATAATCTCCCCCTCTTTGCAATAAATTTCGTCAGAATTTTTCACGATTTTTATTGACAAAGGGGGGTGTACCATATATATTTCTCTTAGTGCGCGTCGGGGGGTACAGCCTGCGCGTATTTCCTATGCAAAAATACATAACGAAACGGGGGATGATAAATGTCCGAAAAGCTCATTCGCTTGTCGAATCTTTCCATGACATTTGAGGATGGCGAGACCATTCTCGACGGTATCAATCTGTACATCAACAACAAAGAGTTCCTCACATTGCTGGGTCCCAGTGGATGCGGAAAAACTACAACGCTACGAATTATCGGTGGTTTTCTGACGCCTACGTCCGGTGATGTGTTTTTTAATGGACAGCGCATCAACGACGTGCCGTCCTATAAACGAAAGATCAATACGGTCTTCCAGCGATACGCGCTGTTTCCCCATCTGGACGTATATGACAACATCGCGTTTGGGTTAAGACTTGCAAAGCTCTCTGAAGAAGAGATCGACGAACGCGTGACGGAGATGCTCGAGATCGTGAGCCTCAAGGGCTTCGAGAACCGGCGCGTCACGTCTCTTTCCGGCGGCCAGCAGCAGCGTGTTGCTATTGCGCGCGCGCTCGTGAACCGGCCGCAGGTGCTGCTGCTCGACGAGCCGCTCGGCGCGCTCGACCTGCGGCTCCGCAAGGACATGCAGAACGAGCTCAAAAACATCCAGCAGCGCATGGGCATTACATTTATCTACGTCACGCACGATCAGGAAGAAGCGCTTACCATGTCCGACACCATTGTCGTCATGAACAAGGGCAAGATCCAGCAGATCGGCACGCCGCAGGATATCTACAACGAGCCCAAGAACGCGTTTGTCGCGGACTTCATCGGCGAGTCCAATATCTTGGATGGCGTGATGCTGGACGATTACCTCGTCAAGTTCTTCGGCCGCAAGTTCCAGTGCGTGGACAAGGGCTTCGAGAAGAACGAGCCGGTCGACGTCGTCATCCGCCCGGAGGACATCGACATCGTTCCGCCCGAGGAGGGCCACCTCTGCGGTACAGTGACGTCCGTCACCTTCAAGGGCGTCCACTACGATACGATTGTCGACTTCAAGGGCTTCAAGTGGCTCATCCAGACGACGGACTACTGCCCCGTCGACTCCTACATCGGCATTCGCCTGAACCCGGAGGATATTCACATCATGCACAAGAGTGAATATTCCGGTCTCTACGGCGACTATTCGTCCTACAGTGCGGAATACGACGAGATCGCCGACGCACAGGAGGAAGCCGAAGATGAAGAGTAAGCTTCTTTCCGCGCCGTATATCGTGTGGATGATCCTCTTTACGCTCATCCCGCTTTGCATCGTCTTTTATTATGCGCTCACCGACTCCATCACAGGCGAGTTTACATTTGCAAACCTCACCTCCATGGGAACGTATCTCCCGATCTTCCTGCGCTCGATCTGGCTGAGCCTGTTTGCCTCGCTCATCTGCCTTGTCATCGGCTACCCGGTCGCGTATTTCATCGCGCAGTGCAAGCCGCTGACGCAGCGGTTTCTGGAGATGCTCATCATGCTCCCGATGTGCATGAGCTTCCTGCTTCGCACGCTCGCGTGGGTCGCGATGCTGGAGAATACCGGCATCATCAACAACTTCATCCGTTCGATCGGTCTTTCTCCCCTGCCCCTCATCCGCTCGAACGGCGCGGTTATCCTCGGCATGGTCTATAACTACCTGCCGTACATGATCCTGCCTTTGTACACGGTCATCATGAAGATCGACAAGCGGCTCGTCGAAGCGGCGCTGGACCTTGGCTGCACGCCCAAGCAGGTGTTCACAAAGGTTATCCTGCCGCTCTCCGGCCCCGGCATTCTCTCGGGACTGACGATGGTCTTCGTCCCCGCCGTGTCCACATTCTACATTTCCCAGAAACTCGGCTCGACCGGCACGACGTTAATCGGTGACGTCATCGAGTCCCAGTTCAAGACCGCCTACAATCCGAACCTCGGCGCGGCGATGAGCCTGGTGCTGATGATTCTCATTTTCATCTGCGTATCGATCATGAACCGCTTCGGCGAAACCGATGAAGAGGAGGTCATGGCAAAGGTATGAAGCACTTTAACCGCACAGTGACCGTTCTGGTCTTCATCTTCCTCTATGTCCCAATGATCGTGCTGGCCGTGGCCTCGTTCAATGATGGCCTCGACATCGCGACCTTCAAGGGCTTCACCTTCCGGCAGTACGCGAACCTTTTCCGCGACGAGACGCTTCTGACGCTGCTCCGAAACTCCCTCATCATCGCGATCCTCTCAAGCCTTATCGCAACGTTCTTCGGCACCATGGCCGCCGTCGGCATCCACTCGATGAAGGGCCGGATGCGCAAGGCTGTCATGACGCTGACAAACATCCCAATGACGAACCCCGATATCGTCACGGGCGTTGCGCTCGCGCTTCTGTTTGCGTTTACGGGTACGATGCTGAAAATCAACTCGATTTTAGGTTTCTGGACACTTCTCATCGCGCACATCACGTTCAATCTCCCCTATGTCATCTTGAACGTCATGCCGAAGCTCCAGCAGATGGACCCGGACCTGGAAGAAGCCGCACTCGACCTCGGCTGCACGCCGTTTCAGGCGTTCACAAAGGTCGTCATCCACGAGATCATGCCCGGCATTATCTCCGGCGCCCTGATGGCCTTTACCATGAGCCTCGACGACTTCGTCATTTCGTATTTTGTCACAGGCTCGAGCTTCATCACCCTTCCCGTCGAGATCTACAACTACACCAAAAAGCCGATTCAGCCGAAGATCTATGCGCTCTTTACGCTCATGTTCGCAGTGATTCTGATTCTGATGGTCGTTATGAATCTTCTGCAGGCGCGCAGCGAAAAGCGCGTCCAGCACGGCACGCAGAGGAGGGCTCACTGATGAAAAAAAGAATTCTTTCCGTTCTGCTTCTCACGGTACTCCTCGTCTCGCAGCTTCCTACGACGTCCTTTGCCGCGCAGAACGAGATCACGGTCTATAACTGGGGCCAGTACATCTCCGACGGCACGGACGACAGCATGGACGTCATCAAGGAGTTCGAAGCGGAGACCGGCATCAAGGTCAACTATCTGACGTTTGACTCCAACGAGTCGATGTACACGAAGCTCAAAACCGGCGGCACGTCGTATGATGTGATCATCCCCTCGGACTACATGATCGCAAAGCTCATTTCCGAGGATATGCTCGAGCCCATTGACTTTGCCAACACCCCGAACTACCAGTACATCGACGAGGCGTTCCGTGATCAGGCTTACGACCCGGAAAACAAATACTCCGTTCCCTACACGTGGGGTACGGTCGGCCTGATCTACAACACGCAGTACGTTTCCGACGAGGACGCGAAGAGCTGGAGCTGCCTTTGGAACAGCAAGTATGCCGGCAAGCTTCTCATGTTCGATAATCCTCGCGACGCGTTCGCCATCGCCGAGTCGATGCTTGGCTACAGCTACAATACAGAAGACGCGCAGGAGCTCAAGAACGCCGCCGATCTTCTTGCCACGCAGAAGCCCGTTTTGCAGGCCTACGTCATGGACCAGATCTTTGACAAGCTCGAGCGCGGCGAAGCATGGGCCGCCCCCTATTATGCGGGCGACTATCTGACCATGGTTGAGGAAAACCCCGACCTTGCCTTCAGCTTCCCCGAGGAGGGCTTCAACATCTTTATTGACGCCATGTGCATCCCCAAGGGCTGCCAGAACAAGGAGGGCGCGGAAGCGTTCATCAACTTCCTCTGCCGTCCGGATGTTTCGGCCGCGAACCTGGACTACATCGGTTACTCCACGCCGGAGACAGCTGCAAAGGAATACATGGACGAGGAGGTCATTGAAAGCCCTGTCTCCTACCCCGACGATGAGACGCTCGCGCGCAGCGAATCGTTTGCAGAGCTCGGCGTCGAGGCAACACAGACAATGAACGACCTGTGGCTTTCGGTTAAGACCGAGGGCGCGAACACCACGCTCTATCTCGCCCTGACCATTGCCGCCGTTGCTGCTGTCATCGCCTTCTTCCTCATTTCCGCCGCTGTTACAAGGCGCAGAAAAGCAAGACGCTGCCGCAAATGGCGCGAGACGCAATAAAAGCAAAAGGAACCTCCGGACATTCGGGGGTTCCCTTCTTTTATCTATGGAAAATCCGCAAAAGACTCATTCCACGGCTTTCTTATGCGTGCTTCAGCAGTTCAATATCCCGGCTGTGCTGGCGGACGACCGAGCGCAGGACAGAGACCTCTTCCTCGAGCTCATCGACCCGGCTCTTCGGCGCGAGCGTTTCTAGCATGGTCTGCTGGTTTTCAAATAGCAGATTGAATTTCGGCTCAAAGTACGATTCCATCAGAGCCGCGGCGCCCTGCATCGCTTCTTTCAGGGTCTGACTCGCAGATTCTTCGATTTTTGCGCCCATGCGCTGCTCGGATGCCTCAATTTTTGCAGTCATACGTTGTTCAGATTCTTGAATTTTTGTAGTCATACGTTGTTCGGATTCTTGAATTTTTGAATCTATGATCTGTGCGATCGCCTGTAAATCTCTTTCGTCGAGCATGCCGCTTTCCCTCCTCTTTTTTACCATTATAGCTGTTTTGCGCGGCTTGTCAATGCGTGTCAGGTGCGCAGTCCGAATAGAAATAGAAAAGCAGTCAATTTCACGAAGAAATCAACTGCTTTTCTGGTACGTCGGAAGTTTGCAAGCAAAAACACGCCAGTGGCATGTTTTTTCGCAGCAAAGTCCCTTCCCAAGAGGCCGGCGCCTACGCCGGGCGATTGGAAAGGCGCAAAACAAAACTCCGCAAGATAAATCTTGCGGAGTTTTGAAAAAAGAGACCTATTTTAATACAAAACGCACACGGCTCTTCTTTTCGTTAAATTGTGTAGGAATCGTTAAAAGGTATCTGTTACTACTGAAAAACGCTCCAGCGGGCTGTAGTAATCCTTGCCACTCTCTCGGATGATATACCCGTTGTCCAGGCAGTTATCAGCATTCTGTTTGAGGATCAGATAATGGCACATAAAACTATCTCATGCCCAGCAGTTCCTCTTTGATGTGGTCAAACTCGCCCATAATATCCCTAGTTCTGATGCCATCGACAGTAAGTGTGGGAGTTGGGTCGTCTCCTCTATGAGAGGATGCCATCAAAGCTGCGCCGCATCCGACTTTAAATATCCACAGCCCGTTGCTTTTCCACCGTAAGTTTTGCTCTGGAATAACCACCGCAAAAAACTGTTCATTTTCAATCGATTCTAGCGGTATTGTTGTTGCTGTTGGGATTTTCGAAGTAGCCATAATATCTCCTTTCGCGTTGCGGTCTATTACCAGTTGATAATAACGAACTCATCAGCATTTTCACGGATAACCGTATTGTAACGCTGTACGGCTTCGTCAGCAATGTGCGTGATGTAATAAGAGTTGTCATTATCTGTGTTTTTGCCTTGCACCATTAAAATCCGTGGAGTAATCGGTAAGAGTCCTGCAAGCGCATTATCTGGTCGCTTGTAAATAAATGCCGGAGTGTCGCTGGTTATGAACATAGTCGGGCCGTCAGAAACCAGGAAGTGAAACGAAGTGTGCTTCAAATTGGCCATTGCTGCTTGGTAGATAACCCCGGTATCGTTCAAATACTGACGATAATACTGCAAAAGCAAATCATGGCGCATTTCTTCCTCGGCAGTCTTTAGCGAGGGCAGTATGCGATCCTCCTCTGGAATATCTATATCTCCCAGCCTCATAATGTCATGACATAACCACGAGAGGGCGCTTTCAAATTGAGCGTTTGAAGTAAATCCGCGCCAATCCAAAGCGGTAAAGAACTTCATAATATATTCACGGTCAAAAGCAGGTATGGAATTGGTAGTGGCGTTAAGAACCTTATTCTCAATAATAGAAACTTGGGTTGACCAAGTGTTTTCGTATTTTGTTGACCAGTTGGCCTCAATATCTTTGATTTTTACTTGCTCAATTTCATGCCGAATCCGCTTTTTGCTTACAGGTGTTCCGTCTGTACGGGTGATTTCCCATTTATCGAAATCATAAAACACCTTGTTCAGTTCAAGGGTATCCTGGATCACCTTACCCTCATAGGTAACGGTATAAGGCGAAACAGAAGCAAAAATCAGATCCGCATCTGCCTGTGTGCAGATTGGCATTCCTACCTTTATGGAATGAAAATCCGTGATCCCGGCGATGTTTTCTTTATTTCGTTCTACGATAACACCAGGATCATTCTTAAATTCTACTCTGAGTGTTCCATTGCCACGACTCCAAGCCGACATATAAGTTTGCGGGATGAGGTGATGGTATTTGGCTTGCGTTTCATTTGCCATAGTATACCTCCAAAATACTTAAGCAGTGGTGACTTGGCGATGTGAGCCCAGTCGCCACTGCTTTTTTCTTTACAACAATGCTTCGTTTAAGTATTCTCTTACCCGCCGATCCAGTTCTTCGGCTGTAAATGCGCAAGGCTGAAGGCGCTCTGCCCAGGATCGGCCGGGATGCAGGCAATCCCACAAAGGCATCTTGCCGCTGTGGCGTCCCTTGCCAGGGTCATGGTTTCCGAAACCGTCTAACACGCGATTCCACACGGGCTTGAAGCGCTCGATGAGCAGGGACTCCGTCAAAGGAATCCAAATATCATCAACGGACAGGAATCGGCAGCGGAAGTCCTCCAGCCGGAGGTTTGTAGCGGCATCCACGGATTTTGCGTGGTCAGTCAGTCTCTTGAACAATGCGGTACCAGGGTCAACGGAGTCACCCTGTCCGCCTTTTCTTGCACCGTCCGGGACTGCCTTACCTACATAAATCGGACAAGCGTACTGGTCGTTGCGGCAAACATCTGCCAAGACCTCGTAGGCAGGAAAATCGCCAACATAATAAAGAGCATAAACACCAGCACCGATAAAGGGCTCCGGTGGAAGCGGATAGATATCAGACTCCAGGAGAGCATTTGCAACGCTGGCGCCCAAGTGCCGTTTGTCCAGAGGGTTGAAGGGTTCAAATACGGGGTAATCAGATTTTTTAGCCATTGTTCACCATCCCTTTCATCTGTGTAATCACGGAATCGCCCACAGCCTTTGCCAGTTTGACAGGCACAGCATTTCCTATCTGTCTCATGCTTTCAGTCCAAGATGCGCTGAACAGATAATCGTCTGGAAATGTCTGAATGCGTGCACTTTCTCGGACGGTGTAATACCGCACACTACCATCATCCAGCACAACCATGTTCTCGCCACCAGGAACCCCATGAGCTCCTGCCTTGATGGTTTTAGACGGCTCATCCAGCTTGCTGCCGGAGTGCCCAGCATACACTCTGGCACCATCACGGAATTCATGGTTGTTAAACAGAGTTGCCTTGCTCAGATCAGTAGGATCAGGCAAGTCACCAATGGCGTCACGGACGGTCTGCCATCTAAGAAGCGGGGTATCAGTTTCCTCGACCGCACGGCGGATGGAACGTAACTGCTGCGCGGACAAAGGTGTTTCAGACGGACGCTTCATGCTGTGCTCTTCCCAATACTCGCCAGTCACCCATTTTGAGTAAAGCAGTGCCTCTTGAGAGTGAGTGGCAGGTGGAAAGCTCCAACTTGCGTTGAAATCGCTTCTGAAGCCAACGATAATGACACGATGGCGGGACTGCGGTACGCCATAGTCAGCAGCATTTAAAAGTCGGAACACAACATTGTAAGAAAGACCATCATCATGTCCGGAAGTATGGTACTGTTCTAGTAGCGTCAGATGCTCCTCCCAAGTCATTGTGGCCTTCTTCACAACTTCGGGATGTTGAAGCTGCAAGAGGATGTAATTAAAATAGGAGCTAAAAGACTTTCGAAGCAGTCCTTTGACATTTTCAAAAATAAAAGCTTGGGGCTGTGTCTCGCGGACAGCCCTCACGGCTTCCGGAAACATATCACGCTTGTCGTTGTACGCCTGGTGCTTCCCGCCCAAAGAAAAGGGCTGGCATGGCGGGCCACCAGCAACAAGCTGAATTCTTCCCGTGTAACCATCATAGCTGACAGTCCGAACATCCGACTGGAACACCGTCCAATCATTCACGCCAGGATAACCATTGGCAATGTTTCTTTTTATATTGTCGCAGGAATCTTTGTCCCACTCAAAAAGTGCTTCGTGGTCGAAACCTGCCTGTTGTAGGCCAAGCGCAAGGCCGCCCGTTCCGCTGAATAATTCTATCGATTTCATATTGTACCTCTTGTTTTAACAGAGTCAGTTATCGTTGCCTGCTGTAAGCGTATCACTTCAACTGTCCATAAAAAGAGACTAATTCTCGGAGGTGAGCGTCTCATCCTTGATGATTTCCATGATATCCTCCACGCGGCAATCAAGTGCAACACAGATTTTTAGTATCACATCTGTGGTCACATTTTCTCCCTTGCCGAGCTTAACGAGAGAAGATGAACTGATGCCTGCTACTTTCCGTAGGTCGGATTTCTTCATATTTTTGTCAATCAGCAACTTCCAAAGCCTGTTATAACTCATTCTCATATTAGTTTTGCTCCTCTTTATTCCAAGGCCTGCCATAAAGTTCACAGTTTCCGTCAGACAGTCTCAAAACGCAATTGCGTTCCAGAATAGCCTGTGTATCAGCCGTGTATGCTGCCTGTTTATCAAAAGCGATAAAGATTTGTTTTTCGCTTTTCTCATAAATCTTCATGATTCCATCAATCGCACCATCGCTGATGTTTTTCAAAATCAGCGAATCATGTGCTATCGCCGGCAGAGCGGTGGTAAATAGTACTGCCAAGTCATAGATGATCATGCTTCTGAAATTAGAGCCGGTCCCTGTGTCATCGGGGGTTTCAAACTTGTATCTGTTATAACTGTCAAAACGCAGATATGGCGCTTTGCGAGGCTCAGAGTGCAACTGTGCATCGAACTCCCTCATTTTGTCGTTCAGCTCAGTCTCGATTTCCAGAAGGATGCTTTCGATTGCCTTTTTCAGAATTTCATCGGCTCTGGCTTTAGCATCTTGTAACCCCTTCAATGTAAGGAAGGCTTCATTCTGTACTTTCAGAGCATCAATTTTTCCCTTGATTTCAGCGTGTCTGTCTAAGAATTCCTTTGAGATGTTGCCGATGAATCCCAGGGCACTTATTTGGGTTCGAACTTCTGCAAGTTGCTGATCCAGAGAAGCAATTTCGCTTTCGATGGATTGCCGCTCGGTGGAAAACTGCTCATCGAGGATTTGTGCCAGCTTCTGATGATATCGCTCCACCTCGTACAGCTTGCGAAGGTTTACGCTTGGAAAAAACTCCTGTAGTGCAGACAGATCCGCTTCCGTAGGATAAAGCCCATATTCCAAGCTCATGGTCACCAACTTTAGCTTGCGCTGCTTGGATTGCAGTTCAGTCTCAAGCATCAAACGCTGAGCATCAAGCTGGGCTTTCTCCTTACCTTTCTCAATTTCTTCTTCGGTGTGCCCTTGATCCGCTTGCTGAGTAAGTGTACTGAGTTGAATCTCGAGGTCTCTAATGAGAGCGAGATTTTCCTCGTATTGATTTTTGCCGCCGACAAGGTTGGATACAAAGTGGTATTTCCGAGCCTCTTTAAATACATCGAGTTTCTTCTTTTCCTCGGCAAGGTTCTGACGGTACACCTGAATGTCCTTGTTTCTGTCAAACAGAGCAACCAACATCGCAATGGATTTCTCCATATCCTGTCCTGGTATACCGCGCAGCGGTCGGCGCTCGTCTGTATTGTCTTTACCGTAGATTCTAAAGAAACTACTCAGTGCTATCCTGAAAGACAAGCCATCGAAGTCCATGTGATACTGCGATTTCAACCAGTCTACAAACTCAGCTTTTGTCCAATGTGGTCCAATCAGATCATAGTTCTCTTTACAAAGAAACACCTTGTCGGCATCCTCTGTAGCACGGGCAAAATAGTGCTTTTGACCATCGAACTGGAATGCAAAGAATATAGTATGGTGTCCAATGTGTTTTACACCATCGCTTTTCAGATAGGTGTCGCCCCCAAAAACAAAATCTATTGCCAGCATGGCAGAGGATTTTCCGATAGAGTTTGCGCCATCTTCTTTGCCTAGAACAACATTAAGCCCTTTTTTGAAACGAATCGTAGGGCGAATTTCACCCTGCTCCATAAACACCGGTGAAAACATCTCTACAAGCATATAAACACCTTACCTTCATCATTAATGTCTGCTGCCCGCAGAGCATACAGACAATCCATGACGGATAGAAAATCTGTCGCATCACTGAGTTCCGGTTTTAGTTTATCATATAACTCAAACACAGGAACAGGATCATCTTTGATTTCACTCAGCACCTTGGGGATTAGCGCCAGGGTGCTGTTTTTATATGAATACAGTTTATTCGGTAATTGCATCGAACACCTCGCAGCTCTGAACGAAATAGGAAACAACGATTTGACAGTAGATGTCTTCCTGCAGACTTATCCGATGGATTTTTGCGACAATCTCGTTGAAAATCTCCATGTTCGTTTTCTTAGCTTTCTTCAATCGTCTGTATATGGCCTTCATCTGATCCTGTACTTCCTCGTAGTCAATCTCACCACGTTTATCCAGGTTCATCATGATTTCCTTGATTTTCACAAAGTACGTGGTTACATACAAACTAATAGTGTGGTACAGAGCAATGTTATCGGCAGGACGCAGTTTCTGTTTGATTTCCTTTGGGTCAAGGGAGGCATCCGCAAGATCCTTCTCGTTTAACTTCTTAATTTTCCCAATCGCACGGATGATGCCCTTTTCCAGCGGCAGGTCATCAATGAGACTCAGGCTTTGCGCACGGGTCTCCAGAATCTTTTTCACGTTCAAAAGTTCTTTGCTGACTTTAGGATCGCCGTCAATTGAGTATGTAGCATAGCACTGCGGGCACAGCGCCAGAAGGTTTCGTACCTCTGGTGCTTTCTTTTTGTCTAACACTGACACAGTAGGCATCCGCTGCCTTTCCGTCTTTGGAAACAGTTAGCGGCCTGCTGCAACCCGGAAATGGACAGTAATGACCGACTTCATTCAGAAGGTAGTAACCGTATTTATTTCGCAGTCCGGCTTCGGCTTGTTTCTGCTTTTGCTTTTCCAGTTCACTCTGCTGGATAAGTCCGGCACGGGTCTGGACAATCTCAACCATCCAAGCTGCAATTTGCTCTGCCACATTCTCCGCATTCAGAGAGGCATTGTAGCCGTGCAGATCTGAAGCAAGAAGGTTCCTCACCGTTTCGCTTTTCTCGTTAATACGCTCAACGAGGATTTCCGGCGTAAGCCTGTAAACGATGGTTTTCGCCAGTTTCTGTGAAATACCCCTTTTGGCATAAGTCCGCAGAGTTTCATCTTTTGTCTTTGTTGAGGGGTCCTTACTGGAACCCCATTCTTCCTCGGTGACTGTAGTAACCATAGCCATCAATTCACGAAAGAAGCATGGTACATCAGCATCATCCGCCAAATATTTCTTCAATATTGGGAACAGAGTTTTAAATTCCACTGTGTTTTCTCCTTTTCGTAAATTTGAACCATGTTGAACTGCGGTGAACCATTCTATCCCTAAATCACAGACCTCCATTTTATATAATAAAGCTGACATTCAGGGCAACTCCCATCTGCTGCGAATGAGAGTCAGAAATATTATAGCGCAGGAATGTCCGATTGTCAATCCGCTTGTGCGAGATAAGGACATTGTAGGGCCTTAAAAGACAATCTCGATGCGAAAAGGACTCGCCTCGAGCGCGACATTAAAAGGCCCAATCTCGGCCGCTATTTACAGCATCAGCTGATCACTGATGGCTCAACTGTAGATGGTAGACAACTAAATACTGTAGCTGCCTTTTGAGCGGGTTTGCTGCAATCCGAAACGGAGTAATTCGTTTGGACTGCGGTTGGTTACTTGCACCCATTTTGCGGCTACCTTCAATTCCTCCGTTTCGAGAAATCGAAAAACGGAGGAATTTTTTATGAAAACCAGTGAAAACCAGAAGTCACCCCGTGAGTACAAAGTCTACATCCACCGTCTCAAGACCTGGGTGGAAGTGACCGAAGAGCAGTATTACACCTACTACCGCGATATTTGGGCTACCCGCAAACGCGCCCAGGCACACGGTCAGTGTATGTGTCCCAAGTCCAAGACCTGGATGTGCGATGGCGACTGCCTCGCCTGTGAGTTCCGTGCCGCCGGAGATAACCTCTCTTTGGATTACACGGTTGAGGACGGCGAAGGCAACCGGAAAAGTTGGGCAGATGACCTGCCGGACGATGCCCCCAATGCGCAGTCCATCATGGAAGATCGTGAACTGCTCTGTGCCCTGTATCAGAAGTTGCAGGAACTCGACCCCGAAAGTCGCCGCATCTGCGAACTGATTATGGAAGGAAAATCCGAGAGGGACATCGCTTCCATCATGGGCTATAACAACCAGAGCGCCGTGAACTACAGAAAACAGAAAGCCTTTGACAGACTGCGCATTCTGCTTGGGGACTACATCTAAACATCTGCTCCAGTCATCATTTCGGTGACTGGAGATTTTTTTGAAATTTTTTCTGTGTTTCTCTGTTCAAACGCATACCTCACCTCCAGTGGGTAGTGGAAAGAGCAAAACACACACCGCTCCTTCCAAGGAGGTGAACAGAATGTACGAAGCCCAGAAGAAACACGGCACCGGCATCGACCAGGAACTTATCGAAGTTCTCACAGCTATCAGCGTGGTGTCAAAGCGACTGGCTATGAAGCTGGCGCTGATTAAAAGTCAATCTACGGAAGGAGGAAGACAGGATGAGCAAAATGAGCGATATGGCTGCGACCATCGAAGAGCTGCGCACTGCTGCTGCCGCTATTAACGATGTCGCTAACTGGCTTGCAGAGATGTTCAGCGGCGCAGGAGATGTAGAACCGACTGTTCCCGCCGAACCCGTACTGACCCTGGAACAGGTCAGAGCCGTTCTTGCGGATAAGTCCCGCCAGGGTCATACCGCAGAGATCCGCTCCCTGCTCCAGAAGTATGGTGCCGCCAAGCTGTCCCAGATCGACCCCGCCCACTACAAGGTATTGCTTGCCGATGCGGAGGTGCTGACCGATGGCAAATAAACACGCTGTTCTGTCAGCATCCTCTTCTGAACGGTGGCTCAACTGTCCGCCTTCCGCTCGGCTCTGCGAGAACTACGAGGATAAAGGCAGTGACTATGCTGCCGAGGGCACCGATGCCCACTCCCTCTGCGAGTTCCGTCTGAAACAGGCTCTGGGGATGCCCACAGAAGACCCAATCGAAAATCTCTCCTGGTACAACGAGGAGATGGAAGAATGCGCCGCCGGATATGCCGCCTATGTGGTAGAACTCCTGGAAACGGCAAAACAGACCTGCACTGACCCTGTGGTTATGATTGAACAGCGGGTGAACTTCTCCCGTTGGGTTCAGGACGGCTTTGGCACTGCCGACTGTATCGTTATCGCTGACGGTGTGATGAACATCTGCGATTACAAGTACGGCAAAGGCGTGGAGGTTTCCGCAGTGGCAAATCCTCAGATGATGCTCTATGCCCTGGGTGCCTTGGAAATCTTCGATGACATCTACGACATCGATACCGTCCGTATGACCATCTTCCAACCCCGAAAGTCCAATGTCAGCGCGTACGAGATGGAAAAAGCCGATCTGCTTCAATGGGCAGACACCGAACTCACCCAGAAAGCGAAACTGGCCTATGAGGGTCAAGGCGACTTCCACTGCGGCGAGTGGTGCCGCTTCTGCAAAGCAAAGGCCGAATGCAGAGAACGCGCTGAAGCGAATATGGCTCTTGCCCGATATGATTTCCAGACTCCCGCACTCCTGGATGATGAGGAGATTGCCGACATTCTTGGCAAGGTCGATGCTCTGACAGCTTGGGCTTCTGATGTGAAGGAATACGCCCTTCAGCAGGCTATCAGCGGCAAGGACTGGAGCGGATGGAAATTGGTCGAAGGCCGTTCCAACCGAAAGTACACCAACGATGCTGTTGTTGCTGCCACCGTGGAGAACGCGGGCTTCGATCCCTACGAGCGGAAAGTCCTCGGTATCACTGCAATGCAGAAGATGCTCGGCAAATCCCGTTTTGAGGAACTTCTCGCTCCCTACATTGAAAAGCCGCAAGGCAAACCCACGCTCGTGCCGGAGAGCGATAAACGTCCGGCAATGAATACCGCAAAAAATGATTTTATGGAGGAATTTTAATATGTCTACTAACACAACCAGAGTCAACAACCCTATGAAGGTCATCACCGGTCCCGACACCCGTTGGTCTTACGCAAATGTCTGGGAGCCTAAGAGCATCAACGGCGGCACTCCCAAGTACAGTGTCAGTCTCATCATCCCCAAGTCTGACACCAAGACAGTCGCAAAGATCAAGGCGGCAATCGAAGCTGCTTACCAGGAGGGTCAGTCCAAATTGAAAGGCAACAGTAAGAGCGTACCCCCTCTGGCTGCCATTAAGACCCCTCTGCGCGACGGCGATATCGAGAGACCCGATGATCCCGCCTATGCCAACGCTTACTTCATCAACGCCAACTCTGCTACTGCGCCCGGCATCGTGGATGCTGACCGTAATCCTGTGCTGACCCGCTCCGAGGTCTACTCCGGCGTGTATGGTCGTGCAAGCATCAATCTGTATGCCTTCAACTCCAACGGCAACAAGGGTATCGCCTGCGGTCTGAACAACCTGCAGCTCATCCGTGCCGGTGAACCTCTGGGTGGTAAGGCAAGTGCAGAGTCCGACTTTGCGACCGATGACGATGATGATTTTCTGGCTTAAGGAAGTGCGACCATGACTGAATTACAGCATTTCATGCTCTCTACCTGCTTCGGTGCCACGGTCGGTATGCTCACCGGCGAGTTGATTACCATCATCATCTTCTCCGTAAGTGCCATCAAGGACAAAATCCGCAAGCACAAAGAAAAGAAAGCCAGCGAGAACGAGTAAGCACCATGCCCTCGTGGGCGGTAGAGCGATCTACCGCCCTATTGGGGTATGCGAAAGGAACGGTGACCATGAAAACTCTCTCATTCGATATTGAGACTTACAGCGATCAGCCGCTTGCGAAAACCGGCGTCTATGCTGTTTCTCTGGAAGAGCTGGGTGACAGTTTTTCTGACGGCACCACGCCGGAGCAGGCTTTTGATGCCAAGATGCTGGATGATGCCATCAACCGTTTCCTTCGCGCACTTCCCGATGATGCACGCAACACCTTCATTGGCAGGTACTATTTCTTCGATTCGCTGAAAGAAGTGGCGACATACTGCGGTATGAGCGAGGCCAAGGCCAAAAGTATGCTGTACCGCACTCGCCAAAGCCTGAAAGCGTATCTCGTAAAGGAGGGTTTTGATCTATGAGTAAAGATAGAGTGGTCGATTCTCTGGGCAAGATCGACGATGATATGATTCAAAGCGTGGAAGCTTTGCGTCAGAAAAAGAAGCGTCCCGCCTGGATGAAATGGGGTGCAATGGCGGCGTGCTTCTGCCTGCTAATTGCGGCAGTGGCTGTGGCTCCCAACCTATTCCCGGGGACCACACCGGTTCCACCGAACAACAATGATTTCCCAATCCAGACTGACCCCAACCAGTCCGAGGGATCTGAGCATACTGAAGGTCCGTGGAATCCGTGGCAGGCTAACTTCAACACCGCGACAGGCGTGCTGGATGCTGCACGACGCTACATCCCTGGTTATTTCACAGAGGAACTCAGCGCAGATGAGATTGAGACTCTTGAACCGGGCATGAGAATTGAGTATATGCAATACTCTGGTTTTGCAGGATTTGACGGCGACGGAAATTTGATCGATGTCTGCCTCAATGTGACTACCAGCATTCCAAACAATGATGTTTCCATCTTGATATCCGAAGATGGCATTACCCGTGACTATGTTATGGACATGGTGAAGCCTGTTATCTCTGTATGTGAGAAAGTAGAATACAAGGTATACCAGTGGGACAATGGAAACGGGCAAGTGACACTTGCAGCGGATGCAATAATCAACGGCTATAGCTATGCATTTACAATGCAAACCTCTACACAAAATGTAAAACAGGCCAAGGAAGATTTCACCCGAGTTCTCGAATGTTTTGCCTACTACGCAGAGGGCAAGCCTGACCTTTCTGCTGTTGTTGCTGACGAGATACCTGAGTGGTTCGATAAGAGCTTGAGCCATCAGGAAGCACTGAATGATTCTGATTTTGGCACATTCATGCTGCGGGAGGTTCCCAGCGGGTTCGTTGCAGAGTCTATCCGTCGCTATAAGGATCAGACTGCGGATTATCTTTCTGGCCTGTGGACCAGTGGTTATGACGAGCTTTGGTGGAAGGTATATACACTCGGGGAGGCCGATAAAGACAGACTGACCAGTATTGAAGACACTGAGAACTATGACTTGTCCCTCTATCCGATTCCGCGTGCTTCGTCCGTACCGGAAGATCTGCGTGAGATAGTGGATAATCCTGTTTTCTCTGCTGACGAATTGACTATGGATGCTGTCTGGGCAAGAGCATATACGACAGGTGAAGCTGGAGACAGCGACGGATGGCGAATGGCATTCAGTGTCAGATATGGTGATACCATTGTTGAGGTGCGCACCAAAGGCGTTGATCCCGAATGGGTTTATCACCAGCTAAAAAATCTAATCACAGAATGACTCATACAAAGCGCAGCTTCTTGTCGGGAGCTGCGCTTTCTCTATGTGCATCCAGAAAAATATGATATAATTTTCAAAAAAGTGCAACCACCACACACCAAATGTCGCTTATCAGGGTGAAGGCCTTCCATTACGAGGGAAAGGAGATGAAAGCCTTGGATGACAATAGAATTGTTGATTTATATTTGAGCCGTGACGAAGCGGCCATTTCGCAGACTTCCGAGAAGTACGGCAGCCGCCTGCGGAATGTTGCCTATGGTATCGTTGAGGATTTGCACACCGCCGAAGAATGCGAAAACGATACATACATGGAGGCGTGGAACTCGATTCCCCCCCATGAGCCGAAGAGCTATCTGTTCGCGTTTCTGGCCCGTATTACCCGCCATATCGCATTGGACTTCTGCAAAGAGCGCAGCCGTCTGAAGCGCAGCGCATTTATCAGTGAGCTGAGTGCTGAAATGGAGCAGTGCATCCCTGCCCCGGATGATACCGAGCGCCGCATCGGCGCCATGGTGCTGTGCGAAGCCATCAATTCTTTTCTTGCCACACTCAGCGATGAAAAGCGAAATATTTTCATGCGTCGATACTGGTACATGGATTCCATCGCTGCCATCTCCCAGCGCTACGGGCTGTCCCAAAGTAAGGTGAAGAGTATATTGTTCCGGAGCCGAAATCAGCTTCGGGAATACCTTGGTAAGGAGGGTTACGATCTATGAGAGGACGCGAGATGCTGGATACAATTGAACATCTGAATCCGGCCTATATCGAAGCCGCAGCCGAAAAGCCGAAAGCGAAAAAGGCTGGCTGGCGCAAATGGGGCGCAATGGCTGCGTGCCTGTGCCTGGTAATCGCCGGAATTGCTGTACACCAAACAGGGCGGTTCCGGGAACCGCAGGACACGACAATAGACCATGTGGCATACGGCTTTTGCCTTGAGGGGAATCTGAATGCCGTATATTATCCCATCTCCTTTGAAGAACGCAGGGAGTATGGCCTGGTGCCCGATGATGCGGTGGGTTTGAATAAGGAAAATACTTATCAAATTACTGAGGATGACCTGGGAGAGTCGATGGGTATCGTGGCTTCCTGTGGTGACGAGTCAATGATTGGCTGTGAGGTTTATCACTTCGCACAGTATCCCGATAAAGATTCCATCTGCATCGTGGATACGCCGACGGGTTATGAATTCTATGTCTGCACATGGCTCAATGTCCAGAATGACGATATAGACAACTCAGATAATGTGCTTGCGACCTACGGTTTGCCAGAGTCCTTTGAAAAAATGGAGATTCTTTCAAAAGATTTCACATACCTGTTTACTGTGGAGGACGCATCCGTGACCGAGGCCATCTTTGAGATTCTCTCCGGTAAGAGCAACATCGGTCTGGAGGCTAATGAACGCCGCTTTGCGCAGGCATGGTATGATGCCTATGGAAACGATGACGTGTATTACAGCGAAGAGGCGGGGCATTGTGTGTATCGAAGTGTGTCCTCCGATGAGGAGCCGACCACTTATACGGATGACGAAGGAAACACCGTCATGCAAAATTCCACACAGGACACATCGCTTTATGATAAAGCACATGAACTCTGGACAAAAGGAGAACGGCTAATCGAGATCACAACAACCAAAGGCTATCAGCTAACCATTGATTATTTCCCATCCATCCAGGTATTCATCTGTTCAAATGGCTACTATGAACTTTCTGCTGCTGATATCGAAACCCTTAGTCAGCTTTTGCAGATCACAGACTGATTTTTCTATACTGTATTATGATGGCGCAGCTTCCGAACGGGAGCTGCGCTTTCTATAGAATGCGAAGTGCAGAGGCTCGAAACAGCCTCTGCACTTTCGCTTATTTTTTTAGGGATTTTTGGTGCTTCCGGAGATTCATTCCGGCATAGATCAACCACACAATGGATATAACCGTTGCTACAGCATAGAGAGCCGTCCAGTCCATCAGCAGGCGCAACCCGTAGAACGGTACTGATGCAAAGGCACTGATAAGCGCTGCAAGAATCCACCCCTCTGAAAGCAGCCGCATGACCAAGGAATTAAATGCTCCAATGAAGGTCAGAAGACTGAGGATGAAGGAGACTTTCACCAGCACTCCGTACTTACGGGTCATAATCGTAAATACACCCCAGAAGATGATATACAAAATGGTTGCGATGAACTGACCGATATTGGCCGGGCCTCCCATCCAGGCACCACCGATGTTGGCCACAAAGCACCCCACCATTACTGCCAGTGCGACAGTAATCCAAAGGAGATTAGTACGCAGGCTTTGAAATGCCTTTTTTCCGTCTACTTCTGGACACGGCAGTTCTCCTTCCAAATCAGCTGTCATCTCATCATAGATCTTTTTACATTCAGTGCAGGATTGCAGGTGGTTTTTCACCAGTTCTGCCGAATCGCTACTGCAAACTTTATCCACATATAGTGGCAGAAGATCCTGAATGATGGTACACTTTACATCGTTCATTCTTCACCCTCCAATCTTTCGGTGATTATAGCTTTGGCTCGATAGTAAGTAACTCTTGCCCAGCTGTCACTCTTTCCAAATAGCTGGCTGATTTGTTTCAAAGGAACATCGCCTAATGCGTGAAGCATAAAGACCTCTTTGTATGGATCATCCAGCGTATGCAGGTGCTTCAGGATTCGGTGCGCAGTTTCTTTGCGGGTTAGCTCCTCTTCGATGTCCAGACCATCTGGCTCGGCGAGAAGCGCATCTTCGATAGGGACATTACGCTTATTCTTTTTCTGCCACTCGAAGTATAAGTTCTTTGCGATCTGGCAGAGCCATACGGACATTTTGCTTTCCCCGCAGAACGCTCCAATGTTCATGATGGCTCGGCACATGGTTTCCTGTGTAAGCTCTTCTGACAGGGACTCGTTTTGTGTCAGGGAAAGAAGAAAGAAATAGACGGTCTTTCCGTATTGCTGATAAATGCTTTCAAAATCACTCACTATCTCACCTCCTTCACTATTATGATTGCGATAATCGATTTTCGTTACAATCTTTTTTCTATTTTACCATACACACCCCAAATTTGAAGAGTTGTATCACATAGGTTGATGATATAATTTAAGAAAAGTTGTAATGTTTGAGCATCATTTCCTGTCTTATAGGGTGAAGGGACCTTTAGAACACCGAAAGGAGGTATTGCCGTGGAAGATAGCCGCATTGTAGAGCTCTACTGGCAGAAGAATGCAGATGCCATCAAAGAAACCGACAGCAAGTACGGCGCTTACTGTTTTGCCATAGCGGACAATATCCTGCACAAGAAAGAGGACTCCGAAGAGTGCGTCAATGACACCTGGCTGAATGCATGGAACGCAATGCCTCCTCAAAAACCCACGAAACTTCAGATGTTCTTGGCGAAGATCACCCGCAATCTCTCATTCAACCGTTTCAATGCCCGCTCTGCGGAAAAGCGTGGCGGCGGTGAGGTCGTCCTCGTCCTGGATGAGCTGGCGGAGTGCCTTGCCGGTGAATCGGATGTGGAGGGCGAATACGAGGCCAGAGAGCTTGGCCAGTGCATTCGGATGTTCGTCCGTGCGCTACCGGAGCGGGACGGCAATGTGTTCGTGCGCCGCTACTTCTTCACCGAGCCTGTGGCAGAAATCGCCAAGCGGTACGGCCTGACGGATAACAATGTCATGGTGATTCTGAGCCGGACACGGAAGAAGCTGAAAGTTCATCTCATAAAGGAGGGATTCTTCAGTGAATAGAAAAGACCTGTATAATGGCTTCAACGAAGTCGATGATGATATTCTGGAGCGCAGCGAGACTGCTTCCAAAAGCAAGAAGAAACCCATGTGGCTGAAATGGGGTGCCATCGCTGCCTGCCTGTGCCTGGTGGCGAGCATCGCTATTCCTGTCCTTCACCATAAGGGCGGCTCCGGCATTCAAGATCCCGTCCACGCGATTGCAGCTCTTGAGTACAATGGAAAGTTCTACGAGACCGTCGATATTCCGGAAGTTCTTGAGAAGTACGGCCTACCATCTAAGATTACTGCTGACATGGCCGGTGAACATCTTGAGTATTTGAAATCTGATGGCGGTGCTGGCTACGAATGCACTGCCAGCCAAACCGATATTGAACTGTACCAGTATGCTCCCTCTGCTTGCGATGGCGTGTATGTCTTGAGAGACGGTGACGCCTGGTATGCCGCACTGTTCTGCAACTTCTATCAGTTCGACAGCAATACCAGTGTTGAACTTACGGAGCTGTACCGGGTGTATGGCATCGACAGTGCTGACGATATTCAGTCCATTACGGAAATGGGCAACAGCAACAACAGAGAGATCGGAAAGCCTGTTACAGACCGTCAGGAAATTGCGGAGTTTTATGATATGACTGTTGCCCTGTGGAGCTACGGTAACGATGATTTCCAGAAGCAGATGTTTGGCGGCTATCCTGATGAAGAGACGCAGATGCAGGCACACACCGCATTTGCCGATGACCGCAGAAACCTTCGCATTGAAACAACGGATGGCCTCCGCTTCTTTATCTCTTTCCATCCGAGTTTTGACTGGATTAATGGCGGCGGTACTATGTCCTACTTCAAGATCGACGAGCAGATGCACGCGTGGATCGATAGAAATCTGAACTAAGTAAAACAGCGCAGCTTCTGGTCGGGAGCTGCGCCGTTTTATGTAAATATGTCAAAAGTAATAATTAAAAGATGCACACCCCTTGGCTCAAAATGCACACCCCACAGACCTTTCGTTAAATGGTATAGAGGGGTAAAACGGAAAAGACTCCACGGTGACCCTTTCAGAATCACCGTAGAGCCTGTTATCGTTAAAAAGTATAGGAAAACCCTTGCAAATAGGGGCTTTTGCAAAAAGAAACTGGACACCCACTTCAATACGCATTGTATCAAAACTGGTGTCCAGTTATGGTACGCCGGAAGGGACTCGAACCCCCGACCTACTGGTTCGTAGCCAGTCACTCTATCCAACTGAGCTACCGGCGCATACCGCGCTCTCATCAGCGCTCCAGTATAATAGCACACGCGCTTGGAAATTGCAAGCCCTTTTTGCGAAAAATTTCAGATTTCTTTTTCGACGTTCCTGATGGCCGAACAAAGTACTGCCTTTCCGCAAGTTGCTCAAAAATGGCAGCCGAAGTTTGTAGGATTTGGCGGGCAGAATTTTTTTGATGACGCTTGAAAAATTTTTATGAGGCAATTATAATTGAATTACAATCTAAGATTGGTAGCTGTAAGGAAGTGTTTCGCACACGGGCTGCAACTATCACTCGGCTGATCTGGTTGAGTGTTTCAGGTATTTCGCCTGAAGCACTTTTTCATATCCAAAAACCCGGGTGAACGCATCAAAACAAGGAGGAATCAGTATGTATTTACTCACAAACGGTCGTCTGATTACCAGAGATCCCAACGGCAAGGGCTACTACGAAAAAGGCGGTGTCGTCTTTGAAGGTACGAAGATCGTAGAAGTCGGCGAAGAAGCAGCGCTGCGCGCGAAATATCCGCAGGCCGAGATCATCGACGCAAAGGGCAACGTCATCATGCCCGCGTTCATCAACGCCCACACCCACATCTATTCCGCCCTCGCCCGCGGCCTTTCGATCGTCGGCAATAACCCCACTACTTTCTACGAGGTGCTCGACGGCACGTGGTGGGCAATGGACCGCAAGCTGACGCTCGAGGGCACGAGAGCCTCCGCAGACGCACTCTACATCGACTGCATCAAGCAGGGCGTCACGACGATCTTCGATCATCACGCGTCGTTCTGCGAAATTCCGGGCTCCCTCTTCCAGATCGGCGAGAGCGCCAAAAAGTTTGGTATCCGCTCGTGCCTGTGCTACGAGGTCTCCGACCGCGACGGCGAAGAAAAGAGCATCCAGGCCGTGAAGGAAAACGCCGACTGGATCACCTACTGTCAGGAACACAAAGACCCGATGCTCGCGGCCATGTTCGGCGGACACGCGCTGTTCACCATCTCCGACAAGACCTTTGACCGCATGGTTGAAGCGAACAACGGCCGCACCGGCTATCACATCCACGTCTCCGAGGGCATGAACGACGTTTACGACAGCTTGCAGAACTATGGCCGCCGCCCCGTCCAGCGCCTGCACGACCACGGCATTCTGGGAGACAAGACCATCCTCGGCCACTGCATCCACGTGAACCCGGCGGAGATCGAACTGATTAAGAATACCGGCACGATGGTCGTCAACAATCCCGAATCCAATATGTCGAACGCAGTCGGCGTCTGCCCGGTTCTGCCGCTGACGAAAAACGGTATCCTCGTAGGTCTCGGCACCGACGCGTGGACAAACGATATGATCGAATCTCTCAAGGCTGCGCTCTGCGTACAGCGTCTGAACGCCTGCCTGCCGAACGTCGCATGGTGCGAAGTGACTGACATGCTCTTTAAGAACAACGCAAAGATCGGCGCGAAGTACTTCCCGGACGAGCTCGGCGTTCTCAAGGCCGGTGCTGCCGCCGACATGATCGTCATGGACTACAAGCCCTTTACCCCGTTCTCGGATGAAAACATCGACGGCCACATTCTGTTCGGTATGACCGGCAAGCTCTGCCGCACGACGATTGCGAACGGCAAGATCCTCATGAAGGACCGCGAGCTCATCGGCATCGACGAGGAGGCTGAAAATGCGCATATTCTCGAAGCCGCAAAGAAGCTCTGGGGCGCGCTGAACCACAGAGAATACTGATTTATCAATATTCGCCGTAGGGGACGATGCCCACATCTTCCCGCGCGGGGTACACCCGCAAAAATGTGGAACTCTGCGGCGAATACGAACTGCCCAATGGGTCGATGTGGGCATCGACCCCTACGCACTCATAGGGCAGACAGAGTCGTCCGCCCCTACGAAGCCGCATAAATCCTAATTCTGTCCAAAGGAGGCAATTTCATGTCTGAAAAAATGTATCCGATTCCGTTCAAGTCTCTCATGAACTGGATCGTCACCGAATACGCGCGCGAGGGCGAGATCTTCGGCGTGCACACCCCCTACTACGCAACCGGCAAAACGCTCCCCATCTTCGGCGAGCGCATTGAAACCCCGTTCGGCCCCGCGGCCGGCCCCAACAGCCAGCTGGCGCAGAACATCATCGCCGCCTACATGGCGGGCGCGCGCTTCTTTGAAGTGAAAACCGTACAGAAGATGGACGGCGCGGAACTTGCCGCGTGTGTGCCACGTCCGTGCATTCTGGCAGCCGACGAGGGCTACAACCAGGAATGGTCGACCGAGCTCGAGGTTCCGCAGGCCAGAGATGAATACATCAAGGCCTGGTGTGCACTGAAGGTTCTCTCCAAGGTCTACGGCTTCGGCGACCCCGACGGCTTCGTGTTCAACATGTCCGTCGGCTACGATCTCGAGGGCATCAAGGGCGAAAAGGTCAACACCTACATTGATAATATGATGGACGCTTCCGAGACGAAGCAGTTCAAAGAGTGCCTTGAGGTCCTCACGGAGCTCTTCCCGGCAGAGAAGGACTATATCGCTTCCATCTCCCCCAGAGTCTCCCGCAGCGTCACGGTCTCTACGCTTCACGGATGTCCGCCGCAGGAAATCGAGCGTATCGCATCGTACCTTCTGACCGAGAAGCACCTGCATACGTTTGTCAAGTGCAACCCCACCATCCTCGGCTACAAGACCGCGCGCACGATTCTCGACTCCATGGGCTATGACTACATCGTCTTCGACGAGCACCACTTCAACGAGGACCTCCAGTGGGTCGACGCAGTCCCGATGTTCGAGCGTCTGCAGGCCCTCGCCGACTCCAAGGGTCTGGAGTTCGGTCTCAAGCTCTCCAACACCTTCCCTGTCGACACGACGAGAAACGAGCTGCCCGGAACCGAAATGTACATGTCCGGCCGGAGCCTGTTCCCGCTGACGATTGAAATGTGTAACCGCATTAGCCGCCAGTTTAACGGCAAGATGCGCATTTCCTTCGCTGGCGGCGCGGAATTCTTCAACTGCGATAAGCTGTTCGCTGCCGGTATCTGGCCGATCACCGTCGCAACCACGATTCTCAAGCCCGGCGGATACAACCGGCTGCACCAGATGGTCGAAAAGACCGAGAAGCTTCCCTACAAGGCCTTCTGCGGCACAGACTCGAGCGCCATCAGCGACATGTCCACCGCCAGCCATTCGGACTTCCACCATCTCAAGCCTATTAAGCCCGTCGCTTCGAGAAAGTCCGAGGAAAAAGTCCCTTGGATTGACTGCTTTACGGCCCCCTGCAAGGGCGGCTGCCCGATTCATCAGGACATCCCCGAATACATCGAGCTCTGCCGCAAGGGCCTCTATGGTCCCGCCCTCAAGCTCATCACCGAAAAGAACGCGCTTCCGTTCATCACCGGCACCATCTGCGCCCACCGCTGCCAGAACAAGTGCTCGCGCAACTTCTACGACGAGTCCGTCCAGATTCGGGACACCAAGCTCGTTGCGGCCACGAAGGGCTACGGCGCACTGATGGCCGACATCAAGGTTCCCGCAAAGGTCGAGGGCAAAAAAGCCGCGATCATCGGCGGCGGCCCGACGGGTATTGCAGCTGCGTACTTCCTGGGTCGTGCCGGTATTGAGACCACGATTTTTGAGCGCGAAGAAAAGCTCGGCGGCGTGCCGCGCTACGTCATCCCCGCGTTCCGTATCTCGGACGAAGCCATCGACAAGGACGTCGCGCTCATGGAGCGCTATGGCGTCGAGGTCAAGTGCGGCGCTCCGGCTCCGTCGGTTGAGGAGCTCAAGAAGCTCGGCTATACGCACATTCTGATCGCTACCGGCGCATGGCAGGCTGGCAAGCTCGACATCCCCGGCAACGTCAAGGGCGTCATCGGCTGGATGAAGGAAATGAAGACGCAGGTCAAGCCTTGCCTCGACGGTCACGTGGTCGTCGTCGGCGCAGGCAACACCGCGATGGACGCAGCAAGAGTCGCCAAGCGCATGGGTGCTGCTTCCTCCACAATTGTTTACCGCCGCACCAAGAAGGAAATGCCCGCCGACGAGCATGAGCTCAAGCTCGCGATCGACGAGGGCGTGAATCTGGTCGAGCTGGCCGCGCCTGTTGCGCAGGAAAACGGCAAACTGAAGTTAGAAAAGATGAAGCTCGGCGAGCCCGACGCTTCCGGCAGGCGTTCCCCCCTCGCTACCGGCGAGTTCTTTGAGATTCCGTGCGACCTCGTCATCTCTGCTGTCGGCGAGAAGGTCGACGCGAAGCTCATGGCCGATAACGGGATCGAGATGGAGCGCAAAGGCCCCGCCTTTAAGACCAACGTCGAGAACGTCTGGTGCGCAGGCGACGCACACCGCGGCCCCGCGACGGTTGTCGAGGGTATCGCCGACGCGGCCAGCTTTGCAGAAGCGGTCATCGGCGAAGCGCACAACTATGATATCCCCGAAGCCGCTTATCCCTCGAAGGCACAGGCGATCGCCAAGAAGGGCATTTTGAAGATGGCGAAGGACGCCTGCTGCGAAGGCTCGAGATGCCTCGATTGCAACACCGTCTGCGAAAACTGCGCCGATTCCTGCCCGAACCGCGCAAACGTCGTCATCAAGCTCTCCGACGGCCGTCATCAGATCCTGCACATCGACAAAATGTGCAACGAGTGCGGCAACTGCACGCAGTTCTGCCCGTACGCATCCGAGCCCTGCCGCGACAAGTTCACGCTCTTCCAGACGAAGGAAGACATGGAAGACAGCCGCAATGCCGGTGTCCTCTTCCTCGGCGGCGACAAGGTGCTCGTTCGTATGGCGGAGGTCAAGGAATACGATCTGTCCCAGCCCAACGAGCTGCCGAAGGAGATCGAGAACCTGATCCTCACCGTCCGCTCTAAGTACGCCTATCTCTTTAATTAACCAATCCCTATATCCCTTTCCGCAGCGCCCGCCGCAGGATACAATCCTGCGGCGGGTCAGTTTTTCCAAAAAGCTGCTTCTTCCTTGAGAAATCCCCCTGTCATGGCGTGTTATTCCTGTTATATTCGGCAATTTCCACAATTTTTCCAGCCATTAGTCTTTTTCCCTTGCATTTTTTGCTGCAATGCGCTAAAATAAAAAAGTGTGACTAGCGCACAGAAATTGTGAAAGACAGGTACTTTAATTATGCAGCGAGAATCATTTCGCTCCCGTCTGGGATTCCTGCTCGTCAGCGCAGGCTGTGCCATCGGCATCGGCAATGTCTGGCGCTTTCCGTACGTCGCCGGTCAGTATGGCGGCGGTCTGTTCGTTCTGATCTATCTCATCTGCCTGCTCGTCATGGGCGTTCCGGTTCTGACCATGGAGCTGGCGGTTGGGCGCGCAAGCAAAAAAAGCGCCGTTCTGGCCTACAAGGCCTTAGAGCCCAAGGGCTCGAAGTGGCACATCCACGGCTGGTTCTGCCTGCTTGGCTGCGTGATGCTGATGATGTATTACACCACCGTCACGGGCTGGATGGTCAGCTACTTTGGAAAATTCCTCATCGGCACGTTCCACGCCGGAATGAGCACCGAAGAAGCCAGCGGCGTATTCGGCACCATGCTCTCTCAGCCCGGTAAGATGGCGTTCTGGACGGAAGTTGTCGTCATCGCAGGCTTCCTCGTTTGCAGCTTCGGTCTGCAAAACGGTTTGGAGCGCGTGTCCAAGATCATGATGCTGGCGCTTCTTGGTCTGATTCTCATCCTCGCCGTTCACAGTCTGACGCTCTCCGGCGCGGCAGAGGGCATGAAGTTCTATCTGCTGCCGTCTGCCAAGAGTATCGAGCAGTACGGACTCGGCACGATCATTACGGGCGCGATGAACCAGGCGTTCTTTACGCTGAGCCTTGGCATTGCAGCGATGGAGATCTTCGGAAGCTACACGGCAAAGACCCACACCCTGCCCGGCGAGGCCGTGCGCATCTGCGCGCTCGATACGTTCGTCGCTCTCATGGCGGGCACGATCATCTTCCCCGCCTGCTTCTCCTTTGGCATTGAGGCCAATCAGGGCCCGTCGCTTATCTTCCAGACCCTTCCGAACGTCTTTGTCAATATGGCGGGCGGCCGCGTCTGGGGCGCGCTGTTCTTCCTGTTTATGATCTTTGCAAGCTTTTCGACGGTGCTTGCCGTCTTTGAGAACATTCTTGCCATCTGCATGGACACCTTCGGTTGGAACCGGAAAAAGGCAACGCTCATTGGCGGTGTAGCGCTTCTCGTTCTGAGTCTTCCGTGCGTGTTTGGCTACAATATCTGGTCGAATGTCCACGTCATCGGCGCGCGCGATATTCTGGACAGCGAGGACTTCATCGTCTCGAATCTGCTGCTGCCGATTGGTTCGCTGGTCTACCTTCTGTTCTGCGTCTCGAAGTGGGGCTGGGGCTTTGACAAGTATCTGGCCGAGGCCAATGAAGGTCAGGGGCTCAAGTTCTCCCCGAAACTCAAGGTCTACTTCCAGTGGATTCTCCCCATTCTGATCCTCATCATTCTCATTCAAGGTTTACTTTAATCGGTTGGACCTACAAGCGCCCGCGGCTTTGCTGCGGGCGCTTTCGGTGCGCGGAACGTAAACAAAAAAGCTGCAAGCCCTTGAAAACAAAGGTTTGCAGCGAGTTTTCTGGCGTCCCAGAAGAGATTCGAACTCCCGACCCCACGCTTAGGAGTAGACCCGATACGACATCGGGAAGTGGCATCTAATGCTTAAAAATGCTTGGAAATACAAGGTTTTTCAGCATTTCAAATCCCATCTGATACTACGCTGTGATAGCTAATTCAGAGGGATTTTACACCGTCCGATTGGCTCGAAATTAGCAAGTCTTTCGATTTTTGGTGGACGTTGCAAGTGCAAGTAAATGTCACTATGTAACTTCTCGTGATGCGAAATGATAGGAAATCCTATTCATTCTCGTGTGAGGGTGCGGGTGTCCTTAGACACAGATTTCAGTCTGTTTTATATATCATTTCAAAATGAATTTTTCAACCAGAATTATTAAGAATTTCAAAGGTTTTTCAGACTCAATGATTCTATGTAATTTAGACCCGCCGAAGCAGGTCTTTTTTTATTTCAGCATAATCTCTCTATCCTCAGCGCCGAGCATATAAGCACCCTTGGCAAAAGCATCCCTTGCAAGAAGCTCTGCTACATCAACCCTATCGAACAGCATCCATATTTCTTTCTCTTTCGGAGTCAGTTCATGGCTATGGTCAAACAAATGCTCAAGTCCCAATCCTTCAAGCAATGCCGACTTTGCTGCTTTGTATTCCTCAGCTCTGCCAACATATTCGTCGTTCCTTTCCTTGGAAAATGCCTCGATATTGTCAGCTCTCAGATGCTCGTAATACTCGTCCATAAAGATTCTATCCATACTCGTTGACCTCCATAACAAAAAAATAAGGGCAGACCCTTTTACAGCTATTGTAGCTATGTAAAAGGATCTGCCCTTGCAGTTACTATAATGTTTTTGCCAGCGACTTCAGGAGTGCTGCCATTTCCGGATTTTGCAGAAGCTTCAGAAGAAGTTCTTTATCATCAGCGGAGCTTTCCGTTGCGGCTGGTTGAACCGGCTCAGGCGTTGCCTGTCTGCCTGAGTAGAACGCAGCTTCCATTCTTTCAGCGTTCAGTCTGCGGTCATCGTCGATGATATGGGAGTAAACATCCGCTACCATCTTGACCTGTGCATGACCGGAATCGCCTTGAACGGATTTCATATCGCCGCCGTTCAGCTTCAGCTTGTAAGTGATACTGGAATGTCGGAGACTATGGAAAACCACTTTCGGCAGTCCCTTCTCCTCAATCAGCTTATTGAAAGCACGGTTGATAACCTGCCCCTCAATCGGCTTGCCATTGGAAGAACAGAAAACCAGATTGAAGTCTACGAACTCGTCACCGAAAAGGTCTTTCAGTTCTTCGATGTCAGCCTTTCGCTGTACCAACATTTCCGCTACGGTTTTCGGTAAGAACACCTTGCGGACACTTGTTTTGGTCTTAGGAGTTTTGAGAACCAATGCGGTATGCGTACTGGCGAAGGTCGGTGGGAACTTGAACATGATGTCCTTACCGTCCAGATCTGCCATCGCTTCACGATTTACTCTCTGCAACTCCTTTTCAACGAAGATGCTTGCCTGACCAAGTTCAATACTGGTGGGGGAAATGTCAATACAGTCCCAGGTAAGCCCCAGAAGCTCGCCCATTCGCAGGGAACAGGAGAAGGCAAGGTTAATAGCCAGACGAAGAATATCATCGTCACAGGCTTCCAGAGCCTTCTGGAGCACTTCTGCTGTCCAGATATCCCTGGTCTTGTGTTCTTCTTTCGGCAGCGTAGCGTGCTCCACAGGGTTTCTGGTCATCAATTCCCACTTGACCGCTTGATTGAAAGCATTTCGCAATGTCTTGTGAACCTCTCGGACAGTATGCGGAGTCAGATATTCTGTACGGGCTTTTACATACTTAGAAGAAACCGCTTTGACAGAAAGCAAATCTCGGTAATACTTGTCCATGATTCTCGGCGTGACATCCTCCAGCTTCATATCACCGATGAGGGGACGAATATAGTTTGCAATCAGGCTCTTTCTGCTTTCATAGGTAGACATCGCCCAGGTGTTCACACCATAGATTGACATATACTCATCCAAAAGATCATTGACGGTTTTAGCAGAAGGGGGAATAAAGGTTCCGGACTCCTGCTCATATTCAACCTGCAACTTCCTTTTCTTTGCTTCGGCATTCGTTTCAAAGGTTTCCCACTTCTGACGCTTGTTGCCGTTCTCATCGGTGTATGTATAAACCACAGAATACTTCTTTTTTCTCTTAACGATAGATGCCATGTAATCAGCTCCTTTCCTGTCTATCTTCCGCTAACTGGTAGCGGGTCTGATTGTGATACCATTTTTCAAAGCTCTCTTTGGTAGCTCGCTTATACCTGCCAACCTTGATAAGCTCAAAATCTTCATTGGCAACGATATAGTAAATGGTCTGACGATGTACCCCAAGCATTCTTGCCATTTCCGGCAGACCGTAGGTGGATGCCATAATATCTGCATCCAGTTCCTGATCCTCTACCGTGCGGTAATCGGTTTGAGAAGCATACCATCTTTCAAAGCTCTCCTTTGTCACTCTGCGCTTGCCCAGGACATCGACCACATCAAAATGCCCTTTGGCAACCAGTTCGTAAGCAGTCGCTTCTTTCAGCCCAAGGCGCTGTCCAAGCTCCTCCATTGAATATGTAGTTTTCTTCAATTCCTCGCCGGGAGGGGTTCCATCGACCTTCTGGTATTTGAACTGATTGGCATACCATTCTTCAAAGCTGTCGATCATCACCCTCATGGTGTTGCCGACAAGAATGGTTTTGAAGTAATTCTTCTTAATGAGCCAGTATGACTCCGTTTTACCAAGACCGAGCATCCTGCCCATTTCCAGAACAGACATACTCGTGCGTTTTCTCATTTCCGCCATCGTACAACCTCCTATGTAAAAAATGTAGCCATGTGTTTCTTGTCATGGCTACATTTTATCGAACTCTCAATATGTTTTGAAGTTTGTCGCCGGGTTGTACGACGCCCTTGACAAATCTTACATTTGATGATCCAACCACTCATCAAAACTCTTTTTGGAGATTCTGATACTGCCACCGATGCGGACGCTATGGAAAACTTTCTTTTTCACAAGGTTGTATGCGCTGGTTCTGCTGATGCCCAGAATATCCTGAATCTCATCAACCGTATAGGTTCTCTTATCAAACTGAACTGCGTTAGCAGCCATCGCTTCTTCGGTGCGCTGATTCATGGCAGCGATTCTTTCTTCAAACATTTATGTTCACTCCTTCGCTCTCTTTGCTTTATGTTTTGGGGAACGCTTTTTCAGCTGTTCCATTGCCAGGCTGACAGATAAGGCTTTCTCAATCGCTACCATTTCACGGGGCGTTACCTTACCTAAGTAATTATCAATCCTGCTTTTATCAATGGTACGAATCTGTTCCAGCTGAACAACGGACGCTTCTTTGAATGCAGGATTGTCGTAAATAACAAAGTGCGTCGGCATATTCGCTTTCTTATGGATTCTGGTGGTGACCGTTGCCACAATCAATGTGGGAGCGTGTTTATTACCGGTATCGTTCTGAATGACGATAACCGGACGGATGCCGCCTTGTTCCGACCCAACTACCGGGTCCAGCTTGGCGCAATAAATATCACCACGGCAATATACCCAATTTTCTTTCATCATGTGCCATGACCTCCTTTCGTTGGCTATGTAATAACTGACTGCCAGAAAGGAATCAGGCAGTCAGTCCAAAAGTCTATGTGTCCCATATTTGCCACGCACCCCTGGGAAAGAGGGCTTACGCCCTCAGGGAATCACCGAACGACTGATTGCGAATCAGTTCCATAGGAATCTAACCTCTGCCGGGTTCTCCGCCAGCTCCGTAGAGAAGTATCTTTAATCCTGTTGCTTTCATGGCCGTATTGGGAGCAACCCAATATTTACAAGCCAGTATTGATCGCTGGCATCGGGAGAGAGACAAGCGCTTAATTTATAGAAGAAAGTCGTTCTGTTTCTCTATCCGATACGTCTCGGCGTACCGCTGATGTGGCTGATGCTCTCGCACCGGCAACAGGAACGTATTCGATGACTGTGTATTCAGTTTTCAAGGATCAAGCAGCCGATTTTCTTTGGCTGTATCTAAATTGTACCTGTTCCTCATGCAAGTTTTTATTGCCTCGTAGGTATCGTTTGGCAGACGGATTGCACCAAGCAGTTCCGCCCTCTGCGCCATATATCGCCTTGCGTCAGAGTTCTTGGAATCCATGGTGTAACGGCTTGTCACAAAAGCGACCACACCACCGGGACGAACCTGATCCAAAGCCTTGGCAAAGAAATAGTTGTGAATGGAGAATCCCAGCTTGTCATACGGCTTGTCGGACACTTTGTAGTTGCCGAAAGGGACATTACCCACAGCCAGATCGTAAAAGTCTCGGCGGTCTGTCGTTTCAAAACCGGCTACTTTGATTTCTGCGTTGGGATAGAGCTTCTGAGCAATTCTGCCGGTGATGGAATCCAGTTCCACACCATACAAACGGCTGCTCTGCATTTCAGGAGGGAGCATACCAAAGAAGTTGCCGATACCCATAGCAGGCTCCAGAATATTTCCTGTTTCAAAGCCCATCTGTCCGACCGCATCGTAGATGGAGCGAATGACCGTAGGGCTGGTGTAATGTGCGTTCAGGGTGGAAGCTCTTGCCGCAGCATATTCATCTTCGGAAAGCAGGTTTTTCAGTGTCTGATACTCCTTCGCCCAATTTCCCTTGTCCGGGTCAAAGGCATCTGCCAGACCGCCCCAACCGACATAATTCGACAAAATCTCCTGTTCTTCGGTAGTGGCGTTCCTGTTCTCGCTTTCCAGTTTGAACAGAGTTTCAATGGCTGCGATGTTTCTTGCGAATTTCTGCTTCGGTCCACCTTCACCGATGTTGTCATCCGTGATGTGGAAGTTCACCGCAGGAACAGGTGGGATTTCTCTGGTGGTGATGGACTGCTCAAGCTGAGCGATAATGTCCATGACTTCGGCATTCTGCCATCCGTCCACCTGGGCATAATCCTGAATGATGGTGTCCTTTCCATCTACGCACTGTACGAAGTCCAGACTACCCGGCAGATCTCTGGTATTCATTGCACCCAGGGCTTTTCTCTGCGTGTCAGGAAGTGCATAGTAGGCTCGCAGGGCATCATCAAAGGAACTGTATTCCTTGATGTCCAGCGCACCCCGCTTCTGAATGTCCTCGGCAACATAAAAATGATCGATGAAGTGTTCCGGTTCCTGCTGTTCGGGTTCCGCACTGGCTCTGACCTGTGCGTGTGCCTTTTCGTCAGGGTAGTCCCCATAGATACGGATGCACTTATGCTCCTGCTGATCGTAAACGGCAGCACCATCGTACTTGAATCCGTCATCCTCCATGGTTCCGTCCACATAGCCCTGGGCAGCTTTTTCCGCTTCTTCCAGAGTGTAGTAGTCCAGTTTATCATCGAAGCCGTTTTCAAAGTGATGGTAGGCGGCAACCAGATAGCGGGGAGCCATGCGCTCCTCGTAGCTGTTAATCATCTCAGGTGTCAGCCATTCTGGTTTGTCGGGAATCATTTCATACAGCTCACGCATCTTGGCAATCTGTGCATGGCGGTTGCCTGCCCACAGATGCTTTTCGCTGTGCTGTCCTGCACCAAGGAAGTATTCGCAGTCCATACGCAGACGGTCTAACAGCTGATACTCAGGGGTGTAGTCCCTCGGTTCGGTTTTGCCCAGAAAATCCTCTGTAACGGGCTTTTCTTCGGTTTGGGCATCAACCCTTACCGCATGGTTTCTTTCGTCCTGAGAGAGCATACGCTCGAAATTCTCACGATTCTCGGCACGGAAGATGGGATAAGCAAGCGTAGGGTCACGCAGCTGAACTTCTCTGTCCGTGATCTGCTCCACACGGAAAGCTGTATCGTCCAGATATACCGTGTCACCGACCTGATAATTCCATTTCGGTTCCTCGGAAGCAGATGCTTCCACAACTTCGGCAGGCTCTGCCACAGGCGCTTCTGGCTGAACCGACTCCATCGCAGCTACGGACTGACGAACTTCCTCCAAATAGTCATTGGCAAGCCATTCGTCCGTGAAGTATTCCGTAACGCCTTCCGGGTCTACATAGTAGTCATCGGTCTGATTATCCCAGATCGCATACTCGCCATCCTCGGTATCAATCACTGCGAAACGGTCATAAACATCTTCCAACGGATCAGTTTTAGCTTCTTCGATAGCCTGTCGTTCCGCTTCTTCCTCCGGGCTGAGGTAGCGTCCCTTTCGTATCAGACCGTCGATTCTCTGCACCACCTGCGCCCAGGACATCTGCAATTTATCGCAACCGCTCTTGGTGTAAGCAACACCCTTGGCATCGTGATCCTGACCGCTGTGCGTTGCACCAGAGCAGGCATGGGAATGACCACCGGTTCCGTATTCATGCTTCAGGAAGTCCATCTTTTCCTTGGCAGAATGATTCTCCTGCCAGTAGTTATAAATACGGGCTTTACCACCGGAAAAGCCGCTTCCACGGGTCAAGTCTGCATTGACTTCATCATCCGTAATGAACTGGCGGACAAGGGGCATCTGCATCATATCGGTCTGATACTCACGCAAAGGCATATTCAACTCATACAGCTGTTTCTGAATGAGATTCAGCTTGTGATAGTGAAAACGAAGCAGATCGGGATTTTCCGCAAGGGTTTTTCTAAATTCCGAATACTGCTGTACCAAGGTTGCGTGGAAACGAGGGTCATCCAACTTTTCAGCCAAGTCTGCGGTTTCGTCAGGGAAACCACGAAACGGTTCCTGATGAAGAATTGCCAGATAGTTGCTGGAACGGGCTTCTTCACTCAAATCGTGATAAAGATGCCACAGGGATTCTGCCAACTTCTGACGCTCATATCCGGATGCTTCTACCAGTTCCACATTAGTTGCGAACCGACCATTTTCAAGCAGTTCTCCAATGCGCTCGGCAACCGTTTCCCAAGAAACGATCTGCGCTCTGGGGCTGTCAATGGCAGAGGAACCTTTGGCAAGGTGGATACCGTCCTCGGCATACCACGCACAGATATTCCCGCTATCTTCTTTCAGACCATAGCCGCCGTGATAGACCTGCTTTAAGGTCTGAACGATTTCTTCCAACGGCTTCTGCTTCATATATTCCAGCGCTACGACTTTTCGGGCTTCATCGGTATTGCTACCAAGCAGAAGGAAGTGGTCGATTTCTTCCTGGGCAAAAGAAAAAGCAGAGGGCGTAAAGCTCTCTGCTCGGTCGATAAAACTGATTTGTTCATTTTCGGAGAGGAAAAGGTTCAGACTCAGCTGTTGATAAGCTCCGTCATCACGACTTCCTCCGCCTGTGCTTTCAGGCTGTTCATGTGCTGCACCCACGCCATCTGCTGCGTTTCCTTGTCCGGTGCGGGGCTGTCCTTCAGGTACTGCTCCATCAGAAACTCCACTCTGGCTTTCGCTGTTTCCTCGATCTCCCACAGGTGCGGGAACAGGCTCTCCGTCAGAATCATGTCGTTCAGGAGCATCGGATTGTTCTGTTCCAAAAATGCTCGACGCATCCTGCCGTACTTGCCCAGAGGTTTCTCTCCCTCGTTCTCCAACTGAAGGTTCGGAATCTGATAATCTCCGGCCTGTCTGTAAGTCATCTCGCTCATAATCTGTACTCCTTTCGGTAGCTTTAATCTGCTCATGTTCTCCAATCGCTTTTTCGATTTCCTGAAACATCCTTGTGCTGATGGCATTCACCGCAGTACCAAGGGCATTTACCGTCTGTCTGGTGTTAAAATCAAACACCTTCTGGAAATCCTCATGCTCGAAGTAGTTGTCGGGACTTTCCACGAACCGGCAATACATCGTATAGGATACGCTGTTTGCCACCGCATTTTTGAAAGCTACTTCGATGTTGAGTTCATCATACTCCTCAAGGAAGCTGTTGGCAACGATGTCGAGGAACTGCTTTTTGTAATCGTCCCAATACTCAGCCGCCAGTGCGGATGCAATATCTTCAAGCTGTGCTTCCAGTACCCCGTCAGCGGCAACACCGAAGGTACGCTCCATCGCTTCCATGACATAGGAGCGGTTTTCAGGCGTCACCTCCCACGGTTTCAGTTCCGGGGAAGAACGGCGAACGCCGGTATCCGCCACATCAAACACATAGCGCAGATACGGTTTATCCCTGTTCATCACAAACAGAGCAATGCCGGTAGAGCCACGCTTTACATATCTGCGGTAATTTTCAGCGTTCCAGTCCTCATAGGGCTTGCAAAAGGTCGCATTGGGGCGCTGAGCATAAATCATCACCTGTTCCGGATAGGTGAACTCATAGTTGCGGGACATCGTTCTCAAAAACGAAGTCCAGTTATCTGTGTTCGAGGTGATTTTCCCAATCGTTTCTTTTGCTAATCCGGAATAAAATCGCTCTTTTGCGTTCATTGTATCCCTCCAATCCTATCAATCCGGATAAAGGTTCAGCTTCTCAAAGGCGGCATCGTCCATGGCTGAAACTTTACGGAGAACCGAGTCTGCCAAAGCAAAAAGCTCTGACTCGTCCTCCGAAAGCTGTTCCTTCATCAGTGTCAGTGCTTCACACAGCCCTGACCTTGTGCCAGGGCTGTAAAGCATCATCATGTTCCGCTCATCCTGTGTGAAATCCATCATTCAATCTCCCTTTCCGGGTGGCTCTTGGGCGGCTTATGGGAAACATCCGGCACGGGCTTTTCCTTTAACTGCTCCAACACCGAAGGACGTTCCTCTAATCCGGACGCTTTTCCGTTATTGATGATACCGTCAATCATCCCATAATCATCTTCCATTGCCATCTCTGCGTTTTTCAGGTAGTTTTCGGACTTCATAAAGTTTTCCAGCTTCTGAAACCCAACAGAATCTACATAGTGAAAGGATACCTCACCGACTACCTTTAAGGCTACGATGTCGCTGACCGACATACTGTGACCACGGAAATCATCCGGGTGGTCAATATTGAACTTTACATACAAATCTTCCAGCTGCCGATTCACATCCTCGGACATAGAAATGGAGCCATGATAGACCACCTCGTAACGGTCAATCTCAGGCTCCATTTCTTTCTTCTGAAGGTAGCTGTAATTTGCAAACATGAGCGGGATATTATCGTCTACATCTTCCCGCAGCTGAAGAATCGCATAGGAATCCGTGGGGCTTTCCAGAAAAGCAACCATTCTGTCATCCGGGGTGGTATTTCCGTGAACATCATCCCATTTTTCGTTTTTCATATCCGTGTCCTCCTTATCGTTCAGGCTCTTTGCGTTTGGGAGAGGGACTGGCAGGCGCAGCTTTTTCTGCGGCCTGTGCCAGTTTTTCCATGACCGACTCACGCTTCGGAGAGTCGAGCTTATCCAGCTGACTTTTCAGCACTTTGGCAACCTCAACCGCAGTTTCCTCACGGGCTTCTTCAATGGCTGTATTCAGGAACTCACGATACGGAGCCGTATTACCAGCGGCAAGATCTGCCTTGATTTCTTGGATATGCGCCTGCACATCATCGACCTGATCCATATATTCATAGGGGTCGAAGTTCTCTGCAAAACGGTCGAGCTTAAAAGCAAGCTCAGCGATAGGGTCATTGACCACCACCGCCTGTCTGCCGACTTCAAAAGCCTGCTCCATGACATCCTCATAGAACATTGCCCGCAGTTCCCGGCGCTCCAGCCCGAAGGATTCCAGAATATCCCGGCGGACTTCGAGCATGGACAGTTCAGGGTTATCAACCTGACCGCCATCAATCTCGTTGTAGTTTTCATCCAACAGGGTGTAGTCGTAACCATCTTCGCAGGTCTGCACCGCAAGGATTCTATCCTTTCCGACCTTCCATGCGGCTTCATCGCCCATAATCTCAGGCTCCGGCATATAGCTTGCGCCGTTGCGCTCCATAATTTCTGCAAACTGGCAGATATGAAACACATTGTATCCGATCTGCGTATGATACTCGTCAATGAAGGTGCAGGGCTTCACAACCATTTCATCCGGGTAGTGAATCTGCACACAGCTGCCATCGGGGATATGAAACAAATCCTTATAATGGCTGTCGATAAATCGGATTTCCTTACCATCCGGGTTGTACTCATTTGTCATTTGCGCTTTCCTCCATTTTCAAATTCCATACTGAACTTCGTTTTGCCATCATCTGATACCTCCATAAAGACGGTGGCATCAAAGGTGTTGCCCGTTCTTTCGGACTTGCAATTCTTGAGCTTTACCTTGCCGGAACCAAGCAATTTCTGCGCCGTGGCAGAAGTCATGCTCTTGCCGATGCTCGCAAAGTAGCGATTGTTTTTCCAGAGGGCAAATTTGCAAGCTCTGTTGGAACAGAAAAATGCCTTGGCTTTGTCCTCTACAGCACTGCCGCAGAGCGGGCATTTGCCGATAGAATTGGCTTCTTTCGACATCATAACCTCGGAATCACGGATTACTTCATAGTTCTGAATCAGACCGGCAATCACATCTTTGATCTCGTCCATAAAGTCCTCGCTGGCATATTCGCCTTTCTCAATGAGCAACAATTTTTCTTCCCAATCCGCCGTCATGGATGGGGACTGAATCTGTTCCGGCATGACTGTTACCAGAGCCGTACCCTTGTGGGTCGGAATCAGGTGTTTGGTTTTCTTATCACCCTTACGCTCCAGAAAACCGATGCGAACCAGCTTCTCAATGATACCGGCACGGGTCGCAGGCGTTCCCAAACCTTTGCGCTCCACCTCATCAGGCATTTCGTCCGCACCGGCAGTTTCCATAGCAGAAAGCAGAGTATCCTCGGTAAAGTGTTTAGGGGGAGATGTTTTCCCTTCCTTGATTTCCGTGCCGCTGACGGTCATTTCGTCACCAACGGAAACAGAAGGGAGTGTCTGCACGTTTTCGTCGGATTTTGTCGAATCATTTTTCTGAACCAGAGCTTTCCATCCATCCTGCACAACAGTTTTGCCTTTGGTGGAAAACACGGTACCGCCACAGTCCAGCTCAATAACTGTCTCTGCGTATCGGTGCGGATCGCCAACAGCTACGCACAACCGATTCGAGATCAGTTGCAAAATTGCAAGTTCACCCTTGGGAAGTTCGCTCAGATTGCATTTCTGCAATTCTCTGGTCGGAATGATGGCATGGTGATCTGTGACCTTTTTGTTATTCACAACCTGCTCTGCATGAACTGGTATGTTATCCACATCCTCCACGGGGAATGTGTGGAAAGCCAGCTTTACGAGGTCGGTCAGGCTATGTGCCATATCTTCCGTCAGAAACCTGCTGTCGGTACGGGGATAAGTGACCAGTTTCTTTTCATAGAGGTTCTGCGTGTAGTCCAAGGTCTGCTGTGCCGTGTAGCCAAGCACACGGTTGGCTTCTCTCTGTAAACTGGTCAGGTCATAGAGCGCAGGCGGCTTTTCTGTTTTCTCCTTACATTCAGCTTTCTGAACGATTGCCACCGAACAGCTTTGTTTGACAGCTTCGGCTGCTGCCTTGGTTTTGAAGCGTTCGCTTGCAGCCGTAAAACCATCCAATCCAATCTGAACTGTGTAGAACAGTTCAGGCTTGAATGCGGAAATGGCAGCTTCTCGCATAACAGCCATAGCAAGGGTAGGGGTCATAACACGACCAACATTCAGGGTCTGCCCGTAAAGGGTCGAAAAAAGTCGAGTAGCGTTAATACCAACAATCCAGTCGGCTCGTTCTCGACACAGTGCTGCTTCATACAAAGCATCATATTCCGTTCCAGACCTGAGATTTTCAAAGCCCTCCTTGATTGCTACATCTTCCATCGAGGAAATCCAAAGCCGCTCAAACGGCTTTCTGCACCCGGCTTTGTGGTACACCAACCGAAAGATCAGCTCGCCCTCACGACCGGCATCTGTTGCACACACAAGACTCGCAACATCTTCTCTGGCCATGAGCTTTTTCAGAATCCCAAACTGTTTTTTCGTACCGGCAGAAACCTCATACTGCCAGTCCATCGGGAAGATAGGAAGGTCTGCATAAGCCCATTTGCTGTACTTCGCATCATAGACTTCCGGCTGTGCCAGCTCCACCAAATGCCCTACACACCAGCTGACCACATATCCGTTTCCCTCTAAGTAGCCATCCTCACGCTTGGCAGCACCTAACACTTTGGCAATACTCTGTGCAACCGAAGGCTTTTCAGCCAAAACTAATTTCATTTGCATCTGCTCCTTTCACAAAAAAATAAGCAGCCACACACCGTAGTGCATGACTGCTATGTAAAAAGTTCGGAAAGGATTTTTGCAACCTGATACAATTTTCTGTTCTACAATCTCCGTCATAATAAAAATATCTCCATCATTTCAAAAGAGAATGACGGAGATATTTCACCTTGCTTATTCTTGTAGCAACCAATCGGCTATATCGTGAATTTCGATTCCTTCATAGCTATATTGGGGATGTTTGGTTCTGGCAATAATCATTTTCGGATAAGCGTCTCGAATCTGAAGCAGAGGAGAGCATTCTCTCTCAAATGTTTCCTGCCCGGAAATGTTGTCGCTGACCTGAATATAAATCTTTTCGCTACCTCTCTGAGCAACAAAGTCGATTTCCTTTTGATAGAGCTTGCCGACATAGACATCATATCCACGGCGAAGAAGCTCGATACAAACAACGTTTTCATATACTCTGCCATAGTCTATATTTCTGCTTCCCAGTATTGCATATCGAATACCGCTGTCACACAAATAGAACTTTTCAGAGCTTTCAAGGTATTTCTTACCTCGGATGTCATATCTCTTAATATCATAAAATACAAAAGCATTGCACAAATACTTAATGTACTTGCCGACGGTTACATGATTGGTTGGAGTCTCATTTGCTGTCAGTAGCTGACTGACCTTATTCGGAGAAGTCAGGTTGCTGATATTATCCATAAGGAACTCGCTCAGACGTTGTAAAACCAAAGTGTCCGGGAGAGTATATTTCTGTACCAAATCCCTTGTAACAATCGTTTCGTAGACCTCTTTGATATAGTTTGTTCTGTCTTTTTCGGTTCTATAAGCATAGGAACCTGCTAAACCGCCCTTGATAGCGTACTCATCAAAGAGCTTATCTTTGTCACTAATATCATCATAATACTGGCAATATTCCTGGAAGCTGAAAGGAAACACATGAATTTCAATATAGCGTCCGGTAAACAGAGTTGCCAGATCTGCACTCAACAGGAAAGCATTAGAGCCTGTTACATAGATGTCGTATTTTCCCTTAGAGTACAGGCTATTGATTGCCAACTCAAACTTGGGACACATCTGAACCTCGTCTACAAACAGGTAGTTCGTTTTTCCTTCCTGATAATGTTCTTCCACATAGGCGTGTAAGGCATGGTATTCCTTGATTTCTTCATACGCCAAATCCATGAAGTCGATGAAGATAATATTGATGTTTTCAAAATTGCTTTTCAGATACGCAATATACGCCTGCATCAATTTGGACTTACCAGATCGACGAATGCCCGTGATGATCTTGATGTCAGGAGTACCATTCAGTTCAATGATTCTATCGAGATATTTTGCTCTCGTGATTGTTTTCATATAGTCACCCGCTTTCAAAAATTGAAGTTTTTTCATTTCTCGAAACCGCTTCGCTGTACTTATTATACTGTCTGCTAATAGTATATGCAAGATGTCACTTTCAAAAACGCAAATTTTTTTATTTTTTGAAAGCGGAAACTATGTAAAGGCAACCCGAAGGCTGCCCCAGGCATCAAGCCTATCCTGTTTACACAGGTTCATTATCATCTTCATCGACGGAGCTATCTTCATCGTCGTCCTCAAACTCCGGATCGTACCCATAGTCCTCGTCATCGTCCACATAATCAGCATCTGGGTCAGGCTTTGCCGCTTCCTGTGCCTTCTTCTTTTCCTGGACTTTCTTAAATACGAAGAATCCACCACCACAGGCAAGCACAATCAGAGTAAGAATCGCCGGGAGCATATTTGTGGATTTCGGCTTTTCCTCCGGTGTCGGTTCTGTAATTTCAGGAACTGTTTCAACTACTTCCGGCTTTGTTTCCTCAACCGGCTTGGTGAACTCTGCAACTTCTTCCTCGTCCATCAGCTTGAGCAGGTCGGCTTCATCCACCTGATTCAGAAAATGCACGGTTTCCTCGCCCTTATCATCACGGTCAATGATGATATAGAAGTAGTTTCCGTTTTTGGTTACAGCGGTAATGAACTGCTTTCCGCTTTTCGTAGGCGAGCCAGCGTCATCAACCAAAGTCAGATTGCCGTCGGGAGTAAGCGGTAGCATCGGCTCCTCCGGCTCTGTTTCGGGAACTTTTTCTTCGACCGCAGGTTCTTCAGTCGCTACGCTTTCATCTACATAGGCAAATGCCGTTGTAGAAAACACGCCAAAACACATTGCACACGCCAGCAATGCGGCTCCAATTTTCTTAAATCTCATTCTGCGTTTCCTCCTCATTCATAGTATTGATCGTATCAGGCTTCGGAGCCATATCCGCAGCAAACATACGGAGCAGCTCGGAAAGCTGTTCGGGATTCAGGTTCGCAGCATGAACCATCTCATGGATTTCGGAATTTTCCTCCTCACGGTATCTGCGTTCCAGGTCTTTCACCTTAGCATCCCATTCTGCCCGTTTCTTACGGGCTTTTTCAAGGTCTGCACCTATTCTGTCTAACTTGGCACTCAATCGCCATCCCTCCTTTAGTTTCTGATTCTGCCGAAGCAGTAAAAATGCTGTTGCCAGTAATTCGATTCGATAGAAGCGTAGGAAATGGGGTTTCCGCAGTGGATCATCATACCATTGCCAACATAGATACCAACGTGTGATGCACCGGAGGTATCATAAGTGCCTTGGAAGAAAATCAAATCTCCCGGTTTGGCAGAGCTTTTCGGGATAATGTCGCATACGCCCATCAAACCGTTTGCGGTCAAACGACCAACACTCCAACCGTTTCCGCAGTGATTGATTACATAGGAAACAAATCCGGAGCAGTCAAAGGAGGTAGACGGGCTGCTGCCGCCCCACACATACGGGTATCCCAGATATTTTTCAGCTTCCCGAATCATATTGGCAAATCTTGTGTCTGTCAGCGCTTCGCCCGGAATATCATAATCGGTGTACTCGCCGCCAGGGGTGGCGTAAATGTCATTTCCGAAAATATCCGGTCTGTTGCCCCTTGTCTGAAGCAAAATTCTATATCGCTCCATATCATCTTCCGACAAGCCGGAATTTGAAATCACACTGTTCAAGCCCTTATTTCTGAGCTTCACATTCAGAATATAATATTCGTAATCTTCTTCCTCTGTTGTTGTCTCTCCCGTTTCGGGATCAGTAGAAGATGTTGTTCGTGTACGAATCTCTACTACTTCCGTCAGGGTCAGCTCATATTGTTGCTCAAATAGCCATTGCAGGGTAGCCTGCACCTCATCTCTGGTGTAATCCTCAAACTTCACCGTCAAATACGCCGCCAGCTCATAAGGATTGTGGTTGATTTCATCAAGGTCATACCGGTACTCGTCATATCCGCTATGAGTACGCTCGATATTATTGATTTTATTGCGGAGCGCAGCTTCCAAAGCCTTGTAATCATTGTCCGCACCAATAATATCTTCCTCTTTTGCAGTAAAAGAAGTTCCCAGAATGATCTGTGTGCCGCCTTGGAACATAGCCGAACAAGACGAGAACATCCCTGAGAGTATCATAAAAAGCAGTCCGGCAATCAAAACAAACAGAATCGTTTTAGAGTGTGTGGTGCAGAACTCCGTTACTCTTTCTGTGATGTTCTTGGCTCCCTGAGCTGCTTTGCCCGTTGCCTTGCCTGCACCCTTAGATGCAGAAGCCGTTGTCGAAGCGGTATTCTTACCGGCTTTGGCGGCAGCATATTCTTTCTTGATTGCCCTTTTCTGTTGCCAACGGGAAAAGGGATTGGAACCGGCATCGGGGTTGTCCTTTTTGAACTTCTCATACAGGGCATTTACATTTGCTTTATCTGACTTCTCAACCAGCTTTTCCGCCTTGTCGTAGGCTTTCAGCTTGTGACTGTAAACGGCATGATCGACGGTATAGACAGTGGATTCAACAGCCTTGGTCGTTTCCTGCACAGCCTGAACGCCGATATTATCATCCTCATATTCTGACACCGCCCGATGTGCTTTGGATGTGAGCGTGACTGCGGCACCACGGCTTGCCATGTGCTTTGCCACAGATGGGCGCTCGATTTCCGTAAACTCCGCTTTTTCAAAACGGAGCTTTGCTTTACGGGAACCGGCTGCATCTGTTTCCAGCTTTAGCTTCGGCTTTGCCTTTTTAGAAGCCAATTTGTCTGCCGCTTTTTCAGCCCTATCAACCGCCTTATCTGCACGGTCGGCAGCTTTCTTCACATGAGAATCTGCAAGGTCATCTTCGGTAAAACGGAGTCGTGTAGGTCTTTTCGCCATACATTACGCCTCCTTTTCCTGTGCCACCTCGTTTAACTTCGTGGTCATAATGCGATACAGTTCCAGATCTGTCGGGAATCGGTCAATGAACGGCAGAATCACATTGCCATAGAACAGAAGTCCTTCGCCCTCACCGGAGTTGGTTACATAGGACAGCTGATGCGGCGAAATGTTCAACCGCTGTGCCAGAATACTTCGGTCATCGCTTGCCTGATTCAGCATATAGATGAAATCAGAGTTTTCGAGGATGTTGGCAATCTCCGGGGAACGAAGCAGGTCTTTGACATTCTGAGTAATACCGGTCGGCAAGCCGCCCCATTTACGGAATCGCTTCCAGATTTCTACGGAATAGGTTGCCGTCTGTTCTTCCTTCAGAAGCAGATGGAACTCGTCAATATAATATCTGGTCGATTTACCGGCAGAACGGTTGGCAGTTACACGCCCCCAGACCTGATCCTGAACGATCAGCATACCGATTTTTTTCAGCTGATTGCCCAGCTCCTTAATGTCGAAGCACACCAGACGATTCTGAATATCCACATTGGTTCTGTTGTTAAACAGTTTCAGAGAACCCTTAACATAGATTTCCAAGGCGGTCGCTACATGGTGGGCTTCCTTTTCGTCCTGTTTCAGAAGGGCATCATACAAATCCTCAAGGATCGGCATATTCTCAGGGGCAGGATTGTCGAAATATCTCTGGTAAATCTGATGCACACAACGGTCGATAACCGTCTTTTCGATAGGCTGCAAGCCATCCTTACTGCCCATAATCAACTCACAGAGGGACAGGATAAAATCAGCTTTCAGTGCTACCGGGTTGTCATCCTCAGAGTAGTTCAGGTTGATGTCCATAGGGTTGATATAGTTGGTACTGGAGGAGCTGATTTTTACCACCTGACCATTGAACTTGTGAACCAGAGCCGCATATTCCGCTTCGGGGTCGCAGATGATAATATCGTCATCCGTAACCAGGAACGCATTGGTGATTTCACGCTTTGCGGAAAAGGATTTACCGGAACCGGGAGTACCCAGAATCAGTCCGTTGGGGTTCTTGAGCTTCTTTCTGTCCACCATGATAAGGTTGTTCGACAGAGCATTCAGCCCGTAATAGAGCGTTTCTCCACCATTCTGGAACAGCTCCTGCGTGGTGAAAGGCACAAAAATAGCCGTGGAACTGGTAGTCAGGCCACGACGAATCTCAATCAGGTTTTGTGCCAAAGGCAGGCTGCTCATCAGTCCGGATTCCTGCTGAAAATCCAAACGACGCAGATTGCAGTTATGCTTCTGGGCGATGCTCTGTGCCTGGAACACATTGTTCTCCAGTTCCTGCTCGGTGCGCCCGGTGTTCAGCACCAGAAATGTCACCATGAACATTCGCTCATTCTGGCTCTGCAATTCTTTCAGAAGTGACTTCGCATCTTTACCATAGGTAGCAAGGTCAGATGGGATAATGTCCATGTCATAGCCAGAACGCACAGCCTTTTTCTGTTCCTCGATTTTGGAACGGTCAAGCTCGGTGATGATTCTCTTGATGGTCTTAATCGCCGCAGTCTGGTCAACCGACTGGATGTGCATGGTCACGATCTGCGTGGATTCCATATCCAGAAAAACCGCCAGCATACGATCAGACAGGTCTGATGCCGTAATTGCCAGATAAGACATCGAACCGAAGATACTGCCCATCTGGAAGGTGCGGTTGGTCTTAAAGGCAAACGCCGTCGGAGCAATGAAGTCCTTTACGGACAGCCCGGATTCCACAAGATACTTCCAATCGAAGAAGAACTTATCATTATCACCCATGTGGAACATAGAGTGCATCAGATGCAGCCGCTCTTTGCCGTTCATGGTAGTGGCAATGACACCCAAACGCCGAAAGTTATTGAGCAGATCGTTTTCGATATGGTTGAGTCTCGGCTTTGCCTGCCGCATGGATTCGGCTTCAATGCCGAATGTCAGGTACTTGGTTTTGGTCAAGCCGTTGTTGCCCTGCGCCAACTGCTTTTTCAGCATCTGGCTATACTCGGCACGGACGGGATTGAAGCTGTCCTTCTTGAACGGGATACGGATACTCTTTTCAAAGCTTTCAGCATCGGTACTCAGGTTCATAAAGGAAAGCTCAAAGTGAATGGAGCTGTCAAAGAAATTCAGGAAACTGCACCACTCATCGAAGATGGCAGTCTTATCTTCCTGCTGTGCCAGCTGATAGTTGATGTCCTGAAACTGAATGGTCTTGGTGTAATAACTGTCAGTGACACGGCAGATGCCATCCGGGAACATTCTCTGAAAGGGAATGGACTGCTGTGCAGTCTGCGGAATACCGTTGTCCTTCTTTGCCCGTTCCACAACAGCTTTAATTTCTCGCTGCTGCTTCCGATTCAGATTTGCAGGCATTTTGATGTTTCTTGCCTGTGGCTTCTTTTTGAAAAACAATTCGTTCAACCTCCTTTTCCAGTTTGTACTGACGCATCAAAGCGTCATAATAGTTGTCCGTCTGATAAGGGCGAACCTTGGGACGAACGAATTTGGTCTGAATGAAGTGTTCTACAACCACTTCCAACGGCTGACTATCCTTTTCATACATTGCCAGAAAGAACAACGGTAACATGACGATCATCATGGACAGTGCTGCAAGGCTCACATTTCCGGTTGCTTTGACCAGAAAGAAAATCGGCACTCCGATGAGCGCCGCCGCACCAAAGCAAAGTAACTGCCGTTTCGTCAGATTGAAGAACACTTTTGTTTTTACCCTCGTCAGGTCACGAGGTACGGGAATATACGCTGCCAAACAATTTCCTCCTTCCCTTAGTGAGCGCTGAATACACCCTTCGCAAGCGAACCAGTCTTAAACAGGGTGAAGCACAAATGGACGGTGTAGCCCATAACACCCCAGATAGAACCGATGATGTCATCACTGAATGCGATAGACTGAATCAGCACCGCATAAATGCCCACGCAGATCATAATCAGGAATCCCTGGAATCCGATTGCAAACAGCGAACGCAGATAATTCTGTCCGATATTGCTCTGTTCTCTGTTTCCAAAAGTGGAAAGCGGAATCGGGGCAAGGCTGACCATCAGATAAATTTCAATCATTCGACCGTAGACGATCACAAAGATGATGATTGCCAAAGCGGACATCGTGACCTGCACGATAAAGGATTGCAGGAACAAGCCGAGCAAAGGACCCAAATCCATTGCCATCAGCGTTTCTTCCATTGTTTCCAATGCCGAAGCATCTATGGCAGTATTTCCGGATATGATACCGGCGCTTGCGTTTATAACGTGCTGTGTCACATCAAACACAGCCATCGTGATATTGAATGTGTTTGTGATTAACATGACCGCAACAAAAGTCTTGAACACCCATTTGAAGAAGATCCAGGTTTCAAAATTTGCCAGATTGTTGTGGTCAATAATCATCTGAATTAGCTCATAACAGGCAATGAAGGTCAGAATCAAGCCTGCGATTGGGATAATCACTGACTCGGAGATGTTTCGTACCATGGCAAAGACACCCGGCGAAAAATTCGCCGGGGTCATGCCAACGGAGGTTGCTATCTCGCCAACCTGGTTGTTGACGGACTCAAACATCCCCGACAGATTTCCCATAATAGCTGAAACGAGCATTTCTTTCAGCCAGTCTGTGATCTGTTGGAGTATGCTGTCCAAAGGCGATTACCTCCTTGTTTTGTGATTAACCGAACAGTCCGGAGAGCAGAGGTACAAGGGTGGTGCCGATGAGGGCAACACCGCCGCCAGCCATGAGCTGCTTCATGCCCTGGGACTTTACTGATGTTCGATAAAGAAGTAGTAGAAGTGTAAAAATTTTGCCGTTCCTATCCGGCACTTGCGCATTGTGTCGGACAGGTCGGGCGGTTATTCGGGCAAGTCCACCTTGCCAACAAAAGAATAATAAATCTCAATGTCCTGCCTACGGGTCTTGTTCTCGTCATAGCTGCACTCATGCACAACGATTTTCTCTACAAACTCACGCAAGAGGGTGTGGGTCAGTTCTTCAAAGTTCATGTGCTTGCGGACAATGTTCATAAACTTTTCTGCGTTTACGGTGGCTTCCTGCGCTTTAGAAAGCTCCGCCTGTATTCTGGCAACACGCTCTTTCAATTCCTGCTGTTCGGCTTCATAGTCTGCCGAAAGCTCCGTGAAACGCTCGTCTGATATGCGCCCGGTCACGCTGTCCTCATACAGTCGCTTGAAGATAGCGGATAACTCGGCTATGCGTTTCTCGGCGGCTTCCAGTTCCTTTTTCTTGGCGGCGTTCCTGCGCTTGCCCCCGTCCTCGTTCTGCTCAATCAAGAGCTTCATAAACCGGGCTTCATGCTTTGCCGCATAGCTGGTCACTTTCCGCAGATTGGAGAGTACGCCAGCGGTCAAGAGGTCGGTGCGGATAAAGTGCGCCGTACAGTCATGGGTGCGTTTCTTGTAGTTGCCGCAGATATAACAGTCCTGCTTGCGCTTGTCCGTCTGGTATCGCTGCTGATACATGACACTGCCGCAGTCCGCACAGAACAGTATGCCGGAGAACAAGCCCACTTCATCATAGCGGTTGGGGCGTTTGCGCTGCTTGCGAAGTTCCTGCACCCGTTCCCATGTCTGGGTGTCTATGATAGGCTCGTGGTGGTTCTCGAAAATCACTTGCTTTTCCAGGGGATTTTCTACACTGTGCTTGACTTTGTAAGAGAGCTTTTCTGTCTTGAAGTTTACCAGACAGCCTGTGTATTCCCGGTTTTCAAGGATATGCACAACGGTATTGGTCGCCCACTTGCACTCATAGCCGGGGTGATAGCGGCGGGTGCTGCCCGTCCTACGGTATTCCAGCGTCCCCGGCGTGGGGATTTGCTGCTCTGTGAGCATACGGGCTATCTTAGTCGGACCGTTCCCGGCAAGGCAGAGGTTGTATATCTGCTTGACTACGGGTGCAGCTTCCTCGTCAATAATGAAATTTTCGTCCTCGTCCATGAGGTAGCCATACACAGGCTTGCTTGTGATGGGCTTGCCACTCATGCCTTTTGAGCGTTTTACTGCTTTGATTTTCTTGCTCGTATCTCTCACCAGCCATTCGTTAAAGATATTCCGCAGCGGGGCAAAGTCATTGTCGCCCTGTGCGCTGTCCACTCCGTCATTGATAGCGATGAAGCGGACACCTTTCTGTGGGAAAATCATTTCCGTGTACATTCCCACTTGCAGGTAGTTTCGCCCTAACCTCGACATATCCTTTACGATAACTGTCCCGACTTTTCCGGCTTCAATGTCCGCAAGCATGGCTTGAAAACCGGGTCTTTGAAAGTTCGCACCAGAATAACCGTCGTCCGTGTACCAGCGCAGATTGGAAAAGCCGTTCTGCTTTGCATAGGTTTCAAGAATACGCTTCTGGTTGGAAATGGAATTGCTCTCGCCTTGCAGCTCGTCCTCATGGGATAGTCTTGGATAAAGGGCAGTGATTTTCTGGGTGGTCTGTCTTAACATAAAATCCTCCGTTTCCGACAGCCAGCCCCACTATTCCGTATTTCGATTATACCACATGGGGCGGCTGTCTGTATAGCGGCTTCTGCTTCTTTACCGCCCGGTAAAATGACGATTTTTCTGTGCGGCTTGTAGCGTTAAGGCGAAAGCTGGGCTTTGTGTCCTGCGGCGGCTTCCGCCTCCAGCACTTTCATCATCTTATCGGCTGCGGTGTCGGTGGTATCTTTCTTGAAAAAGCCGGAAACGACAAGGACGGTGTTGCCCATGCGGATCTCTGTCACGCAGTCCGGGCGGCGTTCCGGGGTGGTGTTCTGCTTGTTCTCTGCCATAGGCAACTCCTTTCATTTCATCTCGTCGTCGCAAAGTCCATTCGGCTCCGTTTCCCGCTGGAGCGGAAAACTACGCTCATTTCCTTGCTCCTCCTCTCCCCGCAAAGCCTTACGGCTTTGTGGGGCCCCCATTAGCTTTTTCAGCCTGTTCAGCTTGGCTTGCGCCGTTTCCCGGCGAAAGTTCTCACCCGTAAAGAGGATAGGGGCGCACATTTCCAAAAGGCGGTCATAAATCCGGGCATGGGCGGTGTCCAGCGGATTTTGCAGGCTGTCCAATGTCAGATTGGTGGTGACGATTAGGGGCTTGCGGCTGCGGTAGCGGCTGTCAATCACATTGTAGACCTGTTCTAAACCGTACTCTGTGCCGCGCTCCATTCCAAAATCATCAATGATAAGCAGAGGAAATCGGCAAAGACGCTCGATATACTCGTTGCGCCCCCCAAAGCTGGCGGTCAGGTCATTCAAAATCGCAGAAAAATTCGTCATGCGGACAGCGACTTCCTGCTCCATGAGGGCATTAGCGATACACCCGGCAAAATAGCTTTTTCCTGTGCCGACCTTGCCCCATAGCAGATAGCCGATATTTTCCTCGCGCATGATTTCCCAATGCTCCACATAGAAGTGTGCAATCTCCATTTGCGGGCATTTCCCGTTGTCATTGGCGAAAGTCCATTCCTGCATGGTGGGATTGGTAAATCCCTGGCGTTTCAAGTCCTCCACGGTATCAAGGTGCTTTCTGCGCTGTTCGGCGGTTTCACGCTCCAAACGCTTGGCTTTCTGGCAGTCACATTCTGCCGGGTGGCGGTCACGCCCAAACGGGGCGGCTTGCTTTTCCGGGAAGTAGGCTTCTTTCGGGGTGCGGCACTTGCCGCAGTAAAGCAGCCCGTCCTCGCCTGTGTAGTCCTCCGGCTCTGCGGTAGTAGTCATCATATTCAAAACGGTATCGGTAAAAAGTTCAGTCATAAACTCTCGCCCTCCTTAAAGGTGTAATCGGGTATGCCTTTTTTCGGCGGTTTCTTGGCTTCGTCCTCCTGCGCCCACTTGTATATCGTGGCTGCATGGCTACGGTATTTCGTTCCTTTGGACGCTATATGAGTAGATAAGCGGTCAATATAATACTCCCATTTGTCGGGCAGTTCCGCTTTCAGCTCGTCCAGTTCCGTATCGGAAAGAAAAACATTGTTGTATCTGCCATAGCGGCGGGCGGGGGCTTGTCCCTTTAACTCTCCCTCTTTTTCTAACTCTATATCTATCTCTTTCTTTATCTCTATCTCTGGTGGACGAATGTCGGACAAATGTCCGCCATTTGTCCGCGGCGGCAAAAGCGCCTTGTTTTCAAGCCTTGCGGCGCGTTTCCGTTCCGCTTCGGTAGAGGATTGACCGATCATCAGCTCAATGTCGGTCATATAAAGCAGCCCGCAGTCAAGCTGCTCCACAAGCCCTAACTGCTGGAAGATGGCTAACGCCCGTTCCACCGTCCCGATTTGGTGACGGGTCAGCGTGGCTATCATCTGGGCGGTATAGGGGATATGCTCGTCAAGCTGTAATCTGCCGCCATTTTTCAGCGATTTTAAGTACAGCTTCAAGAGGATATTGGAATACAAAATCCCGTCTTTCATGTCCTCTAACAGCACAATGGAATCGCTGTCGAAGAAGTTTTCTTTCAGTTTGAGGTAGTAATATTTGCGGTTATCTGCCATTGGCGGTGTCCTCCCTGTGTTTCCATCTCTTAGAGAAATACCGGGGGCAGAGGACGATAATCGCCCGGAAGCTCTGCTTGCAGCCGTGTGTGCAGCCCCGGCAAAGGTCATTGTAAGTAATACGGTTTCGGTGGTTGAGGAAAAAGCTCCATTCCAACCGCCGCTTTTTGCTCATGCGCGGCATTTCTCGCTCCTTTCTGCCGCTTCCGCTGGTATAAGCGGATAGGTCGGTAAAAATGTTGTTTCTCGGTATCATTTTCGGGGATTTCCTGCGCTGTATGCCCCGTTTCAAAGGTGGGTAGTATTGCGGATAGGGTGCAGGGCATATCCCCGTTTTGGTATCGTTTGGGGCGGTTTTTAACGCTCCTGTTCGTGTGTTTTCTCTCTGTCTTTCTCGCCTTGCAGGATTTGGGAAAGATTGCTTTTCACGGTATGCAGCTCCTTGACGCGGGCTTTTTTCTCCCGGTATTCGTTGTAGTGGGCGTTCTTTTCGGCGGTAAGCTGCTCGATTTCCGCTTGCAGCGCCTTATGACTTGGCAGCTTGGAAACGCCATGCGCCCGGAAATAACGGGCGGCTGCGTCCGCTATGATAAAATCGCTTTCGTACCGTTCCCGATAGGTGCTGCGGGCTTTCTCCGTTTTCTGTGCTTTCAGACCATCACGGGCAGGCTTGGTCTTGGCATAGGCAATCACCTGTGTCTGAAGCTCTTTTTTCTCCCGGATAGCAGCGTCCAGGGCTTTCAGCTTGGCGGTGCTGTCCTGTAAATCCGCATTGGCAGATACAAGGGCTGCGTCCAGTTCCTCCGGCGAATAGCCGTACTGCCCGTAGGCGGCAACGGTAGCCGCCATTTGTTTCAGATTGTGGACTGCCGCCCAGCGGTCATATCCCACGCCTTTTCCCTCCGCTCGTTTTGCCGCCCGGTCAACCATACGCTGAATACCGTCCTTTTCCGGGGCGGTTTGGACAGCTTTTTTACCCTGCAAACGCTCCTTTATGCTGCGGGGATATTCGGGTATGGCTGCGGTCTGCTCGGCGGTTCTGTGGGCATTCTGTTCCAAAAGGGCAAGAACGGCGGTGCGGTCAAAATCGTCGCCCAGCTTGCGGGCGGTAATGGGCTTTGTCCTGTCCGGCGTGAGATAGGATAGCCGCCCCCGGCTCTCCTTGACGGTCACGCCCTGCTGCAAAAGAATGGCGGAGAACTCGTCATAGCTGGCGGCAGAGGACAGCGCGGCGCGTATGGTCTGCCGCAATTTTTCCTTGTCTGTTTCAAACTTCGTGGGCTTGGCTGGCTGCTCCTCGGCTGGTAAGGCGGCAGCTTCCTTGTCCAGCTTTGCCTGTCCTTTCCGCTGCGCCCAATACTCGCGCTCGGTAATGCGGTTCTTGCTGCCATGCAAAAGGTCGATTTGATAGAGATTTTCCCGGTGGCACAGCTCCATGACTTCGGCTTTGAAGTATTCCATCGCCGCGTCTGTGCAGCGGTGCTTGCACCCGGCGCGGGTGTCCGCCGGTCTGTCCATGTAAGGCAGGAACGGAACTTCCGCTATCCGCAGAGAATTGATAACGATATGCACATGGATATTTCCGCTGTGGTTATGTCCGTCCGGGTGGGTGCAGACAATGGCTTGGTGTCCGGGAAACTGTTTCCGGCAAAATTCCTCGCCCAACGCCTGCGCCCGGTCTACGGTCAAGCCGTTGTCTACTGCGTCCCGTGGGTCAAAGCTGATAATGTAGTGGTGGCTTTTCACATCTTCTCGTTTTTGGTTTTTCCCATAACGGAGATTGGATCGCATACAGGCAACAGCAAAATCCTCGCCGCCGCAGTTCAGCGTTGCTATTCGGTAGTCCTCCCGGAGCATGAGCCGCCCGCTTTCATCAAGGGTGGGCTTCATGGTAAACTCATCATGTTCAAAGGTGAGGTACTGCTCGGTTGCGCCATAATCCGCATTTTTAGAGCTGATATGTTTGAATGTTGCCAACAGCGTCACCTACCTTTCGCAAGACTTCAAACTTCAAGGCGGCAAGGTCAGAAATGGCGGCGCGGACTTCAACGGACAGGGCGTTGTATGGTGTGCCGTACTCATTGAGGACGCGGGCGATCTGATTGAGGTTGCCGCCGATTTTTCCGTATTCGGCGGTCAGCCTGCCAACGGCGGACAGCAGTTCATCGTTGACCGGGGAAACGGTAACGATGGGGCGAATAGTCGCCCGTGTGATGGCTTGCCGGATAAATTCGGCTTGGCTCATGTCATAGTGTTTCAGCCGCTCGGTAAAGTCGGCGTATTCTTCCTCGGTCATGCGGGTTTTGACCACATGGCAGCGGTGGGGCGTGTTGTATTTTTTCTTCAAGCGTTGACCTCCTTTCTCGCCCGACAGGGCGCATGAGCAGGGTTTGGGGAAGGCACTCCCCAACAAGATTTACCAAAGGGGCAAAACCGCAGATATGCGGATTTTGGCACCGTGGTAGAATCTTGCTCTAAAAAACTGCCGCTTTCCTCGGCGGCTCTGGTTTGCGGATATACTGGCTTGCTCCACCAATATAGCGATTGCGGCGGCGTGTTCTGCCCGCTGTTCACCACTACAACGGTGAAAAAGGTGCGTTTTGGCAAATGCAGCGGAAATTTTTTTGATTTCCCCGTCCTGCTCCCTACAACAATCCGGCGGTGTGGTTTGCCAAAGATTTTTGAAAATAGGCGCAAAAAAAGCAGCAAACCTTTTTCAAGATTTACTGCTTATATGCCGCTGTGATGGGCGGCGGTATTAAATTGTCAGCCGTTTTTCAAATGGAATTTATCTGCAATCGCTTTCTTTTCGCTTTCCAATCCCTTTTCTGTAATCTTCCATAATCCTAACGCAATGATCTGCTATCTTTTGCATTCCGAGTTCTTCAAAAAAAGCAATTTGTATTTTCATCAGTTCTTCGCAAACAGCCAACTTCTGCTCATCCATATTGCTAATAGCAAGCCATGGGAACGCTTTATATTTCTTAGTGTCACCAATGAGAAAATTGTACCCTATCAACTCATTTTCACGGAAAACGAAATAGAATTGTGGACCTGAACCCGGAACTGACTTTTCCATAATTTGTTGCATGGTTTTCACACCGCCGTATGCAGGAAAAAAACCTATTCGCTCAAGAGCATTTAATATGTCAAGCCTTTTATCTGTGGGTATGTCTCTATAATTGATAATCTGTTCCATTTGCTCCACCCCCATTAAAGTTTAATTTGTCAGGCTCTAATTATACAACTTTTCTGCTTAGCGGTCAAAGCGGAACTTCAACAGGCTTTCTATCAGCCGCCCGACGATATGTTCCTGCATATCTGTGTTGATCTGTCCGTCCATTTTCGCACAAGAGCGGATATATCCGGCATAATGGGATAGGACGGCGGCAACAGCTTCCGGGTCGCCCTCGCTTGCCTTAACGATTGTTTCATAGGGAAGTAGCTGGTTCATAGGACAAGCCCTCCAACTCTGCCCGTAGCCGCCGTAAAATCATCTGAATACGCCGCCCGGTTGTGTTGCCAGCCCGTCCATATCTCCGTCCAATCTCCCTATGCGTCAATCGTTGGAAGTAGTACAAGAAAATGATTTCCTGTTCCATCTGTGATAGTGCGGACAGGGCTGCGGCAAGCTCTGGACTTTCCAAAAGCACCATCTGACCACAGACGAAAAGCGGATAGCTGGTCATGCCGGATTGCTCCGCAAAGTATTTATCTGTGGTACTGAATGGATAGTGTTTTTCTTCTATCAGATATTCAAGCGAGATTTCCCGCTTGCGGCGGCTCCGTATGCTCCGGGCTGCGTCTATGGCAGCGTGGCGAATAACAGTCTTGCAAAAGGCATCGTGTGTATGCCGGATATGTTCTTGATACTTTTCGTGTTCGGTCATGGAAAATCCCCCTTTCTGAATAATGGCAGAGGGCGGCAGCATCTTGTGCTGTCGCCCTCTTGATTACCGAACAGCAAAGACGGGCGGGGCTGTCAACGGCGGCGCATTTGCGCCGTTCATCTTGACCGTTGACAGGCTCGGCTGGGTTTGCTATCTGCTCACGGCAATTCACTCTCATTGATAGGAATTGCTTCAAGGTCCGTATTCAAATTGTTCCAATAAGAGCCAATATCCGCACTTGTGAAATACTTAAAACCGCCTGCTTCTGACTTCAATTCGCCGTTTTTAACTCCATAGCAGGCGTAAATCAAATCGTAGCTTGTTCCATCTGAGAGGTTAAATCTAAAGCTGGTCACATCTGCTCCGGCAGTTTCCTCAGTTGTTTTGTCTTTTAAGGATAAGTCCTTGAACTTATCATACAGGGTCTTTATATCATTTTCAGCAACAACTACTTTCTTTTCTGCTGATGCAGGCACTCCGTCATAGTGGTACATTTCAACGCTTTCGACATCTTCAACCTCAAATGGGAAGTCGATTTTGACAGGCTCATAAGCAATGTTTATAGGTAACAGAAAGAGAGCTGTAAAAATTGCAATGGTACAAAGAGCGATGGAAACGAGAACAGCAATCGTTATCTTTTTCCTGCCCCTCTGCTTTTCTTTTGCCTCATGGCGCATAATAACGCTTTCGCTTTCTTCGTGAAGAACATCTTCGCTCGTGTGAGAAAGCAATTTCTGATAAATTGCGTTACAATCAGCACAGGCGTTCAAATGCTCTTTTACCATCTCTGCGCTTGCTTCGCTGCAAGCACCGTCAACATACAGCGGAAGAATATCTCGAACAATATCGCATTGTTTACTCATGCTTTTCATCCATCCTTTCTTGAATTTTTAGCTTTGCACGATGATAAGTAACTCTCGCCCATGATTCTGTTTTTCCAAAAATTGCAGCGATTTGTGAAAAAGATAGTTCCCCGAATACGCGAAGCTGAAAGACTTCTTTGTATGGTTCTTCCAAACGGTGAAGAACGAGGTGTATGCGGAACGCCATGTCAGAATCTGCAACTGAGTTCTCAACATTTTCATTTGATGGCAAGTCATTGATTTCACTCACATCAGCTACTCGCTGACGGCTTCGCATTTCATCATGGTAAAGATTTTTTGCTATGGAGCAGAGCCATGTCAATTCATCTGACTTACCTTTGAATTGTGATGTTGTAGAAACAGCCTTATAGAATGTGTTCTGCGTGATTTCCTCTGCTATCTCACGATTTTTGGCAAGAGAAATAGTATACGAGTATACCTGTAAATAGTAGGCTTTATAGAGCTTTTCATAGTCCATACTTGTCATCACCTCCTTCAGCTTCATAGGTTAGACGGAGAAATCGGAATTTCGTTACAAAGAAGTTTGAAATTTTTATACCTTTACGCTACTCTTGCTTTCTGCGGACTGTTGGTAGACGCACATTAACGGCAAGCAAAGAGATTGCTGTGTCAGCTTGATATGTTCAAATGCTAATTAAGTATAGCATACAGCTATGAATTTTTCTATTGCGTTCCCCTGACTTCGGAATAGTGGCAGGGCTGGCTATCCATGTCTTGTGCTTCTCTACCGTACATGAGCATTTGCGCCGGGGTTATCGTTGCCGTAGCCCTCAAGCAGATTGATTGCACCCCAGATGCCAAGACCTGCGCCCAGAGCGATAACGAGAGTCTGAAGAACGGTTACTGCGCTATTGAAAAATGCCATAATATTTTCCTCCTAAAATTTGAAATTGTTTTGAGAATAGAAAAAGCCCTCCGTACTACCGGCATCAAAACCGGACGGAAGGCTTAGTTTACGAGAATCTTTTCAAGGAACTCCTCGACGGTTATCACGCCAAGTTTCTGTTCCATTCTGCTTCTTGCATATTCAGTTTCACAATCATATATATCACCACCACCTTTCATAAGAAACAGCCAATACATTGACTGCAACAAATCTTCACGAGAAGCACAGATTGTCGGTGAAAAAACGACAGGTGAAACCTTCAGAACCTCTGCGAGTTTCGCTGTGGTTTCTGCATTAGGGGTTCGAGCGTTTTTCTCATACTGAGCAATACGGACATCCGCTGTTTTCTCGGAATACCCCATCAGGAGTCCAAGCTCTTTCTGGGTAAGGCGGCGAAATCGTCTAACGAACTTCAATCGCTGCCCAATAGAGGTATCCGTGATCCACCAAGTCATTTTTTTTACACCTCGCTTTCTGCAAATTCTCGATATACAACCTCATTTTTTGCTCTGCGCTTGCCTACGGCTTCACTGGGAGCAAGGTCAGGGTAGGTTGCCTGCACTTTCTGTCTGCTTCTGCGGACAGTTTCAAACCCCGGAAAGCTGCGTCTATCCAGTTCCTTCAAAAACACAGGAACCGTCATGGCATGAATGTCGATGCCACGCAGACCGGAATAGTGTTCCAGTACCATCAGGTACAAATGATTGTCGGTATTTCTTGCCTTGTGGTCGTGTTCCAAGATGTTCTTAACCAGGGCAGATACCGTTTTCAGATTTTCCAAACAGAAACCTCCTTAATCCGCATCGACTACCACAAACTCATCACCTGCCTTGAGCTTCAACCTTCGACTCAGAAACTGCTCAATGTTGAACTCATTTCTCTTATCAAAGTCTGATGTGTACTTATAATTGGGGTGCTGCGTCAGATCGTACTTGTCAGAAAGAAACGGTCTGACACCACGCAACTGCAAAATACACTTGCTGCCATCCAGAACCGCAAGCTCATCTACGCTCGCAAGGTCTTTGCCTAACTTCTGATAATTCAAGCCGTAAGACGGGCTGTTACCTCTGGTGTTGGAGGTGTTGTAGGTGTCGATAGTTTCTTTTCCCAATGCCTGATTCAGTTCTTTGAGCGTGGTTGGCTCAGAACCACCCAGGAAAATTCGGGAATCCATGTTGCCGATGATGGTATCGGCATTGTCTTTATAAATGGCTTTCAGCTGTGATTGTGCCTGGAGAACAAGGCAAGCCGATATTTCACGGCTTCGGATTGTCGCTACCAGTTTTTCCAGATTGGGAATCTGACCGATGTTTGCCATCTCATCAATCAAGCAGCGCACATGAACCGGCAGTCTGCCGCCGTACACATCATCTGCTTTCTCGCACAACAAGTTGAACAGCTGTGTGTAAATCATGGAGATCAAAAAATTAAACGTCGCATCCGTATCTGACATAATCAGAAAGAGCGCCGTTTTCTTATCTCCGAGAGTATCCAACTGCAACTCGTCATAGGCAGTCACATCTCTGACCTCCTGAATATCAAAAGGAGCCAGACGAGCGCCGCAGGAAATCAAAATCGACTTAGCGGTCTTGCCAGAGACGAAAAGTCAAGGACTTTTTCATCAAATTCAAAAAGAAGTCACATTTTGCGGACTTCCTCACGGAGCATACGCTTGATTTTGTCCTCCATCGTCTCCTTGGCGGTCTCGCTGAAATGGACACGGACGATATAGGTGGTCTTGCCAATCTGCTTTCTGACAGTAGGGCAAGTGGCGGTGTTGGTTGCGGTATTGTTCATTCAAAGTCCTCCTGTAAATGAAAAATGCCCGGTGACTGTTCATCATCGGGTGATGTCGGTATGAGGGAACAAGGCAAGGCGGCAACATTAAGGTATCTATAAAAACCTTGCCGTCTTTGCCACGCTTGCCGTGTTCCTGTTGTCAGTCTCGGAGATAGCAGACCCATGCTGTGCCGTCTTTCTCGGTCACAAGTCTGTCCCCGATACGGCTCTTTGCCGTTCTCATGGTGCGTGAGGAAATCCCACGCTCATTGACTGCCTTTTCCAGTTCTGCGCTCGGCATACGCTTTCCGTCCGCAAGCAGTTCCAGAATGAGCATTTGCGCCTGTGCGGTCTTGCTCTCGGTCTTGGCGGTGTCCGTCCCGGCAAGAAGCTCGTCAGCGGTAATGTCATAAGCCCCTATCCATTCAAAACCTTTCTCGTCTCCCAGAGAAAAGGCAAGAGACTGACCGGGCGGCGCAAGGGAGCTTTTCTCATGGATAAGCACCCTCGTTGTGGGACTGTCCTTCAGCTTGCCAATAAACAGCAGACTGCGGACTGCCGCCGTAATGTCGATAGACCCCAATCCCCGGTAGGTGCTTTGCGTTCCTGCGGCTTTGTTCAGGTGTCCAATCAGCACGATAGCGCACCCGGTAGCCTGTGCAATGTCTCCCAAACTGCGGAATATCGGGCGCACCTCGTTTGCTCTGTTCATGTCCACATCTGCGCCCAGAAACGCCTGTACCGGGTCAATGATAACCAGCCTTGCGTTGTTTTCCCGGATTGCCCTTGCTATGCGCTCATCGGCAAGGGTCAGCGGTGTGTCCCTATCGTCAATGACAAGCACTCGTTCAAGGTCTGCGTCAGCTTCCATCAGCCGGGGCTTAACGGTATCGCCCAAACCGTCCTCGGCGGTCTGATAGATGATGTTGAAAGGCTCAAGGGTCTCCATACCAGGTAAAGGCTTTCGGTTGGTGCAAGCCGCCGCAAGACGCATGGCAAAGTAGGTCTTACCCTCGCCGGGGTTGCCCTGTATAATCGTCAGCTTTCCAAAGGGGATATAGGGAAACCATAGCCAATCCACGCTCGTAAGCTCCACATCTGCCATGCGGAGCATGGGAACAGGCTGGGCGGTGGGCAGCTCTCGCAGCGTGATTGTCTCGGCTATGAATTTGCGGCTGGGAATGTCCCCTTGCTGACGGAGAACATCGTTCCAGTCTTTCCTTGCCGGGACAAGGCGAATGACGGCGATCTCACCGGGAATGTCCTGTGCCAGTCGGGTGCAGGCTTCACTTCCTGCGGTGTCGCTGTCAAGGCAGAGGAACACTTTTCGGGTGTCCTTGCGTTCAGAAAGAAAACGGTCAAGGGCTTTGCCTGAAACGCCGCCCAGGGCAAGGTAGCTCCTTGTCTGCCAGTCCTGCGGATAAAGGCAGATAAAGGACAAAAGGTCAATCGGTGCTTCAAAGACAAAGAGCTGGTTGCCGTTTCCCTCATAGTGGAACGGATAGGATTTGTCAGACCCGGCAATGTCCTGTCTGAATGGGTCTGCCGTTCCTCGCACATGGGCGTATCTCGGCGTACCGCTTCGGTCTCTGCCGACAAACACAACATTGTGCCGCTTTGCGTCCTCGTAAATATCCCCGGAAAGAAGAAAAGCCTCAACAAGCGTTTTGTTGAGACCTCGGCTTTCGCAAAGATATTGAATTGCTCTGTCGGCTGTTCTATTGTGCAAGGGCAAGTGAAACGCTGTGGGCGGTGCTGTGCTGGCTTCGCTCTGTCCCTCGGCGCTTTCGCCGGTTAAGAGCTGGACTGCTTCGGGAAAGGACTTGCCGTAAAACTCCATGACAAAATCAATGGGATAGCCGCCCTTGCTCTGGCTGTGGCGAAACCACTTGTTTCCCCGGACGGTCAGGCTGTCATGTTCTTTCCAGCGGTATTCCCGTCCGCTTTTGATAAGCGTCTCTCCCTGTGTGCGGAGAAAATCTTCCAGACTGACGGCGTTTGCCCGGTCAATCTGTGCTTGGGTGTACTGCATGGGCGTCCTCCTTACTTCTTGAAAACAGCGCATCGTCTGCAAATGCCATGCTCACGCTCGTCCAGCGTGTAGGGGCAGTTCGCACATTCCTCGCCGTACTGTCTCATGATAACAGGCAGATAGCCCAGCTCCTGCAACATATCAATCTGGCGGTCGGTGAGGGTGGCTTCAAAGGCAAGGCATTTCCGGGTGTGTTCGTCCAGCTCGATCAGGTCGGAAAGCGGTCTGCCATCGGTCAAAGCTTCTCCGCTCAAAAGGCGTTTTGCCGTTCTGCGGATGGGGTTGTACTCGTTCTTCCAGTCGTATTTTTTCATCGTGTCATATCCTCCTTTTTGTGTCGTGTTTTGGGTCGATTTTGGAGCTTTTGTTCCTCTGTGCGCTCGTTAAATCGGGCAGCAGTATCTACACATGACTTGACCTTCCAAAGGCGGTGTAAATCGTCTCTGACGGTCTTAAACTCGCCATAGGTGGTGTTGTGCGCCTGTTCCAGCTCGTCATACTCTTCGGTCAGCTTTTTCATATCCACCTTGCCGTCCGGGAACTCCCCGGTCAGCTTGCGTCTGGCGGCGTAGAACTGTTTCAGTTCCGCTTCATGCTCTGCCTTGTACTTGGCTCTGGGCTTCTCAAACTTGATTTTCTGCAAGCCGTCATAGACAGGCTTCAAGCTCTGGAAAGCAGCGGAGCTGTCATAGAGCTGCTTAATTGCTTTCATTCGGGCGGTCTGTTCGTCCAGCGTTTTCTTCAAGCTCTCTGTGGCAGCACTGTGTTCGCTGACACGGCTTTCCAAATCTTCAAGGGAGTAAATGCCGTTTGCCCGGAGATAATTGAAAGTCTCGTTCATCTCCTTTAGATTGCTGACCTTGCCTTTCTGCGAATACGCCCCGGCTCTGCGCTGGGTGTAATAGGCGTTCAGCAGAGAAACAAGGTCGGGTGCCTGCGGCTTGGCAATCTCCGCTTTTGCTTCGGCAATCCAATCGAACAGGAGAGCGATTTTCTTCTTGATGTCCCGGATAACGGCATTGGTTGCCTTGATCCAGCGGTTGAACTCGCCCTTTTCGGTGCGTATACCTTTCTTCTCCATTGCCCGGACGGTTGCGCCCTCATGGACGGTGGGAAGAAGCTCCACGCCTTGCCGTTCATAGCTGCGGTGGTCGATACGAACATCAATACCTTTTTCCGCAAACTTGGCATTGCACATCTCCGCCCATGCTTCACGCCAATGTTCCAGCGTTTCGGGACTGCCCCAGTCGGTAGTGGGAACGGCGTTGAAAACAAACTCTCCGTTCTGGTCTCGGATACGGTTGCCGTCCTCGTCCAGTTCGTACACCCGGCGTTGCTTTAGTCCCCATTTGCCGTTCTGCTCGATGGGACGGATGGGGCAAAGCACATGAAAATGTGGATTGGGTATGCCGCCGTCCTCACGGTCTGGCTGGTGTACGGCGAAGTCAACCACCATGCCCCGGCTCACAAAGTTCTCCAACAAAAATTGCCTTGCAAGAGCGATGTTTTCCTCAAGGGAAAATTCATTCTGCAAGGCAATGTCAAAGCTGTATGCAAGCTGGGCGTTCTTTCCACGCTCGGCTTTTTCCACGGCATTCCACAAGGTCTGACGGTCTGCAAATTCCGGGGGAGCATGGGACGGCAGGAGAATATCGGAGCAGATCACGCCGCCCTTTCTGGTGTAGTCGCTGTACTCGCCGTAATACTCGCTATACAATCGCTCCCCGGCACGGTAGGCGGCAGAAGCGATAGCGGACTGTCCTGCGCTTCGCTTAGTCTGCGTGACGCTCAGATGAAATAGTGCCATCGGCTTTCAACTCCTTTTCTCTGTTTGCTTGGCTGATGTGGGTAATCGCCATGTGACGGACGGCTTGCTGGACTTCGGACAGAGAAAAGATGTGTTCCATCAGCTCTGTCATTTCGGTGCGTGTGAGATCTTTGACCTCCGGGGCAAGGCTCTCAATCGTGCCGCCCAGATTGCAAAGGCGGTGGGTGCGCTTGGTGCGTTCGCCTTTCTCCAGATACTTCTTTCTGTTCTCCAGACGCTCCAGCTTGTGCTGTTCCTGTGCAAGCTGCGTCTCGGCTCGTTCCTTGTCGGCTCGGAGCTGTTCAAGGGTTTTCGGTTTTGCCATTGTGCTTGACCTCCTTTTTTGATTTTGGGGATAAAAAAAGACCGCCGACTTTTCGCATAGTGCGACCAGTCAACGGTCAGTTTTTCGGTATTCAGTTGTTGTGTTCAGTTCGGTAAATTGAAGTTGGTCAAAGTTGTTGGCGAAGATATTCCACAACATTTCCATTCGTATCATAGAAACAGATGTTTCCTACATTGAGGGGCAGGACAATGGCGAAAGGCTTGCCACTATCAATATCAATCACCTGAATGCCGTTGCCATCATCTACTTCAAGTCGAACAATATTTTGGGTATTCATTGAGATAAATGCCCTTTCGTTATTTCCCTCAACAACAAACTCTGCAATGTAATCATCAACCTCAACTATATCTCCACCACCACGGAAGAAATATCCAAAAGACAAGCCAGGGCGATTTACATAGACAGAAAAAGTGTGGTCTGTCTTGTCCTGTGGGTAAGAAATAAATGCAGCCATTGTGTCGGAAATGCTTCCATCAACAATCCAATCATCCAAAATTTTTTGAGATTGGCGAATGTCTGCTTCTAAACTGTTTGCGGTTTTACCAATGTCATTGTTTGCATAAAGGAAACCGAAAACCAACACACAAGCCAAAATAACACCCAAGAGGATTATGGGTAATTTCTTTTTCATAGAATCACACTCCTTTATCAAATTAAGATTCTTGATTTTCAAACTTGCTGGCGGCGAACGGTTTGTCAAAACCGTTTGCGGACGGCAAGTCCACAGGGGATAGCCGCTTTAGCGGCGCAAGGGGGTGTAGCCACCTTGACGGAACGAAGTGACGAAACATTCTCGGTCATGCAGTTTTCTTCTGCTGACGGAGAATGAAGCTCCGCAGGACGCACCACTCTCGACAGAGAGTATAGAAGTGCGCCCTTTAGTTCCTAAAGGGATTTTATCAGTGCGACAAACTTGAATTTAACTGTCTTTGCTAAAAAACCCTATAACAGCCATAATAAATCCTACAGGTATTAAAAGAAAAGACGCCCACATAATACCAATGTATATCAGCTCTAAACCTGCAAGAATCATTATTGCAATACCTAAGAGCATTAAACTGTTACCAAACATAATTTTTTTCATAATGCTTTTCCTCCACAACTTCCGAGTTGTTGCTCAATTTCGTATTCAAATTATACCATAAAACTTGTGAACAATTCTACCGCAACTTTGGACTATATGAGAAAAGTCCGAACA
>CAKASQ030000051.1 GCA_916988195.3 Oscillospiraceae bacterium
TTACGACTGACGACGCTCGAATTAAGCTTTCTCATCTCTATCCAGAAATAAAATTTTAGAATTAATGAGCTACTACAGTTCTTTTGAAATCTTTCGTAAGGTTCGTAGGGGGCGATGCCCACATCGCCCCGGCGACACAATCCGATGATACGGAAATCTAATGCGAATTCGATGGTACCCAATGGGCCGATGTGGGCATCGGCCCCTACGCAAATTTGGAAAATTTTCATATGCGGATAGAAAAACTCCCTCGATTCCGGAATGGAACCGGGGGAGCATTTTTTATTCGATGATCTCGATGCTGCCGCCGTTTTCTAACGTCTTATCCTTCAAAAGCAGCAGCTTTTCCGCGAAGAGCTTCGCAAGGCCGCTTAAAATGGCCGCCGAGGCGATGAGCTCGGTCGCGTCCTGCACGGCGAGCTCCGTGATCATCTCGCGGTCCAGCATGGCAGCCGCCGAGAGCTTCACCTGATCGACAAAATACTGCGCGCAGAGGCTGTGCCGCTGGGCAAACGACGAGTACGCGCGCCGTACGTCCTCCTCCGGCAGGTTCCCGGGCAGCAGCGTTTGGAGCATCGACAGGCTCAGAGACTGCTTGAGCGTGCAGATCATGATGAGATACGCGATATGGACGCGGTAGTATTTTTTCTTGCGCGGCTCGGGGAGCATTTTTGTGCGGACATAGTTGTTGATGGCGGCGGACGTGATGGTCTGCGACTGCTTGAGCCCGGGCGGAAGATAGCTCAGGTACTGCTTTAAAAGCTGCACGACCTGCTCCATGTAGAGCCCGAAGTCCGGGATCTGCTCCCATGCGGGGAGCCGGTAATGCTCGAGATATTTTTCCCACCGGCGGAGCTTGCCCGCGATGAGATCATTATCATAAGCCATAAATTTACACACACCTTTCGCGCCTATTATAGCAATATCTGCATGCAAATGCAAGAAGTGCCGGATGAATATATCGGTTGACATTATAATAGAAATGTGTTAATCTGATGTAGCATATTACATAGAAAGAAGCGATGTTATGTTTCGCATTGTGACCGATACGTCCTCTAACCTCCCGACCGCCTATCTGCAGGCCGAGAATATTACCGTCATCCCCTTCACGTTCCACACCGAGTCCGGCGAGCAGTCGTGCATGGATACGGCCACGTTCGACGCGAAGGCGTTCTATACCGCGATGCGAAACGGTGAAAAGGTCACGACCTCTCAGATTCCGCCGCAGCGCTTTGTGGACTATCTCCATCCGATGCTGGAAAACGGCGAGGATGTTTTGTTTGTCAGTATGTCGTCCGGCATCAGCGGCTCTTACGCTTCGAGCAAAATTGCCGCGAACCAGCTGCAAGAGGAATTCCCCGAGCGAAAAATTCTGACGGTCGACACGTACTCCGCGTCTCTGGCCGAGGGGCTTGTCGTCATGCACGCGGTCGAGTGCCGCGAAAAGGGCATGTCGATCGACGAAACGTATACGCTCCTGCGCGCCCTGCGGCACCGGATCGCGCAGATCTTCACCGTGGGCGACCTCCGGTATCTCAAGAGAACCGGTCGCCTTTCCAATCTGGAGGCCGCTGTTGGTACAGTTTTGCAGATCAAGCCGCTACTCAAGGGAGACCCCGAGGGCAAGATCGTCTGCTTTGCGAAGGTGCGCGGCCGGCAGCGCGCGATTGAGGAGATGGCCAAGCGCTATGAGGCACTGGTTGTGGAGCCCGAAGCGCAGACGGTCTGTATCTCGCACGCCGACTGCGAGCCGGACGCGCAGATTCTGGCGAACCTTCTTCGCCGGAGCACAAAGCCGCCGAAGGAGATCCTGACGGTCGACTACGAGCCGGTCACGGGCTCTCACGTCGGCCCCGGCGCACTGGCGCTGTTCTTCCTGTCGGACGAGAACGTCAGAAACATCTGAACAAAGGCTAATACCGCGGAGGAGCGATCTTCCGCGGTATTTTTTTGCCGGGGGCTTGACAGAAGCAGGGACAAGCAGTAAGTTATACAAGTATGAAAATTTCCGGAACGAAGACCCGGAGGGGGGACACTATGGCTGGAGGAAAGCACCTGCTGGGAAAGCCCAGAGGCAAGCACATTTTCGGCACGGCAAAGGTCGGCGAAAAGGGGCAGATCGTCATTCCCAAGGAGGCAAGGATGCTCTTCGGCGTGCAGCCGGGAGATACGCTTCTGATTCTGGGCGACGAGCAGACGGGTATCATCGTGACAAAGCCCGAGGTCATCGAGGACGCGGCGATGAAGATTTTTGAAGAGATGGAGCGGAAACCACAATGAAGGAACTGGAAAGCATGTATGAAGACCTCGGCGTGAGCCGGGCGGTCTATGCATATGGCGAGAAAATTTTAGAGGACTTAAAGCCGCGCTTTGCCGGAATCGACCGGAACGCAGAATACAATCAGGCGAAGGTGCTGCATGCGATGCAGGAAAACCGGGTCGACGCGACGTGCTTTGCCGCGACGACGGGCTATGGCTACGACGATCTGGGGCGCGATAAATTAGAGAAGGTCTACGCTGCGACGTTCCACACCGAGGCCGCGCTCGTTCGTCCGCAGATCACCTGCGGCACGCACGCCTTGGCAGTCGCGCTGTCGGCGAATCTTCTTCCGGGAGACGAGCTGCTGAGCCCCGTGGGCGCGCCGTATGACACGCTCGAGGAGGTCATCGGCATCCGCGAGTCCAAGTGCTCGCTCAAGGAGTACGGCGTGAGCTACCGGCAGGTCGACCTGCTCCCGGACGGGAACTTTGACTACGACGGCATCCGCGCGGCGATCACGGAAAAAACGAAGCTCATCACCATCCAGCGCTCGAAGGGCTACGCGACAAGACCGTCGTTTTCCGTCCAGAAAATCGGCGAGCTCATCGCGTTCTGCAAGTCCGTCAAGCCGGGTGTGACCTGCATGGTCGATAACTGCTACGGCGAGTTTGTGGAAACCATCGAACCGTCCGATCTGGGCGCGGATATGATCGTCGGCAGTCTGATCAAAAATCCGGGCGGTGGGCTTGCGCCCATTGGAGGGTATATCTGCGGAACAAAGGAATGCGTCGAGCGCTGCTCGTATAGGCTCTCGGCTCCCGGACTCGGGCAGGAGGTCGGCGCGAATCTGGGCCTGCTTCCAAGCCTCTATCAGGGCTTCTTCTTAGCGCCCACGGTTGTCTCCGGCGCGCTCAAGGGCGCGATTTTCGCGGCGAACGTGTATGAGCGGCTCGGCTTCCGCGTCGTTCCGAACGGCTCGGAGTCGCGGCATGATATCATTCAGGCCGTTGAGCTCGGAAGCGCGGAGCGGATGCTGGCATTCTGCAAGGGCATTCAGGCGGCGGCTCCCGTTGACAGCTACGTAACCCCCGTGCCGTGGGCCATGCCGGGGTATGACTCCGAGGTCGTGATGGCCGCAGGCGCGTTTGTGCAGGGGTCTTCCATCGAGCTTTCCGCTGACGGCCCGATTCGTCCGCCCTATGCGGTATATTTCCAGGGAGGGCTTACCTGGTATCATGCAAAACTCGGGATTTTAATGAGCCTGCAGAAGCTGGTGGAACAGGGGCTGGTGGCCCTGTGACCCTCTTCTAGCATTTTGCCGTGGCCAAGTATGGCCAGAGTACTTCTGGCAGAGACCTTCCAGCTGGTTCAATTCGACCCCACGCTTCTTAGCTGCGCAAAGAAGCGCGGTGTCGAGCCGCCGCGAAGAAATTGCCCAAAGGAAACCCTTGAAAGGGTTTCCTCTGGACTCCTTCGGAAACAAAAGGGCGCGGCCCTTTTGAAATCCCGGGGGTTCTAGGTTAGAACTGCCTTTTAATGGGGCAATCTTCTGCGGTTTTTGATAGCACTCTCTTTCTGACTTGCAAGCACTTACTGGTTTGCAAGATAACTGATGATTATGCTGCCGAGCAGCAAATTTGGAGGCACTTGTCCGCCGCAAGGCATTTTTGCTCTGCAAAAATCCTTGCGGGTGGGCTGCGATGGGGGGACGGGGGTCCTCATCGCAGAGCAGGCAGTCCCCGCGCAAAGAAATTTCCAGAGGAAATTTGCTTTGCGCCGAGTCGGGTCTTACAAATTTGTCGTACCTCCGACTATTGAGCGTTCAAAAGTACGTGAGCACGCTCAACTGGTACAACCGTCCGTACCGGGCAGCCTGGGGTGCCAGAGGGGCCGCTGCCCCTCTGTTTCCGAAAGAGTCCAGAGAAAACCCTTTTGAAGGGTTTTCTTTGGGCAACTTCTTCTTGACGGTCGACGCCGTTCTTCTTTGCGCAGCTAAGAAGAATTCCGATAGCCGTTGGCGGCTTTGCCGCCTTACAGATATGGGATGCAGAGCTGGGGTCGGAAAATGGACCAGCTGGCAGGGCTCTGCCAGAATTACCCTGGCGCTTGCGCCACGGTAAGAAAAAACAAATTTCGTATTAAAAACTTATCAGGAGATAAAAATTATGTGGTTTTGGCTTGCAATCATTGCCCTCCTCTGCTGGAGCGGCTCGGACCTTTTTTCGAAAATCGGCTGCCGCGACGCGTCCGATAAAAACGCGCACCTCAAGATGGTCATCGCGGTCGGCGTCGTGATGGGACTGCACGCGGCGTATGAAATTTTCATCGGCGGCACGGTCGTAACCTGGAACGTCATCTGGACATACCTTCCGGTTTCGCTTCTTTACATCTCGTCGATGACGCTCGGCTATATGGGACTTCGGTATATTGAGCTCTCGATCTCTTCTCCGATCTGCAACTCCTCGGGCGCGCTGGTGGCGGTTCTGTGCCTCATCACGGGAACGCTCGACGAGTCGATTCAGGGCGGGATGCGGCTGGCCGTCATCGGTGCGGTGACGCTCGTCTGCATCGGCGTGATCGGTCTTGGCGTTGTGGAGTCGCGCGAGGACGACGAGCTGCGCCGGGCGCGGCAGGAGGCGTCTAACTACCGGTACGCAAAGTCGTGGCTTGCCATCTGCCTGCCGGTCGCGTACTGCCTGCTGGACGCAGCGGGGACGTTTGCGGACTCGTTGGTGCTCGAGACGCTCGACGAGGACGCGGCGAATTGCGCGTATGAGCTGACGTTCCTGTTTGCGGCGGTTTGCAGCTTTATTTATGTGAAATTCGTCAAAAAAGAGAAGTTTATTCCGAAAATGGAAGCGCCCAAGTACATTGGTGCGGCGTTTGAGACGGCGGGACAGTTTGCCTATATTTACGCCATCGGCGATCAGGCGCACGTGGCCTTGGCCGCGCCCATTATCTCGGCCTACTGTGTCGCATCCGTCGTCTGGAGCCGGATCTTCCTCAAGGAAAAGCTCTCCTGGAAGCACTACGCGATGATTGCGCTGGTTGTGGCCGGTATCGTGATGCTCGGCGTTTTCGACATCTGAGGCCGGATTCTGACAGTTTATACAAAACGAACAAACCGCTGGCAGGAACCAGCGGTTTCTTCATGCAACATTGCTTCTTTACATTACCTCGTTAGTATGGTAAAGTATCACCATGATAAACAAACAGTTCGCCAGAACGAAACGAACCAAACAGGAGGAACAAACCATGAAAAAGATCATCGCTTTGCTGCTGGCCTGCATGATGCTCATCGCCTGCACTGCATGCGCCGCCAAGACCGAACCCGCAGCTCCCGCTGAGGAGACTGCTGCCGAACCCGCTCCGGCTGCCGAAGCGCCCGCCGCGGAAGAAGAAGCAACCGAAGAAGCGCCCGCTGCTGAAGAAGCCGCTGCCTCTGACAGCGATCTCGCCTACATCCAGGCAAACGGCAAGCTGGTCGTCGGCATCACCGACTTCGCCCCGATGGACTATCAGGACGAGAACGGCGAATGGATCGGCTTTGACGCGGATATGGCCAAGGCCTTTGCAAAGAGCCTCGGCGTGGAAGCGGAATTCGTTGAGATCGACTGGGACAACAAGATCATGGAGCTCGGCGCCAAGACCATCGACTGCGTCTGGAACGGCATGACCCTCACCGACGAAGTCACCAGTGCCATGGCCTGCTCGAACGCATACTGCAACAACTCTCAGGTCGTCGTGGTTCCGGCCGACAAGGCGGCGGATTACCAGAGCGTCGACGCTTGCAGCAGCCTCAACTTCGCAGTCGAATCCGGCTCCGCCGGCAAGGCTGAGGTCGAAAAGCTGGGCTACAGCTTCACCGAGGTCAAAGATCAGGCCACGGCTCTTATGGAAGTTGCAGCAGGCACCGCGGACGCGGCAGTCATCGACTCTCTGATGGCGGGCGCAATGGTCGGCGAAGGCACCGGCTATGACAGCCTCACCTACACCGTCAGCCTCAACGCCGAAGAGGGTGAGCAGTACGGCGTCGGCTTCCGTCAGGGTTCTGACCTTGCGGGCATGCTCAACAGCTTCTTCGCAGCTTCTTACGCGGACGGCTCGATGCTCGAGTGCGCCGAGACCTACGGCATCCAGGCCGCGCTCATCGCGCAGTAATCACAGTTAAAACAATCCCAACCATTCGGTGATTCTCCAATTCCCCGGTGCGCATCGCGCATCGGGGAAGCACCGCGCTTTTGGAAATGTTCCGGCGAAGGGCGATTGCCCGCAAATAGAACGATTTAAGGTAGGATTTTCCCATGACGACGTTTTCTGAGCAGTTTCCCATCGTCTTTCAGGCGCTGAACGTAGGCTTTTTGCAGACGCTCAAGCTCTTTGCCATCACGCTTATCGGCGCGATCCCGCTGGGCCTGATCATCGCCTTCGGCTCCATGAGCAACTGGTCGGCCTTCGGCTTTCTGCGGCCGGTCGTATTAAAGCATGTCAATCTGCGCGAGCTCACCTGGTGGCAGAAGGTGCAGGTCTGGTTCGTGACGGATTTTAAGCCCGTGCGGTTACTTACCCGGCTTGTCATCTGGGTCGTGCGCGGCACGCCGCTCATGCTCCAGCTGCTGGTGATCTACTATTTTCCGGGCCTCGTCTGGAAAAACAACATCTGGGGAAGCGGCGAGACGGGGCGCTTTGTCGCCTCGAGTGTGGCGTTCGTGTTTAACTACGCCTGCTATTTCTCCGAAATTTACCGCGGCGGCATTCAGGGCGTTCCCAAAGGACAGCAGGAGGCCGGTCAGGTGCTCGGCATGACGAAGAGCCAGATTTTCTTCAAGGTCACGCTTTTGCAGATGGTCAAGAAGATCGTCCCGCCGATGTCGAACGAAATTATCACCCTCGTCAAGGATACGTCGCTTTCGCGCATCATTGCGCTGCAGGAGGTCATCTGGGCAGGGCAGGCGTTCATGAAGGGCTCGCAGGGCATTTCGGGCGCGATCTGGCCGCTGTTCTTCACGGGCGTTTACTATCTCATTTTCTCCGGCATTCTCACGCTCCTGCTCGGCTGGGCGGAGCGGAAGCTCGACTACTTTAAAGCGTAAGGAGGTGCGACATGGCTGTATTGGATGTAAAGGGTATCTGCAAAACCTTTGATAAGAACACCGTTGTGCTGCGCGGCATTGACTTTTCCTTAGAGAAGGGCGAGTCCGTCGCGATCATCGGTTCGTCCGGCAGCGGCAAGACGACGCTTCTTCGCTGCCTCAACTTCCTGACGACGCCCGACGAGGGGAAAATTCTCGTGAACGGCGAGACGCTCTTTGACGCGGACGACCCTGCCACGCAAAAAGAGAGCGAGATTCGCAGAAAGCGGCTGCATTTCGGGCTGGTGTTCCAGAACTTCAACCTTTTCCCGCAATATACGGCGCTGCAAAACGTGATGCTCGCGAGCGAGCTTCTTGCCAAGGAGCAGCCCGATTACCACACGCGCAAAAAAGAGCTCCACGAGGAGATCCGGCAGAATGCGGAGAAGTTACTCAAAGATGTGGGCCTCGGCGAAAAAATGAACCTCTATCCGCACCAGCTCTCCGGCGGACAGCAGCAGCGGGTCGCAATTGCGCGCGCGCTGGCTTTAAAACCCGACATCCTTTGCTTCGATGAGCCGACGTCCGCGCTCGACCCCGAGCTTACGGGCGAGGTGCTGCGCGTCATCCGGTCGCTCGCCGAGCAGAAGATGACGATGATCATTGTGACGCACGAGATGGCGTTTGCCCGAGATGTGGCCGACCGGGTCATTTTCATGGACGGCGGTGTGATCGTCGAACAGGGTGCGTCTCACCAGGTCATCGAGCACCCCACGCAGGAGCGTACGCGCCAGTTTTTGTCACGGTATGCAGAAAACTGACGCATAATATACAAGAACAAACAATATGCAGTCTCTCGGATTATTCCGGAAGACTGCATATTTTATGCATATATGCGTGAATTATTAAGTTTATACAAATGAACACGAATGCAAGATGGAAGATTGTGCAGAATCCCATGCAAAAAGGACTTGATATTTATACATTAAGTGCGTATAATTATGACATCAAAAACAACAACACGATTTATGGAGGAAGAGAATATGAAAAAGATTATCGCATTGCTTCTGAGCATCCTCATGGTTTGCTCGCTGGCTGCCTGCGCGTCCAAGCAGGACACAGCGGCCGCGACCGAAACCGCATCCACCGAGACGGCTGCAAGCAGCAGCGAAGAGAAGACGCTTACCATGGCGACGAACGTTGCCTTCCCGCCGTATGAGTTCTATGAGAATGAAAAGCCCGCCGGTATCGACGTGGAAATCGCGACGGCCATCTGCGAAAAGCTCGGCTACAAGCTGGACATCATGGACATTGAGTTCGGCGCGATTCTGGGCGCTGTCTCGAGCGGCAAGGCGGACTTCACCATGGCGGGCCTCACCGTCACCGACGAGCGCAAGCAGTCCGTGGACTTCTCCACCAGCTACGCGACCGGCATTCAGTCCATCGTTGTAAAAGAAGACTCCCCGATCACCTCAGCTGACAACCTTTACGTCGACGGCGCGGATTATCAGATCGGCGTCCAGCAGGACACCACGGGCGACATCTACTGCTCGGACGACTTCGGCGACGATCATGTTCAGCGGTTCAACAAGGGCGCGGACGCTGTTGCGGCGCTCGTCTCCGGGAAGTTAGATTGCGTTGTTATCGACAATGAGCCGGCTAAATCCTTCGTCGCGGCAAACGAAGGCCTCAAGGTCCTCGATACCGCCTACGCGGTCGAGGATTACGCAGCGGCCTTTGCCAAGGGAAGCGAGCTCACGGAGCCGTTTAACAAGGCGCTGGAAGAGCTGATCGCCGACGGCACGGTGCAGAAGATCGTCGACAAGTACATTTCCGCAGACTAAGAATTACAATCGCGGCACAGCGGGGGAGACGCGCAGTTTCCTCCGCGCGCCCGCGTGAAAGGAGGCCGTGGCTTTGAACGAGTGGTTTGCAAAGCTCCAGGCAGAGTTTATCCTGAACTTCGTAGAAGATAACCGGTGGAAATACCTCGTGACCGGTCTCGTAAATACGCTGAAAATCACGCTCGCGGCGGTGCTGCTCGGCATTGTCATCGGCACGCTGGTCGCCATCATCCGCTCGACGTGGGATCAAAACGCGGACAGGATGCGCCCGGGCGCGGGAAAGACGCTTCTTCACATCGGAGATATTATCTGCAAAATTTATCTGACCGTCATCCGCGGCACGCCGGTCGTGGTGCAGCTGATGATCATGTTCTACATCATTTTCGCAACGTCCAGAAACGGCGTCGGCGTTGCCATGCTGGCCTTCGGCGTGAACTCGGGCGCATATGTGGCCGAGCTCATCCGCGGCGGCATTATGGCCATCGACAAGGGGCAGTTGGAGGCCGGACGGTCTCTTGGCTTCGACTACGTGCAGACGATGCGCTTTATCATCGTGCCGCAGGCGCTCAAAAATGTGCTCCCGGCGCTTGCCAACGAGTTTATCGTGCTCTTAAAGGAAACGTCCGTTGCGGGCTATGTCGCGGTGACAGACCTTACCAAGGGCGGCGATATCATCCGGGGCCGGACATTCTCGGCGTTTATGCCGCTCATTGTGGTGGCGCTGATCTATCTCGTGATGGTCGTGTTCTTTACATGGCTGGTCGGGAAATTGGAGAGGAGGCTTCGCAGCAGTGACCACTGACGTTCTGATTCAGGTAACAGACCTTCAAAAGCACTTCAAGGGCGGAAAGCAGAATCAAGACGAGAAAATCCGCGCGCTCGACGGTGTGTCGGCGGAGATTCACAAGGGCGAGGTCGTCGTTGTGATCGGCCCTTCCGGCAGCGGCAAGTCGACATTCCTGCGCTGCCTCAACCTTCTGGAGCTTCCGACGGGCGGGCAGATCCTCTTCGACGGCGTGGATATCACCGACAAGAACTGCAATATTAACCTCCACCGCCAGAAGATGGGCATGGTGTTTCAGCATTTCAACCTCTTCCCGCATATGACGATCCTCAAAAACATGACGATTGCGCCCATGCAGCTGCTGCACAAATCAAAAGAGGAAGCGGAAAAGACGGCGCTGGAGCTTTTGGGCCGTGTCGGGCTTGCAGACCGCGCAAACGCTTACCCCAGCCAGCTCTCCGGCGGGCAGAAGCAGCGTGTCGCCATCGTCCGCGCCCTTGCCATGCAGCCCGAGGTCATGCTCTTCGACGAGCCGACGAGCGCGCTTGACCCCGAGATGGTGGGCGAGGTGTTAGAGGTTATGCAGGAGCTTGCGAAGTCCGGCATGACGATGGTCGTCGTGACGCATGAGATGGGCTTTGCCCGCGAGGTTGCCGACCGCGTGCTCTTCATGGCCGACGGCAAGCTTCTCGAAGAGGGTACGCCCGATGAAATTTTTACGCATCCCAAAAGCGAAAGACTACAGGACTTCCTCGCGAAGGTTCTCTGAGAATAAGAATCCCTGTCCGGCAAAACCGGGCAGGGAGTTTTTGCATATATTTGATAATTTGATATGACCCCACGGTACGCCCTTACGGGATTTCTGAAATTTTTCCGTCTTTGCGTAGGGGGCGATGTGGGCTGTCAAGGCCAGATTGTTTACAGGTTGACCGGGAGGATTGTTTACACATTCCGGATTCTGTAAATTTTTCTCGAAT
>CAKASQ030000052.1 GCA_916988195.3 Oscillospiraceae bacterium
CAAGGGAAGCTACGAATTCGCCGATGGGTATTGCGTTTCGGAAGTGCATTTTGCCGGGCGGACAGGGTCGTCCGCCCCTACGAAATTTCTGAAAATTCCCGAAATTGCGTAGGTGAGCAGCCTGTCTAAATCACGTAATCCCCGCCGCTTTCGACCTGCATCAAATCCCGAATCGTGATGCTGTCAAAATAGGAAAGCGTCATCTCGTAATATTTCTGCCACATCGGAAGCGTCCGGCAGAAGCTCGCGCGCGGGCAGGTGTTGACCGGCTCAGAGAGGCACGCTACGGGCGCAAGGTCGACCTCGGTCAGCCGCAGGATATCGCCCACACGGTAGCCCTCGGGCTCCATCGTCAGCCGGTAGCCGCCGCCCTTTCCGTGCTGCCCCTCGACAAAATTTGCCTTGCTCAGAAGCGGCATGATCTTCTCTAAATACTTGAGCGAGATTTCCTGCCGCTTGGCGACCTCCTTCATGGGCGTAAACGCTTCGCCCCGGTGCTCGGCAAGGTCAATGAGCACGCGAATCGCGTACCGGCCTCTTGTTGAAATCATACGCCCGCCTCCTTTGTGTCTTCATCAAACGTTCCCGCGATCACGCCGCCGCCGAGAACGATATCGCCATCGTATAAAACCGCGTACTGCCCCGGAGTCGGCGCGCGCTGCGGCTCGTCAAAAAGCAACCTGACCTCGCCGTTATCTAGAACCGTAACCGAAACGGACTGCTCGGGGTGGCGGTAGCGGAGCTTCGCTTTGCAGCGGAAGGTCTTTTCCGGTGCGCTGCCCGCAATCCAGTGCATATCCCGAACCTTCACGCCGCGATGGAACAGATCCTCGCTCGCGCCGAGAACGACTGTATTATCCTGTGGGCGGATCTCGCAGACGAAGTATTTCTGCGCGAGGCTCAGTCCCAGTCCCCGGTGCTGGCCGATGGTGTAGCGGATGATGCCGTTGTGCCGCCCCAAAACATTGCCATTTTTGTCGACAAAATTGCCGGGTTCGGCCTTTTTCCCCGTGCGAAGCTCGATGATCTTCGCATAATCGCCGTCCGGGACAAAGCAGATGTCCTGACTGTCCGGCTTGTCGGCGTTGATAAAATCGGATTGGCGCGCAAGCTCCCGCGCCTCGGTTTTGCGGAGCTCTCCCAGCGGGAAAAGCGTCCGGGAAAGCCGCTCCTGCGTCATGTCATAGAGCACGTAGCTCTGGTCCTTTGTCTCGTCATACGCCTTGCGCAGCTGATATAGCCCGTTTTCCTGCGTGATACGCGCGTAGTGTCCGGTCGCAATGTGGTCGCAGCCGAGAATTTTTGCCCGCTCGTAGAGCTTGTCGAACTTCATGTAGCGGTTGCAGTCGATACAGGGGTTCGGCGTGAGGCCGCTTTCGTACGAGCGGACGAATTTATCGATGATTTTTTCGCCAAAGTCGTCCGAAAAATTAAAGACGTAATACGGCATGCCGAGCTTATAGCAGACGCTTCTCGCGTCCTCCACATCGTCGAGCGAGCAGCACGTATGCGCGCGCGGAATCCCCGCGTCCTCGTTGTGGTAGAGCTTCATCGTCGCGCCGATGCACTCGTTGCCGTCCCGGCACAAAAGCCCTGCCGCAACGCTCGAGTCCACGCCGCCGCTCATCGCAATCAGAATCTTCATCTGCGTATCTCCATTCCGGTCTGTCAGCAGCCCATCCCAGTGTGCAGGTCTCATTATAATACGCCGCGCAGAAAATCGCAAGACACAAAAACCCGGCAGGTTTGTTCCTGCCGGGTTCGTTGCTACATGCCGCGCCGTTCGCGGATTTTTTCCTTTAATGCGCCGGTCTTGCGCTCCAAAAACACACCCAGAATCGAAAGATTCCGGAAAACGGACTCCGCCGCAAAGGCAAAGATGATCATCAGCAGCACGCAGATTCTCGACATATCGCTCAGCGCGAACAGCTGCTTGAGGAAAATGCCGCAGAAGATGAGTCCCGCGATGTTGACAAGGATGATCGCGTACTTCATTTTGGTGAGAGGCTTGCTGATGCGAATCAAAATCATGAAGCCCACCACGGCCAGCAGCATCGTCGCCGCCGTCGCAATGTCCCCATCCGAAAGCCCGAACACCTCGCCGCAGATGACGAGCGCGCCGACCGCCAGCACATCCGTCAGCGCAGCCGGAAGCGCGCGCAGCAGAACCTTCTTGAGGAAGTTTCCTTCAATGCGCACGTAGTTTGGCTCCAGCGCCAGCAAGAAGCCCGGAATGCCGATCGTGAACATCGCAATGAGCGAGACCTGCGCAGGCTCAAGCGGATACGTCAGGAACGACACGGCGGAGAAGACCGAGAGCAAGAGAGAAAACAGGTTCTTGACCAGAAACAGGCTCGCCGAACGCTCGATGTTATTGACGACGCGCCGCCCTTCGAGCACCACGTCCGGCATGCGGGCAAAATCGGAGTCCAGCAGCACGACCTGCGCCGCTTGCGCCGCCGCTTCGCTGCCCGAGGCCATCGCGACCGAGCAGTCCGCATCCTTCATGGCAAGAATGTCGTTCACGCCGTCGCCCGTCATCGCAACCGTATGGCCGGCCTTCTGCATGGCCTGCACAAGCTTCTGCTTCTGCGCGGGGGTGACACGCCCGAAGACGGTGTAAGTTTCCGCCGCGCGCGCAAGCTGCTCATCGGTCACAAGCATCGCCGCATCAACGAACTTGTCCGCGTTTTCGATTCCCGCCTGCTTCGCGATTTCCGAGACCGTGCGCGCGTTGTCGCCAGAGATGACCTTGACGGTGACGTCCTGCTCTTTAAAGTAAGCGAACGTTTCCTTCGCGTTTTCGCGCACGCGGCCCGTCAGGACAGCGTATCCAAGCGGCTCCGGAGAATTGCCCTCTCCCCGGCTCTTCGCCAGCAGCAGCACGCGGCATCCCGCATCCAGAAAAGGCTTCAGCTCCTCCGCCACCTGCGCGTACGCGCCTTTCAGCACGAACTCCGGCGCGCCGAACAGATACGTCCCTGTCTCAAAGGTGATCGACGAATATTTTTTACTGGACGAAAACGGTTGGACGTCCAGCGCGATTTTTGCCTCCTGCGGATGCTCTAAGCGCCGCTGTTCGGAAAACGCGCGCAGGGCCTGCATCGTCTCGTTCGTGTCCTGCGCGGCCAGGCAGTAGTCAGCCAGCAAATCCTGCAAGGCTTCATCATCAAATTGGTCGTTTTTCGCGCATTCGAACGCGTGTGCCTCCTGCACGTTCATACCGGGCTCGGTGATCGTGCCGGTCTTGTCGACGCACAGAACGTCCACGCGCGCGAGCGTCTCGATGCTCTTCATATCATGCAGCAGCACCTTCCGGCGCGCAAGGCGCATGGTCCCCAGCACAAGTGCGATCGTCGTCAGCATGTAAAGCCCCTCGGGGATCATGCCGATGACGGCGGCAATCGCGGAGACGACGCTTTTTTGCAGCGTCTCGCCGGAATAGAAATAGCTCTGGGCAAACAGAATCACGCCGATCGGCACGATCGTAAAGCCGATCCATTTAACGATCCGGTTGATCGCGCGGATCATTTCCGACTGCTCCCCGGTCTGGACAGCCTTGGCCTCGCGCGTGAGCTTCGCGATATACGATTCGTCCCCGACCTTGTCGAGCCGCGCGTAGCACCTTCCCGCCACAACGAAGCTGCCGGACAGAAGCTCACTTCCGGGTTCTTTTTCAATTTCGTCGCTCTCGCCCGTGAGAAGCGCCTCGTTGACCTGCACGGAACCCTGCAAAACTGTTGCGTCCGCCGGGATCTGATCCCCCGCCGACAAAACAACAATATCGCCCCGCACCAGATCGTTTGCCGCGAGCTTCTGCTCCATACCATCTCTGAGCGCAACGGCATGCGGCGCGTGGAGCAGGCTCATCTTATCCAAAATGTGCTTGGCGCGCAGCTCCTGAAAAATGCCGATGAGCGTATTTCCGATAACGACCGGCAAAAACGTCAGGTTGCGGTACGAGCCCACGAGGCACAAAAGCACCGCGATGACGACAAAAATCAGGTTAAAAAACGTGAGCACGTTCGAGCGAATGATCTCTCCGGCCGTCTTTCCGCCGGTGTCGCTTTGCTGATTGGAAAGGCCCTGCGCGCGCAAAGCCTCTGCCTGTTGGGTGCTCAGGCCGCGAAGGGGCGCGGAGTCCTGAGATTGCGGTAGCTGCTGCATAAAAACGTTCCTTCTTTGTCCCGCAACGCTCTTGTCCGCGGGAAAATTCCGACTGTAAAATCGGGAAAAATTTCTGACTTTCCCTATTCTAGTGCTGCGCGCGTCCATCGTCAAGCAGCTCGAACGTTGTTTTACAGTTTCGTTACACTTCCATTTCAGGCAGCGCGAAAAAACATCCTTGACAAGTAGGACAAAAGCTGGTATGATGGCATCAAGTTAGATGAGTCTAACTTAAGTTTGAGTCATCAAACCAGAACATTTTTCCAGTGCGTCTATAGACGCATGATTTTCACCCCAATGGTTAAACTACTCTAACTATCGAAAGGAGCAGCTTATGAGCATCGTCATTCTCGGCGGCAACGAATGTATGGAGCGCCGCTACAAGGACCTGTGTGACAGCTATCAGTGTCAGAGCAAAATTTTCACCAAGCCCAGCGGCGGCCTCCGCAAAAAAATGGGAAGCCCCGACTTAATGATTTTCTTCACAAGCACGATGTCGCACAAGATGGTGCAGGGCGCAATGAGCGAGCTCAAGGGCGGCAGCACCGTCATTGAGCGCTGCCACACCAGCTCTCTTTCCGCCCTGCGCGGAATTCTCGAGAAGCACGTAGGGAGCATGGCGTAACATGCCGGAGGAACTTGTCGTACGCCAGTGCGCGCCCACGCTCGCGGGCCTCAAGACCGGAAGCCTCTTCCGTGCGGCCTGCACCGACAAAAAGGCGCTTCTCGCGCAGATTCGCGATCTCAACCAGCGCCTGCGGGAAAAGGGCCTGTGCCTCATTCCGCTGCGTTTTCGAGACGGCAACGCGCTTTTGTATCTCTATCGTCCGGCACGGCTTAAGATCGATTTAAAAAACGAGCTGGCGCGTAGGACGCTCGGAAACGCGGGGTATCTCGATGAAAGCCCCGAGCGGTGCATCGTCAACCTCATCCGGCGCTTTCAGGGTGAAGAATTCCCGCACGAGATCGGGCTATTTCTAAGCTACCCGCCCGAAGACGTGCAGGGCTTTATTGAAAACCACGCGCAGAACTTCAAGCTCTCCGGCCTCTGGAAGGTCTACGGAGACGAGGCATACGCGCGCGCAGCCTTTGCAAAATATAAAAAGTGTACCGATATCTACTGCCGCAGCTGGCGCTCAGGCGCAAGTCTCGAGGCGCTGACCGTGGCAGGCTGAAGCGGACATGATTTTTAAAATCAGAAAGGAACAACCAACATGAAAAAGACAGCTGTTGTATTTTGGAGCGGCACAGGCAATACGGAATCCATGGCAAACGCCGTGCTCGAGGGCATGAAGGCCGCGGGCGCGGAGGCGGAGCTCTTCACCTCCGAGCAGGCCGATAGCGCCAAGCTCGCAGGCTTCGACGCCATTGCCTTCGGCTGCCCCGCAATGGGCGCTGAGGAGCTTGAGGAGACCGAGTTCGCCCCGATGTTCGACGCGGTCAAGGGCTCCCTCTCCGGCAAGGACGCGGCGCTCTTCGGCTCCTACGGCTGGGGCGACGGCGAGTGGATGCGCACGTGGGAAGAGGACTGCAAAAATAGCGGCCTGAACCTTGTCTGCCAGAGCGTCACCTGCTGCGAAGCGCCCGACGACGACGCTTTAGAGGCCTGCCGCAAGCTCGGCGGAGAACTTGCCAAGTAAATTTGTCCCCCGGCATCCCCGGTACACAAACACCCTTCCTCTTTGTGTACCGGGGATTTTTGCGCCTTTTGATTGACAAACCGTCCGCTTCCGGCTAAAATTGGGACGATTCTGAATGAAAGCCGCGCCCGCGGCGAAGGAGCGTGCCATGGAGCTGACCGTACAGGAGCTTGCAAAGCTGGAACAAACTACATACCTTCTCATCGACATGCGCTCGGAGGAAACAAGGGCCTACGGCATGCTCCCCGGCGCCATCCCCGTTCTGCCGGAAGACCTCTCTTTGTTTGCAGCCGAACACCCGGACAAGACGCTGGTCCTCTACTGCGCGCACGGCGAGGCCAGCATTCCGGCGGCGGAAGCTCTGTGTGAGGAAGGCTATGACGCGTACAGCCTGACGGGCGGGTACCTTGCGTGGCTGCGCGAGCAGATGGCGCGACAGAACGATGAGGAGATCCAAACGCGCGTCGAGACGAGCCTTCGCAAGCGCTTCCGGGAAAAGATCTGGTGCAACTTCACGAAGGCTGTCCGGCAGTATGAGCTTGTGAAGCCCGGAGACTGCATTGCCGTTTGCATCTCGGGCGGCAAGGACTCGATGCTGATGGCCAAATTATTTCAGGAGCTGAAGCTTCACAATAAATTTCCGTTCGAGGTCAGGTTCCTCGTCATGGACCCGGGCTACAGCCCCGCGAACCGGCAGATCATTGAGGATAATTTGCGGAAACTCGGCATCCCGGCGCAGATTTTCGAGTCTGATATCTTTGGCTCTGTCTACAACGTCGAAAAATCGCCCTGCTATCTCTGCGCGCGCATGCGGCGCGGCTATCTTTATAACTTTGCAAAGCAGCTCGGCTGCAACAAAATTGCCCTCGGGCACCACTACGATGATGTAATCGAAACCATCCTCATGGGTATGCTCTGGGGCGCGCAGGTTCAGACGATGATGCCGAAACTCCACAGCACCAATTTCCCCGGCATGGAGCTCATTCGCCCGATGTACCTCATCCGGGAAGACGACATCAAAGCGTGGCGCGACGCGAACGATCTGCATTTTATCCAGTGCGCCTGCCGCTTCACCGACACCTGCACCACCTGCCGCCCGAACGAAGAGGCAAAATCCAAGCGCCAGCAGACCAAGCAGCTCATCCGCGAACTCAAGAAGACGAATCCCGAGGTCGAGGCGCATATCTTCCGGAGCATGGAAAACGTCTGTCTCGATACCGTTATCGCCTACAAAACCGGCGGCCGGAAAATTTCGTTTCTGGAGAATTACGACCGGCCGCGCGAATCGAGCGAAACGGAGTAAGTTTCCTCTTTACGAATCGGGAAAAGTGTGTTACAATGCGGCGTCTTCTTTTTTGAGTTTCTAATTCTGAGGTGAACGCTTTGAACTTTGTATCGACTGCGCTGGACCCTGCCGCGCTCTCGTCCGGGAATTTATTCGTCCGGTCGCTGGCAGTATTTATTTCGTCACTGCTGCCGTTTATTGAAAATAAGGGCGCGATTATTTTAGCCGCCGCCCTCAAGCTCAAATGGTACCTTTCCTACCTTCTGACGTGCATCGGCTCGTATCTTCCAGTTCCGTTTCTGCTGCGGATGAAAAAGCACCCGCTCGGCAAAAAGGAAACCAGCCCGAAGCTGCTGCAAAAAGCGCATCAGGCGCTCGAAAAGCACGAGGCCCAGCTCAAAAAATACGGCCCTCCGGCGCTCTTTGTCGTCGTCTGCATTCCGCTCACAGGGGTCGGCTGCTGGATCGGCTCGACGCTTGCGCGGCTGACAGATATGGACGAAAAGCGCGCGGGACTCGCGATCCTGGGCGGGACGCTTGTCTCCGGACTCATCACGATTCTCGGCGTCTACGGCCTCATCGGCGGCATTCAGTATCTGCTCAAATAGGGCTTCCACGCGTGAATACGCGCGATTTTTTGTATATTTTCAGCAAAATTTCGCAGAGAACGCCGCAAATTCTGTGGATAATCCCAGCGTTTTCCCCATTGACGCAGTAGGTAAATTGGTGTATTATAGCAGAAAGAAATTTGAGCGGTATTTTTCAGGGAAGGAGGCGAACGCAATGACGTTCCGTAACACCATGATGATGCGAATGTTATTCTCCCGGGCATGTAATATGGCCAGGTGCTTCGGCATGCGTTGCTGTACGCCTGAGAATAACGCTTGATTGAGCGCGAAAGCCATTTGCCCGGGAGCTGAGACAGCCCCCGGTTTTTTGTTGCTCAAATTCCTTCCATAAAATAAAATTTCTTTTCTGAATCAAAGGAGTGTATCTCATGAAACAGTTCAAAAAAATCATTGCGCTGGCTCTGGCTCTTGTACTGAGCCTGTCTCTCGCCGCTTGCGCATCCAAGACCGAAACCGCCGCTTCCACTGAAACCGCTTCGACGGAAACCGCGTCCGAAACCACCGAGAGCAAGGGCACCATCACCGTCGCCGCCAGTCCCACGCCGCACGCCGAGATCCTCGCGCAGGCCAAGCCCATCCTCGAGGCCGAGGGCTGGACGCTGGAGGTCAAGGAGTTCCAGGACTACGTGCAGCCGAACAACGTCGTCGAGAGCGGCGAATTTGACGCGAACTACTTCCAGCACATCCCCTATCTTGAGAACTTCAATGAAGAGCAGGGCACGCACCTTGTGAACGCCGGTGGCATCCACTATGAGCCGTTCGGCATCTACCCGGGCACGAAGTCCTCTCTGGACGACATCGCTGAGGGCGACACCATTGCCGTTCCGAACGACACCACGAACGAAGCACGCGCGCTGCTTCTGCTCCAGGATAACGGCATTCTCAAGCTCAAGGACGGCGCGGGCCTCACGGCTACCGTTCTGGACATCGAAGAGAACCCCTACAACGTCGAGATCCTCGAGCTCGAGGCCGCGCAGGTCCCGCGTGTGAAGGACGAGGTCGCTTTCGTCGTTCTCAACGGCAACTACGCGCTCGACGCCGGCTTCTCCGTCGCAAAGGACTCCCTCGCGTATGAAGAGTCCGACTCCGACGCGGCCAAGACCTACGTGAACATCATCGCCGTGAAGGAAGGCAACGAGAACTCCGAAAAGATCCAGGCTTTAGTCGCCGCGCTCAAGTCCGATACCATCCGTCAGTACATCAACGATACCTATGACGGCGCAGTCGTTCCCTTTGACGACTGATTTCTACGCGCAGAGCGTACAGGATTTCCTGCTACGCTCTGTTTCCATGTCTAAAAAATCTTACCCGGACCATGTTCCGGGCGGAAACGAGGAATTTGATGAAACCGGTCATTCGATTAGAGCATATTGAGAAGGTGTTCCACGACGGAAAGGCCGACTTTGAGGCGCTGCGCGACGTGTCGCTGGATGTCGAAGAGGGCGATATTTTCGGCATCATCGGCCTGTCCGGCGCGGGCAAGAGCACGCTCGTGCGCTGCCTGAACCTTTTGGAACGGCCGACCTCCGGCAAGGTCTTTCTCCATGGGCAGGACATGACGGCCCTTTCCCCGGCGGAGATCCGCCGCTGCCGCCAGAAGATCGGCATGGTCTTCCAGCACTTCAACCTTCTCATGCAGCGCACCGTCCTCGGCAACGTCTGCTTCCCGCTGGAGATCGTCGGCATGAGCAAGAAGGACGCAAAAAAGCGCGCGATGGAGGTCTTGAAGCTCGTCGGCATTGCCGATAAGGCGAACGCCTACCCCTCGCAGCTCTCGGGCGGCCAGAAGCAGCGTGTGGCAATTGCACGCGTGCTCGCCAACGACCCGGAGATCATCCTCTGCGACGAGGCGACGAGCGCCCTCGACCCCATGACCACAGAGTCGATCCTCTCGCTTCTGCAAACGATCAGCCAGACCCAGCACATCACCATCGTCGTCATCACGCATGAGATGAAGGTCGTCCAGCAGATCTGCAACCGCGTCGCGGTGCTGGACGAAGGCCGCATTCAGGAAACCGGCCCGGTCAGCGAGGTCTTCACGCACCCGCAGACGAAAGCCGCCAAGCGGCTGGTGCTGGCAAGAATGCAGGACGCGGACGCACCGTGTGTGAAGCTGGCCCTGCCGGAGGACGAGAAGGAGCTGGCTGATTTGATGGCCTATGTCAAGGCGCACAATCTGAAAGTATTGGAGGGTGAAGAGCATGTTTGAAGCCGGTATGGTGCAGACGCTAGTCGAAGGCGTCCGCGACACGTTATACATGGTTCTGGCCTCGACGGCCTTCGGATACCTTCTGGGCCTCCCTCTTGGCATTCTTCTTTGCATCACGGGCGAAAACGGCATCCGTAAAAACCCCGTCATCTACCGCATTCTCGATATCGTCGTGAACTTGATCCGAAGCGTTCCGTTCCTGATTTTACTCATTCTCGTCTCGCCGTTTACGAAGTGGCTCGTCGGTAAGAGCTACGGCGCGACGGCAACGGTCGTTTCCCTCGTCATCGCGGCGGCGCCCTTTATCGCGCGTATGGTCGAGTCCTCGCTCAACGAGGTCGATCAGGGCGTCATTGAGGCGGCCAAGAGCATGGGCGCGACGGACGGCACGATCATTTGGAAGGTCCTCATCGGCGAAGCGCGCACGTCGCTGCTTGTCGGCGTGACCATCGCGCTTGGAACGATTCTCGGGTACTCCGCGATGGCGGGTGTGCTCGGCGGCGGCGGTCTCGGCGATATCGCCATCCGCTACGGCTACTACCGCTGGCAGGGAGACGTGATGTGGGTCACGGTTATCCTGCTCGTCGCCCTTGTGCAAATTCTGCAAGGTATCGGCATGCTGCTGTCCAAGAAATTAGACCACAGAAGACATTAACCCCTCGTTTTTCCATAGTGTTCGTAGGGGCGGGCGACTCTGCCCGCCCGTGGGAAAATCAATCGAAACGCAAAAATTCCCGGCAAAATCGTACTGCCATAGGGCGGACAGGGTCGTCCGCCCCTACTAGCTCATTAATTCTAAAATTTTATTTCTGGATAGAGATGAGAAAGCTTA
>CAKASQ030000053.1 GCA_916988195.3 Oscillospiraceae bacterium
TTCCTCTGCCTTTATTTTACTCGAAACTGTAAACAATCTCCCCGTACATTCTGTAAACTATCTTACCGGTCTATACAAGGGTCGTCCGCCCCTACGGCATGTTCTGACCCTATTTCCAAACACAATCGGAGGTATCTCTATGGCTGAGCTCACGCCCATGATGCAGCAGTACCGCACCGTCAAGGAGCGGAACCCCGACTGCATTCTCTTTTTCCGCTTGGGCGATTTCTATGAAATGTTCGACGAGGACGCGCGCATCGCCTCCCGCGAACTGGACCTCACGCTCACCAGCCGCGACCACGCCAAAGACAAAGCGCCCGAAGACAAGGTCCCCATGTGCGGCGTGCCGTTCCACTCCTCCGAAAGCTATATCGCGCGTCTTGTCCAGAAGGGCTACAAGGTCGCCATCTGCGAGCAGATGGAAGACCCGGCGCTCGCCAAGGGTCTTGTAAAACGCGACATCATCCGCATTGTGACCCCCGGCACTGTGACCGAGAGCTCGATGCTCGACGAATCAAAAAACAACTACTACGCCTGCGTCTACGGCGAAAACGGCGTCTATGGCGCGGCCTTCTGCGATATCTCGACCGGCGCGTTCAGCGCAACCGTCTTCTCCGGCCCCGACGCGGAGGAGGCCGTATGCAACGAGCTCGGAAGCTTCAGCCCGACAGAGCTCCTGCTCGGCGGAGACGCGGAAACGTCCGACGAGATCAAAGCCGTCGTATCCGCCCGCCTTGGCTGCTGCATGGGCAGGAGCCGGGAGCACCAGTTTGATTTAAGCCTCTGCAAGGCCGCCGTCGAGTCGCAGTTTGAAAAAACGCAGGACGCGCTCGGCCTTACCGGGCACGACGAAGTCGTCATCGCCGCGGGCGCTCTTCTCTGCGCGCTCCGGGACGCGCAGAAAAACGACCTTCCCCACATCCGCGCGCTGGACTTTTACGTTGCGGGCAAGTTCATGGGGCTAGACCTGACGGCCAGGCGGAACCTGGAGCTCACCGAGACGATGCGCACGAAGGAGAAGAAGGGGAGCCTTCTTGGCGTTCTCGATCAGACAAAAACCGCGATGGGCGGACGGCTCCTCCGGTCGTGGATGGAGCGTCCCCTGCTCAGTCCCGCAAAAATCGGAAAGCGGCTTTCCGCCGTGCAGGAGCTCGTCGACAAGACGATCGACCGCGAGGAGCTGCGGCTATCGCTTCGCGAGGTGTCGGACTACGAGCGCGTCATGGCGCGCATTGTCACGGGCACGGCAAACTGCCGCGACCTCGTCGCCCTCAGTCAGGGCGCGGCGACGCTTCCCGCGATTCATGACCGCCTCGAAACGCTCTCTTCCCCCCTCTTAAAAGAAATCTACGACCAGCTCGACCCGCTGCAAGACCTCAAGGAGGCCATCGAAAAGACCATTGTCGACGAGCCCCCCTTCGTTCTGCGCGAGGGCGGCATGATCCGGGACGGCGCAAACGAAGAGCTCGACAAGCTGCGCGAAATCCAGAACGGCGGTACAGGCATGCTCACTGCCATCGAGGCGCGCGAAAAGGAGGCAACCGGCATTCGAAACCTCCGCGTGGGCTACAATCGCGTGTTTGGCTACTATATCGAGGTCGCCAAGGGGCAGCTGAACCTCGTCCCCGACCATTACATCCGCAAGCAGACCTTATCGACCGGCGAGCGCTACATCACGCAGGAATTAAAAGAGCTCGAATCGACCATCTTAGGCGCAAAGGACCGGATTGTCTCGCTGGAATACGAAATTTTCACCCAGCTGCGCGCGCATGTCTCCGAGCAGTCCCAGCGCGTGCAGAAAACCGCGCAGGCCATCGCCAGCCTAGACGTTCTTTGCAGCTTTGCGCATACGGCGGTCCATAACCACTACTGCCGCCCCGAGGTCGATCTCTCCGGCGAAATCCGCATCACGCAGGGCCGTCATCCCGTGGTCGAGCAGATGCTCAAAAACACGCTCTTTGTCCCGAACGACACCGTCCTCGGCGCAGACGGCTGCCGGGCCGCCATCATCACGGGCCCCAACATGGCCGGTAAATCGACCTATATGCGTCAGGTCGCGCTCATTGTCCTCATGGCGCAGATGGGAAGCTTCGTCCCGGCCGCGTCCGCCCGCATCGGCATTGTCGATAAATTATTTACCCGCATCGGCGCATCCGACGATCTGGCCTCCGGCCAGTCGACGTTCATGGTGGAAATGAACGAGGTGGCAGACATTCTCAAAAACGCGACGCCCCGCTCGCTTTTGATCTTGGACGAAATCGGGCGCGGCACGTCGACCTTCGACGGCATGGCCATCGCAAAAGCGGTTTTAGAGTACGCGGTCGACCCCAAAAAGCTCGGCGCGAAGACGCTCTTCGCCACGCACTATCATGAACTGACCTCCATGGAGCAGGAGATCCCCGAGATCCGGAATTTCAACATCGCCGTCAAAAAGCGGCAGGGAGAGATGATCTTCCTGCGCAAGATCGTCCCCGGCGCGGCAGACGACAGCTACGGCGTCGAGGTCGCAAAACTCGCCGGTCTTCCCGATAAGCTCATCGCGCGGGCAAGAGCAGTCCTGAAAGAGCTCGAGTCCGGCGCGCCGAAAGCGCCCGCCGTGCAGAAGCAAGCGTCCGATCAGGTGAGCCTCATGGACCTGCAGGCGGACGAAATTCGCGAAAAGCTTTCCGCCATCAACGTCGAAACGCTCACGCCGATTGAAGCGATGAACGTTCTTTACCAGCTCAAGCAGCTGCTTTAAATTTTAGAAAGGAGCGCCGTCCATGGCAAAATCCTACTACTCGCTTGGCCGCAGTCTCTCGCGCGCCGAGGCCATCGCCGGATGGTGCTATCTGCCGTTTTATCTGGTGCTGCTGAGCGCAGGCATCCAGTATCTCGCGGCGGCGCTGCATGTGAGCCTCACAGCGCTCACCATCAATATCATCTATTTTTCGATCAATCTTTTGTTTGTCCTGCTTGTCTTCCGGAATTTTCTTTTGCAGCGCTTCTTTGGCTCCGGCTTCTGGAATTTCGTGCAGGCGCTGATCTTAGGCTTCGCGCTTTACTACGCGGGCACATGGGCCGTGCAGGCGCTCGAGCATCTTTTGGCCGGTCAGGTCACCATTTATAATAACGAAACGGTAAACGATCTGATTTTTGAAAACCGGTACGTGATGCTGGCCGTGAGTGTCGTCTTCGCGCCCGTGATTGAAGAGACGTTGGTCCGCGGCGTGGTCTTCGGAACCATCCGCCCGGCCTCGAGAGTCCTTGCCTACATCGTCTCCGCGCTTCTTTTTACCCTCATGCACAACTGGCAGTATTTTGGGCTGTACCCCGCCTTGTCCATTCTCCTTAGCTGCCTTCCCTATATTCCGGCGTCCGTCGCGCTCGCGTGGGTCTATGAAAAGGGCGGCACCATCTGGGCCCCCATCACGCTGCACGCACTCATCAACGCCATGTCCTTTGGTCTACTGACCCTTTCGTAAAGGAGGTTCCCATGCCGAAAATTGTCCAGCTCAGCCGCCATGTCGCGGATTTGATTGCCGCCGGCGAGGTGGTCGAGCGGCCCGCTTCCGTTGTCAAGGAGCTGGTGGAAAACGCCATCGACGCGGGCGCAGCGCGCATCACCATAGAAATCCAGAACGGCGGCATGACCTTCATCCGCATTTCCGATAACGGCTGCGGCATGGCCCCCGAGGACGCGCGCACGGCGTTTCTGCGCCATGCGACAAGCAAAATCCGAAACAAGGACGACCTTGCCGCCATCTCGACCCTCGGCTTCCGTGGAGAAGCGCTCGCCGCGATTTCCGCCGTCAGTCGGATCGACTTACTGACCAAAGCCGCCGATACCCCCGGCGTAAGTCTTCACTTGGAGGCCGGGCAGATCACGCAGGAATCCCCCGCGGGCTGCCCGGAGGGGACGACAATTCTCGTCCGCGACCTCTTTTATAACACACCCGCGCGCATGAAGTTCATGAAATCCGATCAGGCGGAGGCCTCCGCCGTCTTCCTCGCTGTGCAGCAGCAGGCCTTAGCGCACCCGGAGATCGCCTTCCGGTTTTTAAAGGACGGGCAGGAGCAGCTCTCGACCGCTGGTTCCGGCGACCGCATGGCCGCGATCTATACCGTCTTTGGCCGTGAGATCGCGAACAACATGATCGAGGTCAAGGGCTCGTGGGAGCAGTTCACGGTGCGCGGCTTCGTGACCAAGCCCACCTGTACGCGCGGCAACCGCTCGTATCAGTATTTCTTTGTCAACTTCCGGTTCATAAAATCCCGGATGCTCTCCGCCGCTCTGGAGGAGGCGTATAAAAACCAGCTCATGGTTGGGCGCTTCCCGGTCTGCGTGCTGGAGATCGATCTTCCCGTGCAGGCCGTGGATGTGAACGTGCACCCGGCAAAAACGGAAGTAAAGTTTCTGTCCGAGCGCGGCGCATTTGACGCGGTGCATTACGCGGTTCTCTCGGCTCTTAACAAAGCGCCCGGAAGACCCGCCGTTCAGCTGCCGAAATCCCGGCAGGACCAGATCGCAGGCAGCGTCTCATCCAATATTCCCGTCCCCAAAAAGGACTTCTTCCAGACCAAAACGGCCGAGGAATTCCGCCGCACGGCATCGGCCGCCGAGGAAAACCCCTTTGAAAAGCCCGTCCGGCCCGCGGCAAAGCCCGTTTCCGTGTTCGTCGACGAGCCGTCATTCCTCTCTGCCGCGCTGTCTTCTCCCGTGCAGGTGCCCGAGCGCACCGTAAAAGCGCCGGAGGCTGCGCCGGTCGTCCCGAAAGCGGAACCGGTTGCGCCTGCGCCCAAGGAAGCGCCCGCGCCTTTGACACCCGTGCTGGAAGAAGAGCACTTCCCCCTTGGGCGGAAAGCCGCGTCCGCCCCTACGAAGTTAACGCCCGCGCCGGAACCTGAGTCCCAGCAGGTGCTTTCCATCCCGGAGGTCCCCTTCCGCGTCATCGGCGAGACGATGGATACCTACATCTTAGTTGAACAGGGCGAGAGCCTGCTTCTCATCGACAAGCACGCCGCGCATGAACGCGTCCTCTTCGAAAAGCTCAAATCCGAGGAGCATCCCGTCATGCCGCAGCTTTTATTGCAGCCCGTGCCAGTTCAGCTCACGAAGCCGGAGGCGCAGGCCGTGCTGGAGAATCTGCCGCTTTTGCAGTCGCTCGGCTTCGATGTGTCGGAGTTTGCGGACTTGCAGCTCGTTCTGCGCCAGATCCCGTCCGATCTCACCGAGGAAGACGCGTGCGCGACCTTGGAGGCCTTTGCGGAGGACCTGCTTACCGGAAAGCGCCCATCGCAGGCGGATTTACGGGACAACCTCCTTCACACCATGGCCTGCAAGGCCGCCATCAAAGCAGGCTGGCACACCCAGCCCAGGGAGCGAGAAGCGCTGGTGCGCGAGGTTCTCTCCCGGGACGATATCAAATACTGCCCGCACGGAAGACCCGTGTGCATCGAGCTCACGAAAAAGGAGCTTGAAAAGCAGTTCAAGCGTACATAACATTCAAAACCAGGCCTGAAAGGAGGCAAGCCGTTTGGAAAAAATCATCTGCGTCGCGGGGCCGACGGCCTCGGGCAAAACACGGCTTGCCGTCGAGCTGGCCAAAAAATATGACGGCGAGGTGCTCTCGTGCGACTCCATGCAAATTTACTGCGGCATGGAAATCGGGACCGCCGCACCGACCATCTCAGAAATGCAGGGCGTGCCGCACCATATGATCGGCGTGGCAGACCCGAAGGCGGATTTTTCCGTTGGAAAATACGTAGAGCTCGCCGAGCCCATTTTGCAGGATATCCTGTCGCGCGGCAAAACCTGCGTCGTGTGTGGCGGAACAGGGCTGTATGCGGACAGTCTGCTTCTCGGCCGCACGTTCGCCCCGTGCCCATCGACCGGCGTGCGCGAAAAGTTGGAAGCTGAGGTGAACCACACGGGAATCGAACCCGTGCTCGCGCGCCTCAAAGCGGTCGACCCGGAATCTGCCGCGCGCCTGCACCCGTCCGACCGGCGGCGCATTATCCGCGCGCTGGAGGTTTACTTGGAAACCGGCGAGACGATCTCCAAGCACAACCGAAAAACAAAGCTGCTGCCACCAAAGCACGACGCCGTCTGGCTCGGCTTGAGCTTCGAGGACCGGCAGGATCTATATGACCGCATCGATCTTCGCGTCGAAAAAATGCTGAAAGCGGGGCTGCTCGATGAAATTCGGGCGCTTCTTTCCTCCGGCGTTCCCCCAACGGCCACGGCCATGCAGGCCATCGGCTATAAAGAATTTGTAGACGCATTGACAAACAGCGGCGATATTGCCGCGGCGGCCGCACTCGTCCAGCAGCGCTCGCGCAACTATGCCAAGCGGCAGCTCACCTGGCTGCGGCGAAACGAGCAGATCCACTGGATCTTGCAGCCGCGCGAACCGGATTTTTCCGCCGTTTTTCAGCAGGCCTGCGCGAATATCCCTTTTTTCGCGTGAATAAAATGGTACGATAGGTGTATCCAAAAATAAAAGGAAGCCATGACGCTTCCGGAAAAAGAAGGAGACATACCTATGCAGCGTACCGAAACCTATCAGGATACATTTCTCAATCAGGCCCGCAAGGAGCGCACGCCCCTGACCATCTTCTTGGTCAACGGCTTTCAGATGCGCGGGATCATCACGGGCTTTGACGCGTTCGTCATCGTGCTGGCCTCAGAAGGGCGGCAGCAGATGATCTACAAGCACGCGGTCTCGACCATTGCGCCGTCGGTTCCGCTGCGCCTGAGTCAGGAAGCATAGCGCCTTCCTGATGGGAAGGAGCCCCCATGAAGCAAGGCAAGCACTATACCAATCTTATTCTCTGGATTTTCCTCGCCGCCATCATCGCCTATTTCGGCTACAATGTCGCCTCGTCTCTCACAGAGCCCTTGACCACGTCCACGGCCATCGAATACGAGGCGGGCGCGGGCTGCTACACGACGGGCTTCGTCGTGCGCGACGAGGAAATCCTCACCTCCGCCTATGACATTACCGTTATCACCTGCGCCGAGGGCGCGCACGTCGCGGCAAACGAGGCTGTCGCCACCGGATATCTCTCCGATGGCGCGCAGCAGCGCCAGAGCCGCATTCATGACCTTCAAGAGCAGCTCATGCAGCTGCAATACGCGTGGAGCGCGTCGTCAAGCCTTGCCGATCAGGCGGCGCTGGACGCGGAGATTCAGAGCAATCTCCTCTCGCTTGCAAAATTCACCGCGCGCCGGGACATGAACTCCGCACAGGATTTGTCTCCCGAGCTCAAGGGCCTCGTTCTTCGCCGCTCGGCAGGTGCGGGCGATACAGACGCGATTCATGCGCAGCTGGAAAACGTGCAGAACGAGCTCTCTCGCTTGCAGGAGCAGGCCGCCGCGGATACAAGACCCATCAGCGCTGACCACGCAGGCACCTACTCCGGTGTGGCCGACGGATATGAGACCGTTTTGACCCCAGGGAAACTTCAGACCATGACCGCACAGGACTATAACCTGATCGAGCCCGAGACGGTCCCGGAAAACGCAATCGGAAAGCTCATCCGCGGCACGACGTGGTACTATGTCACGACGCTTCCGGCAAGCGAGCTCAAGGACGTAAAAGAGGGCGCGCGGGTGCAGCTTCTGTTTGCAAGAGACGTCTATGACCAGCTCGACATGACGGTCGAGCGCGTGGGAAACAACGAGGCGGGCTATAAGCTTCTCGTCCTCTCGTGCGATAAATACATGCAGAACGTGACGCTTCTGCGCCAGCAGTCCGCCGATGTCGTTTTCAACTCCTATCAGGGCCTTCGTGTGCCCAAGGACGCGGTTCGTGTCGAAGACGGCGGGCAAACCGGCGTTTATGTCCTCGAGGGCGCGACTGCCCGATGGAAACCGATCACCATTCTCCACGACAACGGCGAGAGCTACGTCGTAGAGCTGGATAAAACCTCGACCGCCAATCTCTGGCCGGGCGACGAGATCATCATTCACGCAAAGAATCTATATGACGGAAAGGTTGTGGGCAAATGAGCACCATTGCAGAAAATGTCGCGAGCATCCGCGAAAAAATGGCCGAGGCCGCAAAGCAGGCAGGACGCGACCCAGAGAGCATCCGCCTCTGCGCAGCTACCAAAATGAACGACGCTGCCGCCGTCCGGGAGGCAATCGCCGCGGGCGTGGACTGCTGCGGGGAAAACCGCGTGCAGGAAATTCAGGAAAAGCGTCCGCAGGGCGCGTATGAGGGCAAACCCCTTCACTTCATCGGCCACCTGCAGACAAACAAGGTCAAGTACATTGTCGGTGTCGTCGATCTCATCGAGTCGGTCGACCGGCTGGAGCTTCTCGAGTGCATCGAAAAGCAGGCAGCAAAAATCGGCGTCACACAGGACGTTTTGTTCGAGGTCAACATCGGCGCCGAGGAAAGCAAATCCGGCTTTACACCCGAGGAAGCTGCCCAGCTTGCGGCAAAAATGGGAGAATATCCCCACGTCCGGCTCCACGGACTCATGGCAATTCCTCCAGTGAGCGAAAAACCGGGCGATAATTGCAGATATTTTGCAGAAATGCGGAATCTTTTTGTTGACATAAGTGCAAAAAAATACGATAATGTGTCCATGGACTGCCTGTCGATGGGCATGAGCGGCGACTACCCGGACGCCATCCGCGAGGGAGCGACGCTTGTCCGTGTCGGCACCGCCATCTTTGGCGCAAGAAATTACAATAAGGTCTGACAGACAGATTTATTTGGAGGATATCAGAGTTATGGGATTCATGGATGAACTGAAGAAACTGGCCAAGCCCTACACCGAGGACGAGGACGATTTCGATGAATTTGACGACGACGTAAGACCCACACGGGCCTCGCGTTCTTCTTCCGCTCCCGCGCCCAGCCGCGCGCCGAGCTTTGATCTGGACGATACCGATGACGATATTTCGTCGAGCCTCGGCTCCGGCAATACGTCCACCCGCCGCACCCCCGGCAATAACAAGGTCGTGAACATCCACACCACCGCCCAGATGCAGGTGGTCCTGGTCAAGCCCGACCGGTTCGACAACGTCTCCGACATCGCCGAGCATCTTCGCAGCAAACACGCGGTGGTTCTGAATCTGGAGGCAACGAATAAAGATGTTGCAAGACGGCTTGTCGACTTCCTGTCCGGCTGCGCCTACGCGCTCGACGGCAAGATCAAAAAAATCGCCATCAGCACCTATATCATCACGCCCTACAACGTGGATATTGTCGGCGATCTGATCGACGAGCTTGAAAATAACGGCCTGTACCTGTAAGCGTCCGGCCGGAAAGGAGAACCCGTATGTTCACACCCCAGGAAATTCAGGAGCAAACCTTCTCCAAGGCCGTCTTCGGCGGCTATGATATGCAGCAGGTGGACGATTTTCTCGAACCGCTCACCGAAGACTACATCATGCTCTACAAAGAAAATTCCGTGCTGAAATCCAAGATGAAGATTCTGGTCGAAAAGCTCGAGGAATATCGCGGCCAGGAGGCTGCCATGAAGCAGCAGATGGCGCAGGCGCAGGCACAGTGCGACCGGATGATCGCAGAGGCCCAGTCTCGCAGCGCAACCATTGTAGCCGGCGCGGAAACAACGCTCCGCTCGCAGAGCGACGACCTCAAAAAGGAGCTCGCCGAAGAGCAGGCGCGCGTAGACGACGCAAAGAAGACCGCGCTCAATTTTATCGACGTCATCGAGCAGGACATCAAGGGCCATCTGGAGCTTCTGGAAAAGCTCAAGTCCCGCGACCTGACGCTTTCGCAGCCGCAGGTCATGCCGCAGAAGACTGTGCGTGAAAAGCCGTATGACTGGCAGGCAGACCAGCCCGCAGCCGTGCAGCCGCCCGTACAGCCCGCCGCGCCCGTGCAGCCGGTTGTGAGCGCTCCTTCCGAGAGCGCGGAGTCGATCGCCGAGGCCATCTCGGAGAACATGGAAAAGCTTGTCGGCGCGGACCCCAAGCCGGAGACCCCGCCCGCAGCCAGCTCGTCCGGCCAGAAGCAGAACACCAAGCCGCTTCGCATGGACAGCGCAACCATTAAATTTACCGACCTCCAGTTCGGCAAGAATTACGACCCCACGAATGGCTAACATGCCTGCCCGAAAAGCAGCACCCTTCGTAGGGGCGGACGCCTCTGTCCGCCCATGGGCGGCCTCGAATTCGCCGTTTAATTTCGCGTTTCAGACACGTATTTTGCCGGGCTGACAGAGTCGTCCGCCCCTACGCATAATTTAAATTGTGCTTATCGGCTTAATGCAGCTGGGCACAAGATGCAGCGACGGCTCTTGCCAGGCGCATGAAGATCTGATCG
>CAKASQ030000054.1 GCA_916988195.3 Oscillospiraceae bacterium
TGTAGCACTTCTGCTGTCCTATATTTCGGACTTTGTATCTATTTTTCGTTCAGCTGCGTGAAGCCGATAAGCACAATATAAAAAATGCTGGCGAGCAATAAAAGAAAACTGCTTAAATCAAAACGATTACTTTTCCCCTCGAATAAATTATAAATATATTTTTATTCAAGGAAAAAGTAATTGTTTTATCCCTCTTTCCACCACGCGGACAGCATATGGACTTGCCCGATACAACGAAATTCATCATTAACAATTTTACACCGCCGTTTGCGCAGAAGCCCGTCAAAATCCTTGTACAACACCTTTTTCGCAGATACAATCACACTGTCGCTGATATTCAATTCATCCGCAATTTGCTGATTTGTGATAACATCGTGACCGTTCTCTTCCAACCAGAGAATCACCTTTACAATGACTTCCCAACTAACGGAATCGGCGGAATATTTGTGCTGCCGCAATCGCGTCAGCCAGTTCCGGGGCAGACTGATTTCGTTGGCTGTTGGAATCAGACGCAGATGGAATGTCCGCCCCGAAAGACTGCTTTCAATAAAATTATGTTCTGTCAGAGTTTGAATTGCTTCCCGCAGAGCCGTTCTAGTTTTTTGCTGCGCTGAGATGGAAAAGTATCGGCACATATCGGTCAAGTTTCCGTGATATTCTCCATCGTGGTCTGCGAGCATCGCTAAAATGCGGAACTCCTTTTTATCAAGCGGAAGCCATTCCCGATAGAAAATCGCATCATCCATCATGTACGCTACTCCTTTCCTTATGCGTTCTTCTTTTCTTCGGCTGCTTCTGCCTGCTGCTTGGCAAAGTCAATTCCGCTGATGATTTTCGGCGTTTCGGTGAGATAGAACAGGGGATTTTTGCGGTAGAGGGGGAACTGCGCAATGAACCATTCGCGCATGGTGCTGTATGCGTTGGTCTGAATACCGGAAGCGTAGGCTTTCAGGAAATCATACTGCTTGCGATACTCCGCGCCGTTGGGAAGCGCGTCCATAAACCGCTCCATCTTTTCATAGGTCAGGTTCTTGTAGGGGTTACAGGCGCTCTTTTCTCCGTTCTTGCTGGTGTAGTGCGTCGGCGTGCGGTGCGTCCGCTTGACAATCCGCATACCGGGGAAATCCACACACAACTGTCTGATAATCTTGTATTCTGCTGCTTCTGGATTGCTCATAGCCTTTTCAAATTCTGCGGTGATAGTGACTGTGCGGGTGGTGAAATCGACCTTGTAAGCCTGTGCCATTTTTATTTCCTCCTAAATCATCTTTCTGTTGGTTTGATTACTGATTGACTGCGGGCTTTGCGGCGGCGAGTTTGACAACCTTGCCAGCCGCCTTTGCCATAACGCGCTTGGCGTGGATTTTCTTTGCGTCGGTCATCTTGTACTGCTCCTTGAACTTCTCGACAAACCACTGCTTGAGAAGCGGATATTCACGCTGTTTGTTGTTCTTTGCGAACTGTCTAATTCTTTCAAATTCCGCACAGAGCGCAACCGGATTTTCCTGCGCGTTAATATAACTCTCCATCATTTCGATTGTCAGACCCTTGTAGGTCGTCTTTCCGCTCTTGGTGTTGATTGCCTTTTCAACAACCTTGAACGTGGGCTGCTCGGCAATCATCTTCATCAGGGCTTTGTATTCGGGCGTGGTGGGGTTGCCTGCCTTTTTGAGCGTAGCCTTGGAAGCGACGATGGTGTTGGTGGTGAAATCATAAGCAAACAGGTTCTTCATAATAATTCCTTTCTGATGCTCTTGGCATCTCGCGTATTTTTCAGGTCGCCACCCTTATTCTTGATTGTTTCAGGTTTTTGTTTCCCTCAACTTTGTGCCTTTATTATAGCAAAACTCCTATGCTATAAATGGCATAGGAGTTGAAGAAAGATTATTGATTTTCATTGCCTTTTCTCAAAAGATGATAAGAGACGCTTGAACTTGCTTCTGGACAATAAAAGACGTAAAAAGATGATAAAAGATGTCCGAAAATGCTCGAACATCTTGTTTCCTGAACATATTTGACGTTATAATCTGAATATCCACTTTTCAAAAATCCACTTTCCGCGTTTGGCGCGGGCGCGCGCGGCGAAATATCCACCTTTTTATCCACTTTCCATCCGGCAAAGCGCAAAAGAGCAGGAGAGAAACTGTGTTCTCTCCTGCTCTAAATTAAGGCTTATTCTTCCGGGCTGAACTGGTCCTTGCCAACGCCGCAGAGCGGGCAGACCCAGTCTTCGGGGACTTCTTCCCAAGGCGTGCCGGGGGCTACGCCATTGTCGGGGTCACCGACCTCCGGGTCATAGACATAGCCGCAGATATCACAGACATATTTCATGTTCAAATTCTCCTTTATTCTCAGCCGCTGAGCCGCTCGGAGAGGACTGCCATGATCTTATCGTGGCAGCCGCCGCAGCCGGTCGAGCAGCTGGTCAGCCTCTGCACCTCGGCAAACTCCTTCTCCACGTCGGAGAAGTGCGCGTTCCTCTGTAGAGCGTCGTCAATGTCCGCCAAGGTCACATGCTTGCAGTTGCAGATCACGGTGTTTTCCGTGTATTCCATCTTACTTGAAGTAGCGCTCCAGAAGGCCCTTGAGCGCGCGGCCGTGTCTTGCCTCGTCCTTCGCCATCTCATGGACGGTGTCGTGAATGGCGTCGAGGTTCAGCTGCTTGGCCTTCTTGGCGAGGTCAAACTTGCCCTGCGTTGCGCCGAACTCGCAGTCTACACGCCATGCGAGGTTCTTCTTCGTGTCGGCGTGCATGTTGCTCTCCAGGTCGGAGCCCAGCATCTCGGCGAACTTTGCCGCGTGCTCGGCCTCTTCGTAAGCGGCCTTTTCCCAGTACAGGCCGACCTCGGGGTAGCCCTCGCGGTGCGCGATGCGGGCCATGCAGAGATACATACCGACTTCACTGCATTCGCCGTTGAAGTTTGCCATCAGCTGATCGAAGATGTACTTCTTGTCCTCGGCGGAAATGTCGGGGTTATTCTTGACGGTCGAGCCGTATACGCCGAATTCATGCTCGGCGGCCAGCTTGAGTTCGCCCTTGACTTCCTCAAACATGTTGCTCTTGGCATGACATACCGGGCATTCTGCCGGAGCTGCTTCGCCTTCGTAGATGTAACCGCAAACCTTGCAAACGAACTTCTTCATGATAAAATCCTCCATTTTTTTGTTTTTCCTGATCGTAATTGTTTTTTTATTCAGCAGCATTTGCTGCCTGCATACAGTCGGGGCACAGGCCGTAGAAGCTGAGCCGGTAGTCTGTGATGGCGCCGCCCGCCGTGTCGTGGACGTTTTGCAAGAAACCATCCTCGAGGTTAATGTCCATCAGGTCGAGCACTGCGCTACACCGCGTGCACACAAAGTGCGTGTGCGGTTTCGTGTTGCCGTCGAAGCGCTCGAGGCCGCCGACCGTTCCGACCGAGATGACCAGACCTTCGTCCTTGAACATGGACAGGTTCCGGTAGACCGTGCCGAGGCTTAAGTCGGGAATCGTGGGCTTGAGACGCTGATAGACCCATTCGGCGCTGGGGTGGCAGGTGGTTGCGCGGACGCAGGCTAAGATTGCGTCGCGCTTGCGGCTGCGCTTTCGGATTGTCGCCATCTGCATCCCTCCAAAACAGTAATGATTCTTATTACAGTTATGAGTATACACGATGAAATCTGATTTGTAAAGGGGTTTTTGAAAAAATTTTTACGGTGCTGCTTTTACACTGTTTATAAAGGTGACGAGTGTGTCGGCAAAGAGCCTTGCCGTGCGCAGCGCCTGCGAGAGTGTGTTGCCCGACGCGCCGAACTCGCAAAGAAGCGAGCCCTTCGTCTCGTGCTGGTTAAACCGCTCGGTGCGAAGATCGATGTCGCGGCAGAGGCCGGGTGCGGCGCGGTTTAAAAGCGCTTGCAGCTTCAATGCATTCGCGAGGTTCTCCTGCCAGCCGGGATGTTCGAGCCCACCTTCGTCTGTGCCGACAACGAGCATGAGCCGCGCGTAGTCTTCGCCGTCTAACTTGCAGCTGAGTGCGGCGGGAAAGCCCGCCTGATCCTCGACCGCGTCCCGGTGCACGTCGAGCACCATCTGTATGGACGGATACTCGGCAAGATACGATTCGATAATGGCCTCCATGCGCGCATAGGAGCCGTTGTAGCTGGGGTAGTCGTTCGCCGTGGTGTCGTGGAGCGTCTCAATGCCTGCGTCCTCCAGAATCCGGGCAATCTCGCTTCCTACACGGATGACTGAGCGCGTCTCGTCCTGCGTGCGCAGCTCGCCCGAGGGCTCATACGAAAAGCCGTCCTCCGGCGTATAGGCCTCCGAGGCGTGCGTATGGACAATGAGGATTTTGGGGCCGTCGCCGGAAAAATCGAGCGCGGAGGGCCGCGTCAAGAGTGCCTGCTTGTCAAATTCGTAGGTGCAGCCGCCCGCAACGCCGATCGCGTCTGCTTCTTCTGCCGAAAACGTCAGAGGCTCTGCGGTTTCTTCCGTCTCGGCGGTCTTGGGCGCATCTTCTATGATAACGGTACCGTCCGTCACGGGCTTGTCCGACGGCTCGGCCTGTGCGGGCGGCTCGTCCGGCGATGAAGTTGGATTTTCCGTGAGACCGGCGGGAGTCGGCTCGGTGTGGACGAGCGGGACCGGCGCAGGTTCGACATCGACCCGCCAGAGCGTCGGCGCGGACGCTTTTTTGAAATCCAGATAAGCTTCGACCTGTCCGGCCAGCCGCACAAGCATGGCCATCACCATCAGCGCCAGACAGAACCTGTGGATTCGCTGCGTATTCATATGGTATGATCCCTCCTGTCTTACCAGTTTATGCAGAAATCACAGGAAAAGAACGGAAAAAATCAGGGGATTTTTCAACTTCTTCGACAAAGAGGCATTGAATTTGCCCGCAGAATCGTATATAATAGCTTCAACTATTGAGCAAAGCGGAGGTACGCTGCATGGGGCAGGTTCTGGCGGTCATATCCGGCAAGGGCGGAACCGGCAAAACGTCTGTGTGCGCCGGCGTGGCCGGGTGTCTTTGCATGGAGGGCGCGCGCGTTTTGTGCATCGATGCGGATCTCGGCCTGCGGAACCTCGACATTTCGCTCGGTATGGCCTCCGAGGCAGGACTCACGTTCCTCGATGTGATGCGGGGCGGCTACACGCTCGACAGGGCGCCGCGCGCGGCGGGTCTTCCGGGCCTGCAATTGCTGACGGCTCCCGTTTCTGTGAAGGCGGATGAGATTGACAGAGGCGCGTTTGAGGCGCTGATTCATGACGCGAAGGAGCGCTACGACTGGGTGCTCATCGACGCGCCTGCGGGCGTGGGCGCTGGCTTTGAGCTGGCGATAAGATTTGCGGACGAGCTCATGGTCGTGTGTCTGGCGGACCCTGCGTCCCAGCGCGACGCGGCGCGCGCTGCAGAGCTTGCCTTATCCCGGCGGGACGTTCCGGCGAGGCTCGTTGTTAACCGCGTGAGCCCGAGGCTGTTCCAGAAAATGAACGCGACCATCGACGACATCATGGACGGCGTTGGGCTGCCGCTTCTTGGCATTGTGCCGGATGACGCGGATGTGACGCTCGCGGCGGTCGAGGGAAAGCCTCTTTGCCAGTATACCTTCCATGGCGCAGGACTTGCGTGTCTGCATATTGCGCAGAGATTGCAGGGAAAGCGCGTGAAGCTGATGAAAATCCGGCGAACGCTTGCCGGCATGTGAACAAAGGAGTTGAGAAGAAATGAATATCACACTCATGGCGCATGATAAGAAAAAGGAGCTTATGGTGCAGTTCTGCACGGCATATAAATCCATTCTCTCCAAGCACAGCCTGTCTGCTACGGCGGCGACGGGGCGGCTTGTCTCCGAGGCGACAAATCTTCCTGTCGCGCTGTTCCTGTCCAAAAATCAGGGCGGCCATCAGCAGGTCGACGCGCGCATTGCATATAATGAGATCGACCTTGTTATCATGTTCTCCGACCCCAACGACACCGACCCTTGGGAGGATCAGCGCATCATGCGCACGCTCCGGCTGTGCGATATGCATAACGTCCCGTGCGCAACGAATCTTGCCTCGGCGGAAATGCTGATCCTCGGCCTGCAGCGCGGCGACCTTGACTGGAGAATGATGATCAAGGCCAAGAAGCTCCACTGAGCGCATTCATCTGAATAATACAGAACCGCAAGGACGCGGAAGCAGTACCGCAAGGCGGCCGGACAGAGAGGAAATCACAAGCTGAAAGATTTCTGCGGCCAGCGTGCGCGAAGGACATCCGCCGAGCGGGCGTATAAGGGAAGTCCCGAAATCGCCGGTCGCCGCCCCGAAAGCGCGGCATACGAGGAAGAGCAAGCTCTTCAAATTTGGGTGGCACCACGAAGTATTCCGGTACTCTCGTCCCAATGCACGGGACGGGAGTATCTTTTTATTTGGGGAATTCCGTCGGGGGATGCGCCCGGGATGCTGGCATATCCTACCGGGGTGTTCGTAGGGGGCGATTGAGCACATCGCCCCGGCGGTGTGAGCCGTTTTTGCGAAAATCCAATGCGAATCCGCAATTGCCCTTGGGTCGATGTGGGCATCGCCCCCTACGCAAAATCGGGAGAATTTCTCAAACGCCGTAGGGGCGGACGACTCTGTCCGCCCGGCAAAACGCGCCGCCGAAATGCGAAGACCATCGGCGAATTCGCAGGTTCTCATGGGCGGGCAGAGTCGCCCGCCCCTACGAAGGTTTATAGATAACACATCAAAACATAGAGAGGAACAAAACAATCATGGCACAGATCAGACCGCACACGCTCTCCGGGTTTATGGAGCTGCTTCCCGCGCCGCAGGCGCAGATGGAGGCGATGATGGACATCCTGCGCAGAACCTACAGCTTGTATGGCTTCTGCGCGCTCGATACCCCGGCGATCGAGGCAGCCGACGTGCTGCTGGCCAAGGGCGGCGGCGAAACCGAAAAACAGATCTACCGCTTCCAGAAGGGAGACAGCGACCTGGCCCTTCGCTTCGACCTCACGGTCCCGCTGGCAAAATACGTGGCGCTTCATTATAACGAGCTCTCCTTCCCGTTCCGCCGCTACCAGATCGGCAAGGTCTACCGCGGCGAGCGCGCGCAGAGAGGCCGCTTCCGCGAGTTCTATCAGGCGGACATCGACATCATCGGAGACGGAAAGCTCTCGATTGTGAATGAAGCGGAAATCCCGTCGATCATCTATAAGACGTTCCAGACCATGGGCCTGAAGCGCTTCCAGATTCGCGTCAACAACCGCAAGATCTTAAACGGCTTCTACGCGATGCTGGGCCTATCCGAAAAGTCGGGCGACATCATGCGCACGGTCGACAAGCTCGATAAGATTGGCGCCGAGAAGGTCGGAGAAATTCTCGTGGACGACTGCGGCCTGAGCCGGGAGCTTGCGGACGAGATTTTGAAGTTTATCGCCATCCGCGGCACAAACGCGGAGGTGCTGGAAAGCCTCGAGGGCTATCGCGGCAGAAACGAGACGTTCGATCTCGGCCTCGACGAGCTCGCGGCGGTGACGAAAAATCTCGCGGCCTTCGGCGTGCCGGAGGAAAATTTTGCGGTCGACCTCACGATCGCGCGCGGCCTCGATTATTACACGGGCACGGTCTATGAGACAACGCTTCTCGACCATCCGGAGATTGGCTCCGTCTGCTCCGGCGGCCGATACGATAACCTCGCCGAGTATTACACCGACCGGCAGCTTCCGGGCGTTGGCATTTCGATCGGTCTGACGCGGCTGTTCTACGTCCTTTCTGAGCAGCAGATGCTGAACGATGCGTGGCCGACGGCACCGGCGGACGTGCTGGTGCTGCCGATGACAGACGACCTGACCCCTGCCATCGAGCTTGCCACCGAGCTTCGCGCGCAGGGCATCCGCACCCAGCTCTATACCGAGGCCAAAAAGTTTAAGGCAAAAATCCAGTACGCCGACAAGCTTGCTATTCCGTATGTGATCTTCCTCGGAGAAGACGAGATTGCGGCGGGTACGCTCTCCGTCAAGGATCTGCGCGCAGGCGAGCAGGTGACCGTTTCGCGCGAAAACGCCGTCAATATCATCCTCGATGGTATTGCCAGAGCCCATCAGGGTACAATTCTGAAGTAAACCCATTGCGTCAGCTGACGCTTTATAAGCACTCTACACAGAAAGAAGGAACATACTATGATGCAATCCAGAACTCATACCTGCGGCGAGCTGCGCCTTGCCGACTGCGGCAAAACCGTCACGCTCTGCGGCTGGATGGAAAACGTGCGCGTCGTGGGCAACAACTTTGCTTTCGTCGTTCTGCGCGATTTCTACGGCACGACGCAGGTCGTTGTCGAGACCGAGGACATGATGAACATCGTCAAGTCCATCAACAAGGAGTCGACCATCTCCGTGACCGGCACGGTGCGCGAGCGCGCCAGCAAAAACCCAAAGCAGGCGACCGGCGACGTGGAGGTCGTGCCCGAGAAGATCGATATTCTCGGCAAGTGCGTCCACAATGAGCTGCCGTTTGAGATCAACCGCAGCCGCGAGGCGGATGAGACACAGCGCCTCAAGTACCGCTACCTCGACCTCCGGAACCCCGCTGTCAAGCAGAATATCATCCTGCGCTGCCAGGTTATCGCAGCGCTGCGCAAGGCGATGATGGGGCACAACTTCCTGGAGATCACGACCCCGATCCTGACGGCTTCCTCCCCCGAGGGCGCGCGCGACTATCTCGTTCCCGCCAGAAAGCACCCCGGCAAGTTCTATGCTCTGCCGCAGGCCCCGCAGCAGTTCAAGCAGCTGCTTATGACATCCGGCTTCGACCGCTATTTCCAGATCGCGCCATGCTTCCGCGATGAGGACGCGCGCGGCGACCGCAGCCCCGGCGAGTTCTATCAGCTCGATATGGAGATGGCCTTTGCCACGCAGGATGACGTGTTCGCGATCCTCGAGGACGTACTGCCCCCGATCTTCGCGCAGTTTGGCAAGTATAACATTGCCTCCTCCGCACCCTTCCGCCGCATCGGCTATGTCGACGCGCTCGAGACCTACGGCTCGGATAAGCCGGATCTTCGTATCGACCTGACGTGCAAGAACGTCTCTGACCTGTTCGCGGAGTCCGAGTTTGAGGCGTTCCATGGCAAGACCGTCAAGGCCATTCCCGTTTCCGACTGCCATTTGACACGCAAGCAGATCGAAAAGCTTCTCACCGACTGCGAAGTGCAGGCGGGCGTGAAGGGCTACTGGTTCAAGATGGACGAAAACGGCGAGCTCGCGGGCGGCGTTGCGAAGTTTGTGCAGGGCTGCAAGGAGGCGTTGGTTGAGCGTTTAGGCCTGAAGCCCAACACGCTGGTGCTCGTCGCGGCGGGCGAAGCGGCTACAAAGCTTGTTGGCGTGATGATCAAGATCTTCGGCGCGAACGTACCCGGCCATATGGACAAGGAACGCTACGAGTTCTGCTGGATCGTCGACTTCCCGATGTATGAGATCGGCGACGAGTCGGGCGAGCTCGAGTTCTGCCACAACCCGTTCTCCATGCCGGCAGGCGGCCTCGAGGTGCTTCTGAAGGCCGAGCGCGGCGAAATCGATCCGCTCACCATTACTGCCGACCAGTATGACCTCGTCTGCAACGGCGTGGAGCTGTCGTCCGGCGCGGTCCGGAACCACGATCCCGAGATCATGATCAAGGCCTTCGAGCTCGTTCGCCTCGGTGAAGCGGACGTCAAGAAGAAGTTCCCCGCCATGTACAACGCCTTCACCTACGGCGCGCCGCCTCATGCCGGTATCGCCCCGGGCGTTGACCGCATGGTCATGCTGCTGGCAGGCGAAGAGTCCATCCGCGAGATCATCCCGTTCCCGATGAACAAGAACGCGCAGGATATCCTCATGGGCGCACCCTCCGAGGTCACGCAGAAGCAGCTCGACGAGCTGCATATCGTCTGCACCGCAAAAGAGGAAGAATAATCGAAAATGTACGAAAGCCCCGGCCAGCGGCCGGGGCTTTTTCCTCGTTTGTGCACGAAACTTCAAATAGGTGCGTAGGGGTCGATGCCCACTGTCAAGGCCAGATTGTTTACAGGTTGACCGGGAGGATTGTTTACACATTCCGGATTCTGTAAATTTTTCTCGAA
>CAKASQ030000055.1 GCA_916988195.3 Oscillospiraceae bacterium
TTTACGACTGACGACGCTCGAATTAAGCTTTCTCATCTCTATCCAGAAATAAAATTTTAGAATTAATGAGCTACTACACAGACTTGGAGGATTCTGCGTGCCAGGCCTTGACATTTTTGCGTTCGCCGTTTATACTACAGATAAAGGAAGTGCTACCGGCAAACGGGCGCGCTCCCCGGAATTACTTACAAGAAGTAACCGCTGGTTTGCTGTGCCGGGCGGTTACTTCTTTTTGTTATTAGCCTGTATAAAGAGGCTGATAATGCCGACGATGAGGATACCAAGCTGAATCAAGTCAGTGTATGTAACCATAGTCGAAGCCCCCCTTTCTATGTGTCGGAGGGCAAAAGAAGCTGTGTCCCTCCGCAAAAACGCGGTGGGGAGCCGCCCGCTTGCCGTTTATCGGTAGCACCATGTTCACAATAGCACAAGTTTTCCAAAATTGCAAGAAAAAGCCTCCCGAATCGGGAGGCTTTCGCGGTTTATTGACAAATTCTGCTTTTTCGCTTACAATGGATCTGCTCGTATGAGCCGGAGAGGTTTTACGATATACGGTAGGCGGTTTGGCACTTCCCGAAGGGGAGGTGATGCTGATGTGGCAGAATCGGATGCGCCGCATCCTTTGGATTCTGATATGTATCGCGGTTTCGCTCTACATATGCACCATTAAAGCACGATAGCCGCCCCCGGCCAAGGTTGCGGCTATCTGCTTTTTGCAAGATAACTAACTACTAAGGCCAAACCGCTTATCGGTAGAACCTCTCTGTTTTTATTATAGCCGAATTGCCGGACTTGTCAAGCGCTTACTCGGTTTCCAGCGCCATCATCTTATCGATGCGGCGCTGGTGGCGTGCGGCGTGGGAAAATTCGGTATCGAGCCACGTGTCGACGATCTCGAGGGCCAGCATTTCGCCGGTCACGCCCGCTCCGATGGCCATCATATTGGTATCGTTGTGCTCGCGGGTGAGCCGAGCGGACATCACGTCGGACAAGAGCGCGCAGCGGATGCCCTTGACCTTGTTGGCGGTGATGGAAACGCCGATACCGGTCGTGCAGACGACGATGCCTCTGTCGCATTCGCCGGATGCAACGGCCTTGGCCGCAGGCGCAGCAAAATCGGGGTAATCGCAGCTGGATTTGTCATAGCAGCCGAAGTCCTTATAGGCAAGGCCCCTTGCCTCCAGATGCTTCATGATGGCCTGTTTGAGATCAAACGCGCCGTGGTCGCATGCAAGTGCAATCATGTATCTTCCTCCTGAGTGTTTTTCTATATCGTACCACAAAGCTTTCGAATTGCAAGAAAAATCGCAGGCCTTACGGCCTGCGATTTTTTGCGTTTCAATTAGTCGACGTAGTTGACGGTGATGCCTTCGATTTCGGGGTTGACGTTGTCGGAGTTGTTGTCAACAACGATCTCGCCGCTCATCAGCTTGGCATGGACAGCTTCGTACTGCTCCATGGTGAAGTTATTGAATCTCCAGGAGGACTCAGCAGTCGGGATACCGACATAGTCGCCTTCGGCCAGGGAGTAGGTGATGAACTTGCCGCCGTAGGTGGATTCCCACTTGCCGGCTTCCAGATCGGCGAGGATGGTCTCGGTGACGTTCTGCAGACCCTTCATAGCGGACGTGACGATGCATGCATCGATGTAGCTCTGGTCGACGTCAACACCGACAACTTTTGCGCCATGGATGTTGGCCGCTTCCACTGCGGAAGCATAGATGCCGCCGCCGCAGGCAAAGACGATCTCGGTACCGTTGGTATACCAGCCTTCCATCTTTGCAGTGATGGAAGCGTCCGGGTTGAACTGGCCTGCGTAGGTGTAATTGCATTCGACCTCAACGCCGAGCTCCTTGGCAGCGTCGCGCGCGCCCTGGAGCCAGCCGTAGCCGTAACGGATAACAGCGGGAACCGCCATGCCGCCGAGGAAGCCGAGCTTGGTGTAGCCGTCCATAACAACAGCATAACCGGCCAGATAACCGGCCTGCTCTTCCGCGAAGGTCGCGCAGACAACGTTCGCAGCGGGATCATAATAGGTTGCGTAGTCCTCGGTCAGATCGCCGGCGCCAACGTCGACAGCGATGAAGTAGACGTCAGGATACTTTTCCTGCTCGCGGACGATGGAAGCGCCGAAGAGGTAGCCCGGCATAACAACAACGTTCGCGCCTTCCTTGATGGCCTGATCAATGGAGATGCAACGAGCCTCGGTGGAATCCTCGGTGGGCTGATAGTAGGTGTACTCGATGCCGTTGGCTTCGCAGTAGGCCTTGACGCCCTGCCAGGTAGCCTGGTTGAAGGACTCGTCGTCGATGGTGCCGACGTCGGTCACGAGGGCGACCTTCTGGATGATCGCGCCGGTTTCTTCGGCGGGCTCTTCGGTCTTCTCTTCGGCCGCGGGCTCTTCGGTCTTGGTTTCTTCGGTGGTCTCGGTGGCAGCGGGCTCGGTGGTCGTGGTCTCAGCCGGCGTCTCGTTCTTCGAAGCGCAGGCGACCATGCCGAGAACCATAACTACCGCCAGAAGCAGAGCAAGGATCTTTTTCATGTTCGTTCCTCCAAATTGTATTTTGTTTCTGCGGAATTTCCGCTAGCCTATTATGGCACAAACACACCGGAAAATCAAGGTGAAATCGCAAGAAGTTAACGTTTCCACGGAATTATTTCGATTCGGTCGGTTACTTCATATACTCGCTCGCGCGAAAGCCGTAGGGCATGAAGTCGCGGAGCTCTGTTTCCAGATACGTCCCGTCCTGCTTCCCCATATAGATCTTAAAGTCCGGCGCGCAGAACTCTAGCATCACCTGCCGGCAAACTCCGCAGGGCGGGAAGTAATCCGACGCAACGCCGTCCTTGCCGCCCACAACGGCGATGGCCGCAAAGTCCCGCTTGCCTTCAAACACCGCCGTAAAAATGGCCGTGCGCTCGGCGCAGTTGGAGGGTCCGTAGGCCGCGTTTTCAATGTTCGCGCCGCACACGACGCTTCCGTCCTTACACAAAAGCGCTGCGCCGACCTTGTAGCCGGAGTAAGGCGCGTAGGCGTGCTGCATGGCATCTAACGCCATCGATACCAATTTCTCAGGGGTCATCGCAAAGCCTCCTTCAAAATGCGTTGTTCTTCATTCCGTGATTTCCTTCGCAAAGCTCTTGCCGGGTGTCTCATAGGGCACGTCCAGGAGCTCCGCCACCGTCGCGGCAATGTCGCAGAAGCCCACGCGCGTTCCGAGATTCACGGGCCTGACCGATTTTCCGAGCGCGATCATCGGGATATACTCTCTCGTGTGGTCGGTGTGCTTCATGTATCCGGGGTCGCAGCCGTGGTCCGCCGTGACGATGGCAAGGTCGTCTTCATGAAGCTTTCCGAGGAAGCCCGGCAGCCACTGGTCAAATTCGTGCAGCGCCTGCGCGTAGCCATCGATGTTTCTGCGGTGGCCGTAGAGCATGTCAAAGTCCACGAGATTCACGAAGCAAAGGCCCGTAAAGTCCTTGTCCGCGTAGGCCATCGTTTTTTTCAGCCCGTCGGCGTTTCCCGTCGTGTAGGTAAACTCCGTCATGCCGCGGCCGGCAAAAATATCGTGGATCTTGCCGACGGCGATCATGTCCTTTTTCGCGTCCACAATCGCGTCCAGAACCGTTTTCTTCGGCGGTTCGATCGAAAAATCGTGCCGTCTCGGCGTTCTCGTGTACGGCCATTCACCGGTAAAGGGTCTGGCGATGACCCTTCCCACGCCATGCTCGCCCATGAGAAGCTTTCTCGCAATGCGGCAGTATTCATAGAGCTGCTCGGGCGGGACAACATCCTCGTGCGCGGCGATCTGGAAAACGGAGTCCGCCGACGTGTAGACAATCAGCGCGCCCGTTTCCACCTGCTCACGGCCATAGTCGCGGATCACGTCCGTGCCGGAATAGGGGAGATTACACAGAACCTTCCGGCCGGTCAGGCGTGAAAACTCGTCGATGACTTCCTTGGGAAAGCCGTGCGGATACGTCGGCAGCGGATTTTCCGAGACGATACCCGCAATCTCCCAGTGGCCGATCGTGGTGTCCTTGCCCATCGAGCGCTCCTGCAATCTGGCAAGTGCCGCGGTCGGCTTTTCGCATTTCGGCAGATAGTCAATGCCGTCCAGGTTCCCGAGGCCCATGGAGACGAGGTTTGTCATGTCGAATTTGGAAGAGGTCGCGCACCGGCGCAGCGTATCCGCGCCAACGTCTCCAAACTTGTCCGCGTCCGGCTCATAGCCCACGCCGCACGAATCTAACACAATCAGAAAAATACGTTTCATGCTTTGTTCCATCCTTTCGGGTCAAAAAGCGCCGTAAAATACGGCGCTTCTGATATTATTTTTCGAGCTTGACTGAGGTCTTGAGTGCAAGCTCCATCATCTGGGTGAAGCCGTTCTGACGCTCCTCGGCGGTCGTCGCCTCGTGGTGGAGAATGTGGTCGGAGACGGTGCAGATGGCAAGCGCGCGCTTCCCGGCTCTGGCTGCGTTCATGTAAAGAGCCGCCGCTTCCATCTCGACCGCGAGCACGCCCATCTTCTGCCAGCCGTGGTTCGCGTTCCAGCCCTCGGGCATATCGCCGTCGTCGCCATAGAACCGGTCAGACGACAAAATGTTGCCCACGTGATACACAACGCCCATTTCCTTTGCCGTCTCGACGCAGGTCTCCAGCATGTGGAAGTCCGCGATTGGCGCGAACATACCGGCCAGGTGATACTGGGACGCCCAGTTGGAGTCGGTGCAAGCGCCCTGTCCGATGACGATGTCGCGGAGTTTGATATTATCCTGCAGCGCGCCCGTCGAGCCGATGCGCATGATGTTCTCCACGCCGAAGACCGTGTACAACTCCCAGGAATAAATGCCGATCGACGGCATGCCCATACCGGAGGCCATGACGGAAATTTTCACGCCGTCATACGTTCCGGTGTAGCCCTGCACACCGCGCACGTTGTTCACGAGCACGGGGTTTTTCAGGAAATTTTCTGCGATGAATTTTGCGCGCAGGGGATCTCCGGGCATCAGAACCGTCTGGCCGAAGTCACCGGGCTTGGCGCTGATATGCGGGGTCGGATAATTTGCCATATTGTACTCTCCTTTTCTATATCATACGATATGCAGGAATCTTTATATTATAATGTATACGTGCTCAGCCTTCCTGCTCCAGCTTCTTGACGATCTTTACAACGCGGCTCGTTCCGAGTCTCGACGCACCGAGCTCGATGAACTTCTCTGCGTCTTCCAGAGACGAAATGCCGCCCGCAGCCTTGATCCTCACGCCTGGCTTCACGTGCTTGGCGAACAGCTCCACGTCGTGGAACGTTGCGCCTGCGGTCGAGAAGCCGGTGGATGTCTTGATAAAGTCCGCGCCGGAGTCGGAGACAATTTCACACATCTTGATCTTCTCCTCGTCCGTAAGAAGGCATGTTTCAATGATGACCTTCAGAAGCTTCCCGCAGCAGGCAGCCTTTACAGCCTTGATCTCGCTCAGAAGCGCATCCCACTTTTTGTCCTTGACCCAGCCGAGGTTGATGACCATGTCCACCTCGTCCGCGCCGTTTTCGACTGCGTCCGTCGCCTCAAAGCACTTTGCCTTCGTTGTATCATACCCATTCGGGAAGCCGATGACCGTGCAGATGGGAAGCTTGTCTCCCACATACTCCTTCGCCTGCTTCACATACGACGCGGGAATGCAGACGCTTGCCGTATGGTACTTCATACCGTCGTCGCAGATTGCCTTGATTTCCGCCCACGTCGCCGTTTGGCTTAACAGCGTGTGGTCGCATTTACGTAAGATCTCTTTCACTTCCATGGAGCAGTTCCACCTTTCTATGCTGCAAAATATAGTCCTGATAGCACTTATGACACATCGCGATATAGCTGTCGTTGCCGCCGAGGAAGACCTGATCGCCCTCGGTCACAACGTATCCCTCCGGACTGATGCGGGCATTGGTCGTGGCCTTTCGTCCGCAGTCGCAAATGGTTTTGATCTCGGTAATGGAGTCGGCCAACTCGAAAAGCCGCATACTTCCGGGAAACAGCTTCGTCTGGAAATCCGTCCGCAGGCCGAAGCACAGAACGGGCAGATCCTCCCGGTCGACGAGCTCACGCAGCTGATCGATCTGCGCCGTCGTCATGAACTGGCACTCGTCGACGATAATCACATCAGCCTTTTCCCGCGCGTGATAGAGCGTGCGGATGTCCTTGTCCGCGCTGATAGCCTCGCACTCGGATGAAAGCCCGATGCGGGACTTGAGCGTAAACTGGCCGTCGCGGGAATCAGCCGCGGGCTTGATAAGCCAGACCTTCATGCCGCGCTCTTCGTAGTTGTATTTTGTGATGAGGGCGGTCGCCGTCTTGCTCGAGCCCATCGCGCCGTATTTGAAGTAGAGTTTTGCCATTGTTTTTCCTCCTGCCCAAAAATGTGGGCTTACCGTATATTATACCGGATAATTTACCGATTGGGAAGGGGGTTTTTGTTTTTCTGCCAAAGGCATGGCATTGTGTTTGGTTCTTGGCTTCTTACCGTGGCGCAAGCGCCAGAGGTTAACTGGCAGAAGCCTGCCAGCCGGGTGATTCGACCCCACGCTTCTTAGCTGCGCAAAGAAGCGCCGTGTCGAGCCGCCGGGAAGAAGTTGCCCAAAGAAAACCCTTCGAAAGGGTTTTCTCTGGACTCTTTCGGAAACAAAAGGGCCGCGGCCCTTTTGAGATCCCGGGAGTCCCAGATTTACAGTGCCCACCCAGTCGAACGTCTTCTACGTATTTTGGAAGCACTCTCTTTCTGGCATGCAAGTACCTACTGGCATGTAAAAAGTCTGACGATTTTACTGCCGAGCAGCAAATTTGGAAGACTTGTCCGCCGCAAGGCATTTTTGCTCTGCAAAAATCCTTGCGGGCGGGCTGCGATGGGGGACGGGGGTCCTCATCGCAGAGAACGCAGCCCCCGCGCAAAGAAATTTCCAGAGGAAATTTGCTTTGCGCCGAGTCGGGTCTGCCAAGTTTGTCGTACCCCTCGACTAGAGAGTACTCAAAAGTACGCAGGCACGCTCGATTCGTAACATGCTAGTGCCGGGCGGCGCGGGGTGCCAGAGGGGCGCTGCCCCTCTGTTTGGGAAGGAGTCCAGAGGAAACCCTTTCAAGAGTTTCCTCTGGGCAATTTCTTCGCGGCGGCTCGACACCGCGCTTCTTTGCGCAGCTAAGAAGCGTGGGGTCGAAAAATGAACCGGCTGGCAGGTCTCTGCCAGACTAAATTGGCGCTTGCCGCCACGGACGGCAAAACAAAAAGCGCCCTTGACAGGCACTTCCAAAAAGAAGCTCCCCTGCCATTGCAAGCGGCAGAACAAAGTCGAAATTTTACAAAAACCCGCCGGAAGCGTCCCTTGCATTTGCAATATTCCCGTGCTATACTGCGTCTGAAATCACAATACAGGAGGTTTCTATTATGGCAATCTTACTAACCGGCGGTGCCGGGTTCATTGGGTCGCATACGGCGGTCGCCTGCCTGAACGCGGGCGTTGAGGTCGTGCTGGCGGACAATTTCTCGAACAGCTCGCCGAAGGTTCTCGATCGCATTGAAAAAATTACGGGTAAACGCCCGGCGCTTTATAACGTCGACGTCTGCGACAAGCAGGCGCTGCGCGGCATTTTCGCTGAGCAGTCCATCACAGGCGTTGTTCACTTTGCAGGCCTCAAGGCCGTCGGTGAATCCGTCCGTCTGCCGCTGGCCTACTACCGCAACAATCTCGACTCTGCGCTGAGCGTGCTCGAGGTCATGCAGGAATTCGGCTGCAAGGAGTTTGTTTTCTCCTCGTCCGCGACGGTTTATGGCGACCAGCCCGCGCCGCTCACCGAGTCCGCCGACACCGGCCACTGCTCGAACCCCTACGGCTGGACGAAGTTCATGATCGAGCAGATTCTCAAGGACGCAGCCAAGGCAAATCCTGAGCTCCACGTTGTCCTCCTTCGCTATTTTAACCCGATCGGCGCGCATGAATCCGGCCTGATCGGTGAAAACCCGAACGGTATTCCGAATAACCTCATGCCCTATATCACGCAGGTTGCCGTCGGCAAGCTCAAGCAGCTGACGATTTTCGGCGATACCTACGATACCCCCGACGGAACGGGCGTGCGCGACTACATCCATGTCATGGATCTGGCGGAGGGTCATCTGGCCGCCCTTCACTTTGCAGAGGATCACGCGGGCTGTGAAATTTTCAACCTCGGCACGGGCAAAGGCGTGAGCGTTCTGGAGATGGTGACTACCTTCTCGTCTGTAAACGGTGTGGACGTTCCGTACATCATCGGTGAGCGCCGCGCGGGCGACCTTGCGACCGTCTACGCCGATCCCGCGAAGGCAGAGCAGGTGCTCGGCTGGCACGCAAAGCGCACAGTTGCCGACATGTGCCGCGACTCTTGGAACTGGCAGAAAAACAACCCCAATGGCTACGACGCCTGAGAACCTGCGGATGAAAGACTTGAAAACCAACTGCCGCCTCGCCATTGTGCAGGCCGCACCCGTGATGTTCAATAAAGATGCGTGCCTGCAAAAGGCGCTCCGCCTCATCGAAGAAGCGGCGAAAAACGGCGCAGAGCTCATCGTCTTCCCCGAGCTCTTTCTCCCGGGCTACCCCTACGGCATGACATTCGGCTACACTGTCGGCAGCCGCAAGGAGTCCGGGCGCGAGGATTGGAAGGTCTATTACGACAATTCCATTCTCGCAGACGGCGAGGAAATGCAGCAGCTGATCGACTGTGCAAAGCGCTTGAGCGTTTATCTCAGCTTCGGATACTCCGAGCGCGAAGAAAACACCGCAACGCTTTACAATTCCAATATGCTTATTTCCCCCGAAGGCCAGGCGCTCAATCACCGCAAGCTGAAACCAACCGGCGCCGAGCGGCTCGTCTGGGGCGATGCGCAGCAGGATTTCTTCCCCGTGATGGACACGCCCTGGGGCAAAATCGGAAGTCTCATCTGCTGGGAGAGCTACATGCCGCTCGCGCGCGCCGCACTCTACGAAAAAGGCATTGCGATCTACATTTCTCCGAACACGAACGATAATCCCGAGTGGCAGCATACCATCCGTCACATCGCAATCGAAGGCCACTGCTACTTTGTAAACGCCGATCTTGTGTTCCGCAAGTCTGATTACCCGCAAACGAAAAGCGGGGCAGATGAAATTTCCCGCCTGCCCGACATTGCCTGCCGCGGCGGCAGCTGCGTCATCGACCCCTTTGGCCATGATGCCAGCAAAACTGTCTGGGACGAGAAAGCGATCATCTACGCCGATCTTGACATGCAGAAGGTTCCCGCCAGCCGCATGGAGTTTGACAGCTGCGGCCATTACGCAAGACCTGATGTGCTGAAACTAAGCGTCCGAGAATAAACGAAAAGACCGCCTGCATAGCAGACGGTCTTTTTTCAAACATTGGCACTACCTATTTTCCCGGCCAGTCACCCGGCAAGTATCGTCGGCGAAAATGAGCTTAACTTCTGTGTTCGGTATGGGAACAGGTGGACCCTCATCCCAATCAGCACCAATGGATAAATCAAAGGACCAGCTTTCGCTGATCCTTTGTGTTGGCATTACCTATCTTCCCGACCAGTCACCCGGTAAGTATTGTCGGCGGAGGTGAGCTTAACTTCTGTGTTCGGTATGGGAACAGGTGGACCCTCACCCCAATCAACACCAACTATTCAGGATGTACCCTGAAAACCGAACACCAATCGAACTTTGCGAATTATGGAGGCTTCTGCAATTAGAGCCTGCTTACGA
>CAKASQ030000056.1 GCA_916988195.3 Oscillospiraceae bacterium
GAAATACGTCAGTATTCCTGCGGAAAAATGTCTTGCGCAACGTAAAAATCCCTCGCTGCCGGTCACATCATGAGTTTTCAGATACACCCTACGCATAAACCGAGAGATTTCAGAAAACCCGTAGGTATGTCTGTCTGTATGAGCGTTTTGGCGACACAAAAAGCGACCCGGAGATCCGGGTCGCTTTGGGAGTACGATTCGATTAGGCCTTACCGGCGCAGCCGAGAACGTCGCGCAGCTTGTGGCGGACGAGCTCCTTGATGTTGGCGCGGGCGGGCTTGAGATACTCGCGCGGGTCGAACTTGTCGGGATGCTCGTTGAAGAACTCGCGGATGGTGCCGGTCATGGCAAGACGCAGGTCGGAGTCGATGTTGATCTTGCAGACGGAGAGCTTTGCAGCCTGACGCAGCTGGTCCTCGGGAACGCCGACAGCGTTGGGCATCTTGCCGCCGTTTTCGTTGATGATCTTTACGAAGCTCTGGGGAACGGACGAAGCGCCGTGCAGAACGATCGGGAAGCCGGGCAGACGGCGGGAGACCTCTTCGAGGACGTCAAAGCGCAGGGGAGGCGGAACGAGAATACCGTCAGCATTGCGGGTGCACTGCTCGGGCTTGAACTTGTAAGCGCCGTGGCTTGTGCCGATAGCGATGGCCAGAGAGTCGCAGCCGGTCTTGGTGACGAACTCCTCGACCTCTTCGGGGCGGGTGTAGGAGGCCTCGTGTGCGGCGACCTTCACGTCGTCTTCGATACCGGCGAGCGTTCCGAGCTCGGCCTCGACGACCACACCGTGGTCATGTGCGTACTCGACGACCTTCTTCGTGATCTCGATGTTCTCAGCGAAGGGCTTGGAGGACGCGTCGATCATGACGGAGGTAAAGCCGCCGTCGATGCAGGCCTTGCAGGTCTCAAAGTCGGGGCCGTGGTCCAGATGCAGAACGATCGGAATTTCGGGGCACTCGATGACAGCCGCCTCGACGAGCTTGACGAGGTAGGTGTGGTTCGCGTAGGCACGCGCACCCTTCGACACCTGTAAAATGACAGGAGCCTTTTCTTCCTTGCAGGCCTCGGTGATACCCTGCACGATTTCCATGTTGTTGACGTTGAAAGCGCCGATGGCGTAGCCGCCGGCATATGCTTTCTTGAACATTTCGGTAGAAGTTACCAGTGCCATATTGGACATCTCCTTATTCATATCAAATTCTACAAAAGATTCTAGCATTCTTCCATTATTTTTGCAATAGAGTGAATTTACAATTTCTTTGTTTTATGTTATATTTTCTTTGTTCAGTATTTTTATTCAACGTATTTTTTCGTCTGGAGGTTTGTTTCATGTCTACTGCTTTAAAAGGTTCTTTGATTATCGGCCAGTCCGGCGGCCCTTCTTCCGTTATCAATTCGTCCGCTTACGGCGTCATCCGCACCGCGCTTGACTCCGACTGCATCACGAAGGTCTACGGCGCGTACCACGGCATCAAGGGCGTTCTGGACGACCAGCTTCTGTGCATGGACGAGGAAGACCGCGCAGAGCTCGACCGCCTGCCCTATACCCCCTCCTCCGCACTCGGCTCCTGCCGCTACAAGATCGCCGACCCCGATGTCGACGACACCGACTACAAGCGCATCCTCGAGATCTTCAAGAAGTATGATGTGCGCTACTTCTGCTACAACGGCGGCAACGACTCCATGGATACCTGCAACAAGATCTCCAAGTATATGAAGAAGGTCGGCTACGACTGCCGCGTCATGGGTGTCCCCAAGACCATCGACAACGACCTCTTTGGTACCGACCACTGCCCGGGCTTTGCCTCGGCCGCCAAGTATATCGCAACGTCCGTCATGGAGGTCGCGCGCGACTCCCGCGTCTACAACATCGGCCAGATCACCGTCATCGAGTGCATGGGCCGCCACGCAGGCTGGCTGACGGCTGCGGCTTCGCTTCCCAACACGAAAGAGCCCTGCTGCGACTTTATTTACCTCCCCGAGGTCGACTTCGACATGGACAAGTTCATTGCCGACGTGTCCGAATGCTACAAGAAGAACGGCAACTGCATCGTCGCCGTCTCCGAGGGCATCCATTACGCGGACGGCCGCTTCGTCTCCGAGGCGAAGACCGCGGCAACCGACGGCTTCGGCCATGCCCAGCTCGGCGGCCTTGCGGCGCTGCTTGCCAACATTCTGAAAGAAAAGACCGGCGCGAAGGTCCGCGGCATTGAGCTCTCGCTTCTGCAGCGCTGCGCCGCGCACTGCGCGTCCCAGACCGATATCGACGAAGCCTATCTGTCCGGCAAGACTGCCGTCGAGGAAATGCTCAAGGGCACGACCGACAAGATGGTCGGCTTCGCCTGCGACCGCACGAACGGCTACAAGTGCGAAGCAAAGCTCTTCGATCTGGCAGACGTTGCGAACTTCGAGAAGAAGTTCCCGCGCGAGTGGATCAATACTTCGGGCAACAACGTCACCGCCGACTTCGCAAATTACTGCCTGCCGCTCATTCAGGGCGAGACGAAGCTGGAAAAGGAAGACGGCCTGCCCCGCTTCGCGCGCCTGAAGAAGGTTTTCGCAAAGTAATTTTAACCGCCTCTACCCCCAGTTCCCCGTCCGGGCGCGTCCCGGATGGGGAATTTTTTAACTTGGCTTTGGTACGAATTCGTACTATAATGCCTTTCACTGCGCAGCCGCGCGTTTTACAGAGGAGGGCTTCCCTTTGGACGGCAATGTCACGCAATTTAACCGGCGCATCAACTATCTGATCGAGGAAACCGACGCGGTCTACCACGAAATCGCGGTACGTCTCGGCCTGTCGGACAGCGTCATGCTGATTTTATACGCACTCGAGGACGCGGGCGGTCAGATTCCGCTTACAACTATCTACCGCCAGACCGGCGCAAGCAAGCAGACCATCAACTCCGCGCTTCGGAAACTGGAGACAGACGGCCACATTCTTCTTCGCATGGCCGACGGAAAGCGCAAGATCGTCTGCCTGACAGAATCCGGGAAGATCTATGCTGCGCGGACAGCCGGAAGGCTTCTGGCGGCCGAGAACGAAATCTACGGCGCGTGGCCGAAGGAAGACCTCGAGGCGTATCTGCGTCTGGCAGAAAAATATCTCACGGAGCTGCGCGAAAAATCAAAAGAATTGGAGAACTTACGTTTATGATATAATTATCCGATCATTTTACCATCCGGCGGCTGCTGCGCTTCACCGCGCCGTCGATCATCATGATGGCCTTCACATCGATCTACGGCGTGGTAGACGGCTTCTTCGTCTCGAACTTCGCAGGCAAAACGCCCTTTGCCGCCGTCAACTTCATCATGCCGGTCCTGATGATCCTCGGCTGTCCGGGCTTCATGTTCGGAACCGGCGGCAGCGCGTTGATTGCAAAAAAGCTCGGCGAAAAGCTGCCCGAAAAAGCGAACGGCATTTTCACGATGCTGACCGTCTGCGCGGCCGTGCTGGGCCTCGTTCTCGGCGCGCTCGGCATTGCGCTTTTGCCCGCAATTGCAAGGCTTCTCGGCGCGGAGGGCGAAATGCTCCGAAACTGCGTGCTCTACGGAAGGATCGTTTTGCTGGCCACGCCGTTTTATCTGCTGCAATATTACTTCCAGTGCCTGTTTGCCACGGCGCAGAAGCCGAAGCTGGGTCTCTATGTGACCGTGGCCGCCGGCGTGTGCAATATGACGCTCGACGCGCTGTTTGTAGGTGCGTTCCGCTGGGGACTTACGGGCGCGGCGCTCGCGACGGCGTTCAGCCAGTTTGTCGGCGGCGTGGTTCCGCTCATCTATTTCGCGAAGCAGCGCAGCGGCAGTCTTCTCGTCTTCACGCGCTTCCGCTTTGACGGACGGGCACTTGCCAGAACCTGCACCAACGGCTCGTCGGAGCTCATGAGCAACATTTCCATGAGCCTTGTCAGCATGCTCTACAACGCCCAGCTCATGCGCTACGCGGGCGAAGACGGCGTGTCGGCCTACGGCGTTCTCATGTACGTGAGCATGATCTTCATGGCGATTTTTATCGGCTACTGCGTGGGCTCGAGTCCGATCGTAAGCTATCACTACGGCGCGGAAAACAAAAAGGAGCTCCACGGCCTTCTCAAAAAGGGCTTGACCGTTCTGTCCGTGACGGCAGTTCTGATGTTCGCGGCGGGAGAGCTCGCAGCAAGGCCATTGGCGAAGCTCTTTGTGGGCTATGACGAAGGGCTTTTGGATATGACAGCGCACGCATTTTCGATCTTCTCGTTCTCGTTCCTGCTGTCGGGCTTTTCGATCTTCGGCTCATCGTTTTTTACCGCGCTCGGAGACGGGCTCACCTCGGCGCTCATTTCGTTCTTGCGGACGCTGGTGTTCCAGATCGCGGCGGTGCTCATTTTCCCGCTCATCTGGGAACTCGACGGGATCTGGCTGTCGATCGTGGCGGCGGAGGTCATGTCTGTTCTGGTTACGGCGCTGTTTCTTATCGGCAAGCAGAAAAAATACGGCTATTGAAAATAGAAATCCGGCCTGTAGAGCTGTTTCTACAGGCCGGATTTTTCAGTGATTTCAGATTGTATCGATTGGGTTCGTAGGGGCGGACGCCTCTGTCCGCCTGGCAAAATGCACCTATAAAATGCGAAAACGCTCGGCGAATTCGCCGGTTCCCAAGGGCGGACAGGGTCGTCCGCCCCTACGCAAAATTCGAAGGTTTTACGTAAGATCCGGAGATTTTATGCGATATTTAGAGGTTTTCCGCAAAATTCGATGGCGCTACGAAAGAAAGCGCGACTCCAGTGTGCGCACCATCTGCGTATAGCGCTCCTTACAATCAGCCATGCGCCCGTTTTGCAGATCGTCGTAGCAAGGCGCGAGCCAGGTGTCGCGGATCTCGCGGTACGTTTCGTGCCGGTCAGAGGCCAGATTGATGCACGTGACAATGCCGGGGGCAATGTCATAGTACTCGCGGATCAGATCCTCGCCGTCCGGGCAGGCCCTTAAATACCCGTCGCGGAAGGCGCGGAAGGCGGTGAGTTCCTCGCAGTCATCCGGTTTCCCCAGCTCCTCGCAGACAGCGGTCGTGATAAAGCACAGGCCGAAGAGCTTTTTGCGGAAGCCTGTGGAGATCGCCTCGTAGTCTCCCAGGTAGAACGGCGTTTTGGGGTACCGGCGCACCCACTCAGCCTGCAAGGCTTTGCAGAACGCTTCGCTTGTCGGAAGCTCCAGCTTCCGGATGGCAGGCACCAGGAAGATGGCGATGACCATCTTGTCGTCGTCCCGCGCACCGTTTCGGTTCCGGTTGGCTGCCCAATCGAGCTCCAGCTCGTCCAAAAACGCGTTTGCGCTCTCCAAAAGACGCGCACCCGTCTCGTCCGGCATGGCGCAGACCGCCTCGTCGAGGGAGCGGAAGACCGGCTCCGTCATCGCATACACGTCGGAAAAAGCGGCCTCAAATTCGCCCTTCGTAATTTTCTTCTGATAGCCCCGGAAGCTTTGCACGCAGCCGGGCAGCCGCTTTTTTGCCGCGTCAAAGCGCAGTACCGCCTCCTCCGGCGCAAGCGAAACGGAGCCTGCGGGCTTGTCCAGCAGCTCGTCTGCCGTCAGCCGCGCGCCGCAGTACATGCAGGAAAACTGCGAAAGCTTCGCCGGTACCTTCAGACTCTCGCCGCACTTGGGGCAAAACCCGCTCAAAAATTCCTGTTCACTCATGAAGATACCTGCTTTCATGTAAAATTCGCGCCGCACAACCGGCAATGGTAGGTTGTGCGGCGTAGGTCTATTTTTTCATAAAATGCGCGGGATGTCAAGTCAATCGGTGCACAGAAGGTACGCAGAATCCTCCGCTTCGCCTTTTGCGCCGCAGATGATCAAGGCGTAGCTGCTGTCTAAATTCGCTTCCAGCTCATCCAGCTCCGCCTCGCTGAGCTCCCGGCGGTAAATGCCGTTATCGAGCTTCGCAAAACCGCCGCCAAGTGCTTCCGGCGTGCAGTGCTCAACCAGAATGACGCGGCAGCCGGTCTGCTTCGCAAGCTCCTCAGCATACTTTCTCGCGCTGTCCGTCTTCGGGAACAGAGAATCGCCCATCGAGACGGCAGCCTCGCCGTGGTCAAAGCCGGGAAGATTTACAAGCTTGAATCCTGCCAATACAGCAAGCAGCGCCGCAGCCGCGGCCATCGCACCGACAAAGCGCAGAAGCGTCTTTCGCTCCTTTTTCCGTCTTGTCTCGCGGCGGATCTCCTGCATGACCGCATCATGCAGGAGCTTCGGCGGCTCCTGCTGTAGCTCAGGCAGCGCTTCCTCTGCCATCTTGAGCTCGCTTTGGATTCTGCGGCACTCCGGGCACGCGGCTAGATGCTCCTGCAAAGCGGTTTGTTCTTCTATTGTTATCGCGCCATCGAGCTGCACGCTCAGCAGCTCCAGTGCTTCATTGCATGTGATCATAGACGCACCTCGCCTTCTACCGGTTCAGACGAAGCGGAATCGAAATAGTTCCCGGTTTTTAAAATTTTTCTTAAAGCAAGGCGGGCTCGGGCCAACCGCGACTTCACCGTTCCCACGCGTACGCCTAAAATATCCGCGATCTGCTCGTATTGCAGATCCTCAATCACGCGCAGCTGCAAAATTTCCCGGTGCTCGGGCGAAAGCTGCTCCATCGCGCGGGCAAGCTCGATTTTTGTTTCGTTCGTCATCGCCTGCTGCTCGGGCCCCGGCTGCGCGTCGGGAACGGAAAGCTCGGCTCCCTCGTCGCTGTCGTCGTAGCTCTCGGTGAGAGAGGTCTCCTGACGCCGCTTTTTCCGGCGCAGAAAATCGATGCAGATGTTGCTCGTCAGGCGGAACAGCCACGTGGAAAAGCTCGCTTCAAACTGATACTGCCCCAACGAGCGCCACGCGCGGAGGAACGCCTCCTGCGACAGATCCAATGCGTCGTCCGGATTGGCGCTCATGCGCAGGCAGAGGTTATAGACCTTTTTCTGGTGCAGGAGCAAGAGCTCTTCAAATGCGCCGTTGTCGCCCTGCTGTGCGCGGCGGATGAGTTGTTCTTCTGACATAGGCTTACCTCAAATCGCGCTTGATGCCGGCGGCAATGGCGGAAATGTCGTCCATGGTGGAAATCTTCGAAATTTGTTCCTTATAATACCCGCTGTGAGAAACGCCGCGCAGGTACCACGCAAAATGCTTGCGCGCCTCCAGACACGCGATGTGCTCGCCCTTGTCCGCTTTCGCGAGCTCGAACTGATGAAGCGCCGTATCCACGCGTTCGGGTAACGGCGGTCGCTCGGGGACAGGCTTTCCTTCGATCGCCGCCTTGCACTGTAAAAGCAGCCACGGGTCGCCGAACACGCCCCGGCCCAGCATCAGCCCGTCCGCTTTCGTCCGCGCCATGCAGCGTACCGCATCCTCGGGCGAAAAAATGTCGCCGTTGGCAATCACGGGGATATGGACGGCGGCTTTTACATCGTGGATGATGTCCCAGTCGGCAACGCCGGAATAGAGCATTGTCTTCGTCCGGCCGTGCACCGCGATGGCGCTTGCTCCCGCCTGCTCTAACATGACGGCGAGCCCGACCGCATTGACGCTCCCCTTGTCCCAGCCCTTTCGCATCTTGACTGTAACGGGAACCGGGACGGCTTTTTTGACCGCCTCGACAATTCTGGCCGCTTTCTCGGGGTCACGCATCAAGGCGCTTCCGTCGCCGTTTCCGGCGATTTTCGGCATGGGGCAGCCCATATTGATATCGATAAAATCTGCGCCGGAGTGTTCCAGCGCCAGCGCCGCACCCTCTGCCATCACAGCCGGGTCGTTTCCGAAAATCTGCGCGCCGCAGATACCCGCGTCGGTCTTCCGGAGAAGAGACAGGCTCTTTTTGTCATGGTAGACCAGCGCGCGCGAGGAGACCATCTCCGTTACGGTGATGTCCGCGCCGAGCGAAGCTGCAATGCAGCGGTATGCCCAGTCGGTCACGCCCGCCATCGGGGCCAGCACGATGGGATTTTCGATACGAAATGTTCCGAGCTGCATGCGCGCGCCTTCTTTCCGGTTCGGTGTCGTGCCGTCTATCATACCACAAACCGGCAAAAAACGCAACAAAGCCGCGACCGCCCCCTACAGGATTTCCGAAACCAATGCGTGGGGATGTCTGCCCCTACGGAATTTCCGCACCCAACGCGTGGGGACGTCCGCCCCTACGAGGCTTCTGAAAACTTCCCGTCTTGCGTAGGGGTCGATTGCGACTGCGACATAGAAAAAACGCCATCCGGATGGATGGCGTTTTTTCATGGAGCGGGGTACGGGAATACTCCGGCGGCTTTGCCGCCTCCGTGCCGTCTCGGCAATTGTTTTGACCTTCGGCCAAAACCGTCGGTATTTCATACCGCTGCCGGTCTTGCGCCCGGAATTGCCGGACGGTCGAACCACGGGTTCGTTGCGGGAACCTTGCAGCAAAAATCAGCACCCATCTTTGAGATGGGTGCTGATTTTTGGAGCGGGGTACGGGAATCGAACCCGCCTCTGTGGCTTGGGAAGCGACCGTTCTACCGATGAACTAACCCCGCGTTCAATTGTGTTGCTACTATAGCACGGGAGCGGGAAAAATGCAACCGTTTTTTGTCGCGGCTGGCGGAGAAACCCAGATATGGTAGAAAAAGAAGGGGCGGATGCAACATTTTGCGGAGTGGGCGGCGGTTGGACGGGGCTGAAAAACTTTTTACCGAACTGGAAAACTTTTTTTCGGTCCGGGAAGAAAAAGCGCCGGTTTTTCTTTCCGGAAACAGCAAAATTTACTTGAAAAAGGCGGAAGACTATGTTATCCTATGAAAAAGTCCATAAGGCGTACTCTGCCCTTCGCGATGTGCGCCGGGCTTGCGGTCAACGGTTGTACGGGGATATGCAACATTTGTTGCGGTTCCTTCGCCGCGCGGCGAAAATGGAAAATTCTATTCGGAGAACCGGATTTTATATAAATATTTCAGAATTTGGAGGAAAGAACGATGAAAAAACGCGTTTTAGCGGCGCTTCTGGCGCTGGTCATGCTCTTTGGCGCGCTGCCGATGTCGGTTTTCGCGGAAGATCTCGAAACCGTAGAAGAACCCAGCGGCACATTTGAGCCGGATGAGCCGGAGAAGTACACTTACCATCTGTATTACGATTTGTGCTTATCGGCTTCACGCAGCTGAACGAAAAATAGATACAAAGTCCGAAATATAGGACAGCAGAAGTGCTACA
>CAKASQ030000057.1 GCA_916988195.3 Oscillospiraceae bacterium
GCCTCTGTCCGCCCAAGGGAAGTTGCGAATTCGCCGAAAGTTTCCGTAAAAACCGGACTTTCTGCGGGCGGACAGAGACGTCCGCCCCTACGAAAAGCTTGCACGGGTCAATCGGCATCCCTGCTGTTTTGCAGCTTTTCGGCCTGATCGGCGGTGACGAGCGCGTCGATGAGCTCGTCTAAATTCCCGTCCATGATGGAGTCGATCTTATAGAGCGTCAGTCCGATGCGGTGATCGGTGACGCGTCCCTGCGGGAAATTATAGGTGCGGATGCGCTCGTTTCGCATACCGGTTCCGACCTGGCTGCGCCGCTCATTGGTCACGGCGGAGCTGATGCGCTCCTGCTCGATCTCGTATAGCTTGGAGGCCAGCATCTGCATGCACTTTTCGCGGTTCTGCACCTGCGAGCGCTCCTCCTGACACGAGACCACGATCCCGGACGGCTTGTGGATCAGGCGCACGGCGGAGGACGTTTTGTTGATGTGCTGCCCGCCCGCGCCGGAGGAGCGGAACACCTGCATCTCGATATCCTCGGGGCGGATATCGACCTCAGCCTCCTCCATCTCGGGAAGCACGGCGACCGTCGCCGTCGAGGTATGCACGCGGCCGCCGGATTCCGTCTCCGGCACGCGCTGCACGCGATGAACGCCGGACTCAAATTTCAGGCGCGAGTACGCCCCGTCGCCATCAATTTCAAAATCCGCTTCCTTCACGCCGCCGAGCTCTGTCTCGTTGTAATTGAGTAACGTCACCTTCCAGCCCTTCGACTGCGCATACATGGTGTACATCCGGTACAGGCTGTGGGCAAAAAGCGCACTCTCCTCGCCGCCCACGCCGCCGCGAATTTCCACAATGACGCTCTTATCGTCGTTCGGGTCGCGCGGCAGAAGCAGAATCTTGAGCTCCTGCTCCAGCTCCTCGAGCTGCTTTTTTAAGGCTGTGTATTCCTCCTGGCAGAGTGCCTTCATCTCCGCGTCGAGGCCGCCTGCGTCCAGCATCTCGCGCAGCTCGTCCGCCTCTTTTTTCACTTTGCAGAAGCTTCGGTAAGCCGTCACAATGGGCTCCAATCGCTTCTGTTCGCGCAGGAGCTTGGAAGCCGCCTTCGGGTCCGCATAAAAATCCGGCTGCCCGGCGCGCTCGGCCATTTCCATATATCGTTCTTCGACAAGTCGCAGTTTTTCCAGCATAAATTCCTCTCATGCGCCCCGTTTTGCGGGGCAAATTTTTACTTCTATCATCATACTCTATTTTTCCCCCGCCGTCAAATATTCGCGCGGCTTTTGCACATACTAGCCCTGATTTTTGAGGAAGGGAAGCGGCGCAATGAAGAGGCTTCTGGCGGTCTTAACAGCAATTTCGCTTGTATTTTCCTGCGCGCCGAGCGTCGAGGCGGGCAACACAAAGGAGGCAGCAGGCTATATCGCCCTGACGTTTGACGACGGCCCCTCGGGTGCGATCACGGAGAAGCTGTTAGACGGCCTTGCGGCAAGGAACGTCAAAGCAACGTTTTTCCTCTGCGGCTATCGGATCGAAACATTTCCGGAAATCGCGCAGCGCATGGCAGAAGAGGGCCACGAGCTGGGGCTCCACTCCAACCGGCACGACTACATGCAGCACATGACAAAGGAAGAAGCGCTCGATGATCTCGCCGAGTGCCAGAGCATCCTCACTGAATCAACCGGCGTTTCCGCGCGCCTGTTCCGTCCGCCGGGCGGGCTTTATTCGCAGGCGTTACTGGCTGCGTCGCGGGAGCTCGGACTTTCCGTCGTGTTCTGGTCGGTCGACCCGCATGACTGGGACAAAGAGAAATCCTCGCAGGTGCTGCCGTATTTGCTCTCGCATGCGTCGGCGGGGGATATCATCCTGATGCACGACCTTACGGAGCATTCCGTCTCCGCTGCGCTGTCGTTTATCGATACGATGTATGCAAAAGGGTACGAGTTTTGTACCGTTTCCGAGCTTGCCGCGCTTTCCGGCGAGACACTTTCTCCCGGAACGTATTATAACCGTTTCCCGCATTGACGAACAGCGCCTCATAGATTAAAATAGAAAAAAACCGCTTACAGGAGGCGCACTATGGATAAAAAGGAACTTCGCGCGCAGATCCGCGCAAAAAAGCGCGCAATGACGACGGCGCAGGTGGAAGCTTGCAGCGAGAAGCTGGCAGAGCTCTTCCGGGAGCACCCGCTCTACAAAGCCGCCAAAAGCATCTATGGCTACATGCCCTACAATCAGGAGGTGCGCACGATTCCGATCATGCGGCAGGCGCAGGCGGACGGAAAGCGCGTGGCCGTGCCGAAGGTGTATGGCGACACGATGAAATTCCTCTGGCTGGACGATTTAGACGCCGTCGCGCCCGGCGCGTATAACATCCCCGAGCCCATCGCGGACGGGCCCGAAGCGGACGACGAGACGGCGCTGGTTTTGATGCCCGGCCTCGCGTTTGACCCGGAAGGCCACCGCTGCGGCTACGGCGGCGGATTCTACGATAAATTTCTCGCTGCGCACCCGAACCATCCGACGATCGCGCTTTGCTACGGCTTTCAGATGTTTGATCATCTGGATGTGGACGCGCACGATATCCCGGTCGACGCGGTTTTATCTGCGGATGTGGAGGCAGAGGGATGAAATACGTCCTGCTTCTCATCTTCTGCGCGCTCGTGTTTCTCGTCTGCTTTCTGGTCGATCGGCTCCTCCAGAAGCTTTTTCCGAAGCACGAGCTGGAAAAAAGCAAATCCGTCGTCCGCCCGCCGCAAAAGAGCGCAACGTTCGGCGTGCTGCTCTTGGTTATTCCGCTGATGGCGCTGCTTTTCTGGATGCCGGAGGGAGGGGACGCACTGCTCACGGTCTGCTGCGTCGGCGCGATGATCATGGGCGCGTTCCTACTCTACACGTATTTTTCCGTCGCGATTTATTATGGAGAGAACAGCTTTCTCTATAAAACGCTGCGCGGCGGCAAAAAAGAATACCGCTACGCAGACATCCGGGGACAGCGAAGCCTCATGACGCGCGGCGGTATCAATACGATCTTGTTTGTGGGCGAGGATGAACTGAACCTCTACAGCGCCATGCAGAATCTGAACCCGTTTTTAAAAACAGCGTTCTTCCGCTGGTGCGAGGCAAAACACATCGACCCCGATTCTGTTGAAAATAATCCCCGCATGTTCACCTGGTTCCCGGACCCCGACGAAGCAAAACCGTCCGGCGACGGCATCACAGCACCATAAAGGTGCCAGTTGCCGTGGCGGCCTTCTTGCCGTTTTCCGCGTAGACACAGCCGGACAGGAAGATCATGCGCCGCCCGGCCTTGTCCACCTGCGCGGTGACGGTCACGTGCTCTCCCGGCAGAACCGGACGCAGGTAATTGACTGCGAGGCTCACCGTGGAAAGCCGGTTCGTTTTGCAGCAGAAGCGTGCAGCTAGGCCCATGGTGTTGTCGAGCATCGACGCGAGCATGCCGCCATGAAGCGTCTGCTTCGAGTTGAGCATCCAGTCCTCGGCGGCAAAGTCGAGCGTGAGCGACCGGTTCTCCGCGCTGCACGAAAGAAACGACGGCTTCATCAAACCGATCAGGCCGCAGGCCGCCCCTTCCTCCTCGCAAAGCATGCGATAGACCCGCTCCATAAAGGCCTGCTCTGTTTCGTCCTCTGTCCGGCAAAGCGTTCCGGCGTTCAGCGCGTCAAAAACCTCGTAATTCATACAGCACATCCCCTGTCGCGTTTTTCGTATTCTATCATATTTCTGTATCGCCTTGCAAGTAAAACCGGGCGCGCCGCTTTGCGGCGCGCCCGGTTCGTGTGTTTCGGAAATTTTACGGCCGAGTTCGTAGGGGGCGATGCCCACATCGCCCCATTGGGCATCATCGAATTCGCATTGGACTTTCGTAAAATCGGTTTATACCGCCGGGTCGATGTGCTCAATCGACCCCTACGCAAATTCGGGACGTTTCACCCATACGAACATCCGGAAAATTCCCGAAGATTTCGTCTGTACGCGTGTCCCGGAAAATCAGCGGGTAAAAAAACGGTGGAGCATGGCGGCGGCTTCGGCTCTGGTCGCTCCGCCCTGCGGGTAAAGATAGAAGTTATCGCCGCGCAAAATGGCCTCGGAGACAGCCCACTGAACGGCGGGCAATGCTTTGTCCGTCACCGCATTCGCGTCCGTGAAGCTCGAGAGGCTGTTTCCGGAAAGCAGATTGCTTCCGCGGTACTGCGCGTACCGGTAGAGGATCAGCGCGAACTCCTCGCGGGAGACGGCCTCTTCGGGGTTTTTCCCGTCGGAAATGCCGTTCCGCGCCGCCCAGTCGCAGCCGGATGCATACCACGGCGTGCTGTCCCCGGTGCTCACGCCGTCGTGCCGCGCGAGAATTGTAAGGAGCATGCCGCGTGTGAAGGTGTCCTTCGGGGAGAATTTGTTGTAGGCCGTGCCGTTGATGAGGCCTCGATCATAGGCATACATCACGTCATCATAGAACCAGCCGATCGCGCGCACATCACGGAAGGGATTGTCGTCCCCGCTGGCCAGCAGCGCCATCGCGCCCGCGACCACACCCTCCATCGAGGGCTCCTTCGGGTCTTCGTCATCCGGGTCTTTGTCGTCGGAGTCTTCCTCCTCCGGCGGAAGCTCCTCACCGTCCGCGATCAGATGCAGCTTCTTCGCGTGCACTGCGTTTATCGCAAGAAACTCCCAATCCTCTGGGTCTTCCAGCGGCGTTTTCTTCGAGAAGACTCTCACTCCGTCTTCATTTACCAGCCGCAGCTCTGTGCCGTCGGCAATTTGTCCTGCTTTGAGGCAGCGATCGATGTTTACAAATGTCTCTGTCTCCGCGCCGAGCAGGGTAAGCGTGCCGCCGGAGAAAGAGAACCTCTCGAACCGATTCAAGGCGCTCTCCGGCATCGTCACATGGTCGCTCTCTTGCTTGTAGGTGCGGCTTGTGTCCAGCGGCTTGTATGCCTGGCCATCCTCCGCTGAAATGGACAAGCGTCCGTCGCCAGTAGCAGTGGTACTAATGCACAGGCTGCCTGCGCGAATGGCGTCTTCGTCGCCCTTCGCGGCAATGCTGCTGCTTCCAAGGAGCCTCAAAGTGAGATCCATATCACATTCAATGCTCCGAAGCTTGGCGTCTTCCAGCGTAAGTATGAATTCTGGGCCAGTGGCATAATAGATATTTCCGCAGTCGCCAAGATTGAGTATGTAAGTCCCTTGCCTTAAGAGGTGCTCTACACCTTTTTCGTCTGTGATCTTGATGCCATAGCGGCCTTTTACTGCTTCCAGTGTGATATCATCTGTAACCGGGATCTGCTCGTCCGAACGGTAGTACCTTCCATTTTCCGCATCGTGCCAGTAGTAGCCGTCTTTCAGCTCGTCCCCGTCATTGAGCAGGCCGTCGATCGAAGGCGGGGTGATGGTATCCTCCGCCGTGATGACGTTGTAGCTTGTCCCGTTCACAACGAGCGTCACCACGCGCAGCGCCTTTCCGTACAAATTCGTCGGCTGGAGCACCGGGCGGTAGTGGATGGTCGAATCATCACGATGCATTGGAAGACCACTGCTTAAAGAGCTGTCTCGGTAATAAGCCATCGCGTCGGCAGGGGTTTCCTGTACCCATGCGCTTGAAGGGCTCCTGTTGATGATATTCCGGCTGCACATCGCATCCCACTCGTTTTTCGTATTATTGCCGGACGGTGCGCGCAGAGTATAGGATACGCCGTTGCTCGTATACGACTCGCCATAAATCAGACCTTTTTTATTCAGGTCGTCCCATGAGACCTTCGAGACATCAAATCCGGCAATAAACAGCGGCCAGCTGCCCGACTCATCCACGAGGCCCTCCTCCGTACGCTTCACGCGATAAACATCTTCCAGCTTACCGGCATACGTAAAGGGCACATAACACAGAGACTTGTCCGGCAGTCTCTCGTCAACATCCCCGGGAATCCCCACGCCGGAGAGGTCAAAATAATACGTCTGGCCTTCCTTGAGCGCGGCAAGAGAAGCCTCGTCAATCGTAGCCGGAGCGGTCAGCACCATCTTTGCCGCGATCGCAATAGTGGTCTTCCATGCTTCGTTCGGAAGTACCCACGACCCAGCGTCTGTTCCATTGGCGTCGAACAGAGCAACCTTCGTACCGTCCGGCGCGTCCAGCTTGGCAGGAAGCCTCTGCAAGCCCGCTCCGCCGAGCGTCAGCGTTCCGCCGGTCAATTCAATACCGGAAGCATCCTGCCAAATGACGTCGCCCTCCAGCGTTACATTGCCGCCGGATTGCCGATACAGCGATGTATCAAGGAGCGTAATCGCTGCGGCATTTGTGGTTTTGATGTGCAGACTGCCTGTTCCCTGAACGGAGAGCCCACGCGCGATAATTGCTGTTGCATTCGACGAGAGCGGAATAATGTCGTTATTTCCCACCAGATTCAGCGTCAGGTCGTACCCATTTGCGTGAATGCTTCCAAGGTGTGCGTCTTCTAGTGTGAGCACATTTGATTCCGGGTCATAGCTGACCTTTCCGTCGTCCATCACATCTGTGCAATTGGCAGAGGTGATGTCTTCTTTTTTGCTGCCATCTGGGCTGAAGACAGTAATGAAGTAGTTCGTCACAGGCTCGTCCGCCAGCACTGCCGTGGGCAGCAGCGAGAGCGTCATGACCAGAATCAGAAGCAAGCACAAAAACCGTTTTTTCATCCGGGTTCCTCCTTTTTTATGGCTCCGGCAGCAGCAGCGGCCGGACATGTTTGGCATATGTGCCAACAGTATAGCAGAACCTGGGCATAAACGCAAGCCAAACAGAAAATTTAAGAATTGCAGAAAACGCTTCTTGGCAGCGTGCCGGTTTGCGTGTATACTGGTACTGTTTGAAAGAAAGAGAGGATTCTATATGAAACAGTCGAAAGCGGCAATTTTTGTGCTCCTCGCGGGCGCGCTCTGGGGCAGCATGGGACTTTTTGTGCGCAGGCTGAACGCCGCGGGGCTTTATGCGATGGACGTTGTGCTGGCGCGCATGCTCTCGGCGCTCTTGTTCATGGGCGTTTTCATGCTGCTTTTCGCGCGCAAGAGCTTCCGTATCCGCCTCAAAGACCTCTGGTGCTTTCTGGGCTCGGGCATTGTGAGTTTGCTTCTTTTTTCGCTGTGCTATTTTTCCGGCATGCAGGTTACGAGCCTGAACGTCATGGCGGTTCTGCTCTACACCTCGCCCGCAATCATCATGATTCTGAGCGTTGTTTTGTTCCATGAGAAGCTCACCAAGCGAAAGCTTCTCGCGCTCGTCATGACCTTTGCCGGCTGCTGCCTCGTCTCCGGAATCGGGAGCGAGAGTGCGGTATCCATGCAGGGCCTGCTGCTCGGCCTCGGCGCGGGATTTTTCTACGCGCTCTACTCGATTTTCAGCCGCTTCGCCATCGATCGGGGCTACGGCGCATGGACGATCACATTCTACACGTTCCTGTTCTGCATGCTTGCCGACATGCCGCTTGCCAACTGGGGCGCGATGGCAGGCGCGATTGCCGCCGACCGGACGCTTCTTTTCTGGATGCTCGGTATGGGCTTTGTGACGGCGTTCCTCGCCTTCGGGTTCTACACGAAGGGCTTAGAGGGCATGGAGTCGAGCAGAGCTGGCATTCTCGCGTCCACAGAGCCCGTCGTCGCCACGCTCTTCGGCGTTTTCGTTTTCCACGAGCGCCTGACGCTCCCCGCCATCGTCGGTATTCTGCTTGTTTTGGGCGGAATCGTTGTTTTGAGCGGCAAAAAAACCGCCAAAGCGTAAACTTTCTTTAAACTTTCCGGCAGTTTTCTTGTAAATGCGGCAGCGAATCAGTATAATAAAGCCAAACAAGAAAACAGGGGGCTGTCACATGTTTCAGAAGCTGGGCGACGCGCTGCGGCGGTTCATGTACGGACGCTACGGAGCAGATTCCCTTAACAAATGGTTGCTCATTTTTGCGGTTGTGCTGATGCTCGTGGGCGGACTCGGGAGCCGCTACCTTGCGCCGTGGATGGCCGCATTCGGTACGCTGGCGTACGTGCCGCTGATCTGGTCGATGTTCCGGATCTACTCGCGCAACATTGAAGCGCGCCGCCGGGAAAACGCTGCCTTCCAGCGCTTTTTCACAAGGCTCCGCGACCGGCAGAACCGGTATTTCACCTGTCCGCGCTGTCGGCAGGTCGTCCGTGTCCCGCGCGGAAAAGGGCGCATCAATATCCGCTGCCCCAAATGCGGCGAGCAGTTCATCAAAAAAACCTGAAAAAAGCCGAGGAGACTGAAACCAGTCGCCTCGGTTTTTCGATTTCGTATAAATTGGAGCCTCGTCCGCCGGATATGTGAAAAACTGCTGTAATCTGGTAGTATGAGCGTTTTTTCCGCTTCGTAGTGTCAGCGCTGTGACGAACGTTTCCGGAAAGGAAGAATGTGTGCACAACGGTGCTCGCTGGCGGAGTGGGTGGGATTTACTGCTTCGCAGTATAAACTTCGCCTCCCACCCATAATAAGAAATTCCCCTGCCGGATGATCGAGAGAATCCTGTAATCTGGTAGTGTGGGTGGGATTCCTTTTCTGCGGAAAAGCCACGGCGGTTGCGGCATGCCACCGGCATACCGCTAATACTAATATCTTTTTAAAAAGATTGATAATTTGACGTCGTTGTTGTATAATGAAGATGGTGATGAGAAATGAAAAG
>CAKASQ030000058.1 GCA_916988195.3 Oscillospiraceae bacterium
TCCTCTGCCTTTATTTTACTCGAAACTGTAAACAATCTCCCCGTACATTCTGTAAACTATCTTACCGGTCTATACAGGCTCTGTCCGCCCGCAGAAAATCCCGTTTTTTCAGAAATTTTCGGCGAATTCGCAACTTCTTCAGGGCGGACAGAGGCGTCCGCCCCTATGAACCGCCCGGAAACGTGCGAAATCCCGGAGGGTACAGCATATTACATATCGAGCGCGGTCAGATCGTCGACGGTTTCGCGGCGCACGGCAAGCGTGGGCTTGCCGCCGGAGAGCATGACGACGGGCGGGCGCGGGATGCGGTTATAGTTGGAGGCCATGGAGTAGTTGTATGCGCCCGTGGTGCAGACGGCGATGAGGTCGCCTCGCTTCGGCTCGGGCAGCAGCACATTCGGCTGGATGATATCGCCGCTTTCGCAGCAGCGGCCGACCACGTCGCAGCGGAAATTCGCTTCCTCGTTCGCGCGGTTTGCAAGATACACCGTGTACTTCGAGCCATAGAGCGCATAGCGGGGATTGTCGGTCATGCCGCCGTCGACGGGGACATAGTTCTTGTATCCCGGGATGGACTTTGTGCTGCCCGCCGTGTAAAGCGTCATACCTGCGTCGGCGACAATGCTTCTGCCCGGCTCTAAAAGCACTGCCGGCATCGGAAGCGACAGCTCTTCACAGAGCGCCTTGATGGTTCCGGCCAGCTGTTCGATGTTCTCGGGGATATTTACCTGCGGGTCTGCATCCGTATAGCGAACACCGTAGCCGCCGCCAAGATCGAGTACTTGCAGCTCTGCGCCGTATTTTTTCTTCATCTCCGCGGCAAACGTCATCATGATCTTCGCCGCGTTGTGGTAGACGCTGCCGTCCTCGTCGAAGACCTGCGAGCCCACATGGCAGTGGTAGCCCATCAGGCGAAGGTTTGGAAGACTCAGCGCGTGCTGGACAAAGTGTTCCGCCTGTCCGGTCTCGATCGCCACGCCGAACTTCGAGTCGACCTTGCCCGTCGCAACGGCCTCATACGTATGCGGGTCAATGCCCGGGGTCAGGCGCAGAAGCACCTTCTGGCGGATGCCCCGGCTCTTGGCCTCGCGGCTGATAATTTCGAGCTCCTCCTCGTGGTCCGCCACAAAGTAACCGACGTTTGCGGCCATGGCGTAGGAGATGTCCGCGTCAGTCTTGTTGTTCCCATGGAAGAACGCGCGCTCCATCGAGAAGCCCGCGCGCTTGGCCGTTGCGATCTCGCCCGCGGAGACGACGTCAATGGCCATTTTTTCCTCCTGCATGATGGTATACATGCGCTTGAAGCTCGCGGCTTTACTGGCGTAGAGCGGATAGCTTCCCGCTCCGAAGGCGCGCTCCATCGCCGTTTTGTAGATGCGGCAGTTTTCGCGGATGCGGTCTTCGTCCATAAGATACAGCGGCGTTTTATAGTGCGCCGCGAGCCGGACGGTGTCCTCGCCCGCAAACGTCAGATGGCCGCTTTCATTGATGCCGATGTTGCTGCAAAGCATATCATGCACTTCCCTTGCTGTTTAATTATGCATTTTATTATAATAAGTTTCCGCTGCTGTGTCGATTGTGCGTGTTCACAAATTTCCCGTCAGACCTGACCGGTCTTTTCGCGTGTCCAACAAACAAGCCGATCTCTTTGGTAGGTGTTTCTTTTTTTGTACTTCTAACTGCTTTCGCAGGGGGCTGGCGACTCTGCAAATTTTCTGAAAATTCCCCGATTTTGCGTAAGTGTCGATGTGGGCATCGCCCTCTACGCACATCATCTGGTCTTCTTGGGAAATATAGAAAAGCAGCCCCGGAAACCCGGGGCCGCTTGCTTGTTTGTCAGACGCTTAAATATCGCCGTCGATGTCGATGCCGAACTCATCGCCGGGGAGTTCTTCCTCTTCCGTGGTGGTCTCTTCGGTCGCCACGGGGACAAACTCCGTGATGTACGCATCCTGATCGAGCCCCGCGAGGAAGCCCGGGAGGTTGATCACAATGCCGTCCATGTTATAAGGAAGCGTGATCTGGTACGTCTCGGTCGTCTCGTCGCCGCCCTTTTCCTGCGTAATTTCGAGCGTCATTTCGAAGTTCTGACCGATCCAAGTCGCCATGCCGCGCTCTTTATCGTAGAGCTTGGCGACGCGCTCGTCGTTCACGTAGACGCAGACCTTATAGGGCGTGTCGTAGGTTTCGCCGTTATATTCGAGCTTTTTGTTGTCAAAATACACGGTGTGGCCGCGGCCGATGACCATCATGACCGCCGCGATGGCGAGCAGGATGACGATTGCGCCGATGCGGAAGAAAAGCGTACGTTTTTTCATTGTGCTTCCTCCTTCTGCGCGGCAGCCAGCTCCTGACCGGCCATGCTCTTATTTCTGCGCTTCTTGGTTTCGTACATAATAAGCGCAACGGTGATGACGCCGTAGGAGATGAACACGCGGAAGTATTCGCCGATCATCGAGTCGCCGGTGATCTTCGCGCCCGCTGCCGGAGCGACGATGAACATCAGGTGGAACAGCGTCACGCCGACAAAGACGTTGCCGATGGACGCTCTGTCGACCGATGCGCCGCCAACCAGCAGCGCCGCGATGCAGAACATACCGATCTGCGAGTGCGAGCTGTAGGTGGAGAGGTTGCCCATGTTCTGCAAATACAGAATCATGCCGAAGCCTGCAAAGACCGTGGACATGATGATCGAGATGATCCTCGTGCGCTCGACCTTGATGCCCGCGTCGCGCGCGACCTCCATATCCTGACCGACCGCGCGCATGTCCTGGCCGAGCTTCGTCTTGCGGAACCAGACGATGAACAGGCAAAGAAGCGCGATCAGGATAAACGTCAGAACCGGGATCTTGACGCCGTTTACGTTGATGGCCAGCAGGTTGTCGATGCACTGGCGCATGTTAAGTAAGCTCACGGTGTTTCGGATACCGTAGCCGCGCGGAAGCTTGATCTCACTGTGCTTGATGGGAATGATGGAGCCCATCATATACAGAACGACGAGCTGATACACGCCGTTAATGAAGAAGGAGATGATGTAGCTCGTGATCATCTCACGGCCGCGTGCGCGGTTTAACATGCCGCCGCAGAACGCGCCCAGCAGGATCGAGATGGGAATCGAGAGGATCATCGCCAGCACGACGCCGGGAATGCCCCAGATCTGCCAGTCGGAGACGAAGATCAGGGCGATTTCGCCCGCCATCGCGCCGAGTGTCATACCAAAGTTCAGGCCCATACCGGCCATGATCGGGATCAGCAGGCACAGGATCAGGAACGTGTTTCTTCCCATACGGGTCACGATCTCATTGAGCAGGTAGCTCGGCGAGAAGCCCGAGATCGGGATGCAGACCGCGCAGAAGAGGATGAACATGATCGGCACAGAGTTATTCGCCAAAAACTGACCGAACGTCAGGCGCTTTTTCTTTGCTTTTACTTGTTTGCTCATTTCGATCCCTCCGTCTTTCTGGTCAGTGCGTAGAGGATCATGCCGTTGGAGACGATCATACGGATGACTTCACTCATATCCATGTGGATGAGCGAGTTCAGGACCGTCGGCGTCATGGTCACGATACCCTGGAAGAGGATGGTGCCGATGATGACATTGGGAATCGACGCCTTGTTGACCGATGCGCCGCCGATGAGGATCGCCGCAACAGCCGGAAGCGTCATGTTGTTGGGTGCGGTGTAGAGCTGGATGAAGCCGAAGCCCTGCTCGTAGACCAGAATGCCGACTGCCGCCAGCCACGTGGACATGATGACGGAAAGCAGGCGGATGCGGTCGACGTTAATGCCGCAGGCTCTTGCGAACACAGGGTTCGAGCCGACCGCCGTCATGGCCGTACCGGTCTTGGTGTGCAGAAATGCCCACATGCCGAAGGCCAGCAGCGCGAAGAACGCGATCGTGCCAATGGGAATGACGAGGTTGATGCCGCAAATTTTGTTGCAGTCCAGCGCAAACTTCGCGAGCACCTTATCGTAGAAGCCCTCGAGGGAAATCGTCGTACGAAGGCCCTTGCCGGCCATGCCCCAGACCATCGTCGGGCTCGTGTACGGCAGCAGCAGCCACATCATGCACATGAACGAGATGGCGGAGAAGCCGACATACGTCGCGATCATCATCTCGCCGCCCTTGATCTTGTTAAGCAGCCACCCGTAGCCGCCGCCAAAAAGGAACGCGAACGGCGTTGCGATCACGATCGCCATCACGAAGCTCATTGCGCCCGTGAAACCGAACTGAATCGACAGCGTCGCGCCGAGAAGACCCGACACGAGGCCGAGCGGCAGACCGAAATTGAGGCCGCAGCCCGAATGGATCATCGGGACCATCGCCAGAACCATGACCGCGTTCCAGCTGAAGCGGTTGAGGACATTCGTGATCTGCGTGAAGAAGTCCACACCTGCGACCGGCGCGAGGAGGAACAGAAGGACCAGGAAGCCCGTGATGATCATGCGCGGCAGACCGAACGAGGACGTCAGCTCGCCGAGAGACTTCATTTCGCGGTTAAATTTTGCCGGGCCCCAGATATTATCTTGTTGTTCTTTTTTCATGACGCCCTCCTTATTTCACCTGACTGACCATCAAAGCACCAAAGGCCTCGGAGGAATCGGTTGCGGGCAAAATGCCGGCAATGCGACCACCCGAAACGATGGCGATCCTGTCGCAGGTCTGTCTGAGTTCTTCGAGCTCCGAGGAGATCATCACAACGGTGACGCCGTTTTCGCGGTTGAAGCGCTTGAGCGCGTCGAGCACCAGCGCCTTCGCGCCGACATCGATGCCGCGGGTGGGCTCGGAAACGAACAGGAATCTGGGCTCCAGCGCGAACGCCTTGGCCAGGCAGATCTTCTGCTGGTTGCCGCCGGAAAGCTCTCTTGCCTTCTGCAGGGAACTGGTGCACTTGATCATCAGTTCGTTGATGTACTTCTGGGTTATATCATGGATGGCCTTTTCATCACGCCAGGTGACGGGGCCGATTTTTTTGAGGAATTTGTTCTGGATCTGCATGGCGGGGAACGCAACGTTCCACTCCAGCGTCTCGTCTAACAGCAGACCCACGCCGCGCCGGTCCTCGGAGACGAAGGCCAGCGATGCGTCGAGGCACTTTCTCGGGCTGTTGAGCGGAATCTGCTTGCCGTCAAATTCGACGGTGCCGCCCGCTTCATAAAGGCCCATCACGCCGTTCGGAATGCCGAGCTTGCCCTGACCGGCCAGACCGCCGATGCCGAGGATCTCGCCCTCCTTTACATCCAGGGTCACGTTGCGCACGGTCTCGCCCGGCATATCGACCCAGAGATTACGGATGGACATGATGGTTTTTGCATTCGAATGATCGACGATCTCGCGCTTTGCGGACGACAGATCGACCGAGCGGCCGACCATGCAGCGCGTAATTTCGGAAACGTCCGTTTCGCTTGCCGGGGTATCCTTGACCACGACGCCGTCGCGCATGATGACGACCTTGTCGCACACGGAGAGGATCTCCTGCAGGCGGTGGGTGATAAAGATGACGGAAATACCGCGCGCGGCCATCGAGCGGATGGAGTTAAGCAGCGCCGCCGCTTCTTTCTCGGTCAGAACCGCGGTCGGCTCGTCGAGAATGAGGAGCTTGAGGTTGTCCTTACTGAGCTCACGGGCGATTTCCGTAAACTGCTTATGGCCGACCGGCATGTCGCTGATGACCATATGCTGATCGATGTGAACGCCCATTTTCTTGATGGCTTCCGCCGAGCGTTCGTTCATCTGCTTATAATCGAGGGTATTGAGACGGTCGCCGAAGATCTCGGAGACCACGTTGCTCTTTTTCGGTTCACGGTTGAGCAGAATATTTTCTGTCGCCGTGAAGCCGGGAATCAGGGAAAATTCCTGATGCACCATGCCGATTCCGGCCTTGAGCGCGTCAAACGGCGTCGAGAAGGAGACCTTCTCGCCATGAATCAGCACATCGCCGCCGTAGCCGCCGGTTTCCCGGATGACGTCCATGCCGAACAGGATTTTCATCAGCGTACTTTTACCAGCGCCGTTTTCACCGACCAGACCCAGCACCTCGCCCTCGCGAAGCGTGAGGTTGATGTCTGTCAGAACCTGATTGCCGAAAAAGTCCTTCTGGATATTTCGCATCTCCAACAATGGAGCATTGTTATTTACCATTCGTTTTCCTTCTCCCGCATAGCTTAAAACAGCAGGGGGGCTCCCCTGCTTTGCGTGTCAAAAACCTCGTAGAGTTTCGCCCCACAGGGCGAAATAACGTGAAAATTCATGTTATCCGGCGGCTCTGCCGACCGGAAACATACTTCTCACCTCGCAAGTGTGAGTTTTTCGCGCGGAGCGCGAAAAGCTTGCGCGCAGTCGAGGTGCATTCCCCTTCTCAAAAAGCACAGCTTTTTGAGAATCTCAGCAGGGGGAGCCGGGGCTCCCCCTGCCTTTGTGTTTTCTCGTTGGTCAGTCAGACCCGAGTCTTACTTGGTGGTGAAATACTTCTCCGGAACCTCAACCTCGGTCGAGCCCATGAACCAGCCGGGATCGCCCATGATGTAGGTATCCTGATAGACCAGGAAGACATTGTCCAGCTTGACGCCGGTGTCCGCGTTGGTGTAGTTCGAGCCGTTCCACTCCGCGTTCGGGGAGAAGACCTGGTATGCCTTTGCGATATCGTCGATGTCGCAGAGCTCGCTCTCGCCGTTGATGACGTTCAGAGCGTGCTGGGCAAGGCCAGCGGAAACGGTGTAGCCATAGGAGTATGCCCAGGTGCCGAAGCGGCCTGCGCCACCCTTTTCAACGATTGCGGATTCAACCTTCTTGAGGATCTTGTCGAAGTCGCCGGCTTCCTCGGTCAGGTCCAGACCCAGCGCGCCGGGGTAGCCCATGAGCGGCGAGGGCAGGTCAGCTTCGATGAAGTAGCCGCCGTACTCGAGAAGCTGCTTCAGCAGCGGCTCGGTATGTGCATCGTTGGTGCAGAAGTAAGCAGCTTTTTCGCCGTACTTCTCGACCCACTCAGGAACCTTCTCAAGGATGTAAGCCTGTGCGCCGGCAACGCCAACGTCGGAGGTGGGGTCGGGAGCGGTCTCAAGGACGAACTCCATGCCGAACTCTTCACAGGCAGCCTTCATGATGGCAACACGGCGGCTCATGGTCTCATAAGCCATGTGGCGCGGGAAGGAGATATGAACAAAGGTGTCGCAGCCGAGCTCGTGCGCGGTGCGGATGATGAGGTAGCCGCGGGCAACGAAGTCGTTGTTGCAGACGAGGTCGGCAGCGGAGCCGATCTCGGGCAGGTCTTCGTGGGACTCACCGGCGATGCAGATGATGTCGGGGCGGCGCTCCTTGATCTGACGGAAGGCCTCGGTCGTGCCGGGAACGCCCTGGTTGACGATGATTGCCTTCATGTCGGGATCGTCAGAGAGGTTGACAATGGTCTGGATGGTGGTCTCCAGCTCTTCGGTGAAGTTGTCGGGATAGATGGCAAGCTTGACCATCTCTTCGCCGTACATCGCCTGGAAGGCCTCCGCGCCGCGGCGGTCGTCCTCAGACTGGGAGACGGAACCGGTAACGATACCGATGTGGACGTTGCCGGTCTCTTCGGTCGAGGCAGTCTCCTCAGCGGGAGCGGCTTCCTCGGTCTTGGTTTCTTCGGTCTTGGTTTCCTCGGTCGTGGTGCTCTCGATCTTCTCCGTTGCAGGAGCGGTGTTGCTGGCGCAAGCGACAAGGCCCAGCAGCATCACAAGAGTGAGCAGCAAGCATACTACTTTTTTCATACAAACCTCCAATTTTGAAATACACCTCCCCGATTGGGGACGTACATTTATTCTACCAGTTTTCTTCATTTTGTCAACCAATTCTTGCGCCCGATTCCGCAAAAGCGCCCGAAATTCGGGAGTTTTGAAAAGTTGTGTCCGCCAGCCGCGGGCAGATTTTTCTGTATTTTCATAGAATACTCTGTTTTCGACTCGCGCACACAAGCTTTTTTCGTTCTGTCCGCATATGAAAGACACTATATTTTTTCCTGCGTTTACATCAACACTTTAACACAATATTCACGCAGCACGGCAAATTGCCGCCTTGCACCCAAAAATCCGAAGCACGTTGCGTCCTCCCCCGCAAGATTTGAATGATCTTCCAATCAGAATCGTAGGGGCCGATGCCCACATCGGCCCGACAGACAGGACCGTTTTTACGGCAATTTTCGGCGAATCCGATGGTTCCCAATGGGTCGATGTAGGCTGTATAGACCGGTAAGATAGTTTACAGAATGTACGGGGAGATTGTTTACAGTTTCGAGTAAAATAAA
>CAKASQ030000059.1 GCA_916988195.3 Oscillospiraceae bacterium
GAATCCGGAATGTGTAAACAATCCTCCCGGTCAACCTGTAAACAATCTGGCCTTGACAAGAGGCGTCCGCCCCTACGGCTCGACTAGAACGTCCGGATTATTCCATACTTTCCAGCAGCGTCCGGGCGATGTGTCCGGCAGGGAACGTCTCAATCTTCGGCCACCAGAGCGTCACGGAGAGAAGTTTTTTGTCCTTTTGCAGCAGCAGCCGGTATTCTCCGAACGGATCTTGATAGCACTGCGCCGTATCCGCGTCCAGATCCTCCGGAAGGAGAATTTTCGTCAGCGTGTTTGTGTGTTTGGCGGATATCCGGGACATGCGGCGCTCGTCATACCGCAGCAGATCCCGCGCCAGCCACGCGGCCAGCCACGGCGCGCGCAGCTCGTAATAATCCGCGTCGTAGATCGCGCCGCCGCTTCTCTCGCGCAGCGTGTATCCTTCCGGGGCAAGCAGGTCATGCGTTTCAGCCAGCGTCAGCTCATAGCCATCGTCCGTTTCATCTATCGGAAAAGCGGCAAAGCTGGAGAGTGTCGGAAGCGGCGCTTCGCCTGCATCGATGACCGGAGCATCCGGGTGAAGCCGCAGCGTTACCATCGTGCCAATCAGCAAAGCAAGCCAGACGGCGGTTAAGATGGGGCGTATGATCTTGCCCGCGAGGCAGCGTTTTCTTTCCTTGCGCCAGCCGTCCGTATGCTCAATGTGCCCGCCGGATTGCAGGTGCTTGCGGAGCCGCCGCAGCCTGCGCCAGTCGCGCACCGCGCCCCACGTCTGCACGATGGTAACCAGGACCAGCGCCAGAAACCGAGTGGTCCCAACCGTCAGAACGCCGAGCAAAAACGTAGGCTGCTGCAAAAGAAACAGCAGGATCGGGTATAAAAACAGATAATAGCACGTCGAAAACACCCGGTCAGCAAGCGCATTCTGCACGCGCTTTAAAGATAAAGCCTGCACGGCAGGGTCTGTGTTGAGCTCGGGAAGGTGCGCATCATCGCAGCGGTAGATCAGAAACTCCTTCCATTCCGCGACAAACTCCCAGCCCATCTCTTCTGCCAGCGCGATGGCCGCCTGCTTTTTTTCGTCAAATTCGGAAAACGCCTTCTCCTTCGGAACTGCGTCCAGCCGGTATCGAACGCGTTTTGGATTTCCGGTTTCGAAGCACGCAAGGCCGAGGAAGAAGCCGTCGTCCTTCGATAAAAACAGCCCCTGCATCGCCTGCTCCTCGAGCCAGCTTTCCATCGCGGGCACATCGTAATCCGGGCACGGGACGAGCACCCATCGCTGTTTTTTCCTAAGCTCATTCATGCAGCAGCCCTCCGATCGTTTCCGCGTCCCGCAAACATGCCGTCAGGCGGCCAAGTTCCGCGTTGTACGCGTCCATGCCGCGCGAGGTGATGCGGTAGGTGCGCTTGCGGCCCTCGACGGCGATTTCCTCAATGTACTGTACCTCTTCAAATTTAGAAAGCACCGTATAGAGCGTCGCCGGGCCGATGCGAAGCCGCCCGTTTGTCGCCCGCTCTAAAAACGCGGCGATCTCCATGCCGCACATCGGGCGCGTTTTGAGCGCCAGCAGTACATAGAACATCGATTCCGTCAGATTTTCAAGCGGCCTGCGCGGCATGTTTATCCCCCCATTATCGTTATATGATATCGTTTGACGATATTATAGAGCAGGCTTGAAACTCTGTCAATAGGAAATCCCCCGCATCGCGCCCATGCGTCTGCGCACGGCCCGCGGTACGGGGGATCAAAATTCAGTTCTGCTTCAAAATCAGCTCCTGAAGCTGCCGCAGCGCATACGCCCGGTTGGGCGCGCCAAGGCTCAGAAACGTCGCGCTGCCCCGGTCGAAGCTTGCCTGCACCTGAGAGCCGGTTCTCTCATATGTTGTGGCAAAGGCGATGGTGACATGCTCAAAATCCTTCGTCGCCTCCACGTCCCAGACGCCGGTCGAGATGATCTGCCCCGCCCAGTCGTAAATATACCCCTCCCAGGCGCCATTCTGGCGCGTCAGGCGGATGGTCATATTGTCCTCCAGCCCCGGCACATCGGTAATGTACAGCGAGCCCTCGAACACATCCTTCAACAGTACGCTCTGCGTGAGCGTTCCTGTAAGCGTCACGTGGCAGGGCTTTTCATAGTGCTCGTCCGAAACGCTGTAAATAACTGCGTCTTCATCGTATGAAACCGTTTTTTGTGTCGGCACGAGGAAAAACAGCAACACGTTCAAAACCACCAGCACCACGGCCACCGTCAGAAGCGTTTTGCTGCGCTTGTTGTCCTTTTCCTGTCCCAGTCTGTCCGCCATGCGTTAAACCTCCTGTTGTGTGCTCTTTCTGCTATTATACCGGATCGCGCTGCATTTGACAACCGGGGCGCAGAATTCAAAAAAATTTAAGAATTCTTAGCTTGCGCCGCAGAAGATTTCGGCTATAATGGAAGCAAAGAGGTTACAATTTGGTAACAGCATTAGTGAAGGAAATTTCTTTTTGGAGGGATGCCATCGGTTCATTTCACACAAACTGCCTGACACAAGCAACCACCATACAACCAACCAAAAATCGCCCGTGCAGAGCAGCTGCTGCTCTGCGCGGGCGTTTTGTGCACCTATATTATTCCCAAAGCCTCGCGGGGTATGTGCCCTCCCGCTTGAGTGCCCCAATGGCCGATTTCACGCTGTCGAGGTCTTCTTTGTATGTCACACCGTGCCACGTCTCCATACACGGCAGCACGCGCACACTGACTTTTTTCTCCGCCAGCCGGCTTCCCACAAACGTCGGCAGATAGAACTCGCACTTTTCCGGGTTCACCGGAAGATTTTCCGCCAAAAACGCCGGGAACGCGTTCCAGATCTCGTCCAGAATCTCCGGCGTAAAGCCCCAGAAGTTCATGGAGACCTGCGTGTCGCCCGAAAGGGGCACAAACGTCTCGCCGTCTTCCGTATAGGCCGCGTCCTGCCCGCGCTTGAAGATTTTTGTCCGCTCGGTGATATCCAGCAGCATTCCGTCCTGCACGTGGCACACGCCGCGCGCAACCGAGCCGAACTCCGTCACGGTGTTCCGCAGCTGATAGCCCAGCATCGCATAGTGGTGCGGCGCTTTGTTTTCCGTCAGGAAACGATAAATTGCCTCATACGCGCCCCGGCCATAAAAATCATCGGAGTTGATGACGGCAAACGGACCTTCCACCACGCCCCGGCAGCAGGCCACCGCGTGTGCCGTGCCCCATGGCTTTCTGCGTCCCTCGGGAACCGCGAACCCCTCCGGCAGGCGGTCGAGCTCCTGATAGACGTAGTCGACATGGAACCATTTTTCCATGCGCGCGCCGATTGTCTCGCGGAACGTCTGCTCGATTTCGCGCTTGATGATGAAAGCTACCCGGCGGAAGCCCGCCTGATACGCGTCATAGAGCGAAAAGTCGATGATGAAGTGCCCTTCCTCGTCTACCGGCGTCATCTGTTTGAGCCCGCCGAAGCGGCTGCCCATGCCGGCGGCCATGATGACAAGCGTCGGTTCGTGTGTCAAAGCTAACACGCTCCTTTTTTCATTGTACTTCCATTCTACCCGGTTTCCGTCCAAAAAGCAATCCCGTTTTCCAGACGCAGGAAGAGCGCCCGAGGAACGATCTTCGAGCGCTCTATGATGTTAGTCTGTCAGAATGCCTCGGAGGTCGACAATTGCGTTTCGCGGGCACTTGACCGCGCACTGACCGCACGACAGGCAGAGGCTCTCGTCGATATGCGACAGGTTCTCCGTCACGGTGATGGCACCGGCGGGACATGCCTTTTCGCACAGGCCGCAGCCGATGCAGGAGACCTCGCAGTATTTGCGGGCGTTTTTGCCCAAGTCTTTGTTGGAGCACTTGACGACGATGGGGTTCGCGCACTCGTGGATATGAATGAGTTCGCGCGGGCATTCGCGCACGCAGGCACCGCAGGCGATGCACTTGTCTTCGTTCACCTGCGCCACGCCAAGGTCGTTTATCTCGATCGCGTCAAATTTGCACACGCCGACGCAAAGGCCGCACGCGACGCAGCCGTATTCGCAATCTGCCGTTGCGCGGCAGCCGCCGTTGCAGGCCACGAGCGCGGCCTTATAGGGAAAGCGTTTTTTGACAGCCATACTCACACCTTCCTTTCATACGGCGTATGCACAAGCGGCAGAACGGTTCTGCGCTCGTGGTCATACTGGTAATAGGCCTCGGCAATCGCGGGCGCGGTCGGAATCGATGTAATTTCTCCGATGCCGATGGCCCCGCAGGCCACGTCCAGACCGGGCTTATCGATGACGATCGCGTCGATCTCGGGGATCTCATGCGCGCGGAAGAGCCCCAGCTTTCCGTATTTGTCGATGGGCTTGCAATTTTCATCGATCGGGTACTGCTCGCGCAGCGCGTAGCCCATGCTCATGACCACACCGCCTTCGATCTGCCCCTCGCACGAGCGTGGGTTCACGGCCTTGCCAACGTCATGCGCAGCGACGATCTTCTCGAGCTTCCCGGTCTTTTTGTCGAGGATGCACATCTGCGTCGCGTAGCCATATGCCACATGGGAAACCGGATTCGGTTTGTCTGCGCCGAGGGGGTCTGTTTTCGCGTAATATTCGCCGTAGAATTCCTGCCCGTTCAGGTCCTTCATCGTGTGTCCATCGAACGCCGCGCAGAACTTTTCGCACGCTCTGCGGCACGCTTCGCCCGTGATGAGCGTCTGACGTGAGCCCGAGGTATCGCCGGAGTCTGGCGCAATCCACGTGTTCGAGCGCTCGTAGACGATCTGATCGCGCATAAGCGGCGTAGACGTCACGCACATCTGCACGAGAACCGTACCGAGTCCCTGTCCAATGCACGAAGCGCCCGCGTAAATGTGAAGCTTCTCGTCTTCCTCGACGATGAGCTTACACCGGCCATAGTCCGGTAAACCCACGCCGACGCCCGCGTTTTTCATCGCGCAGGCAAGGCCGACCGGCTTTCCGGCCTTCACTGCCTCGTCAAACGCCGGCTTCACGGCCTCGAGCGTCTCGACAAGCCCTGTCTCCGCGCCCACGATCTGGCCGTTCGGCAGCACACCGCCCGGACGGATCGCGTTGCGGTAGCGGATCTCCCACAGGCTGATGCCGATTTTCTCCGCCATTTCGTTGAGCAGGCTCTCAATTGCAAAGCACGTCTGCGTCACGCCGAAGCCGCGGAACGCGCCTGCAGGGGGATTGTTCGTATAATACGCGCGGCCCTTGATCTCAAAGTTTTCATAGGCGTAGGGGCCTGCCGCGTGGGTGCAGGCCCTCTCGAGAACGGGGCCGCCGAGAGAGGCGAACGCGCCGGTATCGGACACGACCTCCGCCTGTACGCCCTGAATGATGCCGTTTTCATCGCAGCCGATCGTAAAGTCCATCCAGAACGGGTGGCGCTTGGGATGCACGAGCAAAGACTCGGCTCTCGAGAGCTTCACCTTGACCGGCAGATGCGTCACGTAGGTGATGAGCGCGGCGTGGTGCTGGACGGACATGTCCTCTTTTCCGCCGAAGCCGCCGCCCACGAGCTGGTTTTCGACCTTAATCTTCTTTGTGCCCAGCAGCAGCGAGCACTCATGCAACGTCGTGTGGGACGACTGGTCGGTCGTCAGCAGCATCACGTCGCCGTCGTTATCGATATAGGCAACCGCGCACTCTGGCTCCAGGAACGCGTGCTCGGTCCACGGCGTTTCAAAGTGCCGGGAGATCACGTATTTAGATCTTGCGATCGCGCCCGCCGCGTCGCCGCGGCTCACATGACGGATGGCCTGTAAGTTGGTACCCTCTTCGTCGAAGACGTGCGGTGCGTCGTCCTTCATCGCCTCAAACGGGCTGTGGACCGCCGGAAGCACCTCGTAGTCGACCTGCACGAGCTTTTTTGCTTTCTCGAGCGTCTCGGGGTCGTTCGCCACAACGAGGGCAATCGCGTCGCCAAGATAGTGCGTCAGACCGCCGACGGGCACGAGCGTATACTGGTCGTGCTTAATGTGGCCAACGAGGTTCGAGCCCGGGATATCGTCCGCCGTCAGAACTGCGCACACGCCGGGAAGCGCAAGCGCCTTCGACGCGTCGATCGATTTGACCCGCGCCCGGGCATACTTCGCGCGGACGGCCGAGCCGTAGGTCATATAGGGCACATAGCAGTCGTCTGGGTACTTTCCGTAACCCAGCACCTTTTCCTCCACGTCCAGACGGTGGACGCTCGAGCCGACCTTCCAGTCGGTTTCCGAGGGGGCCGGGATCGCGCCGCCCTCTCTTAAAAGCTTCGCCGCCAGACGCACGGCCGCGATAATCTTCACATAGCCCGTACAGCGGCAATAATTGTTTCGCAGCGCATAGCGGATTTCCGCGTCCGTCGGGTTCTGGTTCTTATCGAGAAGCGCCTTCGTGCACAGCACCATACCCGGAATGCAAAAGCCGCACTGCACGGCTCCGGCCTCGCCGTAAGCGTACGTATAGAGCTCTTTTTCTTCGTCGGTAAGCCCCTCGACGGTAATAATATGTTTTCCCTCCAGCCGGTCGGTCATCGGCGTGCACGCGCGGATGGTCTCGCCGTCGATGATCACCGTACACGCGCCGCACGCGCCCTCCGAGCAGCCGTCCTTCACGGACGTGAGATGCAGCTCGTCGCGCAGGTACCGCAGCAGCTTCTGATTTTTTGTTACCTCGACCTCTTTGCCATTGACAAAAAAGACAGCCATTGCAAAAACTCCCTTAACCTGAATTTCGGTTCTCACGTCACAGAAGCTCTGTTCTCGGCATTTCGCCACCGTAATTCCGAGTTTTTGAGCAGGAGCCCGGCAGATTCTGCGCGAGCTCCTGAAAATCTATTTGCATTATACAATTATTTTTAGCATCCTGCAAGAACTTCGCCAAAAAATCTACCAGGATCGTTATATTTTTTATCGATCACGCCTAAACGGAAACCATCTTTCAGAGCTGTTCGTCGGAACCAGCGGCAAAGCGCAGCTTGCGGTATGCGTCGATGAAAAACGCGAGGACAAACAGATAAAAAAGCACGGTCATCAGCCCGCCGCCCACGCTGAGGCTGAAATCCCAGAAGCCGTGAAGAAGCGCTGGAACCAGCAGGCTCGCGCGCAGATACTGCCCGGGCGATTCATCGGGGAGCTCGATATAATACCGCTGCATCGCCCGCTCGGCCATCTTCGCCTGCCCGAGGTAAATGCCCATGTACACGGCAAAAAAGCAGTGTCCCGGCACAGACAGCAGTGCTCTTGACACCGCGACGGCAAAGCCGTATTCCGCGACGTAGAGAATATTCTCCAGCGCCGCAAACCCGAGCGCTGAGAACACGCAGTAGACCACCGCGTCGAACCGGTAGTCGAACGCCGGGTGGTTCCACGCAAATTTCAGCACGACCCAGCGCTTGCAGGCTTCCTCCACCAGCGCGACGGCCAGAAAATTCTCCAGCACCAGCCGCAGCATGCTGCCGCCAAGCGTCACATCCAGCAAGCGTGTGAGCGCGCCCTCGATCGCGCCCGCCGCTAAGCCCGACAGCGCGCCGAACAGCACCAGCTTCAGCAAAAGCCCCGGCGGCTCTTTTTCAATCCGGTCGAGCCGGTACACCTGCACCATCAGAAACGCGGCGGGCACCAGCGCGGCCAACAATAAAAACGGACTCATAGACTTCCTCTCTTTTTCTCATCAAACAATTTTGTTTCTCCGAGCGCATCCTCGTACCTTTTCGTACGGGCGGATGCCTCTTGTCAAGGCCAGATTGTTTACAGGTTGACCGGGAGGATTGTTTACACATTCCGGATTCTGTAAATTTTTCT
>CAKASQ030000060.1 GCA_916988195.3 Oscillospiraceae bacterium
TCCTTTTAGAACTTTTGTGCTATCATATCACATAAATTCAAGAAAATATACTTTTAACATTAACGGACTAGTAGGGGGCGATGCCCACATCGCCCCAAGGGTACCATCGAATTCGCCGGGGATTTCCGTAAAATCGGTTTGTATCGCCGGGTCGATGTGGGCATCGACCCCTACGAACGTCCCCGGAAAATTTTCAAAAGAATCGTAGGGGCGGACAGAGGCGTCCGCCCCTACGCAAAAGGGTACAAGATACAAAAAATAGAAAACTGTCAGCCGAGGCGCCTATCTTTTTCGATAATGGCGTTTACGGCCTCGATGACGGCGGACTCGAAGCCCTGCTTTTTAAGGACATGCACGCCCTCGATCGTTGTGCCGCCGGGAGAGGTGACCTTGTCGACCAGTGCCATCGGGTGCTCGCCGGTTTCCTGGCAGAGCTTCGCTGCGCCGAGCGTCGCCTGGCAGGCGATTTTCTGCGCGAGCGCACGGGAAAGCCCCGCCTTCACGCCCGCAGAGGAAAGCGCGTCAATGTACATCTGCACGAACGCACCCGAGGCTCCCCCCAGCGCGGAGAACGCGGAAAACTGCGCTTCGGGAATATCATAGACCTCGCCCACCGAGCGGAACATCGCGCGCACAAGCTCCACCTGTTCCGGGCGGCACGCTGCATTCGGGCAGACGGCGCTTGCCGAGCACAGCACCTGCGCACAGATATTGGGCATGACGCGCACAAGGGGCACGTTTTCTCCAAAATAGGACGCGTAGAACGAGAAGCCCTTGCCTGCCGCAATGGTCACGACGAGTTTGTCGGGGTGAATCGCGCCTTTGATCGGCTCTAAAACCTCTGGCAGCATCTGCGGCTTCACGCCAAGCACGAGAACGTCCGCCTTTTCCGCAACCTCCTTTGCGCTTTCGCACGGCACGAGGCCGATCTCCTGCGCTAAGTTTTGCGTCTTTTCGGGCGAGCGATTGAAGCCGCAGAGCGTGTCGCAGCTAAAATTGCCGCTTCCCGCCATCCCGCGCAGAATCGCGCCCGCCATATTGCCAAGACCAATGAATCCGTAGACCATCGTATATACCTCCGTTGCCTCGCAGAGTTTCGCACCTTTAGGTGCGAAATAAAATGGAAATTCATTTTATCCGGCGGCTCCGCCGACCGGAAAAATTCCTATCGCCTCGCAAGTGTAGAATTTTGTCCCCATGGGACAAAATTATGCGCGCAGTCGAGGCGCAATTTCAGGGAAACGGCACAGCCGTTTCCCTGATGTTTTTAGCAGAGCTTTGCGCCCGCGGGGATGCTGTCGTCGACCATCACAAGGTGCAGCTTTTCCTCGCCCTTTTCGGTGTGGACGGCGGAAAGGAGCATGCCGCAGGACTCCAGGCCCATCATCTTTCTCGGCGGCAGGTTCACGATCGCGACGAGCGTCTTGCCAAGAAGCTCGTCTGGCTCATAGAACTTGTGGATGCCGGAGAGGATCTGGCGGTCGGTACCGGTGCCGTCGTCGAGCGTGAATTTGAGCAGCTTGTCGGACTTTTTGACCGGCTCGCAGGCTTTGACCTTCACGGCCCGGAGATCGGACTTGCAGAACGTATCAAAGTCGACCTTTTCGGTAAGATACGGCTCGACCTCCAAGGCGGGAAGCAGGCTCTTGAGCTGCTCCTGATGAAGCTCCTCTAATTTAGCCAGCGCCTTTTCCGCGTCCACACGCGGGAAGATGGCGTCTCCTTTGTGGACCGTCACGGTCTGGGAGAGTTTGCCCCAGACGTTCGCGGTATCCCACGTCTGCACGTCTGCGCCCGCGCCGATCTGCGCGAAGATCTTCTCGCAGGACGCGGGGATGAACGGCAGCAGCAGCGTTGCGCAGATGCGAATTGTCTCGAGAAGGTTATACATGACCGTAGCAAGGCGCGCCTTGTTGGCTTCGTCTTTTGCAAGTGCCCACGGCATCGTCTCGTCGATATACTTGTTGGCCCTCTGGATGCACTTGAAGATCTCCTCGAGCGCGTTCTGGAACTGGAACTTTTCCATCTGCGCCTCGACCCGGTCACGCAGGCCGGAGACGAGAGAGATCAGGCTCTCGTCAAACTCGCCTGCGGCGCGCTCCGCCGGAAGGGTGCCGCCGAAGTATTTTTCAACCATCGCCGTCGTGCGGGAAACGAGATTACCCAGGTCGTTTGCAAGGTCGATGTTGATGGTGTTGATCAGAAGCTCATTGGAGAAGTTGCCGTCCGAGCCGAACGGGAACGTGCGCAGCAGGAAAAAGCGCAGCGCGTCTACGCCGAACATCTCGGCAAGCACGTACGGATCGACGACGTTGCCCTTGGATTTTGACATTTTGCCGCCGTCCATGACGAGCCAGCCATGGCCGTAGACCTTCTTGGGAAGCGGAAGATCGAGGCTCATGAGCATCGCCGGCCAGATGATGGAGTGGAAGCGGACAATCTCTTTTCCGACGAAGTGCACATCCGCCGGCCAGAACTTCGAGAGGTCGTCATACTTGTCATTTTCAAAGCCGAGCGCCGTCATATAGTTAAAGAGCGCATCGATCCACACATAGACCACGTGACCCGGGTCAAAGTCCACGGGAACGCCCCAGGTAAAGCTCGTACGGGACACGCAGAGGTCCTCCAGGCCGGGGTCAATGAAATTGTTGACCATCTCGTTCACGCGGGACTTTGGCTCGAGGAAGTCGGTCTCGGTCAGAAGCTTGCGGACACGGCCGGCGTATTTGGAGAGGCGGAAGAAATAGGCCTCCTCCTGCGCGTCATGCACCTCGCCGCCGCAGTCGGGACATTTGCCGTCTTTGAGCTGGCTCTCGGTCCAGAACGACTCGCACGGCGTGCAGTATTTTCCTTTATACGAGCCCTTGTAGATATCGCCGTTTTCATACATCTTGCGGAAGATCTTCTGAATTGCCGCGACATGATAGTCGTCCGTTGTGCGGATGAAGCGGTCGTTCGAGATATTCATCAGCTTCCACAGATCGAGAACGCCCTTTTCGCCCGTGACGATGTTGTCGACAAACTGCTGCGGGGTCACGCCTGCGGCCTTGGCCTTCTCTTCGATCTTCTGGCCGTGCTCGTCCGTTCCGGTCAGGAACATCACGTCGCAGCCCTGGAGCCGCTTGTAGCGCGCCATCGCGTCGGCGGCCACGGTGCAGTAGGTGTGGCCGATGTGGAGCTTGGCCGAGGGGTAGTAGATCGGCGTTGTGATATAAAATTTTTTCTTACAGGTATCGCACATGGGAATTTCCTTCTTTCTGCGCCTGCGCCGAATGAAAGCGCGGCGGATTTTGATCGAAACTAGAATACCCGTTTTTCAGGATTTTGTCAACAAATACCGCCCCGGGCGATTGACAGATGTAGTATACTATTAGAAGAACAAAGAAAAACAGTGAGGTTTTTATGCTGAACTTTCATAAACCGTCGATTGACGACTACGGCTGGATCCATGATATCCTGTATCCCGCCAATCTTCCCGGCGCAGACAACACGTTCCACAACATGTATTTCTGGGAGTGCTACTACGGCGAGGTCGCCGAAGTCTGCGGCCACGTGACCCAGCGGCTGTCCCAGAACGGTGTTTCGACCTATCTTTATCCGGCGGGAAATGGCGACGTGCGGCCCGCCTTGGAGGAGATCATGCAGGACGCAAAGCAGCGCGGCGAGAAATTCTGCCTGCGCGGCGTGACGGACGACCGGAAAGCGCGTCTGGAATCGCTCTACCCCGGAAAATTCACCTTTACGGCCTATCGTGATTCCTATGACTACATCTATACCGTCGAAGAGCTCACGGAGCTTCACGGAAAGAAGCTGCAGGCCAAGCGCAACCACTGCAACCGCTTCGAGCAGGACCACCCCGACGCGAGAACCGAGATTATCACGCCGGAAAATCTCGCCCTTTGCCGCGAGATGGTCCAAAAGTGGTACGAGGTACACGAGTGGAACGAGCAGATCGAGCAGGAGAAGACGGCGATTTCAAGAGCATTCGACCATTTTGAGGCCGTGCATATGGACGGGCTCATGCTGATCGAAAACGGCGAGGTCATTGCGTTCTCGATGGGCGCGCGGATGAACGAGCAGTATTATGATGTGTGCTTCGAAAAGGCGTATTCGGCCATCAACGGCGCGTACGCGATGATCAACCGCGAATTTTCCCGCATGATCGCGGAAAAGTACCCCGAGCTAAAGTTCCTCAACCGCGAGGACGACATGGGAGAGCCCGGTCTTCGCAAGGCGAAGGAATCCTATCAGCCCACGCTGCTGCTGGCGAAATACAACGCGACGCTGCGGGAGGAAGAATAATGCGCACAAGAAAGACGACCCCGGCCGATATCCCGGCCTTGAAGGCAATCTGGAACGAGGCGTTTGCCGAGGACTCGGCGCAGGATATCGACGAATTTTTTGAAACGCTCTACCCGAACGCGACGGGCTTTTGCGCGGAGGATGAAACAGGCTGCGTGTGCGCCATGCTCTTTGCTCTGCCGCAGACGATCGTGAAGGGCGAAAAGCAGCTCAAGGCCGCCTATCTTTATGCCGTCGCAACAAAGAAAGAGCACCGCGGCCAAGGCTATTGCAGAGCCGTGATGGCTTACGCGGAAAAGGAGCTTCGCAAGCGGTACGTGGAGGCGCTTCTTTTAAGCCCCGCGACGCAGGACCTTGCGGATTTTTACGCCAGACTCGGCTTTTCCCGCCAGATGGGCGGCAGCAAATTGATGTTGAATTGTGCAGAGGCGAAGGGACAGGCGACCGAGATCGGCGTACAGGACTACGCGGGTCTTCGCGAGACGGCGCTCTGGGACATTTCGCATGTGCGCTACGACAAGGCACAGCTGGAGTACGCGGTATCGGGCGGGAAATTTTACTGCCTGATGGCGGGCTACAGTATGGGCTGCGCGGCGGTGAAAGCCAGAGAAAACGGCGCGCGGGCATTCGTCTACGAGCTGCTGCCCGACCGGAAGATTTTAGGCGCGCTGGGTGAAAAGCTCGGCGCGGGCCAGTACGAGGTGCAGACGGCGCAGAGCGGACAGGACGGCGAGACGTGGTGCATGCTCAAATGGCTGGATAAAGAATACCCCGAGTTCGAGCCCGTCTATATGGGCTTTGCCCTCGAATAATCGGAAGCGTCAAGCCTAACGCGTAGGGGGCGATGCCTACATCGCCCCGGCAAATAAACCCGATTTCACGGAAACCTTCGGCGAATTCGATGGTACGCAATGGGGCGATGTGGGCATCGCCCCCTACGAGCACCCTCGGGAAGTTTCAGAACTCCCGTGGGGCGGACGCGGCTTTCCGCCCACAGAAAGATGACCGAAACGCGAAAATCTGCGGCGAATTCGGAACTTCCCTTGGGCGGGCAGAGTCGCCCGCCCCTACGCATAACCGGGGAGAATCCGGAAATTTCGTAACGCATACCCACGGAAGAACGCAACGATCCATTGCCAGACACAGAAAGAGGAACCAACATGCAGGAAGCGGGCATTACCATCTCCAATAGCGATCTCAAGCGGCTGCTGGCCTGCGCAAACGGCGACGCGGCGCTTTTATATCTCTACCTCGCGGCAGGAAACGAGCCGGAGCTTGCAGGGCAGGCGCTCCGCATGCCGAAGACCCGGCTCGACCTTGCGACGGCAAACCTGCGGCAGCTGGGGCTCTGCGCGCAGGAAGAGCCGAAGCATTTGGCCCCCGCCGAAGCGCCGAGCTATACAGAAGAAGACGTGACGCGCGAGTACCGCACGAACCCGGAATTTCCGAGCATGGTCGGAGAAGCGCAAAGGCGGCTGGGGCGGCTTCTCAGCACGGAGGAGATTAAAATTCTGCTCTCCATCTACCGCTATCTCGGCCTGCCGCCGGAGGTCATTTCGATTTTGATCAACTACTGCATCCAAAGAGGCAGAGGAAGAGGCCAGACGCGCATGCCGTCCATCCGCTCCATCGAAAAGGAGGCCTACCGCTGGGCGGATCTCGGCATCGACACGATGGAGGAAGCCGCCGTCTACATGCAGAGTCAATTGCAGGTGCAGGCAAACGTCGGAAAAATCCAGCACATGTTCGGCATCGAGGGCCGCAAGCTGACCCCGGGCGAGGAAAAGCTCATCTCGACGTGGCTCTCGTGGGGCTTCGGTGAGCGGGAGATCCAGAAGGCATATGAAAAAACGTGCATGAACACGGGCGGGCTCAAGTGGCCGTACTTAAATTCGATTTTGAAAAGCTGGCACGAGCAGGGGCTCTTGACACTCGAGAAAATCGAGGCGGGCGACCGCATGCCGGAGAAGGCCGCAAGAAGCCAGGCAAAGCCCGGCTACAACGTCCAGCACCACGACGACGATCTCAGCGACATTCAGCGCGCGGCCATCCGGCGCATGCTGCAAAACGGGGAGGAATAACGCATGGCCTACGCGAAGGAGGTTCTGCACCGGGCAGAAGCAAGGCTCGACGAGGCGCGCCGCCAGAACGAGCTCGACTGCGACCGCCGCATTTCCGCGATCTACGAAAAGCTGCCGCGTCTGCGCGAAATTGACCGCGAGCTTCGCAAAACGAGTGCGAAGGTCTACGCCGCCGCCTTCCGGGGAAGCGAGAGCCCCGAGCAGGCGATGCAGACGCTCAGGCAGGAAAATTTATCGCTCCAGCGCGAGCGGGACTGGATTCTGGAATCCGAGAATATCGACCCGGAGGATTTGGAGCGCGAGCCCGTCTGCAAGCTCTGCGGCGGAAGCGGCTGGCGTGGCGCTGCGATGTGCGAGTGCTTGCGGGAGCTCTGCCGGCAGGAGCAGAAGAAGGTCCTGATGCAGGCTTTTGGCGCGGGCAAGGAGAGCTTCGAGAAATTCCGGCTCGATGTGTATCCCGAGAGAATCGACCCCAAGCTCGGCATTTCGCCGCGAGCGCTTATGAAGCGGGTCTACGAGAGCGCCGTGAGCTATACGAAGACGTTTTCCGAGGGGAGCGACTCGCTTCTTTTCATGGGCGCGACGGGCCTTGGCAAGACGTTTCTCTCCGGCTGCATCGCCCGCGCGGTGGCGGACAAGGGCTATTCCGTCTGCTATGTGTCGGCGGGGAAGCTCTTTTCCGATTTTGAGACGGAGAAGTTCCGCCTGAAAGAAGACGGCGCGCTGACGGGCGAGTACATGGAAACAGACCTTTTGATCGTTGACGATCTGGGAACGGAGATGACGACGCAGTTTACGGTGTCGGCCCTCTATCAGGTTGTAAACGGCAGGCTCCTTTCCGGAAGACCCACGATTGTCTCGACGAATCTGCCGGACTCCGAGCTCGAGGCACGGTACTCGGCGCAGATCGCATCCAGGCTCCTGGGTGCGTATATGCTGTACCAGTTTTGTGGGACAGATGTCCGGCTTCTAAAAAAGATGGAAAGCAGAATGTGACTTCAAATGATGCGTAGGGGGCGATGCCCACATCGCCCCCTACGCATATCCCGGAAAAGCGCCAAAACTCTGTAGTAGCCCGTTAATGTTAAAAGTATATTTTCTTGAATTTATGTGATATGATAGCACAAAAGTTCTAAAAGGATGT